>CAZRTB010000002.1:408950-419936 GCA_964602915.1 uncultured Gammaproteobacteria bacterium | reverse complement strand
TCGTTCCACCAGCTCCGCCAGTTGTTGTCGTTCCACCAGCTCCGCCAGTTGTTGTTGTTCCTGCCGCACCGCCGGTCGTTGTCGTATTTGCACCGCCAGTCGTTGTCGTTGCACCATCAATAAATTGAATAAATCTTATATCCTTATTATCCAGATATGGAATACCATCAATGAATATTCTTCTGTCATTCTTCTCTTTACTAATTAAAGACAGTGTTTCAAACTTAGACCTTTTACGAATCGATACATTCTCTTGTGGCTTAATAGTAATTGTAAATGTTACTAGAGCAGTATATCCATCTGGATGTCCATCCCATGCATATGCTTTAACTGGAATCACTATGGAGTCTGAACCATTTAAAACATCTTCAATTGTTCCAGAGATTACACCAGTATTTTTATCTAACTGAAGTCCTTTAGGTAATTGATTAATATAATAAGTTAATGGATCACTGTCGCTATCTTCACCAAGAAGTTTGAATAAAATTGTTTTGCCTACTCTATAAACTTTATCACCAGGATTTAGCAGAGTAGGGTTATGGTTACTAGTACGAACAACAAAATTAAATTTAATTTCATTTGATTTTTGTTCTCCATCAGTAGCATAGACACTTACTGGAACAATTGACAATGCGCTATTATATCTGTCACTTACATTATTTGTTCTACCTGAAAACTTACCCAGCATAGTGTCAAAATAGATCCCTAAGTCTGTAAGTGAAGTTGGATAACCACCTTTTGGCACACCAGATATAAAGTTAGGATTAAAGTTTGGATCTGCAGGAGTTGAAGTTGGACTTGGACTTGCTTCTGGAGCTAAACTTGGACTAGGTGATGACTCAACTTGAATTATTTCAGATCCTGATGGAGCACATATGGCTTGATTTATAGAAGAATCATCAACACAAACTTCATCTTTACACTGCACATTTTGTGATCTGCAATTACTATCACAATAAGTAAATGAGTTATCATTGTCAGAGTTACATTTTGATTGCCCTTTATTTAAAGAACCACACATACAAGATGGGATTACACAACTTCTATTTTCACAAGAGTATGAATCTAAACAACTATTTGAATTCCTACATGAAGTTAAACAAGTGTTGTTTAAACATATATAACCCATACATTCTGGATCATTACAACAGTTTCCACTCTTACAGATAGAACCACAACAGACTTTTCCAGCCCCACAGTCACTACTCGAAGTACATGAACCTGTAGAATCAGGATAACAAGGATCATTTACTATAGAAGGGAAAGAATAAACCGAACCGTCAGTAGTTAAGAAAATTTTATTCTTATGTACTGTAACTGCAATCTTTCCAGATACGTCAAAATCTAAAATGTTTGATCCGAATTCAGTCCAGTTAATTCCATCTGTAGAAGTGTAGACTTTTCTGGAGTATCCATTCTCAGAATTTTTCTTTCCTCCAATAAGCCAAATCTTTCCATCATAAACTACAGTTGCAGTATCAGTTAAATTTCCTGGAGCAGAACCGATTTTAGTAAATGTCAGGTTCTGTATATCTCCCGAGTAGATATCACAATTATTACCTGATGTTTCATTTACACCAAAGAAATAAAGCTTATTATTATAAACCAAAACATTATCTATAAAAAGAACAGCGGAAGGAATAGCTCCTACTTCTGTCCATGTTTTTCCATCTACAGAAGAGAAAATCTTTTTATCCGAAACAACAACTCCATTATCTGAACCACTAAACCCACTGAATGCTAATAGTTTTCCGCCATAACTTACTAATATGGATTTATCTAGAAATGGAGCAGATCTCAGTGTCCAGTTATTCCAGTTTCCTGTATTAGATGATATTACGATCATATCACCACCACAGACATAAATCTTTCCATTAAATACAGTAGCAGATCTTTTTCCTGCTGTAATTCCAGTACCACCTAGATTTATCCAGCTAGTACCATTTGCTGAGGTATAAGTATTGAATCTAATATTATAAAGTTTTTTGTTAAATGAAAGTAGATTTTCAGTAGCGATAGTGTTTCCTAGTGCTTCCCATGCAGGATCTGCACAAAATCCATTAGCACAAAGCTTTCCACCACTACAATCAGAATGATTCATACATGAGATACAACTATTACTAGCAGATTGTTCACAAGTATTTTTAGTAGTGTTACAGGTAAATCCGCCTTTGCAATCTGAATTAACAGTACACTCTATACATGAACCATCGTTCTTACATATCGGAGCACTGCTGTGACACTCTGAATTAGCCATACATGCTTTACATGAACCCAAACTAATATCACAAATAGGCTTAGTACCTGAACAGTCAGAATCAAACATACAACCCACACATACACCATCTTTGCAGACAGGAGTACTACTAGAGCAATTTGAATTTAATTTACATGCTACACAAGAACCAGCTTCACTACAGAAAGGAGTAGCACCTGAACAATCAGAGTCAGACATGCATGAATTAGTACCCTCAACACACTCACTCATAGATACATCACAGTAATTATCAGCATTACAATCCATTGCTACAGCACAACATTCACCACAAGTTTTATCAGCACCTACAGCACAACAAGTCCCACTTTCGCACTCACCGTTATTCGTACACTCAGAACCATCTGCAAAACCACCACTAGAGCTTGATTCATCACCACAGCTCTCTGTTCCGTCGTTAGGGAATGACAGGGTTCTACCATCAACACCACTTCCATACCCAAGAGGTAAAGCCACTATTTTATTTTTAAATACTACTGTTGAATGAGTGTTACATTGATAAGGCAATGAATTACCCACTTTAGTCCAGCTCATTCCATTTGGTGAAAAATAAACATGCTGAGAAGCAGAACTGCTAGTACAGAGATCTCCACCTACAAGCCAAATATTTCCAGAATAGTTAACTGCTACGGAATTATTATTATGGACAAGTGAATCAATTAACACATCTGAATACTCATTCCAATTAACTCCATCACTAGTATAAAAAACACTCTTAGAACAATTTCCATTTTTATATCCACCAAGAATCCATATTTTATTATCAGCTACTACTGTAGAATGACTCTTAAATGTAGCGGGTAATGAAACCAATTCATTCCAGTTAGCTCCATCTGAAGAATAAAGGACTTTTCTCCAGTTTGCATTTACAGGCATACCCATAGCGTCAAGAGTACTATAGTCTCCACCAATAACCCAGATCTTCTCTCCACTTCCATCATTAAATACAACCACAGAATATCCTGTTAAATTATCAGGAACAGGAAGCATTCCTATTTCTTGCCAGCTATTTTTTCCATCAGGAGACTTGAAAACAATATTATTTTCATTCGCATCAGTAGATGCTATCACATATACTTCATTTTTAAATTTAACAATAAACTGATTATAGATTCCCTTTGGAAGAACATTCATATAGGTGTTCCAGTCAGAACCATTTTCACTGTAGTATACATCTTTAGAAATCATTAGATTTCCCCATGAGTCTGTAGGAAAATACCTTCCACCAACTATCCAGATCTTTTCTTTATCTCCATCATTTTTATCAGGGAATACTACTGATCCACTATAACCGTTAGGAGTAGTATTAGTTCCAATCTTACTCCAAGAAGAAGATCTACAATAATCTCCTAAACATTTTTTACCACTACTACAATCTCCATCAATACTACAAGAAACACAGTTTTGGTTTTCACCTCCTCCTCCAGTACCACCGTTACTGGTTGAGCCAGCTCCAGCACCACCGTTACTAGTAGATCCTCCTCCACAATCACCATTTAAGCAACATTGATCTCCTACACATTGATAGTTTGTTGCACATTGAGAATTAGTTGAGCATGAAGTAAAGCACATGTTTGCTGGTGCATCACATACATATGAACCACACCCCATTGCACAATCAGATCCATTAGTACTACTAGATCCCATACACATTCCAGGAATCTCACAAATATTTAGACAACAACCGTCAGCACAATCACTATTCACCATACATGAGCCGCCTACTGCAGTTCCACCTGTACTTGTTGAACCACTTGAGCCACTACCAGTCTGACTACTAGAAGCTAGTAACCAATCTACTGAGTTAGCTAAAAGACTAGCAGAACTTCCTATTAAGAAATTTTGAGTTACAGTCCTTACTCCTGTTTCTGGATCTTCATAAGCAATAAGAACATCATCAACACCTGACTTCCCTATTACTTTTGCATCATTATCTGACACTGTAGTAGCATCCGGATCGCTAGAAATATTAATATTATTAGTAACTGTACCACCATTACCATTAATTATCGGATGAGTAGAATCAACAATAGTAAGCATTCCATTTCCCCCAAAATTATTTGTAGCTGGATTTAAGTGAATTAGATTTTTCCAGTCAAGCGCTTTTCCAGAGCTAAGATTAACAAATACATTTGCTAAATCATCTCCAGTAAAATATATAGGGATTCCATTACTATAAGCACTTTTAAATGCCGTAACAGCACTATCAGTTAACCAACTAACACCACTATCATCATAAATAACAAGCTTATATTTATCAGGATCAATAGCACTACCCAAACTTACCGTATCATATGCATAACTTGCAAGATAGGCTGATAATCCAGAACTAATAACACCATTATTTATTACAACTGCTATTTTCTTATTAGAGCTTTCATTCCCACCAGTACTAGTAGAGCTTGATGAACCAGTGGAACTAGTTGACCCTGATGAACTAGTCGAACTTGTGGATCCACCTCCACCACAATCACCATTTAAGCAACATTGATCTCCTACACATTGATAGTTTGTTGCACATTGAGAATTAGTTGAGCATGAAGTAAAGCACATGTTTGCTGGTGCATCACATACATATGAACCACACCCCATTGCACAATCAGATCCATTAGTACTACTAGATCCCATACACATTCCAGGAATCTCACAAATATTTAGACAACAACCGTCAGCACAATCACTATTCACCATACATGAGCCGCCTACTGCAGTTCCACCTGTACTTGTTGAACCACTTGAGCTTTCTTCAATACCACAGTTTTCAGTATTATCACCAGGAAAAGCAATTAATTTTTTACTAGTATCTCCATAAGGAGGAGCTAAAATATAGATTCTATTTTTATGTACACATGAAGTATGATTATAAAATGCTGTTGGTAAAGCATTAGGAACAGCTGTCCAATTTATCCCATTACTGGAGTATAAAGATGATGTTGTTTGATCTACTCCACCAATAATCCACATCTTTCCTTTAAGTACTTCTGCACGACTATTGCTTATTCCAAATGGTAAAGTATCAGTTCCTGCTTCAATCCAGTCAATTCCATTTATAGAATGAAATACTTTCTTTGAATAGTTACCAGCATTACCACCAATTACCCATATCTCATTATTATAAACAGTTATAGCTGGTGCATCTAATTCTATAGGGAAAGCATCCATCCCTGCTTCACTCCAGACAACTCCATCTGATGAATAATAAATTTTTCTTTTAACTGGTGAGCCACCACTAGGATTTCCATTAAATGCCCAAATCTTATTATTAAATACAAAGAATGCACTTCCAGTAATCGTTCCTCCAAGCGACCAATTAATACAATCAGTAGATGAAATAACAGTTCCATTACTTCCACCCAAAACATAAATTTTATCATTGAAAACGAGTGCGCTATGTTCACTTCTTGGGGAAGGAAGAGCATTCGTTCCTACTTCTGACCAGGTAAGACCATTATCAGATGAGTTCCATACTTTTTTATAAGCATTTCCTGAATTATCACGACCACCAATTATCCACAATTTATCATTAAATGAAACTACTGCAGAGTTCTGAACATTAGCGGGGAGAATATCCACTCCTATTTCTTTCCATAAAGTAGAAGTACAATAAGCTTCTAAGCATTTTTTTCCAGTCCCACAATCTGAATCTATTGCACAAGAGACACAGTTATTTTCAGCCATAAAGCCCACACCGCAATCATCTTTAGGGTATCTAAGAATAGAATTCATAGTAATAACACCTGAATATATTCTGTTTTTTGCTACTGTTATTGGAAAGGAAATCAAAGCTAGATTTGAGCTTGACTGTTTTATCCACGGCTGAGTCTCAGGATCTGTAGTGTAGTAAATATCAGTATTTGCCATTCCAACTGATTCACCACCAATAAGCCAAACTTTTCCATCATATGCTACAGTTTTATGTTTTCTAATATTTACAGGAAGAGTGCTTACTTCTTGCCAGCTCATTCCATCACTTGTACGAAAAACCTTATTACTTACACTTCCACTAGTAGTTTCTCCACCAAAGACATAAAGCTTATCGTTAAAGACTTCTGCACTATGATATTTCAATGGTATTGGAAGCTGTGATTCTGGAACCCAAATAGTGGCATCAGTAGTTGAGTAGACAGCTGTTTGTAATCCACTAAGACTTTCACCACCGATGACATAGATCCTTCCATTAAACACTACACCTGCATGTCTTGATATTTGAGCTGGCAAACTAGATTTCATTGTCCATGCATTTACGTCAGTAGTTTCATAAACATTATCTTTTGGATTAAAGATTCCTGCTGTCGGATCTTCTCCACCAATCAAATATAATTTATTATTTAATTCTGCTACAGTATGATTCTTTACATTGTATGGAAGAGAAGATTTTAATTTCCATGTCACACCATCAATCGATTGATAAATATTATTTGATTCAGTTGAACTGTCTCCTCCAAGTAATAAAAAGTCTTTATTAAAATGAACCAGTGATGAACCCTGATAGATCGTCTTATTAATAGCCAATTCTTCAAATGTTTTTAGCCTACAGTATCCTTTAATACAATCCTCTGTTGTAGAATTACAATTTTCATTAACCATACAAGATGAACAACCGTTGATAAGAGGAGTGCCTCCATTACAGATATTATTTGCACAGGTTTGTACACCAGAACAGTCACCAGCCACAGCACATTTAACACATTTTCCATTACTACAAACAGGAGTATCTCCTGCGCAGTTTGAACTGTTTGAACAGGTTAGCTCTCTTACTCCACAATCATTTTTTGGATATTTTAAGAGTGTGCTGTTGCTGGCTCCTACATATATCCTGTCATTTACTACTAACACTGGTGAGCTTATAGCATCAGTACTTATCGTAGATTGTTTTGTCCAAAGTGCATTTTCAGGATTTGTAGTATAGTAAATGTCTTTATTTGCTGAACCATTTGATAGTTCACCACCTATTAGCCAGACTCTTCCGCCATGAATTACTGTCTTATGTTTTTTGACATTTATAGGTAAAGTATTTACTTCTAACCAATTCACTCCATCACTGGTATAAAACACTTTATTACTTGTACTTCCATTTACTGTTTCTCCACCAAAAATATAGATTCTATTATTAAATACTTGTGCACTATGATAATTTAACTCTATAGGGAGTCTTGCTTCTGTCTTCCATACATTTGATTCACTTGTTGAGTAGACTTTATCAGATACCCCTTCTAATGTTTTTCCACCTATTACATATATTCTTCCATTAAACACTACACTTGCATGCCTAGATACAGCATCTGGCAAACCAGTTCTCATTGTCCATGCATTTACTTCAGTAGTTTCATATACATTGTCTCTTGGGTTAAAGATTCCTGCTGTCGGATCTTCTCCACCAATTAAATATAATTTATTGTTTAATTCTTCTACAGTATGATTCTTTACATTGTATGGAAGACTACCCTGCTGAATCCAGTTAATAGCATCATTCGATCTATATACAGTATTTGAATCCGTTGAACTATCCCCTCCAAACAACCAAAACTTATTATTAAAATAACTTAGTTTTGAACCTGTAAGATATTGTCTATTTGCTGATATACTATCAAATAATTTTTCTCTACAATATCCACCCTCACATTCTTCTGAAAAATTACAATCACTACCTGACTTACACTGTACACAACCACTTATATTAGAAGATCCACCTTCACATACATTATTTACACAAGTTTGTCCTAATATACATTCTGCACCTGCTACACACTGTACACATTTACCATTACTACAAACAGGTTTTTCTCCTCCACAATCATTATTTGTTAAGCAAGTTAATTCTCTAACTCCACAGTCATCTTTAGGATATCTCAGTAATGTGCTATAAGAACTTGCTAAATAAATTCTGTTTTTTGCTACTTCCACAGCTTGGTTAACAGCATCATTAGCTATAGTAGAGTGTGTTGTCCATGATACATTGTCAGGATTTGTTGTATAGTAAATAGTTCTATTTCCCATTCCATCAGACAGTTCTCCACCGATTAACCATACTCTTCCTCCATGAACAGCTATTCTGTGTTTTTTAACACCTACAGGTAAGGTACTTGTTTCTTGCCAGCTAGTTCCATCACTGGTACGGAAGACTTTATTACTTGCACTTCCATTTGCTGTTTCTCCACCGAAAACATAAAGCTTATTATTAAACACTTTAGCACTATGATAATTTAATTCTATGGGTAAATTAGCAACAGTATTCCACGTACTAGCATCTGCAGACGAATAAACTTTATTTGTTACCCCTGCTAAAGTTCTCCCACCTATTACATATATTTTTCCATTAAATACTACGCTTGCATGTCTGGATACAGATTCTGGCAAGCTGGTTTTCATTGTCCAGGAGCTCAAATCACTTGTTTCATAAACATTATCTTTTGGATTGAAGATTCCTGCTGTCGGATCTTCTCCACCAATTAAATATAATTTATTGTTTAATTCTTCTACAGTATGATTTTTTACATTGTATGGAAGAGAAGATTTCAGTTTCCATATCACACCATCAATCGATTGATAAATATTATTTGATTCAGTTGAACTATCTCCTCCAAATAACCAGAAGTTGTTATTAAAATATTTTAGTGATGAGCTGGCTAAAAATTGCCTACTAGCTGATATACTTTCAAATGACTGATTTCTGCAATATCCACTTTCACACTCAGCACCAGAAGTGCACTGATTATTTGATACACATTTCACACAACCATTTACAGTAGGAACACCACCATCACAAAAATTATTTATACAAGTTTGATCTGACGTACATTCTGCACCTAATGCACACTGTACACATTTTCCATTACTACAGACAGGAAACTCTGTACCACAATCAGGAGCTGACACACAACCAAGATCTCTCACTCCACAATCATCATCCGGATAAAGCAATAAATCACTATTATTAGTTCGTGCATATATTTTATTATTTGCAACTACTACTGGTAAGTTAACCACACCTGAACTTAGAGTAGAGTGTTTAACCCATTCAACATTTTCCGGATTTATTGTGTAGTAAATATCTTTATTCGCTGAACCATTCGACAGTTCTCCACCTATGAGCCAAACTCTTCCTCCATGAATTACTGTTTTGTGTTTTTTCACATTTACAGGTAAAGTATTTACTTCCTGCCAGCTCGTTCCATCACTAGTACGAAAAACTTTATTACTTGTACTTCCATTTGCTGTTTCCCCGCCAAAGATATAAAGTTTATTGTTAAATATTCCAGCACTATGATAATTTAATTCTATAGGTAAATTAGTAGCAGTATTCCACGTACTAGCATCTGCAGAAGAGTAGACTTTATCTGATACCCCTCCTAATGTTTTTCCACCTATTACATATATTTTTCCATCAAATACTACACTTGCATGCCTAGACACAGCATCTGGCAAAGTAATTCTCATTGTCCATGCATTTACATCAGTAGTTTCATATACATTATCTTTTGGGGTAAAGATTCCTGCTGTCGTATCTTCTCCACCAATTAAATATAGTTTATTATTCAATTCTGCTACAGTATGATTTTTTACATTATATGGAAGACTATTTTGCAAAGTCCATGAAATAGCATCACTTGATTTATAAACATTATTTGACTCAGTTGTACTATCTCCTCCAAATAACCAGAAACTATTATTAAAATAGTTTAGTGATGAACCTGAAAGATTCTGTCTATTAGTTGATAAGACACTAAGATTTTGATCTCTACAGTATCCACCTTCACAATCTTGACCTTCTGAACACTGAGAGTTTGAAGTACATTCTATACAACCTGCTCCCCCAGCACCACCTTCTTCTGATGAACCAGTCGTACCACTACTAGAACTACCAGAATTGCTACCACCTGAACTTCCAGAAGCACCACCAACATCAGCACCTGTACTAGACATGCAGGTTCCTGAATCACAAGTTTTTCCTGCACCACAGTCAGCATCCACACAACATTCTTTGCAAGTTAAACTGCAACAATGCTTACTGCTACATTCATTAGCATTTGTTGGATTACATGCCTGCCCATTTGCTTTTCCACATTTACCACTGCTTCCACATACCCATTCAGAAGGGCAATCACCATTAACAGTGCAAGCACATGATCCATCGATACAATCATCACAAAGATGATTTGCACATATACTTTCAGAGGAATTTGGACAATTTGAGACGGTACAACAATTTCCAGTTAAGCAAGCTCCATTACAACATAGATTTCCAGTCTGACACTCAGAATCAGCAGAACACATCTGGAAACATGCTCCTATAGCTGTATTACATTTATAATTTGTACAATCGCTATCATTAGAACACCAGGTAGCAGAAGATGATTCACAGATTCCTGCATTACAAATTTTTCCAGCACCACAGTCAGCATTTACACAACATTCCTTACAAGTTAAATTACAACAATGCTTACTGCTACATTCATTAGCATTTGTTGGATTACATGCCTGCCCATTTGCTTTTCCACATTTACCACTGCTTCCACATACCCATTCAGAAGGGCAATCACCATTAACAGTGCAAGCACATGATCCATCGATACAATCATCACAATCTTTTATTCCCATTGCATTTGTTAAACACAGAGAAGTAGGACCACAGTCTGTGTTTATACAACAAGTCCCTGTTACACATGCATTACTACAGCATTTATTTCCAGCCTGACATCCACTATCAGCAG
>CAZRTB010000002.1:318778-408850 GCA_964602915.1 uncultured Gammaproteobacteria bacterium | reverse complement strand
ACCACATACCCAGTTTGTCGGACAGTTACTATTACTACTACAACTACATGTTCCACCCATACAATCAGTACAAGTATTTGTATTAGTCATTGCATTATTTACACAAATGCTAGAAGTACCACAATCTGAATTAGTACAACAAGGACCTGCTACACATGCTGAACCACAACACTTATTTCCAGACTGACACTCATTATCAGTTGAACATGAGGTATAGCATGAATTCATTGCTATATCACATGCATAATTTGTACATTGATTATTATCAACACACTGTACACAAGTATGTGAGGTTGTACTACACTTTAAAGGACTTGTACAATCACCATCTGCACAGCAAGCTTCACACATATTATTACTACAACAATGTGAAGATGCACAATTTCCCGAAACGATACAGCTTTGCCCATTAGTCACCTTACACGTTCCATTTACACATGTAAAATTATTTGGACAATCAGAATTGACGCTACAACTACACGAATTAAGATAGCACTCAGTACACATGTTGTTTATACATGCATTGTTTACAGTACAATCAGTAATCACACAACAATCTCCTACTACACATGCACTACTACAACACTTAGCAGTGCTATTACAATTAAAGTTGCTTGCACATGAAGTAAAACATGTACCCATAGCTAGATCACATCCATAAGCTCCACACTGACCAGGTCCCGTACAAGCCGCCTGAACTTTAATAATTTTTTCAGGAGTTAAATGTTCAGAAGAATAAAAATAAGCACCATCAAAGTAGAGTGAAGATTTTGGGTCATTTATTACTGATTCAGAAGAGACAAGCTTTATTACACCTTCATCAGCACTTATTTTCTCAGGCTGGAAATATGATTGGGGACGAGTAATTTTATAGTTAAAGGAAGATGGAGGTAGCGTTTCTACAGAACTATCTAGCTGATTACTAGTAGCGAAGTATCCAGCAGGATCATTAGGATCATTACTAACATATGATTCACCTGGATTTCCATTAGCATTTGCTGAAGTAAATGGTAACAATGGACCCATCTTAGTAATTACAAAGGTAAGATCATTTCCATTTGGATTTTTTCGTGGAATTAAAATAGGCGGGAATGTTTTATTATCATCTATGTACTGATCTGGTAGTGTGTCTATAGAAAGTTTAGAATCTGGTGGCTTAGAACCGTCTTGAGTTTTTGCTTTTGACTGATCAATCTCTTTTAAAGCAACTATTGTTTCAATTTCATTAAATCTAAATTGCTCTGTTTCATAGTTTTGTTTTACTTCTTCAGTTGTAAGTCCAGTATTATAAACTCTTACAGCAGAGATTTGACCTGTGAATAAATAAGGATTTGTAGTTTGACTAGCTCCAATAGTAACGTTTTTAGATCTGTCTGGAATATCTCCTTTAAGTGCGCTCCATACCAGCTTACCATCAAGGAAAAGTCTAGAATTATTACTATCATCTTTTTCTAAAGCCACAACATGCCATTCATTTGGTGTGATTTTTATATTTGTATTTGTAGTATCTTTATCAAAAGTATTAACTATAATATAGTTATTTGTATCTATTAATATTCTCTGATCAAGACCTCTTGAAAGAAGGCATGCATAGTCTGACCTCTTTGAATCTAGATTAAAAACGATTTCCAGAGTATAAGAATTTGATTTAACTAATTCATTTAAAGATCCTTTACCTAAAGATATGAACGTACTTTGTCCATTAAAATTCAGCGCATATGGTTTTGAAGGAGTCCCATCTCCTACCCATCCAACTTTAGGCTTAAAGTTTTTAATAGTTCCTTTTTTTCCAGAACCAGTCAAATCATCCCATTTATCAATCCCTTCTTTCGAAGCGATTCTTGCATTTTTTCCTGCACTCGTTACACTATTAGCATCAAGATTTAGAAGTAATCCTTTTGTTACTATCCCAGGTGGTTTTACATTTGCATATACTCCAGTATTATAATCTTTTGGTTTTGGCTGAACTACTGTTTTCCCTGCAAGTTTTGCATCATAAGATGAAACAGCCAGATAAACTTCTTTTGTAGATGGATTTTGAAACAATGTAGCACCTGCTATAAATCTACTAATAGCTTCAGTTGGCGCTTTTAACTGAAAAGGTAAATCTTTTAAGTAAAAGTTTCTAAATCTTCTAATGCCTGACTGGGATTCAGCTGTAGCACTTTGCTCATTTGGAATTCCAAAGATACTAAGTCCTTGAAATGTACCTAAGAAGTTACTTAAATTACTATCATTACCCTCAGCAAAGCCTGGATCCTGAGAAACAATATTATCAAAAAATTGTTTAATTCCTTTTGATTTTAAGTTATGGGAATAATAAGTCAATCCAAGAAATTCATTTGAATTTTCACTGGATCTTGAATTTGATACTTCCAGACTATTAGTTTTATATTTAATATTATATGGAACCTTAGATTGAATAAGAACACTTTGCTCATCTATTTTTCCTAAAGCATCTTTTATACTTACAGGATCTGCTTCTTTATTTATTGAATAGTAAGTTATGCTGTTTGATTCAGCCATAGAATTATCTGGTGGAGTATTCAAAACAAGGAATTTATCTGTTGCTTGAGGAATTGAAGAAATTATTCCAGGTGTTAGATCTTCATTGGTTCTTATTAAGGATTCTGTTGCTCTTCCTGCATATATTTTATTTTCAGTTGAAAGAGCTACTAATTTACTTGCATTTGGAAGTATTGTAGTTGCAGTTCCATAAGTACTAATCCCACTTCTTTGTGAAGCAGAACCATTATCAGTTAATGGAATCTCATCTCTTTTTAAAAGCGGATAATTTAAATCTCCAGACTGATTAGGATTTAGCTGTAAAACCGATGCAAAATTTACACCTCTAGCTCCGGCTGTGACTTTTATATCCTGAGGAGTTTGAACTTCTGAAGTAACATCAAGATCAACAGTATGATAGCCTTTGTTAAATGAAGGTGGATTAAAGTTTAATGCATTTACTGGAATTTTAACTTCTACAGTTGGTTGGCTTTTATTAATTACACTGAAATCTCCAGTTAAAAACTTAAATATTTTTTTAGGGGCTTTATCTGAAGCAGTTGTTTTCCCTTGCTCTTTGTCTTTGTTCTTATCTTTATCTTTGTCTTTATCCTTATCTTTATCATCTGTAGAACTACAATTATCAGAGCTTCTAATTGAAGAACATTTCTCACTTGAATCTGCTAAAAACACTGTAGTGATAAAACCATTAACATGAATATTACCAGGATCATTTTCTGCAGATTCTATATAAGGAATAGATACAAATAATAGCTTTGAGGTAGCATCAGATGTTATATCTGATATTGAAGCAGAAAATGCGAAATCATTTCCTATTGGTTTATATTTGCTTTGAGAGACAGTATCTAAGATTCTTTGATTGTTTAAATTTACTACTGAAGGTAAGCTTGCAGGTACAAGCTGAACAACACTACTAGGATCAAATCTAAAAGCTCTAATAGAGTTTGAATATATTTTATCTGCAACAAGAATTAATCCACTTTTTGTAACTTCAATCGGTCCACTTACACCATAAGATTTACCACTACATGCAGGGGCATCAAATACTGTTGAAATATTTGCAATTTTTGAAAGCTGTATTCTATTTCCTGAAGTACCTAGTTTAAACACTGCCAGCCTAGTATCAAATAACCCATCTTTATAATTAAAAGCACTTGGTGGAAGTCCAGTAGTAGGATCTATCCAGTTCTTATTTTTAGGTTGATTTTCTAAATAGAAGCTTCTAAAGTCTACCCCTTTATTTACAGCATAAGAAATATACAAATATCCTTCTTTAACTTTATAACCTGCAATAACTGCATTTTGTGTACCTAATAATTGATCTAAATCATTGCCCCAAAGATCAGTTTTAGCATTGATGCTTATGTTGCTTTGACCTTGAGCAGATGGATTTATTGAAAAGATAGTAAGTCCATGTTGATTGTTATTTGTGTTTTTTTGTAAGACTGACAAAATATCTGTATATTTAACAGTATCAGGCAAAATATATCCTGAGACAGCAAATGATTCAGCAGGATTAACTTCAGAGTCATCTACTTCAAAATAATTTGAATATGCTCTTGTGAAGTCTTTTATTTTAGTTACATTATTTATTAAAATTGGAGTCTTATTAACAGTCTTACTTGCACCTGTTAATTCACCATTTTCTACTCCGAGTAGAAGGAACCCATTTGGTGTAGCATCAAGCCCATTTGCAAATCCAGTATAGTGATTATTTAAGGAGTCAATTGAACGGGTAAAAGTCCCCTGAGAATCAGTACTGGAGTAGGTATAAAGATATGGTTTATTATTATTTCCTCTTGGATCACCACCTACAGTAAAAAGCTCATCACCCTGATTGCTAAATTTTGCATGAGGTAAGAATCCACCAAAAACGATATCTTTTGATTTTACAGCATCCGATGGTAGCCCAATAACATTTTGAATAGATGATGGAGAAGTAGTAATGTTTATGAATTTTCCATTAGCATTATATGTAAGTCCAAAAACGGTTGGATAACCCAGTAAGCTCCATGATATTTTTTGGCTTTTTGAGCTATGGTCAATTTCTGAAAATCTTGTTTGATTACCACTTAATTTTGAAAATGTTACAGAAGAAAATGGATCAGGAACTGAAACTTGTGTTTGGGGAGAAGCTCTATAAAAATCTAAGATTTGGAGCTGTGTAACATTGCAAACTTTCTCATCATTACTGTTTACTCCATCAGGATCCTCACCGATACTTTCACCTTCTTGACCATCTTCTGTTTTAACAGCAAAATCTTTTCCTTTTTCTTCTTGAGCAATCAATGCAACAGGCTGATTTCCACTTCCAGATGATTCTGTTTTTTGGCTTAAAGCAGAAAGGATACTTGAGTAAGAGTTATTATTCTTGAGAAGAGAGTCTGCAAGTGTAAGTGATTCTCCTTTTGAAATATCAGTATCAAAGTGGTCTTTAATAACACTATTAATCAAAGAAGTTTTTAATCCTAGATCTGACTTAACTTCATTCTGGAGAAAATCAACAGCTGTTCTTGGATTTATTTCTTTTCCATTTGATTTAATTGTTCTTGCTAAGTCATATATTTGATTGTTACTAGGTACATCAGAATTTAAAATGTCTTTAAATGCATACGTGATTGAAGATATCTCTGTATCGTTTAAGTTGTTCTTGTAAGTATCAACATTTGAAGTAATTGAATAAACTGGCAAAAAAGAATTAAAAGCATATGCAAACGACATTACAAAAGCAAACAAAGATCTGATTGCCTGGTATTTAGTTAATTTTTGATTATTTTGTCTAATTTTCACTTTATAAATAGATTTGGCCGAATATTTTACAGTTTTTGTAAGAAATTAAAGTTATTAATTACTTATTAAAAAGTAAAACATCACAGTGCTAGCTACGTACTCTTAATACTTACCCTCAAGAATCAAATATTTTTTGAACTCTAAAGAGGTGTAAAGTACTGGCACTCATTAATAAAAATAATCATCTCAAAATAGAAAAAGTACTTAAAGTTACCCCTTCAAATAGAGAGCTATCTCTACATAATAGTTACAATTTACATGATATATCAATGTGTATGTAAAGATTCCTAGAGATAACATCAAACATACGTTTCTATAATTACCCCTAAGGGAAGCACTGAATCTTATTGTATAAATTTGGGTTTTTATCGTAGATTTATTATTTAAGGATACTTTCTTTTCAAAAATGTTTTCACTACAAAAAGTAAAATATGTTTTAAAATTAGGCATAGTGCTTATGTTTATCACTAATTATTAAGTGCCAGCACCATTGAATAAAAATAATAATAATTGTATAGGAGAGAAGATTTTGCAAGAAACACAGACTAAAGTGAAGAGTTTTACAATAGCCCATAGTCCTGACGCTGACGATGCCTTTATGTTTTATGCATTAGCTGAAGGAATTGTAAAAAATCCAGAATATAAATTTGAACATATTCTCAAAGATATCCAGACTTTAAATGTAGAATCTAATGTCTTAAAATATGATGTTCAGGCTATATCATTTTTTGCATATCCTGATGTAGAGGATAAATATCAGCTTTTATCCTGTGGTGGCTCAGTAGGAAATGGTTATGGACCAATGGTTATTAGCAATGAAAAAGTTACTGGCGACGAAATATCTTTATTAAAAGGTCAAACTATAGCAGTTCCAGGTGAAAAAACAACAGCATTTCTACTATTAAAACTATTATTAAAAGATTTCAAACCCCTTGTTGTTCCTTTTGATCAAATAATAGAAACTGTTAAAAGTGGCAAAACAAAATTTGGTCTTATTATTCATGAAGGACAACTTTCATACTTAAAACATGGATTAAATAAGGTTGTTGACCTGGGAGAATGGTGGCTTGGTAAAACAAATCTTCCAGTGCCTCTAGGCGGGAATTTAATTAGAAGAGATATAAATGAAAATGATAAGAAAGAAATAAATTCCCTAATTAAACAAAGTATAAAATATGGAATTGAAAATAAACCTACAGTTGTCCCTGGTGTTTTAAAATATGCCAGAGAATTAGAGCATAATAAAGATCTTGTAGACAAATTTGTAAGTATGTATGTTAATGATTTTACGATAGACTATGGAATTAACGGAAAATTAGCTATAAAGAAGCTCTATGAATTAGCTTATAAAGACGGTTTAATTAAAAAAATCCCTACTCTAGATTTTGTCGAATAAAAAAATTATATCAATTGCTATCATTAGTACTGTGAAAAAATATTTTGAAGAGTTAAAACAAGCCTTTCTTGAAGAGTTTTCTTCAGTTCGATTAGCTATAACATTATTTGTATTTATTGCTGTTACTACGCTTATCGGAACGATTCTTCCTGAAGAACCTATGGTTGGAGCTCTTGAATTAATAAAAAAATATGGAAAAGAAAAATATCTATTTCTTAAAAGTCTTGGATTAACTGATGTCTTCCACTCATGGTGGTATCTTGCTCTCCTAACATCATTAGGGCTAAATCTAACAATAGCAAGTATAAGAAGAGTTTTTCCAAGAGCAAAAAAAGCTTTTGAATGGCCTCCTGAACTCAAGGAAGAAAGCATAAAAAAACTGCCTATCAATTGTGAGATAAAAGATTTAAAACTAGATATTATTAATCAAAAACTAAAAGAGAAAAACTATAAAATTAGGACTAATAATAATTCAATCATTGCTATAAAAGGCGCCTGGCATAGATTAGGTGCATCAGTTACTCATGTAGGAATTCTAACTTTACTAGTCGGATCATCAATTAGTATTTTAACTGGATTTAATGGAATGACTCAGATCTCTGAGAATGAAGGGTTCTATCTTGCTGATCTTGGTCAAACCTCCACACAGGTTATGTCAGTAGAACAAGAGAATTGGCTTGCTCCCATCAGTAAAATGCCTATCTGGTTTGGAAGAGTTCCTTCTTATCTTGTAAAAGTAAATAAGACCTGGAGAGAAGATTATAAAACTGGAGAACCAAAACAATGGTACAGCGATCTTTCAGTCTTAGATCAAAATAAAAAAGAAGTTGCAAGAAAAACTATTCACGTAAATGATCCACTTGAATTTAATGGACTTGATATTTATCAAAGTAACTGGGGTAGATTTGCTCAAATAAGTTTTAATAATGAATCTATCACTATCCCTTTAGAAAAATTTAGAGGAGAAGAATTAGCTATCCTTCCCATAAGTAATGACATTGGATTAAAGCTAGTTGTTAATGATTTACATATAAAAGATCAATCAAAAAATATTGTTGATAAATTAAACATATACTCTGTATCACTTAACAATAATAATTTCCAAAAACTTTTAGGCACTATAGAAAAAGACAAAAAAATTCAGTTAGGACCTATAAATATTGGATACTTTGGTACACAGACTCTAACCGGATTACAGTTTAAATCTAATCCTGGAAACTTCCTTATTTATCCTGGGTTTCTATTTATTATCTTAGGTGTATTTATAGCTTTCGGATCAAAAAAGCAGATCTGGGTTACAGTTAACTCAAATGATAATAAAATTATTATTGGCGGAAATGCAGACAGAGCAAAAGGGAAGTTTTTTGAAGAGTTTGAAAATATAATTTCAGACCTATCAAATTTATCAAAATAGAGTTAATGGAAAAATGAAAATATCTCAGGAAGAAATCTTATTTTTTAACATCTCAGGGATTTCAGTTTTCATATCTTTTTGGATTTATGCTTTTACCTGGCTAAACAACAGAGCAAAAGTACTAAAAAAACTGGGTACAATAACTCTTCTTATTTCACTTATTTCACTCACAGTAGCACTGGTATTTAGAGGAATTGCACTTCAATTTTTCCCTCTCACAAATTTATACGAATCTCTTGTAATTTTCGCATGGGCAGTGATTTCAGCATATTTATTCTTAGAATGGAAGTATAAAATCAATTCTTTAGGCTGGGTAGTTTCTGCATTTTTACTAATTGTTTTTCTATATGCTACTTGGTTACCTCCTAGTCAGAAACATATTACGCCATTGGTTCCTGCTCTTCAGAGCTATTGGAGAACTATTCATGTCCCTCCACTGCTAATTTCATATGCTCTTTTTCTAATCGGAGCGATTTCAAGTGCTGGCTATCTGATCGAAGTTTTATTTATAAATAAATCAAAAGAAATTCCTGGTAAGGACGTAGCATGTTACGTCTCAAAAGAAATCGGTGGCATCAAAATTAATTCAGTAATGAAAGAGGTTAGTCCCAGAGCTGGATTTTTTGATGAGATTACTTACAGATGTGTTACTTTTGGATTTCCTCTACTAACGATAGGAATTATTAATGGAGCTCTCTGGGCGAACCATGCATGGGGAGCATTATGGCAATGGGACCCAAAAGAAACAATGGCTTTAGTTACATGGTTTATTTATGCTATTTATCTACATCTAAGAATTAACACTAAAATATCAGGAAGAGCACTTGCTATGGTTTCACTGGTTGGAATAATAATGGTTTATCTAACCTATCTTGGTGTAAATCAGTTTAACTTCGGCGGGTTGCATACTTATGGAAAGATTGAATAACTTAAAAGAATATAGAAGCTCCAGCTTGTCTGGAGCTATATAAAGAATCTTAATGATAGGCTTTCAGTTTAAAAGGTCCTTTTCCATTCAATGAAGGAAAGAGACAAATAGTCATTAGTCCATAATATCTTGGATCAAGAATGAATTTCGGATAGTACTCTAAAGCTTTTGAAATCTTCTCTCTAGCTTTCTCTATATCACCCGCTATTAAATACCAATAACAAAATCTAAGATTAGCCATACCTAAAGATTTATTTTTTATAGAAGGATTTACATCTGTAAGTTTAAATGAGTCTTCTAAAAGTGAAGTGGTAACTTTTTCAATTTTTTCTGCAGATGTTAGTTTTACTGACTGAAGTGGATGAAGTCTGTAATATGCAAGCGGTTCATTTATATAACTAAACTCTCCTTGAAGTGAAAGCCTAATCCAAAACTCCCAATCTTCATATGGAATATATTCTGATTTAAATCCTTCAATTTTTTCAAATGACTCTCTCCTAACGAGTGGTGTAGCTGACACTATGATATTTCTTATTAAAAGTTTTTCATATAAAAATCCATTGTAACCCTGAAGCTGTCTGCTTGCTGAATTAATCTCATTTGATTTATCATCAATTCTAAGACTCTGACTATAAGATAGAACAATTTTTTTATCTTGATCCAGAGAATTAACCTGCAATTCTAATTTATTCTCTTTCCATTTATCATCTGAATCCAAAAAAGCGATATATTCACCAGTAGAGTTTTTAACTCCATTATTTCTGGATACTGCTCTTTCTGAATTCTTTTGATTTATAAGTTTTATCTTCGAACCAAATATACTTAGTTTTTCTTTTGTGTTATCAGTAGAACCATCGTCTATCACTACTATCTCAAAATCCTTGTATGTCTGATTCAACACACTATCAACTGTTTCACAGATATAGTCTGCTCTATTATAAGTAGGAATTATTACACTCACTCTTGGCATGGGATTCTTATCTCATTATAAAAGGGCCTGGTCTACAACAATTTTAACATCAGCCATAATCTTAACTAAAGCATCTTTAGATGTAGCCTCAAAATACACTCTAGACATGGGTTCTGTCCCACTAGCCCTAGCCATAAACCATGAACCATCTTCTAATAATATCTTTACGCCTTCCAGCTTTGTTTTTCCAACCACATTTAAATTTCCGTATTTATTTTCAGTTAAATGAGAGAGTAAATAATCTTTCTGTATATCATTAGTATGAAGATCAAACCTTCCATGAACACAGCTCCATCCACTTTCTTTAACTGTATCTTCATAAATCTCAGATAAAGATTTCTTTTCATAAGCAAGCATTTCAGTTAAAAGCATTCCTGTTAAAACAGCATCCTTATCGGGGACATGATTTTTTATACTTATTCCACCCGATTCTTCTGCCCCTATAAGAACATCTCCTTTTAGCATCTCATTACAGATCCACTTGTATCCAACTTTTGTTTCTACTACATTTAAACTATATTTTTTTGCTAGATGATCTAAGAGGTGTGTAGTAGAAAGCGTTCTAACAACATCTCCTTTCAACTTTTTATTTTTCACTAAATGCCTAAGTAGCATTGAAGCAATTTTATTAGGAAGATAAAAATCCCCACTACTATCAATAGCACCGAGTCTATCAGCATCACCATCTGTCCCTAATCCTAAATCACATTTTCTTAGAATAACTTCATTTTTTAAATCTGTTAAATGTTCTTCCCTTGGCTCTGGTAGCAAACCTCCAAAAAGTGGATCTCTTTTATCATGAAGAACAAATACTTCACATCCTGCCAGCTTTAACAAAGAATCAAGATAGCCATTCCCAGCACCATACAAGGAGTCATAAGCAATTTTCAGTTTTGCTTTTTTAATTAATTCAAAATCTATTAGCGTTTTTATATGAGAGAAATATAAAGGCTTTGGATCAAAATATTGAATAGAGCCTTTATTTCTTTTCATTCCTGAAATTGCCGCATCAGCACTCTGTGCTTTCTCACAATGATGTAAATTGCTCTCAATATTTTTCATTATTTCATTAGTTACTTCTTCAGGAGCTGGACCACCATAATCAGTAATGTATTTTAATCCACAGTATTTAGGAGGATTGTGACTAGCAGTAAATTGAATAGAACCAAGAGTTTTACTTTCACCTTTAGCTGAATGAAATGCCATTGTTGGGGTTGGCACTATACAATTAGAGATTTTTACACTAATACCCTCAGATATGAGAACTTTTGCACTAGTTTTAGCAAACTCATCTGCTAAAAATCTTGGATCATATCCTATTAATAGAGGATATTTGTATACATCTTCTTTATAATGTTTTTTAAGATATTTTGATAAAGCAGAAGTAACTATTTCGACATTTTCAAAGGTAAAGTCCTCAGCAATTACAGCTCTCCAACCATCTGTACCAAATTTAATATTACTTATGCTCACTTCTAAACAGTATACGTTATATCCATATCTTTCAGATAACAGTAAAAATCAAATACAAAAATCAACATTTATGATTTCTAACTTTTTATAAATCGTGCTAGTCCTAGTAGGTAGCCATAATCTTTTATTAAATGAATTACTTGATATAACTAATTTAAAGTAGGTCTTTGCTACCATTTACGTATCATTTTGGGTTATTACTATATTTATATATCAGCCAAATAGTTTGTGAAAAATTATAATCATTGAGGTAAGTAACCCTTAGAAATTAATCTTTTAAGTTCCAAAGATTAAAATTAATTAAGGTTCAAGAATAATTAAGATATGAAAGATTAAAAAATTTAAGGTTGGGTGGGATATGACTCCTAAAGCTGGACTAGAAGAAGATAAAATAGAATTAAAGGCCATCATTGGTAGGCCCTTAAAAGTTTTAATTGTAGAAGATGAGACTCAAGTCGCAAGGTTGATAGAGTTAGAGCTTAGCTACGAAGGCTATCAGGTAGACATAGCTAAAACAGGAAAAGAAGCCCTAGAAAAAGTAGAAAATTTTAAACCTGATTTAATTGTTTTAGACTGGATGCTTCCTGAAATGGATGGATTAGAAGTAACAAGAAGAATTAGATCTGAAGGAAATGATGTACCCGTTATTGTTTTAACAGGAAAAGATGCTTTATCAGATAAGGTAAATAGCTTAGATAGTGGTGCTGATGATTTTATTACTAAACCATTTGCAACTGAAGAGCTTTTAGCTAGAATCAGAGCAATAATCAGACGCAAACCACAAGCACTGGAAGGTATTCTTGAATACAAAGATTTATGGCTTGATCAATTTGGAAGAACAGCAAAAAGAAATGAAACTGTTCTTGATTTAAGAGCTAAAGAGTTTGCACTTTTAAGACTTTTTATGCTTTATCCTGAACAAGCACTAACAAGAGAATTTATATTTGACAAAGTCTGGGGTTATAACTTTCTTGGTGAATCTAACGTAATCGAAGTTTATGTCAGATACCTTAGAACAAAATTAGAAGAGATAGGACCAGGAAGACTTATTCACACAGTACGTGGTGTGGGTTACATTCTAAAGGCTGATCATAAAGATTCTAACGATGATCTTTTAGACTAAATTTCTAACAGAAAGTGTTTCATTGTTTCTGTATATTCAGGGAATCTGGTTTTTATATCATTCAAGTATTCTTTATAGAAAGAATCTTTCCCTTCTTCTTCAGATATTTCATTAAAAATAGTTTTTCTCCAAAATTCAGGAGCTTCCCAGCTAGTAGCATAAAGTTTTTTAATTTTAAATTCCTCTGCTATATCAAACATACAATTAGCTACTTTTTTCCCTATTCCTTTACCCTGAGCTTTTTTACTAACTGCAAAAGACTTTAGTATTCCAATTTCACCCTTGGAATCAATAGCAAATGTACATAAGATATCAGATCCTTCATATACAACGTAAAAATTATGGTGTGTTTCAACACCAGAGAAATAAGCCCTCAAACCAGCAGATTCAAGTAATTCTAGAATATCTTGCCAGTCTTCACCACAAGCTTTTTCAATTTTTAAAACTGTATCTGTCATTTTAAGAATTAAATTATAGCAAAAAAAATAAAAGTAACTTTAACTTAACTTCAAACAAAAAGAATATCTTGCAGGAACATAGTCTGGATTATCACGAGAGTCTTTATCCATATACTTTTGAAAGAATTCTGGCACTACAGCAGAGTTATCTAAAACAGTAAATCTTGTCTTCACCCAAAACCTATACGAGACATAAGGTTCTTTATTATCACAGAGTAAATAAACTGTTTTAATCCCATTTTTCGCTAGAAAATCAGGGAGGAGATTATTTGCTAGTGCTTTTCCATATCCTTTGCCCTGAAGACTTTTCTTTAAAGTAAAATGTCTTAAGATTGTTTCATTTTTTTCTGTAAGCAAAGCAAAAGAACAAATCAATTCATCTCGATCTAAAATTTTATAAAAATCCTTATGATCCTGGTCTTTATCAAGCCAGAAATCCATTTTTGATTCTTTTAAAAGAGTTAAAATATCAGCCCAGTCACTTTTTAACGCTGATTCTATTTTTAATTTATTTATAATGCTTTTTTCCATTACTGGATTATTATAGTTAATGGAATAGAAAATTTAAAGACTTATTTTTGATAGGTAAATCTAAGGGGATTTACAGATCTTTGACCATTAAAGTTAGTGATTGTTACATCGGTTCTGCCAGTTCCTTTTGGGATAAAAACATCGAGCTCTGTATCTCTACCATTAGAATGGCTCATAGCCCCATTTATCGGAGCAATTGTAGATCCAAAATATACTTTTACATTTGAATTATATAGATCTTCAGGTTTTATTCCAGTAACTGTTATTTTCACAGAATTACCTATTTTCCCAACACTTGGATTTATTGATCTTAAAATAGGAGGAACAGATATACGGTCACAGCCACAACCACAAGTAACTTCTCTTAAAATCTGTGAACCCCAAGGACAGAAAATTAACCCTGGAAGGAATGAACCACCAGCAAGATCTAGATATTCTTCCACATAAGCGAAATATCCATCACAAACCTCTACTGCAAATTCAAAGAAATCAATAGTTTCAGGATCTAAATGATAACTCCAGGGGGAATTATAAGGAGCTGGTTCTTTTACCACTTTCCCACGAACATGAACTTTACGCTCATTATTTCCTGTAAGAATTCTTCTAGCTTCTTCAATTTTCTTTTTATCATTTAGTTTGATTATAAAAGTATGGGGCCATGTTGTCGTATAAACCTCAAAATAAGCAACACTAGAATCACAGACACTAGAGCATTTATCACTTATACAAAACCTGCTATTAATACATGCAGGAAGAGCATATTGAGTGTGACCATCAGATGTACTGACACACCTAGAAAGAATTTTATCAGGATTGCCAGGATAAGGATCACAAGCTAAGCGCTCTCTATATTTTGGTGGACATAGTAATGTTTTCCCATCACAACACTCTGGTATTGATCCCACTGATTTACAGCTCGACTCACAGAAATTATCGCCTATATCACCTCCAGCAAAGGCTACTTCACATAAGCTAAAAATACTAACCAGAAAAATAAAAACTAAAAATCTTTTTAAAATCATTTTATCCCCATAAAAACATTTCAATTACTCTACAGAAAAATTATTTTCTTAATGTCTCGATAAATATACTCATCTATAGACTAAAAACTGTTTTTTTTAATCTTAACTTTATTATTAAAGTCAATTCTCAGCTAATATTAAATTTAATTAATCAAATATTTATATAAATAATTCGTTTATATATGTGAAGATGTGAGGACACTTATGAATGTGAGCAATAATCCAGGACAAGGGCTTCCCATGAAAAGGGATAAGGTACAGGTATTTGGTCCAGATGGCCGAATTGAAGAAATTGAAATAAAAAAAAGAGTTGACATATGCATTGATATCTCTGATAAACAAATAGATGAAATTGTAGAAACTGTAATTAACAAACTTAAAAATGGTGACATGGATACTGAACCCGAATATGGTGTTAAATCTATAAAAATAAATCTTCCATTTCTAAATACAGGTGGAGCATCTCTGGGAGGAGATTTAACATTTTCAATAATACCTAAAATAGAAGATCAATTAGTAGTTCTACTTAATAGGGTTGACGACGTTAGTGCAGGAACTATTTCAGGAGACCGTATATATTTTACTAACGGAATCGATGATTCATTTAAAGCTGAACTTAGAAAAATAGTACAAGACTTAGTTAATACTGCTTCTAAGATTTTGGCAGAGAGAGCTAGTCGAAGAACTGGATATAATGAATTTACTGCTCAGCAAGGACTAAGAGGTCAATCAGATTCACCAGGTAATAATTAGTTCATGGCTAGACTTATAAGAGTTTTCTTGTTTTATAATTATTGGGTATAATATTTGTATGAATAAGAAAATTAAATATACTTACGATAAAAATGGCAATGAAAAAGAAGTTATTATCCCTTTCAGAGAATGGACTTCTATTTTAGAAGATTTAAATGATCTTAAAACTATTGAATTACGAAGAAAAGAAAAAAACATATCGCTAAAACTTATAAAAGAACGTTTAAAAAAACATGCCTAAGTACGAAGTTCACTTCAAAGCATCAGCAGAAAAAGAATTGTATAAACTAGACTCGAAGTTAGCAAAAATTGTTTTGAATAAAATTGAATTGTTGTCTTTTAATCCAAGAATAAAAGGTGTAATCAAACTAAAAGGAGATATTTCCTACAGATATAGAATTAGCGATTATAGAATAATTTATGAAGTTGATGAGAAAAGAAAAACAATAACCATCTTTAGAATAAGACATAGAAAAGATGTTTATAGAGACTTTTAGAAGAATTAAAGCAATCTCATTTCGCGATGCATTAACAGATTGATTCATTTTACTTAACATGCCATACCATCTGCTAACTGCTAAAATAATCACATGGCTCAAAACTGGAATACGATAATAGAACCGTTTAAAATTAAATCGGTTGAACCACTAGGATTCACAGCTCCTGAAGAAAGAAAAAGCATTCTTAAAAATGCTAGTTATAATCTTTTTAATATTCCCGCTGAAAAAGTTTTAATTGATTTACTTACAGACTCTGGAACCGGTGCTATGTCTAGTGAACAATGGGCTGGAATAATGCGTGGCGATGAGTCTTATGCAGGTGCTAGAAGTTTCTTTAGATTTGAAAAGGCTGTTCAGGATTTAACAGGGTATAAAGAAGTGTTACCTATGCATCAGGGTAGAGCTGGTGAAAGGATTTTGTTTGACGTCATTTCAAAAAAAGGAAAATACTCTATATCAAATAGTCATTTCGATACCACAAAAGCAAACTCAGAAGCCAGCGGATTAACCGCTATTGATTTACCCGTAAGTGAAGCTTTTGATTTTAAGAAAGTCTCTAGATTTAAAGGAGATATTGACCTTAATGCTCTTACAAAAACTATCTCTGAAAAAGGTGCTGAAAACATTGTAATAATAATTATTACCATTACAAATAATTCACTTGGTGGTCAACCTGTTTCAATGAAAAACATTAAAGAAGTCAGTAGTATTTGTAAAAAAAACAAAATCCCGTTTTTTATTGACTGTGCCAGATTTGCTGAAAATGCTTATTTTATTAAACTGAGAGAAGAAGGGTATTCAGATAAAACTCCGAGAGAAATAGCTAAAGAATTTTTTTCTTATGCAGATGGTTGCATGATGAGTGCTAAAAAAGATGCTCTTGTAAATATCGGTGGGTTTTTAGCTATGAATGATTCAGAATTAGCTAAAAGATGTAAAGAAATAGAAATCCTCGGAGAAGGATTCCCTACATATGGAGGTCTAGCTGGAAGAGATTTAGAAGCTATGGCACAAGGATTAACTGAGGTTTTAGATGAAGAATATTTAAAATACAGACTTCAGTCTACTGCTTATCTAGGGGATGGACTTTTAAAACATGGAGTCCCGATAATACAGCCGCCTGGAGGACATGCAGTGTATGTTGATGCTAAAGATTTTCTTCCACATATTCCGCAGAACGAATTCCCTGGACAAGCACTGGCATGCGAGCTTTACCTAGAAGCTGGAATTAGAGGTGTTGAAGTAGGGAGTTTAATGTTTGGAAAATATGATCTAAAAAAGAATACTTTTGAACCTGCGAGAATGGAGCTTTTAAGACTAGCTATTCCACGCAGAGTTTATACTCAAAGCCATATTGATTTTGTAATAGAAGTTTTTGCACATCTAAGTAAAAGAAAAAAAGAAATAAAGGGGTTAAAATTAATAGAAGCTAGTGAATATTTAGGACACTTTACAGCAAAACTTGCACCTGTTTAGACATATAATAATTAAAATTACCAAGATCACAAATTGTGACCTTGAAGACTATAATTAGTTAGAAATGAAAGATTTAAAAATTCCAAATAATTTAATTAATGAAAAAAGTCCTTATCTTTTACAGCATGCTTATAATCCAGTGAATTGGTTTCCTTGGAATGATAAAACTTTTGAAAAAGCAAAAAATGAAAATAAACCAATTTTTCTTTCTATCGGCTATTCTACCTGCCATTGGTGTCATGTAATGGAGCATGAGTCTTTTGAAGATGAGGAAGTTGCAAAACTTTTAAATGAAAACTTTATATCTATTAAAGTAGATAGAGAAGAAAGACCTGATATTGATCAGGTCTACATGACTGTATGCCAGATAATGACAGGAAGTGGGGGGTGGCCTTTAACTATAATTATGAAACCTGATAAAAAACCATTTTTTGCTGGTACTTACTTTCCTAAAAACAGCAGGCATGGTCGCATAGGAATGATTGATTTACTCCCACAAATATCTGAGATTTGGAAAACAAGATTTAACGATGTAATTGATTCGTCTGAAGAGATTTTAGGAGTTTTAAATTCTATTGAAACCCAGACAGAAAAAGAAGATGTTAGTGAAACTTTTTTAGAAGCTGGATTTGAACAATTAAAACAAAACTTTGACAGTAGTAATGGCGGGTTTGGAAGATCCCCTAAATTCCCAACACCACACAAATTTTTATTTCTTCTTAGATATTATGAAAGAACTAAAGATAAATTTGCTCTTGAAATGGTAGAAAAGACATTACAGTATATGAGAGAAGGTGGGGTCTATGATCATGTTGGATTTGGATTTCACAGATATTCCACTGATGAGCATTGGTTATTACCACACTTCGAAAAGATGCTTTACGACCAAGCACTATTAGCATTAGCTTACACTGAAACATATCAGCTAACTAAAAATGAAGAGTATGCAAAAACTGCCAAAGAGATTTTAACCTATGTCTCAAGAGATATGACGGATGAACGTGGAGGATTTTACTCTGCAGAAGATGCTGATAGTGAAGGAGAAGAAGGGAAATTCTATGTATGGACTGAAAGTGAGATTAAAGAACATTTAAAAGAAAATGCTGATTTATTTATAAAAGCTTTTAATATTAGACCAGAAGGAAACTATATCGAAGAAGCTACCAGGCAAAAAACAGGAAGCAATATTTTACATACGACAAAAACATTAGCAGGACTTGTTAATTCTAAAAACATAGACAAAAATGAAGCAGAGAAGATTGTTGAAAAATGCAGAAAGGATCTATTTGAAGTTAGAGAAAAAAAGATTCACCCCTATAAAGACGATAAAATTTTAACAGACTGGAATGGTTTAATGATCACTGCATTTGCCAGAGCAAGTCAGGTTTTCAATGATAAAGACTATTTAGAAATTGCTAAAAATGCAGTAAGTTTTATTTTTACCAACCTATACAAAGAAGAAAAACTTTTACATAGATATAGAGACGGAGAATCCGGTATAAAGGGAAATCTAGATGATTATGCATTTCTAACCTGGGGATTAATTGAATTATATGAGTCTAGTTTTGATGTAGAGTTTTTACAAAAAGCTATTTCCATATCAGAAAAAATGATTGAGTTATTTTATGATACTAGAAATGGTGGCTTCCATTTTACTCCTGAAAATGACAAAGATTTAATTGTTAGAATGAAAGAGATCTATGACGGAGCAGTTCCTTCAGGAAACTCTATAGCAATTATGAATTATTTAAAACTTTTTAAAATAACAGGAGATAAAAGATACGAAGACATTGTGAATGATTCACTTAAAACATTTGCAAAAAACATAAAGCAATCCCCTATCTCGCATTCAATGTTCATGACAGTTTTAGAGTATTTATTTGGACAGTCATATGAAATAGTAGTTTCAGCAAGCAAAGATGATAAAGAGTTAGCCATTGCTTTAAATAAAATAAGATCGAAATATATCCCAAACAAAATTGTTCTTTTAAATTCAAACAATGATTTAGCAAAAATTGCACCTTTTACAGTCAATCACATTAAAAAAGATGGCAAAGTCACGTTCTACATTTGTCAAAACCAAACCTGCAAATCACCGATTACAGATCTCAACGATTTAGAAAGTATATTCAAATGAGCATATTTGATAAGATAAAAAATAGAATTCAAAGATTTATTTGCATAGACCATAATAATGACTACAGGTCTTCTATAATCCTTTCTGGGACTGGAAGAGGCGGAACTACATGGGTTTCCGATATTATAAATTATGATAACGAATATAGATATATGTTCGAGCCCTTTCATCCAAGAAGAGTTAAACATAGTGAGATTTTTGGACATAGAAAATATCTTCGTGAAGATAGCAAAGACAAAGTTTATTACAAAGCTATTTCAAAAATCTTAAGAGGAAGTATAAGAGATCCCTGGATTGATAGTCTTAATAAAAAAATATATGTAGAAAAAAGACTTATTAAAGATATCAGAATAAACTTTCTTCTCAAATGGATAAATAACAACTTCCCGGAAATTCCTATTATAATTCTAATGAGACATCCTATCCCTACAGCTCTTTCCCAGATCAAATTTAAACTCCATACAGATTTAAATGACTATCTTTCACAAGAAGATTTAATAGAGGATTTTCTTAAACCATTTAAGAAAGAAATTACAAAAGCACATTTAAATGGAGATGAATTTGAACAAAATATTTTCATTTGGTGTATTGAAAATTATGTACCTCTAAAACAGTTTAGAAAAGAAGAGATTCTTTTAACATTCTATGAAAATTTCTGTGAAACTCCTGACAAAGAGATTGAGAAGCTATTTTCATTTCTAGGAAAGGATTTTAATGAGTCCATATATGAAAGTCTAAAGAAACCTTCACCAGTAAGTAGAAAATGGAGCGCTATAAATACTGGTAAAGATCTTACAAATAGCTGGAAAGAAGGCATTACTGATTTACAAATAAAAAAAGCTACTGAAATTTTAAGTATTTTTGGGATGAATAATTTTTATAATGAAGATTCAATTCCTCAAGTAGAAAACATTTATAGCTTCATGAAAAGCTAATATAGTATAATCATTTCCTGAGTAAAACAATGGTCTACAGATTTTTCATAGAACCCCATCAAATCAATTGGCAGGAAAAAAAAGCCAATATTTCAGATTCTGATTATTTTCACAAAATTTCAAGAGTACTAAGACTCAGAGAAAATGACCAGATAATTCTTCTCGATGGAAACGGTCTTATTTATAATGCTCAGATTAACTCTTTCTTTTCAAGAGGAATTCAATGCAGGCTTTTAAGCAGAAGGTCTATAAATTCTGAACCCCAGCTAAAAATAACCATTGCCCAGTCCTTAATTAAAGGACCAAGATTTGACTATTCATTACAAAAGAATACTGAGATTGGTGTTCATGAATTTATACCGATTACGACAGAAAGAACTATTATTAAACTAGATGAGCACGAACACTCTAGAGACTTAGATAAAAGGATTGATAGATACCAAAAAATTGTTAGGGATTCAGCAGAACAGTCCGAGAGAGGACTTATCCCTAAAGTACAAAATATAATGTCTATTGAAGAGCTAACCAAAGTAAATCTTGCTAACTATGATTTAAAATTAATCTGTCTTGAACGTTCTCAAACTAATGGTATTAAAGAGGTTTTAAATAGCATTCAGGATAAAGTACAAAAAGTACTGATTTTAATTGGTCCTGAAGGTGGTTTCACTGAACCTGAAGCAAAGTTAGCAACTTCAAAAGGATTTACCTCTGTTAGCTTAGGAAAAAGGATTTATAGAGCAGAGACAGTAGGCTCAGTAATTTCCAGTATTTTATTTTTCTTTTTCAATGATTTGAACTAAAAAAGAAAAAAGACAGATCGTTTAAATCTGTCTTCCTATCTCAATCTTTTATACCTAATCTTTATTGTTGTGGTCTAAAGAATTGTTGGTTTTGACCTTGATTTTGATTAAATTGTTGTCCTTGTACCTGATTTGGTTGAGGATTTTGATTTAATTTATTATAAAGGTTTGGCTGTGTATGTAGTGGATTGCCAAAGTTTTGAGCCGCTTTTTCCTGAGCAAGCAAGATTTGCTGTCTGTGGGAATTGTCTCTGTGTTTTGGTGCTTCTTCTACAAGGTGCACTGCTAATCTCATTAAAGCATCTTTTAACTCTTGAGGATTATTTACCACCTGTTCAAGATCAACATTATTTGTTCTTTGCCAGATTTCTTCAAAAGCTTCAAAAGTTATATTTTGCCTTGCATTTGCAACTGCAATTAATCTAAGTCTTGGATTAATTACTTTATTTGCTTTTGCATTAATAGCAAATTGTAAAAAGAGATTGTTTAGTCTACTTTCAACAGTCTTTTCAGATATTCCAAGAATCTTACCAATTGTTTTATTTGAAAGTCCTCCAGCTACTAATAAAAGAGTAGCAGTTTGATCTTCTGAAAGTAACTCATTTGGTAACTCTTGAGAAGGTAAATATCTTAGTTTCCTTGCATGGTAGCATTTCCCAACTAGGCGTGCTCTAGGATTTAGATGTCCATTAACATCATGAATCTTTGCTAACCTTATTAACATTGTAGTAATTGACTCAATGTTTTTTGTTGAGAAGTTTAGATCTTCTGCAATTGATGCATTTGACCAGCCACTTGCAATAAGTTGTAAAACTCTTTTTCTACTAGGGTTATACTTTATTAAAAAGTCTGGAGCAATTGAAATCTGCACAATATCTTTTCCAGGGTTGTAATTGTTATTTTCTAGGGACACGATATTTACTCCTTTTAGTTAATAGTGCCAACTGTTAGGTTTATTCCCAAATAATTACCCCCTCAATCCAATATAGATAGTTTAGATTAGAGAAAAAGCTGTACAATTTAATGCTTTTTTATCAAAATAATTGCTAATTATCAAAAAATTAGATAGCTAAGGGATATCCAGCAATGGATACTGCTATAAAGATTAAAGATATTTAAGCTTTAAAATTTGATTAAAATCTTTAGGTTTTAGCCTATTTTAATATCTATGTTGATATTATATCCTTTTGTTCTATAATTAATACCTATAAGGGGTCAAATTCTATAGATTATTACCTTTATATAATTGGATAAAAAGATATGAGCGTAGGTACACAAACAAATATAGCAAGCAAATTAGCTCAGTTAACAGCCGCTAAGTCAGCTCAATCAAATAATTCTTCTAATAATTCAGCAAATGCTAATTCAGCCAGACAGTCAGCGCAAGCAAATTCAGCACAAGCACCTTCAGCCCCAATAATTGCAACTGCACCAGCTACAGTTTCAGGAGCTCCAGCTTCTGCACCAGCAGTAGGTGGTACAACAACAGCCGGAGCAAAAGGAAGCGCACCAACAGCACCACCAGCACCAGCAGGTCAAATGGGAGCTCTAGCAGCAGCGATGGCAATGGCTTCATCACCTGCACTAATGGCAGCAAGAGGAGCAATGTCTATCACTTCAAATAGCGGGAAAGCTAAATCAGTATCAGGCGATACTAAAGATAGTGATGGAAGTGTTGAATTAAATACAGAATCAGAAAAAGATAGTACAAAAGCACTTAAAGATGCAAACTCAGCTTCATCTAATGAAGCAGGAGCGGCTACCGGAGCAAATTCAGCTAGCGGACCTAGCGCATAAGAATTACTAACTAAATAGAATCACGAGTCTCGATTTATAAATGACTAACATCGATATAATTATTTTGTGAAACAAAAAGGGATAATAAAAGAAATCCTTCCTATTTTAAAAAAGCTTTACCCAAAAGCTGAATGTGAATTGGTCTTTAAAAATCCTCTTGAGCTACTCATAGCTACTATTCTTAGTGCGCAGTGCACTGATAAGAGAGTTAATAAAGTAACAAGCAGTCTCTTTAAAAAATATAAGAGTGCAAAAGACTATGCAAGTGCAGATTTATTAGAATTTGAAAAAGATATTTATTCTACTGGTTTTTATAGGAATAAAGCTAAAAATATTATTGGGGCATGCAAAATCATTAATGAAAGATATAAAGGAAGAGTTCCTAAAGACTTTGAAAAACTGCTCGAATTACCTGGTGTAGCAAGAAAAACTGCAAATTGTGTGATGGGAAATGCTTTTAATACCCCAACAGGTGTCGTAGTAGACACTCATGTTTCTAGAATAACTCAAAAATTAGGTTTAACTAATAATAAAGATCCTAAAAAAATTGAAGAGGACCTTATAAAACTCCTCCCAAAAGAAGAATGGATAAACTTTAGTCATATGATAATCTGGCATGGAAGGAAAATCTGTGATGCCAGAAAACCAAAATGTAAGATCTGTAAGTTAAATAAACTTTGTCCTTCTGCTATTTAAAAATCTTTTTAGCCATTCTTGGTCCAAATTCTCTCAAAGACAGCTCTGTCAATTCAGAAGAAGTAAAACTTTCTATTCTTTTTATTCTTTTTGGAATATTTAACTGCTCAGATAAGATATCCATAAACTGCTTGTTTCTCTGATGGATTTTTTCACCTAGACAATACATAGCCTGAGCAAGCAGATGAATCTTTTCTTTTGAAATATTTTTTAGATCATAACTGGTTCTTAAACCATCTCTAAAAAGAGCTTCTTCCTTCTCATATTTTTCATAATCTTCAAAGTCTTCAGACATTATAAATTTTTCCAGAGTTTGCTTTTCAGGCTCAGCTTCTTTCATGAAGCCAAAACAAATATTTTCTCTGAGCATATATTGGATTTTTGCTTCTTTATTCTCATCATTTATATAGATCCTGGATTCTAATGGAAAAACCCTACAGGGGAACGGCCTGTCTTCATAGACCATACACCCACCATCATCATTTAGATTTGGGCATTTTTCATCAGGCATCCACTTTATAAATGCTTTAGGAAGATTAGTCTCCTCATCTATTTTCACTTCAACTAAATCAAGTAAAGATTTATCTTTTCTGGCTGAAAGAAGTTTATAAACATCGTGCACGGACAGTTGAAGCATTCCTACATTTTGCTTTAAGCAACAAGTATCCCAACACTTCTTTGAGCATGTAAAAGAGAATTCTGATTCCAGGTTAATTGGAGAAGACTTACAGTTCTTATTTATATACTGGTTTAAATTATTCAATTTAAACCAATCCAAGTTCTTCCAATTTCTCTAAAACTTCTTCAGAATGATTTTCACAATCAACCTTATTAAACACATAAACAATTTTTTGGTCAGATCCAATAATAAAGGTGGTTCTTACTGTACCCATTACCTTTTTTCCATACATATTTTTTTCCTGCCAGACACCATATACTTCCTGGACTTTTTTATCTGTATCAGAAATTAATGTAAAAGGAAGATCATATTTCTCAATAAACCCTTGATGAGACTTCTGACTATCTTTACTTACACCTAAAACTACAATGCCTTTCTTTTTAAAAGTAGAATGCCTATCTCTTAAGCTACAAGATTCTTTTGTACATCCGGGAGTATTATCCTTTGGATAAAAATAAAGCACAACTGTTTTTCCTTTAAATTCTTTTAGTGTAATTTTTTTTCCATCTTGGTCAAAGGAATCAAAATCAGGCGCTTTATCACCTACTTGTGGCATATCAACCTTTTTCATAACTTTAGGCATTTTTAAACTCTCCTTTATATGTTACTTTTCCATGTCCTAGGTCTTTTTTTATAACGCCAATGTTATAACTCTTATATCCACTTGATTTTATAGTGCTAATAATTTCTTTTTCATATTTAACATTAACAACTAAAACCATACCTATACCATTATTAAAAGTTCTAAGCATTTCATCTCTGTCAACAGGTCCAGCTTTTTCAAGTATTTCAAATATTTTTGGTCTTACATATGACCCCAAATCAATTTCACAGGAAATATTATCAGGAAAGATTCTTGGAATGTTTTCAGTAAATCCACCCCCCGTAATATTTGCTATTCCTTTTATTTCAAATTTCTCTTTTAAAGATTTAATTAATTTCACATATAGGTGTGTAGGTTTTAAAAGCTCTTCACCAATGGATTTTTCTAATCCCGGATGCTTATAACTCTCATTCCAACTATTTTTTTCAAAACAAATCACTTGTGCAAGACTATATCCATTACTATGAAGTCCTGAGCTTTCAACTCCGATTAAAATATCTCCTTCTGATATTTTTGTTCCATTTATGATTTTACTTTTCTCTACTACACCTACTGAAAAACCAGCCAAATCATATTCTCCAGATTTATAAAATCCTGGAAGTTCTGCTGTTTCTCCTCCTAAAAGAGTACAATTCGATTGTTTGCAACCCTCAGCAATTCCTTTTATTACATCTCTAACCTGTTCAGGTGAAAGTTTTCCACAAGCAAAATAGTCAAGGAAAAAAAGCGGCTCTGCCCCACAACATAAAAGATCATTTACACACATTGCAACTAAATCAATTCCTATAGATTCGTGATTATTTAATTTAAAGGCTAGTTTTAATTTTGTCCCAACTCCATCTGTACTAGCTACTAAAATAGGTTCTTTATAACCTTCTGGAATACTAAATAGTCCATTAAATCCACCAACTCCTGATATTACTTCTTTTCTATAGGTGCTTTTTGCAAGGGGTTTAATATAGTCAACAGCTTTATTTCCTGCTGATATATCAACTCCACTGTCTTTATATGTGATATTTTGTGACATCATATAAAATAATAACTTATGGACTTCAATATATTATTGTTTTGGTTAATTATTGGGTATTTATCCGGTTCTATACCTTCAGGATATTTAATTGGAAGATTAAAAGGTATAGACCTCACTAAAATTGGTAGTGGAAGTACTGGTGCCACAAATGTCTTAAGAAATCTTGGGAAAGGTCCAGCAATAGCTACTTTTTTAATAGATATTTTTAAAGGCTTCCTCCCTGCTTATCTCTGCTCAAGATTTCAACCTTGCGCATACACAGTGATGTTTGTAGGAGTAATGTGTTTAATTGGTCATAGTAAATCTGTTTTCTTAGGTTTTAAAGGTGGAAAATCTTCTGCTACCAGCTTTGGAGTTGTGATTGCATTTGGTTGGCAACCAGCTTTAATTTGCTTTTCAATTTGGGTTTTAGCAGTCTACATTTCTAAATATTCATCTATGGGATCGATAGTATCCATTCCAATTTCACCAATAGTTTTTTATTTATTTCACAAACCATTTGCTTATATACTTTTTTGTATTCTTGCCACTGTTTATATTATTGGTTTTAGACATAGAGATAATATAAAAAGACTTTTAAATGGTACTGAACCAAAAATTGGACAAAAAAATCCTGAGTAGAATTTTTCTCAACTGTTTTTAACTTAAGACTTGAAAGTTAATACCTATTTTAGTACAATATAACTATACAGTCAATACCATATAGAAACAGAGGGTAATAATATGTTTAACTTCCCTATTAAACGTATTTGGAATAGATATTTAACGAAGAAGGCTTCATCTATATCTAAAGAAGATTTTCATCATGATCTCAGATCTGCATTAAGAAATTACTTTGACATTCTTTATACTAACCCAGATTCATCAAATCTAGAAAAAGCATTGAAAGATGTAGAGAAGATTTATCCTGAACTTGCAAACTACATAAAATAGTTAGACAAGTCCTTTTTATTTCCCAGCAGTTAAAAGTTTAGAACTGATGGTTAAAAATTCTTTGCAAAGAACCTCGCCCATTTCTTTAGTCCCTAAAAGTGTTTTACCTTCCTGATAAATATCTTTTGTCCGAAATCCTTTATCTAAAACACTTTTCACAGATAAATTAATTACATTATAAACTTTCTCATCATTAAAACTATATTTAAACATCATTGCTACTGAAAGAAGCATAGCAATAGGATTTGCTAAATTTTTACCAGCTATATCTGGTGCACTCCCATGAACAGGTTCATAAATTGCAGGATATGTACCATCACCAAGAGAAGCACTAGCTAACATTCCTATACTACCAGTCAACATAGCCGCTTCATCAGAGAGAATGTCACCAAATAAATTCTCCGCTAATATTACATCAAATTGTTTAGGATTTTTTATCAATTGCATTGCCGCATTATCAATATATAAATGTTCAAGAGTTACATCAGTATAAGATTTTGAGACTTCAATAACAACATCTCTCCATAGCTGAGAAACGTCTAAAACATTTGCTTTATCTATAGAAGTAACTTTTTTATTCCTTTTTCTTGCTACTTCAAATGCTACTTTGGCAATTCTTTTTACTTCTGATTCAGAGTAAATCATATTATTGAAGCCTACTCTTTCACCATTTCTAACTTCAATACCTTTTGGTTTTCCAAAATAAACACCACCAGTAAGCTCACGAATTACAATTAAATCAGTACCAGATAGAACATCTTTTTTAATGGAAGAACTGTCCAGTAAAGGATCAAAAACAAGTGCTGGTCTAAGATTAGCGAATGCTTGAAGTCCTGCTCTTAATCCTAAGAGTCCAGTTTCAGGACGTTTTTCACGAGGGAGGCTATCGTATTTTGGACCACCAATAGCCGCAAGTAACACTGCTTGTGATTTTTTACAAGCCGATAAAGTATCTTCCGGGAGAGGTACTCCACACTTATCAATAGCACATCCGCCAAAATCTTTTTTTTCTATTTCAAATTTATAACTAAAATCTTTTTCAATCAGTTTTAACAGTTTTTCTGCTTCTGCTGAAACCTCTGGACCAATTCCATCACCAGATAAAAGTACTATTTTTTTAGTGTCCATAAATCCTCTACTACCTAAACTATTTCTGTCCTTCAATATTACTTCTCAAAGAACTATCATTTACAGATTCAGAAAATGGTCTGAGGTCTGTTTTATTAGTTTCCTGCGGGCTTAAAGTAACATTAGATGAGTTTGAAGAAGGAATCTGAGTTGATGCTGACTCTCTCAAATCAACACTTTCTGATGGTTCTAAAGGCTTACCAGGAACGGGATTTGATATACCTGCTAGTTTTTCTCTAACTTTTTTATTTTCATGAGCATATCTATCGATTTTACGTTTTAAATCTTTCTTTCTTTTTTCTTCAAGCTTCTTATCAAAGTTTTCAGCAAACTGCATATCAGGCATCTTTATTTCTGGTAGCTTAATTTTTGGAAGTTTTTTATTTTCGTTTTTAGCAATTTTTTGCTCTTTCTTCGCTACTTTCTCAGCAAGCTTAGCTAACTTTTCTTTTACTTCTGCATCTTCTTTCGCTAACTTTAATTCCTTTTCTTTAGCAAGCTCTTCTGCTAATTTTGCCTGTTTTAATTGTGATTCTTTTTCTTTAGCTAGCTTCTTTTCGTTTTCTTTTTCAGCTCTTTGAGCAAGTCTAGCTTTTCTTTCTAGAGATTTAGCTTCTAATTTAGCTTGAAGCTCAGCTTGCTTTATTTGTTTTTCATTTGCTTTAGCTGTTTCCTTCGCAAGTTTAGCTTGTTTTTCCTCAGCTTCTTTCTTCGCTAAGATTTCTAGTTTCTCTTTAGTTTTTGCTATTTTTGCTTCTTTCTCTTTAGATTTATCAACAATTTCAACTTGTTTTATTTGCTTTTCATTTGCTTTAGCTATTTCCTGAGCAAGTTTAGCTTGTTTTTCCTCAGCTTCTTTCTGAGCTAATAATGCTTCTTTTTCTTTAATCTTAGCTTCTTTGTCAGCTAAGATAGATTCTCTTTCTCTAGCTTTAGCTTCTTCCTGAGCAAGTTTAGCAAGCTTTTCTTCAGCTTCTTTTTGAGCTAGAAACGCTTCTCTTTGTTTAACTTTAGCTTCCTTTTCAGCCAGAAGGGATTCCCTTTCTCTAGCTTTAGTTTCTTTTTCTACTAGTTTTATTTCTCTTTCAGAGATTTTAGCTTCAGTCATGTCAGGTTTAACTTCTTCTATATCATTTACTATTTCTTTTTGTAATTCTTTTCCTGCTTTTGTTTCTTCATTATTTTTAAGGTCATTTAACGAAGCTACACGGTCAGGCTCTGACTTGTTAATTACTTTTAGAGTAGGTGCAGTATCAATATTTTCAACGACTTGGATCTGTTTTGCTTTAATTTCTTTTTTAGTTTTATTTACAACTTGGCTATCAGATAATGGATTAACTTTATTTGCATTATGATCATAAAAAACAATTCTTGAATTTAATTTTTTACTATTAAAATAATCTTTAATTCTTTGTTTATCACTCGATTTCAGTTCTTTTTGAAGAGACTCTATAACTAATTCATATAAAAACTGGTTTTTTATTTCTTCCCTAGCTTCTTCTATAGTGGCATTATTTTCCATTAAAACTTTTTTAAATGCTAATTCTCCACCTTTTTTCTCTTTAATTAGATCAAGTTTTTGCTCTATCAATTCCTCCGGAACCTCTAAACCCCTAATTTTTGCTTCCTGTAAAACAAGCAACTCATCCACCATTAAAACTAAAAGTTTTTCTTTTATATGCTTCTCAAAGTATTTTGAAAGAAGTAAATTATCTTCTAGTTTCTTCTGAACATCTACTATTAATAACCCGTGTTCCTTGCCTTTTTTCTCTATATTTTCAATACCACCAAAATCATCTAAGGTTTTTTGCCATGCAGTACTAAATTCATCATGTGAAACAGTAACTTTTTCATTTTTAGCTTTTTTTAATTGTTCTTCTCTCTTAGTAGCTATTTTAGAATTTTTTGAAGACTTAGAAAAAAGATCGAAATCATAAGTTTTAGAGAAGGTTTTCTTCTGAACATTGAGTAATCTATTAAACTCCTTTTGAGACAGGTAGTCACCATTTACAGTGCCTATAATTTCATCCCCTTGATATGGAATTCCTGCAAAAACTTTTAAAGAGAATATAAAAGTTAAACTCAAAATAATACTGAAAAACTTTTTCATAAAATTATTTCCTCTACAGATAATATATTTTAAAGCAAAATCTTATTTTACGCTATCTTTTCGTTTAAATTAAGAGACCTTAAGCAATTTAATAATTCAAAAAGCATATTGAGTTGTTGTTCTATATTTAAATTTGTTGTTTTAACTAAGAGATAGGAGGTTGATTCACTGCCACCTCTTGCTGATGATTTAAATGAGGTTCTTATAATTAAATTTTTAGGTAGTTTCTGTTGGAATGTAAGCCATTTATCTAACCTCAAATTAATATCTATCCTTATATTTGAAGATAAACCACCTTCTGATTTAATATATCTAATACCTGATTCATTAGCCAGCAATCTTAGTTCTACTACTTTAATTAAATTCTCAACTTCTTCAGGGAAATTACCAAACCTATCTTTCCATTCTGACTTAATAAATTCCAATTCCCTCTTATTTTTTACTTTAGCAAGTCTCTTATATTCAATAACCTTCTGATGTTCATCGTCTACATAAGTAGCTGGTATATATGCACTAATATTTAAATCAACAACTGTTTCAAGCTCGACATCACTAACTTCTAGACCTCTTAACTTATCAACAGCTTCATTTAAAAGCTGGCAATATAAATCAAATCCAACAGATATCATATGTCCGTGTTGTTCAGCACCTAAGATATTTCCAACCCCTCTTATTTCCATATCTCTTAAAGCTATTTGATATCCTGAACCAAGTGTAGAAAATTCTTTTATAGCAGAAAGTCTGTTTTTTGCAGTATCAGTTAAAACTCTCTCTTCAGGATATAGACAATAAGCATAAGCCTGAAGATCTGATCTCCCGACTCTACCTCTTAATTGATAGAGCTGTGCTAATCCCATCTGATCAGCATTATCAATGACTATTGTGTTAACGTTAGGAATATCTAATCCAGACTCAATAATAGTGGTACAAACAAGTACATTAAAAACCTTGGAAGAGAAATCAAACATTACATTTTCAAGCTCTTTTTCATTCATCTGTCCATGTGCAACTGAGATTTTTGCTTCCGGGACAAGTTCTTGAACATATGAAGCAGTTTTATAAATACTTTCAATTCTATTATGAACAAAATAAACCTGCCCACCTCTTTCAAGTTCATGCAAAATAGCATTTTTCACAATAGTTGGTTTAAATTCCTGAACATAGGTCTTAATAGGAAGCCTATTTGCTGGTGGAGTATTTATTAAGGACATATCCCTTGCTCCACTTAATGCCATATGAAGAGTTCTTGGGATTGGAGTAGCACTTAAAGTAATAACATCAACACTCACTCTAAGCTGTTTTAATTTTTCTTTATGAATAACACCAAATCTTTGTTCTTCATCTATAACAACAAGTCCTAAATCTTTAAAGACTACATCTTTTTGTAAAAGTCTATGAGTTCCAATTATTATATCTACTTCACCCATTGACAGCCTAGTAACAACATCTTTCTGCTCACGCGGACCGATAAATCTGCTTAATAATCCTATTTTTACCGGATATGCCGCTAGTCTTTCTGAAATAACATTAAAATGCTGTTGAGCAAGAATTGTAGTCGGAACTAAGACAGCAACTTGTTTATGAGAAAGAACTGCTTTAAAAATTGCACGAATAGCTACTTCTGTTTTTCCAAAACCTACATCTCCACAGATAAGCCTATCCATAGGTTTAACTGATTCCATGTCTGATTTAACTTCACAGATTGATTTCCACTGATCAGGAGTTTCAGTATATGGAAAAGCTTCTTCCATTTGGATTTGCCAGTGGGAGTCTGGATTAAATGCATAACCTTCCATTTTAGATCTTGCAGTATAAAGATTAAGTAAGTCCTCTGCAACTTTTTTAACAGCTTTTTTAACTTTTTTCTTAGTAAGTTCCCAGTCAGCACCACCTAGCTTTGAAAGCTTTGGTACAACATCGCCAGACCCTCTATATCTATATAAAAGATTTATCTGATCAACTGGCAAGTAAAGTTTTCCATCACCTGCATACTCTACAAGAAGATATTCACGCTCACTACTATCCAAAGTCATTTTTACTAATCCACGATATTTTCCAACACCATGTTTTATATGAACGACAAAATCATTTGGTTTCAAATCCTGAACATTAGAGTAAAAATCATACTTATCAGACTTAGAGGTTTTTTTCAGGAGATTTGCTTTTCTTTTCGTACCAAATATTTCCTGGTCAGTCAAAACTATAAGTTTTGCAGAGTTTATCCTAAAACCATTTACAGTTCCCTCTCTAGCAATAAATATATGATTCTCAGTCAGCTCTTTTTCTGTCAGAACATCTGTATAAACTGATGGAATATTCCATTCTTTAAGAATACCTTTAACACGTTGAGGCTGATCAGTAAAAATAATTATTTTGTTTCCTAGGGAAGTCCACTCTTTTAAAGTTTCAATAAATTTATCTATTTGATTATGAAATCTAAATGCTGGCTCAAATTCCAGGTTTATCGAAGCTGATGACACTGTATCAAGCAGTTCAAATCTTTCAATAAATGAATTAGAAAAGTTTTTTATCGAATCTCTCACAAATCCCGGACTATGTAAAAGAGTAGAGTTTAGTTGAATAATTTTATTCTTTTTTTCAAGTTCTGACTTTATCTCAAGATTTCTTTTGTCCCAGCTCTCAAGAGCCACTGAATTAGATTCATATTCGTCAATCAAAATCAATGTTTCAGGAGGTAAGTAGTTAAATAATGAAGAAGACTTCTGGTTAACTAAAGAAGAGTAGTATTCGACCGATTCAGAATACGTCTCTGTTTTAATTTCTTCAATCTCTTTATTTAACACTTCATTTAAATCACTATTACCTTCAGCAGATTCTTTAATTAAACCAATTATTTTTTCTAGGTTTTGCTCTACATCAACGACATAATATCTTGGAGTAATCAAAATACTTTGAATGTTTTCCTGAGATCTCTGAGTAGTAGTAGAATAAGTTCTAATAGACTCTATTTCATCACCAAAGAATTCGACTCTAGCAGGCTCTGAGACCATAGAGCAAATATCAAAGATACCCCCTCTTACACTAAACTCTCCACGGGAAGAGGCGGTGCCAGATTTTTTATATCCAAACTGGACCAGTTTTTTAGCCAATTCATCTGGTGATATTTTTGTATTTAAATCTATTTTAAAAATATGCGATGTAAAATCTTCTTTATTCCAGATTTTTTCAGTTAAGCTTTTTGCAGTAGAAATAATAAGAGGGTGTTTTCCAGACGACAAACTTAAAATAGTTTTTGACTGATGAGATACAACTTCTGCATCACTGGAAATCTGATCATATGGGGAGACTTCTTGTGAAGGGAAATAGTTTATATCTAAAGGGTGCAAACTTACTAACTCATGATAAAGACTAAGTGCATAGTTTTGATCAGATGCTAAATATAAGATCGGTCTATTTAAAGATTTCAATAAACAAACAAGGAAGAATGCTTTTGCAGAATCAGTTAATCCATGGAAATATAATTCTTGTGTTTTTTGAGCTTTTAGTCTGGGAATTACATTTTTGCCTAGCTGACTATTTAAGAACTCATTAATTAAATAAGATATGAACATTAAATTTAAAATACCCTTTATAAAACACTACTTAAACTTTTTTAAGCGAAACAATCATTTTAACACAGAAGGATGTGGGGTATCTACTAAGTGCCCTTACATACTTTCTTCCTTTGCATTTCTAAGAGAACAGTGTAAGTTGGTAATATATATAACGTCTCTTCATCTGAAAGACTATTTAAGGCTTGATCAATTGTAGTAGAGATTTTTTCATTTGCTTTTATCAAATCATTTTTCACATTTGCATATTTCAATCTTAAAGCCATATCATAAGCTCTACGTCCAGATACAAAAATTTCTTTCTTAGAATTTGACAGTACTTCGAATCCTGCATCCCAAAGCCAGGAAACATCTCTTCCATCAGCATAATTATCATTTATTGCAATTAAAAATCGGGAATTAGGCACAGTACTTAAAGTTTTCAAAACTTCTGTTGTACCCGTAGGATTTTTTATCAGATAAACCCAGGCTGTTTTATTTTTAACCGAAATTTTTTCACCTCTGCCAAAAATAGTAGAATAAGACTGAAAGCCTTTCTGAATTTGAACCTGAGTAACATTTAATAATGTTTTTGCAAGAGCAATAGAGGCAATTGCATTATATAAATTAAAAATCCCAATCATTGGAAGAAAGAAATTAGTTTTTTGTGAATTATTTTTTAATTCAATGAGATTGAAATATATGCTTAGCTTATCAGTCTTAATTTCAGGAACCATAAAATCTAAATCTGGTCTAATTAAATTACAATTTTTACAGCTATACTCTCCTAAATGTGCAAGATACTTCCTCTGAAATGAAAGTTTAGAATCACATTTTGGACAATTTGATACTTCTTCAGGATCCTGCATCCACAAACTAATGTTTTTAGCACTTTCTTCTGAAAAGCTATATTTTGAATCTTTACACCCAATTCCATAATAGATTTTTTTATGATTAGAGCCTATATTTAAAAAAGCAACTCTTGGATCATCAGCATTTAAAATTATTACAGCAGACTCAGAATTCTCTATCCCCTTTTCTATAAGCTTTACAGTGGTATCCAGCTCACCAAACCTGTCGAGCTGATCTCTAAAGAAATTTGTAACTAATATATAATCACTTTTAAATTCACTTGTTACGATAGGTAGTGTAGCTTCATCTGCTTCTAAGATTAAAAAATCCGCATTTAGCTTTCCTAAAAAACTTGAATGTTTTGATAATGTTGAAATAATCCCGGTTTTTAAATTCGCACCTGCACTATTAGTAATAACGGTCTTAAAGGATGATCGTAAAATACTAACTAAAAGTCCAGTAGTTGTACTTTTTCCATTCGTCCCTGTTACATAAACTACTTTACATCCTTCTTTTAAAATAAAATCTCTAAGAATATCTTTTTTAAATTTTAAAGCAATCTTTCCTGGAAGATTTGAAGCCTGTCCTAATCTAAAAAATGAAATTAGAGAAATTAACAGTTTTGTTAGCCATAAAGTAAGTAAAAAAAATACTTGATTCACTTATTTCCTGCACTATCCTGGTGGCCATTTATGAAACCTGCCACCTAAAACATGTACATGTAAATGAAATACGGTTTGACCACCATTTTCACCAGTATTAATAATTGTTCTAAAACCATTGATTAAATTATTTTGCTTTGCAATTTCTTTAGCAGTACTAAGTAAATGTCCCATTAGATTTTTATCCTCAAGCTCAAGTAAGCTCTTATAGTGCTTTTTAGGAATAATCAAAATATGTGTAGGACTTACAGGGCTAATATCATTAAATGCAATACAATGCTCATCATCATGAATAACTTTAGATGGTATTTCTTTTTTTACTATCTTGCAGAAGATGCAATTTGGATCATTATCTGACATAATTAGAGTATAATCGATTATTAGGATTAGTACTTTAAATGTAACTAAGTTATAAAAATATGAAAGATAAAGATACCTTAAATAAAATTATTTCCGAGATAAAAGGTCCTTCTAAAAAATGCCTTGCACTTTCTCATCAAAACCCTGATGGCGACACACTTGGCTCCATGTTAGCAATTGGTAGTATTTTAAAAGAGCTTGGACATGAAGTAGATCATGCTATCTCTGACCCCGTTCCAGAAGTATATAAGTTTCTTCCATTTACAAATTTAGTAAAAACTCCTGATCAGGATGGATTAAAAAAAGAATATGATTTGGCTTTTAGTTTGGATTGTGGATCAGTAAAAAGACTTGGTAGAGCACAGGATTTATGGAACAGTTCAAAAAAAACAATTAACATAGATCATCATATTTCCAATGAAAAATTTGCCACTATAAACTGGATTGAAGCAGACGCTACAAGTACAGGTCAATTAATTTACTGGCTTGCTAATGAAATGAATTTAAAAATCTCGAAAGAAGTTTCATCTCTTTTATACACTACGCTTTTAACAGACACTGCTTGCTTTGCACATTCAAACACTAATTCTATTGCTTTAAAGTGGGGATCTGAGCTTATAGAACTAGGTGCTGAACATGAAACAATCTATAGAAAAGTTTTCCTGGAAAGACCATTTAAGTCCGTAAAAGTATTTGGCTCAGCATTAAACAATTTAAACATTATTGAAAATGGGGAAGTCGTTTGGACTTTTGTTAATCAGGACACCATGAAAGAGTTTCTTGCTACAGGTGAAGACACTGAAGACATTGCTGATTATATGATGAGAACAAGAGGAGTAAAAGTAGGTATTTTTCTAAGAGAAGATAAAGGTGAAACTAAAGTTAGCCTCAGGTCAAATACTGACTTTGATGTAAGTAAAATTGCTATGTCACTAGGTGGTGGTGGACATAAAAGAGCGGCTGGTATAAATATAAAAAAACCATTCGGTGAAGTAAAAGATCTTGTTTTAAATAAGGTGCTTGATGAGTTTCGTAAAATCAAATCATAAAAACGGTTCCTTAGTCTCTATTATTATTGCCTCAGCTGGTAATGCCACAAGGCTTAGATTAAATAAATCTAAATTGTTTTTAGAATTAGGAAACAAACCTCTTATTTTCTATTCCCTGGATAAATTCTTACAATTAGAAAATTTATTGGAAATAGTTATTGTTTCTAATGACATCAAAGAAACAAAAAATCTTATAAAAGAATACTCAGATGAAAAAATAAAAATTGTAACTGGTGGTCCACTCAGGCAGGATTCTGTCTTAAATGGATTTAACGCTTTAGAAAAGATTCCTGATTTAGTTATTATTCATGACGTAGGAAGACCTTTTTTTGAAATGACTGACTTAAAAAATTGTATTCGAACAGCAGAAGAGTCTGGCGCTGGGATATTAGCGATTAAAGCTGTCGATACTATAAAAAAAGCTATATCCAATAATGACAAGTTATATGTATCTGAAACCTTACAAAGAGAAGAGCTATATCAGATCCAAACCCCTCAAGTATTTAGTTATGAACTACTTGCAAAAGCTTATGACTTATTAAAAAGTCAAAAAGAAAAAGTTATTGTCACTGATGAGGCAAAAATGATTGAGCTTTTAGGAAACCCTGTCAATCTTGTATCAGGAAGCAAAAAAAATATTAAAATTACATATGAAGAGGATTTAGAAATTGCCAATGCAATTTTAAATATTGAAAATGAAAAGAGGAAGCAAGAATTTCTTGCTAAATAAAAAATGTCAGAAGTAATTAAAGTACACGTACCAGCATCTACGGCAAATCTAGGACCAGGATTTGACACACTATCTTTAGCACTAGATTTATATAATGATTTTACTTTTAGGGTTACTAAAGATGGCTTAAAAATAAATCAAAAGAATTCAGACAATTTACCTGAAGACAGTACAAATCTTGTTTATAGATCTTTTTGTGAAGGGTTTAAATTTTTAAAAAAGACTCCACCAGGTATTGAACTGGATATAAACTGCAATATTCCTCAGTCTGCAGGAATGGGATCAAGCGCTAGCGCAGTTGTTAGTGGTCTTCTTGCCGCAAATCACTTAATGGGAAATACTTTAAAAAAATCAGACATCTTAAGTCTCGCTACAAAAATTGAAGGGCATCCTGATAACTGTGCCGCTGCAATTTATGGCGGTTTAACTATTTCAGTTTCTTCAGATGATAAAGTTTTTGTAAGCCAGTTCCCATGGCCAAAAGAATTACTAATCATAGTTATTACTCCAGATTTTGAACTCCCCACCAGAATTTCCAGAGAGCTTCTTCCTGCTAGCATTACATATGGAGATGCTACATTCAATGTAAGCAGAACAGCATATTTACTGTCTTGTCTTCTAAATAAAGACTTTGATGGTTTAAAAATAGGATTTCAGGATAGACTTCACCAGCCTTATAGAAAAGACTTAATTCCAGGAATGGAAGCAGTTTTAAATACTGCTATTGAGAAAGGCGCATGTGGAGCGACGCTCTCAGGTGCTGGACCTACTCTTTCAGCATTTGTAGTAGGAAAAGAAAAGGCAGAAATAGTTTCCAAATCAATGCAGGAAAAATGGTCTGAATTTAAAGTGAAAAGTACTCCAAGAATTTTAAGTGTAGCTAGCGATGGAGCTAAGATAGAAAATCTTATTGCTAATTAGTTTAAAAACTTACAGTGTTACCACCAGTGAATTAAAACAGCTAAAGCAGTACCAAGTCCAGCACCTACTAAAACTTCCACTGGTGTATGACCAAGAAGTTCTCTAAATTTCTGCGAGCTTAAGTGAGGATGCTCAGAAAATATTTCACTTAAAATCTGATTTAAAACCGAAGCCTGTTTTCCTACTGCTCTTCTAAGACCTGCGGCATCATACATAACTACGAAAGAAATAGTAATTGCTATCGCAAATTCAGCAGAATCAAAACCTTTAATTAAACCAGAACTTGTAGCCATGCCCATCATAAAAGAGCTATGGCTAGAAGGCATTCCCCCTGTTTGAAAAAGTCTTTTAAAATTAAATTGTCTATGAACATATAAATAAGCAAAAAACTTATATAACTGAGCAACTACATTTGATGTAATTGCTGAAATAATAATTTCTGAGCCTTCGCCTAAATGCATGTTATTTTTTATACCCTATAAAGTAAAGAAAGACGCTTGTATAAATATATTTGTGTCACATCTTTTAGAACTATTGTGATAATATACTAAATCTATGAGTACACAAACTATGGAAACAATAATAGACGTAAATAGAATCAGAGAAATTATACCTCACAGGTATCCTTTTCTATTGGTTGATAGGATTACATATTTAGATCCTGGTATAAAAGCTATTGGTTATAAAAATATAACTTCAAATGAACCCTTCTTTCAAGGTCATTTCCCTGGAAACCCTATAATGCCAGGAGTTTTGATTATAGAAGCATTAGCCCAGTTAGGCTGTGTGGCTATGCTTATTAAGGAAGAATATAAAGGAATGATTGGTCTTTTTGCAGGAATTGATGGCGTAAGATTTAAAAAGCCTGTAATTCCAGGTGATAAGCTAATCCTTCAGGTAGAACTCTTAAAACTTAAAGGACCTATTGGAAAATTTAAAGCGGAAGCCAGGGTAGACGATCAGTTAGCGGCAGAAGCTGAAGTTTTATTTGCTATTGCACCTAAACCTGCTGACAGATCTGTATAAGTTTTTTATATTACTTTGAGAGCTAGCCTTCACATTCGATTCAAGATGATGATTTTTCGAAAGATTGTCTTGAGCTCAATATATTAAACAAGATACCAATCATAGCAAGTGTAACAATAAGAGATGTACCACCACAGCTAAAGAATGGAAGGGTTACTCCTGTAACAGGCATTAATCCTGATGCTACAGCTAAATTAATTACTGCTTGAAAAGCTATTAAAAACACAATTCCCATTCCTAAGATTCTTCCATATTTATCTTGAATCTTATTTACCTGATTAATACCTCGTATAATCCATACAAGATAAATTAGTAGAATAGCTGTAGCACCTAAAAATCCTATCTCTTCTGATATCACTGCAAAAATAAAATCTGCATGTGGAATGGGTAAATGTCCTGCCTCTTTCTGAATAGAATTTCCAAACCCAGAACCAAAAAGTCCACCAAGTCCAAATGCATATTTTGCTTGAATTAAATTATAACCTTGTCCTCTTGGATCTAATTCAGGTTTAAGCCAATAGTTAATTCTATTCATTTGATATGGAGTAGAAAGAACTTTTACATATATTCCTGTCATTGCCAAACTTATAGATGGCAATAAAATCCAAATTGGAAAACCAAATAAAAAAAGAAGTAGAAGCACTAATAATCCTAAAATAAATGCTGATCCTAAATCTGGCTGTTTTAAAATAATCATAATTAAAACTAGACTAAAGCCTAGATAAGTAAATTTTTTATATTCATACCATTTATATGAAGTTAAAAACTTAGCTAAAAGTAGAAGGACAGCGAGCTTTGTCATCTCTGCAGGCTGTATCTGAAAAATCCCGACATCTATCCATCTCCTAGATCCACCACTTTCTACTCCAAGTGGAGTAAATATCATAACGAGCATTAGAAACAACATTAAAAATGCATATTGCCAGGTAACAGTAATCAAATTTTTAAATGGAAATTGTGAGAAGAAACACAGTAAAAGAAATCCAAACACAAAAGCAATCAACTGCTTAACACCCAATGACCAGAAACTATTAGTCAAACGATGCGATTCATGGATAGAACTACTAAATGCAAAAATAAGTCCAATAATACACAGAGCCAAGGTCAGTTGTAAAAAGAATATATCAACCTTATTAAAGGTTTCTAACAATGTCTTTAAAAATCTTTCCTCTTTCTTCATAATTTTTAAACATATCAAAACTAGCACATGCTGGAGAAAATAAGATCACATTACTCTTAGATTCTAAAGATGTAATTATAGCTTCATTTAAGTCTTTTACTATTTTTAATTTATGAAATCCTTTGGATTCTAGTTCTGTTTTAAAGCGATCTTTTGCTTCTCCAAATAATACAACTTCTGAAACATATTTTTTTATTTTCTCTATCATTTCTGACAAATCTGTATTTTTATCCCTTCCACCCAAAAAGAGAGTAACTTTTTTTTCTTCATTAAGACTAAAAGCTTCAATAGCCTTAACAGTAGCTGATGGATTTGTAGCTTTAGAGTCATTATAAAAAGACTTTCCATTTATATTTCTGACAAACTCTATTCGATGCTCAACTCCCTCAAAAGTTTTTAAGCCTTTAGCAACATCTTCATCTTTTAATCCTATAATTTTAGCTACAGAAAGAGAAGCAAGAGCATTTTCAATATTATGTAATCCAAGGATTTTTAAATCTTTATAGCTTAGAATATCCAGGATAGATCCTTCTAAATTTAGTTTTATTGTCTCTCCATCAAAAAAAGCAAAGTTATTTGTTTTTAGAGCAGTTTGTACATGATTCTTATTACTTGAAAAATAGAACTTATTATTTTTAACATTTAACTTACTTGAGTAAGGATCTGAATAATTTAACACCGAATAGGAGTTCTTACCCTGTTGATCAAAAAGTTTTTTCTTCGCTAAAAAATAGTTTTCAAGACTTCCATGCCAATCTAAGTGATCAGGAGTAAAGTTTGTAAAAACAGAAGCAAAACAGGATAGAGTAGAACTGTAATAAAGTTGATAGGAACTAAGCTCTAAAACATAGTAGTCAAAATCAAGACCATCATTTAATACTTCAATTAATGGTTTTCCTATATTTCCACAAGCTACTGCTTTTTTCCCAGACATGTTAATTATATGAGTAATTAAAGATGTTGTTGTAGTTTTTCCATTTGTACCAGTTATCCCAATTATTGGTTTCTTTATATAGAAGCTAGCCAATTCAACATCAGAAATTAAAGGAATATTTCTCAATACTAAATTTTTTATGATATCAGAGTTTGGACTTATTCCAGGACTAACAACTATTAAATCAGCTTTATTTAAAAATTCCTCTGAGTTTTTACCAAATTCTGTTTTTAATCCTTTTTTCTCAAGAGATTCTATTTCTTTTCTAAATATTTCTGGAAGACTTTTACTTTCGCTTAAAAATAGAGATTTAGATTTATCTATTAAGAATCTTGCTGTCGCTATTCCTGTTTTTCCTGCACCAAGAATAAGAATATTTTTATCTTTTAAATTACTTAAATCCACATAAATAATTTAGCACAAAGATATAATCCAAAGGGTTGACGAAGCAATCTAGCTTACGTAACATATTATAAGATTGCTATGTCCCGCTCGCAATGACGTGTTAAAGATTTACCACTTAAGTATGAATCCAACTTCATTTCCTGCAGGATTCCATGTAACCTTAGTAAATATTTCCATTAGTAAAGGAAGTCCCCTTCCACCTTCTGAAAGTATATCAACATCATTCATTTTACTTTTCTTTCTAAGGGCAGACTGCCAGTCAAATCCTGGACCAGGATCTTTAATCGTACATGAAAAAGTATTTTCTTTTACCCACCAGGCTATAGTTACAGGATTTTTCTTTTCTCTATTTTCTTTAGTTAGTCCATGTCTAAATGAATTATATAGTGCCTCAATTAATCCTAGTTTTACGTTTGCAGTAAATGCCTGTGGTAACCCATTCTTTAAAGCAGAATCAATTATATATTCCACTCTTTCATTTAAATAGTCTTGCTTATCATCATAAAACTCAATTACTTGTCTATCAGGGATTTCCACTGCCACAACCAACCTATCATCATCTGCTGGAGCCGCTTTACTAGCTATATTTAGTTTTCTAATTAAGTCTTCAGGTAAGTTTTCAATAGCATGTTTTGAATGATTAGTAAGAGCTTCTTTCAGCCAGCTTTCAGGCAAGAAATCTCCTTCTAGCTGTCTTTGTTCTGTTAATCCATCTGTAAAAATAATCATTCTATCACCAGCTTTTAATTCAAATTCTTTTGTCACATATTCACCTACATCTTTTGTAGATAGCAAACCTAATGGAACTCCAGGTTCATCTTTAATTTTATCTATAGAACCACCTCTCATCATATATGGAGATGGATGACCAGCATTACTACATATGAGCTTTCCTTCTAAGATATCATAGATGCCATACCAGGCTGTTGCATAAAAATCCGAATATTGATTCTGTTCATAAATAGAATCTGCAAGCGCAGTTAAAAACTTTTTTGGGTTCCAGGCTGTTTCTGGATTTTCAAGAAGCCCTTTTATTTCTCCAATGATATATCCTGTAAGAAGAGCCGCGGCAGGTCCTTTCCCTGAAACATCCCCTATCAGTATTCCTATTACATGTGGAGCCAATTCGCAAACCCAATAAAAATCCCCTGAAACATTGTGGTGAGGATGATAGGAAACTCCAATAGGAAGATTTTTCTTTGTGTCTGCACCACCACTAAGTAAGATTGACTGTAGTTGAGCCGCTTGTTTTAATTCTCTAGAAATTTTAGTCTGATATTCCGTTAATTCTTGGACCATCTCAGCCTGATTTATCGCTACACCGACCTGACTTGCAGCAGATTGTATGAAAGAGATTTCTTCAATAGACCAATTTCTGGGTGAATTACACTGATGAAAACATAGCCATCCAAAAAGCTTTGTATGAAATGTAATTGGAACAGCTAAAATCGCCCTGGCACCTGTTTTATAAATCTGTTCTATTTCTTTATTGTTTAGTTTGACTAGCCTTGGGTCTTTATATACATCTGGGATAGAGATAAAGTCTGCATTCTTTTCTGAAATTTTATTTATTACTAATGGTTGATCACTTTTAACATCTAATTGGCTAACATTTTTACTAGAATATGAATGCGATATTTTTTCTCTTGAAGTTTTCGGATCAATAATATTTATAAAGCATCTATTTGCCATTAATGCCTGACCAAGCTCTACAACCGTTCTTTCCAAGATGACATTAATATTTAAAGTACCTCTAATTCTGGAAGTCAACCTATTTAAAAGTTTTTCTCTTGATGCCCATGCTCTTGCTTTATTAAAAAGTTTGGATTTTTCAACTGCAGTTGCTATTGGTCCTGCTGCTGCCTGAAGCATTGATAACTCATGTTCTGACCAAGTCCTTTGTTTTCTACACTGGTGTAAATAAACGACTCCAACTAGTTCATTATCATATTGAAGTAATGGAACAAGAAGAATTGATCTAAGATCCTCACTTAAATGTCCAGAGGTTAGTTCATTTGTAAGAGTATCGTTAATAATTAATGGTTTTAGAGTTTTAGTAACAGTTCTGTACAAAACAGAAAGACTCACCTGAGAATAAACTTCCTGAGATCTTTTCCACTCCCCTATGGCAAATTCTCTAACCAAATCTTTATTGGTTTTAAAGTTTGGAATAATAATTCCACATCTATTTACTTTAAAATAATGTCCGAGTTCATCAACAGTCGCTTGTAAAATATGATCCAAATCAAAGGTTGAGTTTATTCTTTCAATTAACTTCCAGAGAAGTCTTTCTCTCTCTGATTTTTCTATCGCTAATTTTCTTTCTCTTGTTAACGCTTGAGTTATCTGTTGAAGGTGATTTGACATTTGCTTACTTTCCTGTAAGCTACTTGCCATCATTTTTTCTTTTTTCTCAGCAAGCTTTCTTTCTTCTTCAACTTGATTTTGAAGTTTTTTAATTTCATTCAAACAAGAGTCAACATCTCTTAATTCAGCAAAACCTAAAGAGAGATTTTTTTCTTCATTTAACATTTATTTGCTTTTAAAAATCCTTATATAAGGATTATGCAGCATCATCAAGTCCTCTAACCTTAGCCAATTGGTGTAGTCTTGTCATATGTAGGAGTTTTTGCACCTCTGGTACTACCCTAATTAACTCAAGTTCAGCACCTACCATCCTGCACTCTTTCCAGAGCCTAACTATTGCACCGGTCCCTGCACTATCAATAAACTCTAAATCTTCACAGTCCATAGTAACTACGCTATGCTGACCTATTTTGGGCAAAATTTCATCTTTAAAGTGGTCTGCTTCACTATATAAAAGCTGACCTCCTATTTTTATAAACAATCTATCTTCTTTATCTAAAACATCCAACTTCATATTATTGACCTTCCTTAATTAAATTTAGGAATAGCTTATAAACTAGTAATTCCACAAAAGAGGTAGACCTATAACATAATTCTTTAAAAATCCCCTAAATTGTTAATCCTTTATTACAATTTCAGATAATTCCAGAGAATATATAAGGGTTAAGTGTTTTTAAAAAACTACAATCCATTAAAAGTTTAAAAAAGCTTCATTTCTTTAACTAATTCTTAAATATAAGAACGTCACTCATCTAGAGAATATTCTTTCATAAAGAAAAATGATTTTTACAGGCCTCGGCCGGCTGGGAACTTTCGGCCGATTTCTTACGGTTTGTAAAACCATACTGTTGACAATATTAAAAAACTATTAAATGGATGATAATATACTTCTATCAATTTTTTTGATCCCGATAATAAAAAAATAAATTTGAGGAACCAATGAACAAAACACTAAACCAATATGATGATTCAGAATTAGTAATCGCATGTCAATCCGGAAGTCGTGAAGCAATGGAATTTTTGGTAAAAAAACATCAAAGATCAGTAAGCTCACTTTTATACCAACTTGCCCCAGACTGGAGTGACACTTCAGATTTATCCCAAGAAGTTTTTATAAGAGTATATAGAGGAATACATTCTCTTAGAAATCCAAAAACATTTAGATCCTGGTTAAATCAAATTGTTATAAATCTTTTCTATGATGAACTGAGAAGAAGACCAAGAAGATTACCTACAGTTTCAATCGATGCTCCAATAGAAAGCGATAGCGGAGAATCTGATTTAGTTAGAGAGATTCCTGATCCATCTTTAAAACCTGACGAAATATCTTTAGCTCAGGAATTAGACACAGTTATAAAGAAGGCTATGTCTCAACTACCGGAACAGTTCAGAACAGCTATCGTCCTGCGAGAATTGCAGGGTTTAAGCTATGAGGAAATCGCAGAATCGATAGGCTGTGAGCTAGGCACCGTAAAAAGTAGAATAGCAAGAGCAAGAGGAAGATTACAAGAAATACTTACACCTTATATCGAAAAAAGAGAAGAGAAAAAAGTAGCAAACTATTCAAATGCCTGATAATGATAAAAATCAAGATGAAATAAGCGAATTACTAAAGAAATTCTATAAACCAAAAAATGAAACCAATCCAGATCAATTCTGGGACGAACTATCAAAAAAGATTGATTGCCTTTTTCACAGAGAGATTTTTACTGACAGGGTAAGTAACTCTGAAGGAAAAATCTTAACTGACGAAGAGAAGTATTGGCTGGGACTAGAAGAATATATAAATAATGAAGTCAATTCCTTAAAGCATAAGTCAATTACAGACCATATCCTAGATTGTAAAGAATGTAGAAAAAACTATAATAATTTATTAGATAAAAAAAAAATAATTCTTGACGTTAATAAAGAATTTTTTTTAGCTAGTTTTGCACATTAACTTTTTTTACAAAGGTTTTGTTTAAAGCATCGTTACCAAGAATAACTTCTTCATTATTTTTTATATCTACAATTTTTAGTAACCCCTGATAATTATCACCTTTATTTAAAACATCAACTTTATTGTTAGTAGTATTTCTTAGAATTACTGCCTGTTCACCATTTGAACTATTTACAAATCCCTGAACTTCAATTTGGTCAGCAATTTTCTCAACATTATTCAAACTGCTTTCAACGGCTTTAACTTCTTCCTTTGCAGGTTTTTGTTGTAGGATTTCCTCTTTAATTTTTGCTTCATTCTTTAGCTCATTTATATGTGCTGTTATTGGCTTAAGATTATTTTTTTCTATTTCAGCTTCTTTTCTTAAAGATGTGTTTTCTGTAACATTTAAATTCTTTTCTTTTTCGAGTTTCATCTCATCAATCTTTTTAGTAGTTTCTAATGCTTTTCTAGTAGCACCAGCCACATTTGGAAGATTCGGGAAATTTAAATTAGCGAAATTAAACATTATTGGTTGAGAACTTGGATCAACTTGTTGTCCAACAACAGGAGGGGAAACAGGAGTCTCTTCAATCTTTTGTTTATTCTCCTGAATAACGACTTGATCCATAGCTGATTCATTAAGCATTTTTTTAACTTCTTGTTTATTTGCCTGATGAATTTCCTTAGATACATCAGCTAATTTTTCTATTTTTGCAATAGGCTCTTTCTTCTGCTCTTTTATTTCTTTTTTTACCTCAGCAACTTTTGCTGTTTTTGTAACAGGTTCTTTCTTCTGCTCTTTTACTTCTTTTTTCACCTCAACAACTTTTGCTGTTTTTGCAATAGGTTCTTTCTTCTGCTCTTTTATTTCTTTTTTCACCTCAACAACTTTTGCTGTTTTTGTAACAGGTTCTTTCTTCTGCTCTTTTACTACTTTTCCAATAGATTCTTTCTTCTCTTCTTGTTTGTTAGATTTTGTTCTTTCTGGCTTGCTACCGACAAGAACTACGTTTGATGCTGTTTCTAAAGAACTACTATCTTGCAAATTGTTTTCAGTTTTAGATATTTTTTCTTTTTTTATCTCTGGAATTGAATTTAGAGAAACAATCCAAACACCAATAAGCGATGTACATAATAGAACCTTTAATATAAAAATTATTTTTTCTTTGTCTAGATTCACTCTTTTATCTCTCTATAAATATATTAGACATGTATATCTGTTTTAAGTTCAATAATTTTTATCTTTTATAATATTCTTTACTAGCTGAATTTACTCTTATTCATGCTTATCACATGTTAACATTAATGTAATTAAGAATAAAGGAATCATGATCCAATTTATTAATGTCACTAAGATGTACGGAGAATTAAGAGCCCTAGACAATATTAGCTTTAATATTAATTCTGGTGAAATGGTTTTTATAGTTGGACCCAGTGGAGCTGGAAAATCTACAATTCTAAGGCTTTTATATAGAGAAGAGAAGCCTACGTCTGGACAGGTTTTTGTATCAAATGTTGATGTATCAAGACTGCCAAATAGTCAAACACCTATTTTAAGAAGAAGAATGGGAATAATATTTCAAGACTTTAAATTACTACCAAATAAAACTTCTTTTGAAAACATTGCTTATCCACTTTTTGCTATAGGTATGGACCACAATGAAATTAAAAGAAGAGTTCATGGCGCACTGAAAGTTGTAAGTCTTTCAAATAAAGCAAATGATTTTCCTAAAAATTTATCTGGGGGTGAACAACAAAGAGTTGGGATTGCAAGGGCTATTGTTCAGGGTCCGTCTCTAATTATTGCTGATGAGCCTACAGGAAATTTAGACCCAGCTACATCAATGGAAATCTTTCAACTTCTGGAAAAAATAAATCAAAAAGGGACTACTGTGTTAATCGCAACACACAATCAGCAAATGGTAGACCAAATGAAGAAAAGAGTAATGTGTTTATCTGGCGGAAAAGTTATAAGCGACGTTCAGTCTGGTACTTATAACGCAGTTTAAAAAGGAGCTTCATAAGACCATGTCAATATCAGGACAAAATTTTAGAATGGCTTATAGAATGCTTTACGAAGCCGCTCAGGATGTGTGGAGAGGCGGTTGGTCAAACTGGGTGGTGATCAGCATTCTCACTTCTGTTTTAGCAATTTTTGGATTTGTTTTGCAAGTTTCTTTTGGTTTAAAAGTTATTGGTCAAAAACTTAGTGACCAGTTAGAGTTTTCAGTTTATTTATCTAATGATGTTGATGTTAGAGATTTTGCATTAAGCATAGGAAAGATTCCATATATAAAAAGAGTAGAGGTTATTGATAAAGATATTGCCTGGTTTGAATTTAAAAAGAACTTTACCATAGGGGATGATTTCCCAAACCCTCTTCCAAACACTCTTCATATAAGGGTTACCAGAGCTGAACATCTAAAGCAATGCATTGATGCAGTAAAGAAAGTACCTGGAGTTATTGATATAAATTATGCACCAGGAGTCCTTGGGTTTATAAATAAATTTAAGAACTTTCTTTTAATCGTAGGAAGTATGCTCACTATACTTTTAGCTTTTGTAACTATAGTTATTACAGGGAATACCATTCAGCTTGTAATTCATTCAAGACAAAATGAAATTGAAGTTTTAAGATTAATGGGTGTTGAAGACTGGTATATTAAAGGACCATTTATATTGCAGGGGATTTTTTATGCTTTTATATCTGCAACCATAGCTATTATTCCTCTATATGTCCTTCAAACTTTCCTTTGGGATACTGCACAGAATTTGATAGGTAGCGTACTTCCTACTGGACTCCCTCAATTTTTCTCATGCAATATCTGTCAAATATATTACATCTTGCTAGTAGTAGGCATTGTTGTTACTGGTACAGGTTGTTTTTTATCTGCAAAAAAATATCTTAGAATCTAAGAGTAGATAGCAAACAAATGGTAGTAAATAGTACAAAATCAATAAAATTAGAATCTCCAAGTAAAATCAACCTGGGCTTATGGGTAAAAGAAAAAAGAGCTGATGGCTATCATGAGATAGAAACTATATTTTTAGAGAATAAGAGTCTGCTGGATGAAATAGAAATTAATATTGAAGATTCAAAACAAATTGAGGTCTCCAGTTTTTTTACTGATGAAACTCTGAATAATCAGATTCCAAATGAAGCTAACCTTACAACAAAAGCATGTGAACTCTTTCTAAAAGAAGCTGGAAGAAATTTAAAATGCAAAATTAAGATAAATAAAAGAATCCCACATTCTGCAGGACTAGGTGGAGGAAGCTCTAATGCTGGATCTGTTTTAAAAGGATTAAATTCTTTACTAGATAATTTATTAAGTAAAAATGATCTCCTTCTACTTGCAGAAAAATTAGGCTCTGATGTTCCTTATTTTATGTATGGAGGAACATGCTTTGGGAAAAGCAAAGGTGAGAATTTAGAACCCCTCGAAAATAACTTAAACCTTGAAATAAAAGTAATTAAACCAGAGATTTCCATTTCTACGAAATGGGCTTATGACCAGATTGATTCAAGAGAGTTTATTGCTGACCATAAAATGGAGATTTCTAATCTTATCTCAAGCATGAAAAGTGCCAACTATGACTTATTTTTTAAAAGTGTTTTTAATGATTTTGAAATGGTGGCTTTTTCTTATTATCCTGAGTTTATAAAAATTAGGAAAAAACTACTAGAAGAGGGGTATGCTTCAGCAGGGCTATGCGGCTCTGGAAGTGCCATTTTTGGAATAAAGAAAACAAAGTAGTATTTATATCCCTACTTCTTAATCACCTCTTAAAGTAAAATTGTCAAAATTATCATGCAAAAGTAATTTATATATAGAGGAGATGTTATTCTTCTATATATTTTTATTTAAACTATAAATATGACATCAATAAGTAACAATTCGGCCCAAACAACCTTATCAAAGATTGAAGCGACTGATGAGGTTAATAGAGTTAAAGAAGAGGAAGATAAAAAGAAACCTCTTCCATCTCTTGGAGAAGATAAATTTGCTTCTACAAATGAGGAAGCACCTGTCAGAAGACCTTCTATTATGCTCAGCGTAGCAGATAAGATGCAACAAGCAGGCTTAAATGATGATCAAATAAATGAAATTTTAGACCATCCAAAAGGTGAAAGACTTAAAGGTATTCTTAAAAATCCAAAGTATACTCTGGTGAAAAAAGGAGAAAGTACTTCTACAAGATCAATTTCACCTGTAGATCTTATGAAAGCATCATCAGGTACTCCTGAAGATTTACTTGGATTAGAAGACTCTGAATCTAATCAAAAAGCACTTGAAGCAAAGTTTCTTAGATCAACTGAAAACAGAGAAATGGAACTTGTTTCTACAATTGTAGCCGCTTCAGCATTTCCGACTATTGCACTTAGATCATTAACAAATATTGCTGGTTCATTAAAATCACCAGCGGCAAAACAAATGGCAAACAGCTTTATAGGTCAATTAACAGATTTTGCAAAAGAAGAAGCGTTAAAATTAGCAAGGACTAAAGGGAATTCTGATGAGGCTAAAGAGCTTTTATCAAGCCTTAGTAATGCGATTTCTAATCTAAGCTGTAGTGGAAAAGAAGGTGGTAGCGAACCTTGTGAAGATGGTCATATAGAAAACCTAACCACATTAGCAACTAATTCTTCTACAGTAACTCATACTGAAGAATTTGCTGTAGTTAATGCTGAAACTGGTGAAACAGCTATAGATGAAAATGGAAATGAAATGACCTTTACTTATACATATGAAGAAGAGCATAGCTGTGAAGAAGTCTGCATCGCTAATGATCAGATACAAAGTACTATTTCAAATGCTACTGACATAGCAAGCTCCACCGTGATCAGTGCTGAACAAGAGAAGAATAAGTTCAACGAAAAGAATGAAAAGACAGCTCTAGACACTAAATCCATTATAAACGTTAGACATGCTCTGAATGAAAGAACAAATCCTAATGAAATCTCAAGACTTACTGCTGAAGAGAGAAAATTATCTAAATCACTAGGGACTGCATGAAAATCAGGCATTAAAATTTGATTTGTCACTTATATTAGGATTAACAATTAGATCTAACTTTGGTTTTCTATCTCTTATTTGTTCACTTACAACTTTTGCCGGATTACCCTGAACTTTAGAATGAGGAGGGACATTCTCAGAAACAACACTTCCCATCATCACTTCAGCCCCTTCACCAATACTAACAAAAGGCACAACTAAAGACCCCGCACCAATTTTTGCATAGTTTCCAACATTTACTCCTGGTCCAAGTTTTACTTCAGCACCAATGTTCGCTTTTTTACCAATAGTTACCCCAGGAGCAATAGAAACAAATCCGCCAATAGAAGCTTCTTCCCCTATATCAATATAACCAAGAATAATTTTCCCATTCTCTTCAAAAAGATGATTGAAAATCTTTGTGCCCCAGCCTATAGAACAGCTTTTTCTAAATCTTATCCATCCTCTTACAACAGGATCGATAGTAACTTCAGGTGCTAAGAAAACATCTTCTTCTATTTGAATACCAGCAACTTGTAATAAAGAAATTTTTAAAGGGCTCATAGGTAAAAGACTAGAAGCCTTACATAAATATCCACGATTTATCATATGTTCTTTTATACCTAATTCATAGGTAGAAAAAGTAGCATTTCTATGAGTATCATCAAGAGTAAAAACTAAATAGGTTCTTGGTGTTTTTCTTTTTTTATTATTTTTATCCCAACTTCTAATTTTTTGATAATATTTTCCCTGCTTATAAAAGCTGTCGATAAAATCCCTGGGACTTGATAAAAGATTTTCTAACCAATAATCAGACATAAGATCTCCACTTAAATAAAAATTTAACATATGAACACTTATATTTCTAGGCTAAAACTTCTTTTTCTGATTCAGATTTTTTTAAAGGATATTTTTGCCATCTTTTGTGCCATAACATTAGAGCCCTGCTAAGTAGAGTAGTATCATGTCTCACTAGATCTTCTTCCTTGATAAGATTCCTAGCTACTATTCTTACTCCTAGTTTTTGTATCTCTTCTGCATCAATTTTTACTGGTTCTTGACCTTTTTCTTTATATTTTTTTAAGAGTCTCTCAGGGTGTCTATCATTAACAACAACCACATCTATTATCTTGTCATAGTTTGAGTGCTGAATTATAGCTTTAATATGATCACTTACAGAATATCCAGTAGTTTCTCCAGGCTGAGTCATAATGTTACAAACATAAACCTTATGAGCCAACGATTTTTTTAAAGCACTAACAATGTCTGTTACCAATAAATTTGGAATTATCGAAGTATAAAGACTTCCCGGTCCAAAAATTATTAACTCAGCATTTAATATAGCTTCAATAGCTTCTTCCTGAGCTTTTGGTTTTTCAGGTTCACAATATATTCTTTTGATTTCACCTTTAGCTTCAGGGATTTTGGACTCTCCCTCAATAATTCTCCCGTCTGTAAGTTCAGCAATTATTTTCATAGGCTCAGGAGAAGAAGGTAAAACCATCCCTTTACTTCTTAGGATTTGGGTAGCGGCTTTCACTGCCTTAATAAAGTCACCACCCATAACTTCACTTAATGCAGTTAAGAATAGATTTCCAAAACTATGTCCTTCAAGATTTTGACCACTCTTAAAACGATACTGAAAAAGTTCTGTAATAATCTTATCTTCATCAGCAAGAGCGGCAATGCAATTTCTAATATCTCCAGGAGGAATAATTCCAAGTTCCTCTCTCAATCTTCCAGAACTTCCTCCATCATCAGCAACAGTAACTATTGCAGTTATATTTGTAGTGTAATGTTTTAAACCTGAAAGCAAAGTGCTTAGTCCTGTTCCACCTCCAACAGCTACAATTTTCACACCTCTACTCAAAGAGTGAACCTGATCTAAGGCATCAAGAACTGAACTTCCTGCTAATTCAGGAGCAATAGCTTTTACGATTTCCCTATTAGCATTTATTAATGCAATAACAATAATTAAAATACAGATAGCAATTGCTATTATTCCTGATATAGCCGGGGGTAAAATGCCAGCAACACTTTCTAAGAGTGACCAGAAAAAACTACCTAATCTTGTTACAGGTCTTAAGTCTAAAATCAATGCAACACCAAATAAACCAAATGCAAGTCCAACAATTCCAGCAAAAATCCATTTTTTTAATCCTGGGAGAAAATAACGCCTATAATTTATTCCTGGTTTATTCTGCATGAGTCGCATTACTTATTATACATTTGATTGTCATTCGTATATAGTATTCCCTCCAAAATATAATCTAAAAATAAGATACGGAATACTAACGCCTTTAAGGATAAATACTCTATAATTATTGATTGTTGTATTATCAAATAAATGAATAAATTAAACATTAGGAATTTTTGCATTATAGCTCATATTGACCATGGGAAATCTACCCTTGCAGATAGGCTTTTAGAAGTTACAGGATCTATTTCAAAAAGGGAAATGAAAGAACAAATTCTTGACAATATGGACCTTGAAAGAGAAAGAGGGATTACTATAAAGCTTCAAACAGCAAGAATGAATTATAAAGCTAATGATGGAGAGGAATATGTTTTAAACCTTATTGATACTCCTGGTCACGTTGACTTTACATATGAAGTCTCCAGAAGTCTAGCGGCGTGTGAAGGTGCATTATTAGTTGTAGATGCTAGCCAAGGAGTAGAAGCACAAACTCTTGCAAATGTTTATTTAGCTCTTGCAAACAATTTAGAAATCATTCCAGTAATTAATAAGGTTGACTTGCCTGGAGCTGAGCCTGAAAGAGTAAAAAAAGAAATTGAAGAGCTGATAGGAATAGATACATCAAACGCTGTCTACATAAGTGCAAAAACAGGATTAAATATTGATCAGGTTCTAGAAGCTGTAGTTAAGTTTATGCCACCACCTAAAAACAATGTGGACTTACCTCCAAGAGGATTAATTTTTGACAGTTATTTTGAAAGTTATAGAGGGATAATAGTTTATTTCAGAATGTTTGACGGAAAAATTAAAGTTGGTGATGAAATTTTATTCATGGCTAACAATAAGAAATTTACTGTTAGCGAACTAGGTTATTTAAATCCAAAACAATTACCACAAGAAGAATTAAAAGCAGGAGAGGTAGGATATTTAGCCGCATTTATAAAAGACGTGGCTTCTCTTGTAGGAGACACGGTAACAACAGCTTCAAATCCTGCAACAGAACCATTAATTGGATATAGACCTGCTGTACCCATGGTGTTTTGTGGTTTATATCCTACAGATGCAGACCAATATCCTGACTTGAAAGATGCCTTGGAAAAATTAAAATTAAATGACAGTTCCATTCAGTATGAACCAGAAACATCCAATGCCCTTGGATTTGGTTTTAGATGTGGATTTCTTGGACTTTTACATATGGAAGTTGCTCAGGAAAGGTTAGAAAGAGAATATAATTTAGGGCTTATTGCTACTGCACCAAGTGTTGTTTATAGAGTTACAAAAGGCAATGGAGAAGTTATAGAAATAGATAACCCTGCATTTTTACCAGATCCAAATCATAGAGAAAAAATTGAAGAGCCTTTTGTTTTACTCCATATTTTTCTGCCAAATGATTTCGTAGGAAATGTAATGGAACTCTGCCAAGCAAGAAGAGGCTTTTTTAAAGATATGAAATATATTGATTCTAAAAGAGTTCAACTTACTTATGAGATACCATTAGCTGAAATAATTACAGACTTTTTTGACGGGTTAAAATCCAGATCAAAAGGCTATGCAAGTATGGACTATGAACTTATAGGATACAGAGAATCTAAACTGGTTAAATTAGACATTTTAATCGCTGGAGATCCAGTAGATGCTCTTTCTGCTATAGTTCACTCAGATAAAGCCGCTTACTACGGCAGACAGCTTTCCAAGAAACTAAGAGAATTAATTCCAAGACAGTTATTCGAAGTACCTATTCAAGCAGCAATAGGAGGGAAAATTGTAGCAAGAGAAACAGTAAGTGCTATAAAGAAAAATGTTCTTGCAAAATGCTACGGCGGAGACATTACTAGAAAGAAAAAACTTCTTGAAAAGCAAAAAGAAGGTAAAAAGAGAATGAAATCTGTCGGTAAAGTAGAGATTCCTCAAGATGCATTTATGGCAGTATTGAAGTTAGATGATGCTTAAAAATACTAAATGCTTGTTGAATGGCAAGTTATTAATTTATAATTAATCTGTGAAGTCAAGAGAAGAAATAAAAGATAATTTTTTAAACATATTGCTAATTTTTGTTTGTGTATATGTTTTTTTATATTTCTTTTTATTGGGGAATATAGGTCTGATTGATGTAGACGAGCCCAGATATGCTGAAGCTGGGAGAGAAATGCTTGAAAGCTGGAACTGGATAGTACCTTATTTTAACTATGAAGTAAGATATGATAAACCTGTTTTTTTCTACTGGCTAGAAGCTATATCAATGGCTGTATTTGGAGTAAATGAGTTCTCAGCACGATTACCCTCTACAATCACATCACTAATTTGTATTTTTTTTGTTTTTAGATTTCTGAAAATCTTATTTGGATTAAGGTGTGCACTTATAGGCTCATTAGTTTTAATGTCATCCTTAGAGTATGCAGCTGTTTCACGATTCTCCATTACAGATATGACTCTTTCATGCTTTATAACCTGTTCAATAATTTGTTTTTTTCTTGGATATAACCAAACCATTAACTCTCATAAAATATTCAAGTATCAAATCCAACAATTTTCTAACTGGTACATTGCTGGTTTTATTTTTTTAGCACTTGCCTTTCTTACGAAAGGTCCCGTTTCAATTGTTTTAATAGGATTAATCTTCCTTCCTTTTTTATGGTGGATAGGAAGACTGGAATATTTTTTTAAAAGTAAGTCTTTCTGGATTGGGTTTATATTATTTCTGATTATTACTTTTCCATGGTATTTAGCAGTCCATATTGCTACTAGTGGAGACTTTACAAAAACATTTTTCGGATTACATAATTTTCAAAGATTTACCAAGGTAGTATCAGGACATAAAGGAAATTATTTCTACTTTTTCCCAGTAGTTTTAATTGGTTTTTTTCCATGGATTTTCTTTCTACCTCAAGCCATTTTTTCACTTTTTAAAAAGGGATTAAGATCTCTATTAAATTCCACAAAAGATCAAGCTCACTGGTTTTGTTTTTGGTGGTTTATTATTGTTTTTTTATTTTTTAGCCTGAGCAAAACAAAATTACTTACCTATATTCTTCCTCTTTTTCCTGCACTAAGTATCATTATTGCTATATGGATAGAGAATCTAATTAAAAGAGACATGGGTAGTTTTGGATTATCTTTTGGTCTTGGGGTACTATTTATAATAACTATTGCTTTAGTTTATGTCTGTATGTTTAAGCTAAATATAATTCTTCCAAGAGAATTTAAAACTCTAAAACTTGACTTTCAAATACTTACAATAGCTTTTATTTTACTAGTGGGTGCTGGAATGTCCTGGGCAAGCAGTATCAGAAATACAAGTCTTACTTTTACGATCCTACTTTCTACATTAGCTATAGTTTATTCGGGTACTATATTTTTTATTCTTCCAAAATTTGATGCTCATTCTTCAGCATCTCTCAGAGAATTTTCAAGAAGCATCCCGAAAGATGCTGAAATTGGAACTTATGAAATAATAAAACCTAGCATCACTTTTTATGCCAGAAGAAAAGTAAAAAAGTTTAACTCTTTAAGAAAATTACAAAATAAGTTAAATGGTAAATCAAAATTTGCTTTTGCTACAAAGAAATGTCTTATTGAAGGAATTACATTTGAAAATGCTTATAAATATGATTCTCATGAAAGGTTTGTTTATTACTCTAATTTTCCTATAAAAGGTTTAGATCAGAATTAGTAAGTACGTTTAATCTAAATATAATCTTACGAGTCAGGATATAATACTTTTATGCTATTTTCAGACTATCATAATCACCCTCAAGCACATAGAGAAGATCTTGCTTATACTCCAGAGGTTTTAAAGCCCTGGGGCGAATATGCAAAAAAAGCTAATTTAAAAGATGTAGCTCTAACTGATCATGGCAGATATCATAAAGGAATAAACCTAGATGAGTTTTACAAATTTAGAGATAGTTTAAAAAATACAAAATTTAAAATTGGTATAGAAATAGATAATGACCCTGAGACTTCTATTGATGACTATAAATGGATTGAAAAAAATTATAATAAACTAGACTTTATTCTTGGTTCAGTGCATTTCATAGGTGAATGGCCTTATGATCACCCGAACTATAAAGAGGAATTTAAGAAGTGGGATAATGATGATCTATATTCTGCATATTTTGAAAATATTAAAGCCCTTATAAACAAAGGACTTATTGATGGCTTAGCTCATCTTGATTTAATTAAAATATTTGGTCATAGACCAAATAAAGATATTTCATTTTATGTTGACGATGTTTTAAAGCTTGTAAAAGAAAAAAATCTCTCCATAGAAATCAGCACAGCTGGCTGGAGAAAGCCTGTGAATGAGATTTATCCTGAAGAAAAGATCATTGAAAAGGTGAGAAAATTAGATATTCCTATTACTACTGCATCAGATGCTCATACAGCAAAAGATCTTGCTCATTCTTATGACAAGCTTTATGAGATCCTTAAAAAATATGATTTTAAAAGTGTTGCTGTTTTTGATAATCATAAAATGACTCTACTACCTTTAAATTAATGAATGTTAAACCTGAAAATCAGATCAACTGCTCTGGACTTAATGTTGAAGAGATTAACACAGAAATTTTATCTCTAATAAAAAAAGGACACAAGCATTTGCTACTTAAAAATCCTAATAAAGGAGACAATCTCATAGAAGGATTAAAAGAAGAAATAAAAATAGATGTTATTGGTGATGTAGGAAATCGCTTTTCAAACTTCATAGAAAACACAAAGCTTATTGTTAGTGGAAATACAGGAAATAATTCTTGCTGTGGAATAAAATCTTCAAAAATCACCATTAACGGTAGTTCTGAGAGTGTTTTTGGAGGAAATGCAAAGAATAGTCAGTTTTTTATTTTTGGCAACTGTGGAAAAGATTCTTTTAAAAGCATAGAGAATTCAAAGGTTGTAATGGGTGGACTACCTGGAGTAAATTCATTTTATTCAGCAAAAAACAGCACTGTCATAATTTTAAATTTGAAAGGTGGGCAAATCTTCCTTGATGACACAATAAAATGGTTTGAACAAATTGAAACTTTAAATATTTATATTAGAGGTGGCTATAAACTTTTTAATGATAGTTATATAGTTGAAAATATTTCATTGAAAGATGAAGATATTTTTCTTCCTCTAATAAGCGAATTCTCCAGGCTGTTTAATTTTTCACTTGATGAAATTAAATCAAAAGGCATTTATAAACTAAAAGTAAAATGAAATTCTTAATTATAAGACTAAGTAGCCTAGGAGATGTAATCCATACATTACCCATCTTAAACGAGCTTAGAGAAAAATATCCTTCAGCTCAGATTGACTGGTTAACGAGTAATAAGGGGCATGAGATTCTTTCTCTTATAAAAGGAATCGATAATTTATATTTAGTTAGTTCAGCCACTATTAAAAGACTCCAAAAAGAAAGATATGACTTTGTAATTGATGTTCAAGGACTATTTAAAACTGCATTTATTGGAAAGCTTATTCAAGGAAGGACATTTGTTGGATTTAAAAACACAAGAGAGTTTGCTCATCTGTTCTATGATAAAAAAGTTGATGTAGGAAATTTATTCAATACCAGAGAACACATTACTGATTTAAATTTAAAGCTAGTTTCATCCATTACTCAGCGTCCTCTCTCAAAAGTAAATTTTTCAATCCCTAAACTAACTAACTTAAATAAGACTATTTCTCTTCCGGATAATGCATTAATTTTTCCTGCTACTACCTGGAAAAGCAAACACTGGCTAAATGACTATTGGTTTGAAGTGATTAATAATATTCACAAGAAGTACAACGTCTCAATTTTAGCACCAGCACAAGATCAAACGAAGCTAAATCCTTTAGTTAAAAAACTCGAGTCAAATCAAATTAAATTTAATAATTTAATAGGAAAAACTGATCTAAAGGATTTAATCTATTTAATTCAAAATTCCAAACTAGTAGTTGGATTGGATTCAGCAGGATTACATCTTGCATCAGCTATAAAAAATGATTATGGAATGCCTGAAGTACTTGGTATTTATGGACCTACCTCATCATTTAGAAATGGACCATACAATATGATTGAGAATGGATTATATTTAAAAGACTTAGAATGTATTCCATGTAGAAAAAAGATCTGCCCTTTAGAACATAACAACTGCATGAAAGAACTACTTCCTGAATACGTTATTAGCAAGATAAATACTCTTGCTGAAATATGCTAAACTCTAATTATGGCAATTTTAAATACTTTAGTTGTTTTAGGACTCCTCAGCATAATGATCATTGTCCATGAATTTGGGCATTGGGTTGTTGCTCGTAAATTAGGTTTTCAAACTCCCATATTTGGTTTCGGTCTTCCTTTCGGTGGACATATACGTTTAGGCAAATGGAAAGAAACTGAATTTAGATTTCACTGGTTTGTTTTAGGTGGATACGTTGCTATTCCTGAGCTTGGAGATGAATCTAAAGAAGAACTCGCTAAAGAAATCCCAGATTTAAAACCTCTTCAATCATTTCCAGTATGGAAAAGAGCAGCAGTAGCTTCTGCTGGAGTTATTTTTAATATTATTTTTGCTTACTTTACTTGTCTTGTAATGGTAGCCACTATTGGTCCACCAAGCGATAAAGGACAGGTAATGATTACTCATTTATTGGCTAGTCAAACAGATGCTAATGACTATGACACTTCTCCAAATCCTATTGCTAAAGAAGCAGGATTAAAAGCCAAAGACATAATACTTTCTATTGATGGAAAAAAAATAAAACAGCCTGCTCAAGTAGTACAAATAGTCAGTGCTAAGAAACTAAAGCCTGTTATTTTTGAAGTACAAAGAACTCATATTATTGATAGTAAAAAATCAAAAGAAGTTTTAAAACTAACCATAATCCCTAACAAAGATGGAAGAATTGGTGTGGGTCTTGGTATGGTTTCTGATGGTGAATATAAAAAGCCATCTAAGAATCCGCTAGTTTGGGTTGTTCAGTCTGCTAAAGTCCTTTTTGAATGGACTGTTAATATGCTCATTGGACTAGGTTTAATGTTTTTAAATCTTTTAGGATTTTCTCCTTCAGGTTCACCAAAAGTTAAAGCAGATGATTTGCACGGAATAATTGCCATTATTTCTGTTTTTTCCCAGGCTTTAACTATAGACTTTAGAGAAATTTATAGATGGACTGCACTAATTAGCATTAACTTAGCCATTATTAATCTCTTGCCTATTCCTGCTTTAGATGGTGGACATCTATTATTTATGATTATTGAAAAGTTACGTGGTAAAAAACTTGCTGAATCATTCCAACAAAAAGCTATTCAAGCAGGCTTCATGTTGTTAATGCTACTTATGTTTTTTGTATTATTTAATGACATAAAAGGCTTGGTTTCTGGTAAGTTTGATATGAGTGATAAGCAAGAAGCTGAGCAGAAAAAAGACTAGTTTTTTTGTGATACAAGAAATTAAAAGCCATGAATACTGGATGAAAATGGCTATAGATTTAGCCAAATCTTCTAATATTGACGTTCCAATAGGAGCAGTAATTATTAAGGATAATGAATTAATATCTACCGGAATAAATCAGATCGAAAAAGAAAAAGATTGTACATTACATGCAGAAATAATTGCTATAAGATCTGCCTCAAAAACATTAAATGACTGGAGATTAAACGACTGTACCTTATATTCTACGCTTGAACCATGCTCTATGTGCACTGGAGCCATTGTAAATTCAAGAATAAAGAAAGTTGTTTTTGGTGCTTTTGATTTTGTACAAGGAGCATGTGGGTCAAAAGCTAATCTTTTAAATGATCTTGAGAAAAATGATATAGAAATTATTAGTGGCATTCTAGAGTTAGAATGTGTGACTCTCTTAAAAGATTTTTTTAAAAAAGCTAGGACATAGTCAGTTTAGCTTATACTCGCTCAAAGTATCAATCTGATGTTTTTTTGGTACATGCATAGGATATAAGCTTACTCCTGCATTTACACCATGATCACTAGCCGCTCTTAGAAAACCTTTTATTTCACTACTGTCAGTTTTTTGACCATCACCAATAATATGGATTTTCACATCTTTATTTTGTGTATATTCTTTAATTCTTGAAATAGTTTGAGCAGTAAAATCATAAGCACCTCTTTGATTTTGTTTATCTTTTAGTGCATGCCAATAAGTCATAGGAGCAATAATATCAAAGTTATTAGCAATGGTTTTCCAGGCATAATGCTTTGGATCTCCTCTCCTAAACATTGGGGAGAATGTAATAGCTATAAGAGGATATTCATTACCTACTGATTTTCTAACATATCTAGCAAAATTTTCTATCGATTTAGAGTTAGTAACTTCTTCTATATCAGCCGCCATACCATCAAGAGAATCACCTCTTGAATTTTTATAATTAATTGCTTTTAAAAACTTTTTAGCATCCTCTATAGGATTTTTTAAGAAAACATATCCCCAACCTATAACCTTTAATCCATTATCATGTGCAGACGAAAGAACCTTATCAAGTTTTTGTGGAGAATAAATAGCGGGTGTATTGCTTCTGTAAATCTGGAGATAAATAGTATCTATCCCTTTTGACTTTAAATATTTACAGTATGAGTCTGGATTAGATGGATAATTCCAGATATTCACCCAAATACCTTTTCCACTAGTGATAGGATTTTTCGCAAAAGAAACATTTACGCTAATTAAAAATAAAACTATAATAATTATTATTTTCTTCATGTTTTTAAATTATAAGTGGCTTTAAAACCCTTCACAGAAGCTAATTATCCTAGATTTCAAGATATATGACTTCTAAAACAAATATTTGTTTTATTTATATATTCCCTATTATATTGATTTTTGACTTAAGAAGCTAAGAAAAGGTTAAATACAGATTGCAAATGAGTTAAAATAATATTGATCTGCCCCCGTAGCTCAGTCGGATAGAGCAGGGCACTCCTAAGGCAAAGGTCGGAGGTTCGATTCCTCTCGGGGGCGATTTTACAAGAATATCTATGGAAATTTCACCGAGTGATTTATTAATAAGAAAAGGATCTCTAGAAGACTTTGAAATACTTCTTAGTTTATATAAAGAGACAGCGAATTCATCCGCTGATAAATTCCCATTCGGCGTAGAAGAAGATCAGGTAAAAAGTCTTTTAGAAAAGTGTGTTGATAAAGGAATAATGATCCTTTTAGAACACAAACAGTCTAACCTGTTAATAGGTGAAATACATGCCTATAAACCAAAAGGAAAAGCACTTACGCATGTCTTTAGTGAATTTGGATTTATTGTTCATCCAAAAGCACATGGAAAAAACATCGGACCAATTCTCATGGATGTATTTTTAAATCTTGTAAGAAAACAGTTCCAGGATGTCTTAAGATTAGAAGTTATGGTTAGAGAATCAAACACAAAAGCACTTACATTCTATGAAAGTTTTGCTTTTAAAAGAGAAGGGGTCCTGGAAAGAAGATTTAGAAGACCTGACGGGATTTATGAATCAGATATTCCAATGGTCTGGTTTAATCCTGATTTTAAAGAATGAAATTCTTAGATGAAATTAAAAATTTAAATCTTCCAGAAAAACAATATGCTATTTTTGGGAGTGGACCTATAGGTATTAGAAATTTAAGAGAAGTTAATGATATTGATTTAATAGTTAAAGAAAATCTCTGGAATGAGTTAGCAAAAAAATATCCTGTAAAAAGTGAAAAGGAGTCTATCCAAATTGGGAATATTGAGATTTTTAGATCCTGGAGTCCCTGGTTTGAAGATATCAATCCACTCATAGATACTGCAGAAATTATTAAAGGATTTCCATTTGTCAGGTTAGCTTATTTAATCAAATGGAAAAAGTCTATGGGAAGAGAGAAAGACTTAAAAGATTTAGAGTTAATTAAATCAGTTATTAAAAGTCTTTTTTAATTCTTCTTCAGCTATTAATATCCCAGGTTCAGTAATATTTCTTGTGGCAATTTCTTTAGTAGCAAGATACTTCATAGAATGTTCTGCTATAAATCTAAAATCTTCTTCATGAGTGTTCTTATATAGCTTTGAAGCAAATCTAACCAGCTCAATATTCTCTTCAGTTAGAATGTCGGGATTTCTAACTGCACATATTTCACAAGAAGACTTAGAAGTAGCAAAACCTGCAATAGGAGCTTGAAAATTTCTTTTTATAAATCTGGCTGATTGTTCTGCCCTTACAAGCCATTTTTTATTCTTCGTAGCTTCATACAAAGACAAAAATGCTTTTCCCATATTTAAAGTGTCGTTTAAATATGGTCCTGCACCATCTTTTTCACTATGATAATATCCACGCTCAGGCCAAGCCTTATTTGAAATAATCCATTTTATTCTGGTGGTAATAGTATCAACTGAAGAAATATCTTCAAATATCCATTCAAGAGTTCTTTTTATACTTGGCTTAACTGCTCTATTTTTAACTATCCATTTAGTAGCCTTAATTGATTCATTTAAATATTCTTTATTTTGATCAGCATTATACAATGCCACCAGACCATTAATAATCAAACCATTTTGGCTAGAATAAATATTTTTATCTATTTTTGGTATTCCAAACTTTCTACGATCAGAATCATTCAACAAATAGTACTCACCGCTATGTTCACCTTCTACAAGATCTGCATCCTGACTTGTATAAAAAGCGCCCTTCTCGCTAGTAAGAAAGTCTTTAATATATTTATGAATGTCTTCTGATGCCATCAGATAGACAGGATCTTTTAAAGTAGAGTATGCTTCTGAATAAATTCTTAAATATTCACCCTGAATGGTTGCCAGCTTTTCAAAGTGAGGATAGTTCCACCCACCCATAGTAGAGTATTGATAAACTCCTCCCCATACAGGATCAATTAACATTAATCCTGCTATCAAAGTTTTCACAGCCATCTGTTTTTCAGTCTGATTATTTACATTTAATAATGAATATTCCACTGAATCTCTATCTAAAAATTTCTGTGGAATATTTAATCCTCCTAACTTATCATCAAAAGAATCTAAATGCATTTTTAAGAGTTGAGCTTTTAAGTCAGGGCTTAATTCAGGTTTCGAAGAAAACCTTATTTTAGACAAATCAAGTGTTGGTTCCTCAGGAGATGGATCCTGAACAATTTTTTCAAGCAAAAGTTTCATATCATCTGGAGTAATATATCCTGAACGTTTAACAATTTCTTCTCCCTTTGAGTTAAAAAATATAGTAGCAGGCCATCCATAATCCTTATATTTATTCGATAAATCTGGTCTTGAATCCTGGTCAACTCTAACAGTAATATAATGATCTTGTAATATTTTTTTTATCTGTGGATCATTGTATGTGGTGGTTTTCATAACATGGCACCAATGGCACCATACAGCTTCAAGATCCAAGATTACAAGCTTATTTTCTTTTTTTGCTTGATCAAAAACTTTATCAGAGAATGCTACCCAATCCAAATTTATATTTTCTGCTTCTTGTGATGGTAAAGTTATTGCAAATGTATTTGAATTGATAAATAGGGTTAATATCAAAATTAATATCAGTGATTTTTTCATTTTTATTTACTCCAACAGGTTAGACGATGCTAAAATAAAAATATTCCAGTGCAATTCAATGATTTTATGAAAAAAATATTAAGAAAGAAACAAAATAAAGCCTTCATGGAGCTTGCTATAAAAAAAGCAATTGAGGGCATGAAAAAAGGTCAAAGCCCCTTTGGTGCCTGTATAGTAAAAAACAGAAGAGTAATTGTAGCTACTCATAATAAAGTCTGGGATAAAACTGATATAACTGCACATGCCGAAGTTACTGCTATAAGACTGGCTTGCAAGAAATTAAAGACAGTAGATCTATCTGGGTGTGAAATTTACTCTACTACTGAACCTTGCCCTATGTGTTTCAGTGCTATACATTGGGCTCAAATAGATAAGATCTATTATGGAGCAAGTATTAAAGATGCCCAGGATTGTGGTTTTAGCGAACTTACAATTTCAAATTCAGAAATGAAAAGAAAAGGAAAAAGTAAAGTCAAAATTATAGAAGGATTTTTAAAAGAAGATTGTCAAAAAGTCTTTAAAACATGGCTCAAATCAGGCACTAAAAAAGTCTATTAATTTGTGAGCATTAAAGATTTAATAAAAAATTTACCAAAAACAGAACTTCATATCCATATTGAGGGTTCATTAGAACCTGAATTAATGTTTAAAATTGCAAAAAGAAATAAAATCTCCATTAAATATAAAACCATTAAAGAGTTAAAAAAAGCTTACAATTTTAATAATCTTCAATCTTTCTTAAATATTTATTACGATGGTGCAAAAGCTCTTCAAAAAGAAAAAGATTTCTATGACATGACTTTTGAATATTTCAAAAAAATCCACAAAGACAAGGTCGTTCACGCTGAAATATTTTTTGACCCCCAAACACATACAAGCAGAGGCATCCCATTTAAAGTCTTTTTTAACGGAATCTATTCTGCCTGTAAAGATGCAAAAAAAGAGTTCGGGATTTCATCATATTTAATAATGTGTTTTTTACGTCATCTCAGTGCAAATGAAGCGATGAAAACACTTGAAGAATCAATTCCTTTTAAAAATAAAATTATAGGAGTAGGATTAGATTCCTCCGAAATAGGAAATCCTCCAAGGAAATTTAAGAAGGTTTTCCAAAAGGCTAAAAAGTATGATTATAAAATCGTCGTTCATGCAGGAGAAGAGGGTTCTACAGATTACATATGGGAAGCCATTGAACTATTAAAAGCTGAAAGAATTGATCATGGGGTAAGATGTCTTGAAGACCCAAAACTTGTAAAATACCTATCTGATAAGCAAATTCCACTTACTGTTTGCCCATTTTCAAATGTTAAATTAAAGGTATTTAAAACTCTAAAAGATCATAATTTAAAGAAGCTTTTAGATAATAACCTCCTTGCTACAATTAATTCAGATGATCCAGCATATTTTGGTGGGTATATAAGTGATAATTATATAGAAACTCAAAAAGCATTAAAGTTATCAAAAGAAGAAATCATCATGTTAACAAAAAACTCATTTAAAGCATCTTTCCTTCCTAAAGAAGAGAAGCGGCGGCACTTAGAAGAAATAAACAAGATTTCAAAGAGTTAGAATAGTTATATGCTCTCGTAGCTCAGTGGATTAGAGCGGTGCCCTCCGAAGGCAGAGGTCGTAGGTTCAACTCCTACCGAGAGCAAATTTAGTTATAAGGTGTAGATAGAAAGAACTTAAATCTTGCAATTTAATTAAGGAATATTTTAAAATTATTTTCGTCATATACTAATATAGGTAATAGAATTATGAAAAAGATCTACATAAGCATATTTTTAGTTATTTTGACTTTAAGCACTATACCTGCTTTTTCAAATGAGATTATTATAAAAAAACGTCAGTCTATTCAAACTGCTATAGATAGCGCTGTAGATGGAGATGTTATTAGTATTAGACCTGGCACTTATAAAGAAAGTATTGATTTTAAAGGTAAGAAAATTACTATTAAAGGTCTTGGCATAAGAACAATTATAAAAGGAATAAAAGGTTCACCTGTAGTTAGTTTCACTAATGGAGAAACCAGTGAAAGTGTTTTGGATTTTGTAACTATTACAGGAGGTTCTGCAGAAGAGGGTAGTGGTATTTTAATTAACAATAGTAGTCCTACTGTTATTAGAGACATCATTATTGGAAATACTGCAGAGTCAAAAGGAAGCGGTATTTATATAAAAAATAATTCTAGTCCAAAAATTATTAATAACCTGATTACTTTTAATGCTATGTCGAAATCAGGAGGAGATCCACACTCAGTACAAATAGATGATTCTTCCCCAGTAATTACAAATAATACTATTGCTTATGGAGATAGCAATGGTATTTTTATTAACTCGAATTCAAATCCAATTATAGAAAATAATATTCTTGCTTTTAATGGAAGAAGAGATGGAGATATGGTTCGCGGTAGAGGTATTTGCGATTTCAGTACTTCATCAAACATTCAATACAATCTCTTTTTTATGAATGTACAATCAGCATTGCTTTTTAGTAGTGTTGATTATGAAAGAATTGAAGATGCAGAAATTGCCTTAGATAATCCAAAATTAAATAACAACGTAGACGGAAATCCAAAGTTTATAAATCCAGGAATAAATAACTTCAAAATAAGTAGTACCAGTAATGCTATAGATAGTGGAAACCCTTCAGAAGAATTTAATGATAAAAATAATACTAGGAATGATATAGGATTCACTGGTGGACCAGATACATTATTTAAATAAGTATAATTCTACTTAAATCTCTTCTTTAATTGTTCAGCTCTTTCAGCAGATATTCCTAGTTTATGATCTACAAGTGGAATAGCCAATGTTTCTTTTTCATTTTCTTCATAGCATGGGCGTTCTGAATGATAAAAGATTCCAGTAGCTATACGTTCGCTACCGTCAGGAATTACCATACCTAATTTAAACGCTGATTCTAAAGAAGATGGATCGTGACCTTCAGCATTCATATCATAAGTATTGTCTCTATAAAATGCCGCTGTGTTAACTTTATTAAAGGTTACACATGGAGAGAAAGTATCCACCAAAGCAAATCCTTTATGCATAATAGCTTTTTTATAAATATCTACTGCTTGTTTAGGATTTCCTGAAAATGCGCGAGCGACGAAACTAGCTCCTGAACCTAAAGCTAAAGTAATAGGATTAAGTGGTGCTTCTGGGTTACCAAAAGGAGTAGACTTAGTCTTCATACCAAAACTGCTGGTAGGTGAGGTTTGACCAGTCGTTAGTCCATATATAGAATTATTCATCACTATATAAGTCATGTCTATGTTTCTTCTTAAAGCATGTATTAAATGTCCTGCACCTATACCATAACCATCTCCATCTCCACCAACAGCTACTACTGTCATATCATGGTGAGCAAGTTTAAATCCTTGAGCATTAGGTAGCGATCTACCATGTAATGTATGCATTCCATAAGTATTAATAAAACCTGGTAAATTTGACGAACATCCAATTCCAGAAATAACAGCGACTTCATGCTGAGGAATACCTAATTCAGCAAGTGCTCTTTGAACACAGTTCAAGACACCAAAATCACCACAACCAGGACACCAGTCTGGATGAACATCACCCTTAAATTCTTTAGAATCTATTGCTGGTCTTGCTTTTCTGTCTAATACATTCATTGTCATAGTTTTTTCCTCTATTCATTAGACGTACCAATGGAACGTCTCTACTATACGTTAACTAACTGCTTTTTTTTTCCTGCAAGCTGTTTGAACTCCTTTGTAATATATTCACCTGTAAATGGTTCTCCATCGAAACGGTTAATATGTTCTGTTATTTCATAACCAGTTTCAGCAAGAATCTGTTGGCATAAAGAATTACACATATTCGCTTCAACTGAAATTAAGCGCTTACATTTCTTAAGCATTGCTAATGTTTTTTCACGAGGCATTGGATAAATGTCAGTGAAATGTAACTGGTTAGCTTTAACTCCTTCACCTGCAAGCAATTTCATAGCCGATTTAACATATGCATAAGTAGATCCCCATGTAACAAATGTCACATCAGCCATTGAATCACCTTCTAATATAGGTGGCATTGCATCACCATTTTCAATCATAGTTTGGATTTTTTTCATACGTTTAGTATGCATTTTAATACGGGCTTCACGAGCATGTGGCAATCCAGCTTCTACATCTGACATCACATGTCCATATTCATTATGCTCATCGCTTACTACAGTATACATAGCACCTGGAACTCCTGGACGAACTCTAGGAGAGATTCCATCTTCAGTATATGCATAACGTTTATATTTTTCTTTTCCACTCCATTCAGCGGAAAGCTTACCACGATCTATAGTGATTTTTGAAAAGTCAAAATCATCTACTGTTTCAAAATGCTCTGATAAAAAGAAGTCGCTCATTAGAACTACAGGCACTTGATATTTTTCAGCAATATTTAAAGCACGTGCTGATTGATAGAAACAATCTTCTAAATCTTTTGGTGCTAAAACAAATCTAGGAAATTCTCCGTTCCCCCCCATAGCAAGAGCAATATCTGCCTGTTCCTGTTTAGTAGGTACACCAGTAGAAGGACCTCCGCGCTGAACAAGTACCGTTACAACTGGAACTTCCATCATTCCTGCAAGTCCCTGAGCTTCTACCATTAAACAGAACCCACCACCTGCAGTAGCTGTAGCTGAACGAACACCAGCATTTCCAGCACCGATAGCCCAGTTAATAGCAGCCAACTCATCTTCTACTTGTTTAATAACTATTTTATCTGACTGAGCAAGAGTAGAAACATAGTGAAGAATACCAGTAGCTGGACTCATTGGATATGCAGCATAAAATTTAAGACCACCTGCTACTAATCCCATTCCTATAGCTTCATTTCCTGCCATAAATAGTTTTGGAATATTATTTCCTTTAAGCTCAACATCAATCTTTTTAACATTAGCTTTTGTCCATTCAAATCCAAGATTAAAAATAGCATTGTTTAAATTAACAACATCATCACCTTTTTTCTGAAATTTATGTTTAATAAACTCTAGAGTTACTTTAGGATCGAGATGTAATGTTTGCACTAAAGCACCCGCAAGCATTACGTTTATCATTACTGGGCTTACATCTTTAAGACCAGCACTATCAGTCATGGCTTTAAAATCTAAACCATAGTAATTTACATCAGAACGTAAAGATTCAATTTCTTCTTTTTTAATAGTACCTGCATTATAAAATACTGCTCCACCGGACTTGACATCAGGCACATGTACTGCTGGAGATGTTTTATTAAAAAGTAAAACTACTTCTGGTTCTTCACCATGATCTAATTGTTTTTCAGCACCAATAGCCATTTGAAGCCATACATGCCCACCACGAATAGCTGACTGAAATGAATTGTAAGCCATGACATGTAGTCCCATACGAGAACATGTTTTTCCTAAAAGTTCACCAGTAGATTGAATACCATCTCCTGCCGCTCCAGCAATTCTGACAATAATATTGTTTTTAGCCATTTTTTTATTAAAATCCTTCTATATAAACTAACTGACTTTTTGAAATTTTATTGAATTTCACATCTAAAATATTATACCTTCAAAAAATGAATATTGAATTTTTTAAATTAAATTGATATTACTATTTACTTAAGTATGAAATAATATACAAATTATTGATTTTAAATTAAATCTAGAGGGTCTTAAACCACAGCAAAAAAAGGTATGTAACTATGAACTGGAACAGCAATTCCCATCTTTTCCGAACCCTGAGAAAGAACTCCGTGCACTTTTCCCTCAGAATCTAAAACTGGACCACCACTATTTCCTGATTCATTTTCACAGTCAAGAACTAATTCATCATCATTACTATTTGCAAACATACTTTTTCTAATTTCAAGAAATCTTCCAGAATATATACTCTGAGTAGGTTTTGAATTCGGATTTCCAATAATAAAAGCAGATTCATCAACTCCTGGATAGTCATTAGCCAGATAAATAGGATCTCTACCTTTTAGTTCTGGAATATTAATAACTGCCAGATCTGGGACATATTTTAATAAGGGGGCAGAGTCATCATATTTGCACTTTTTATCATAAACACCTATATATAAAAGTGTTGATTTTTTTGAAACAATTTTTTTTCCACAAAAAATCAATTCTAAATTTTTAAGTTTATGTCCTTCTTTTATTTCAGGTAAATCAACTCTTAAACAATTTTTAGAATACCCACACTCATCTAAAAAAACGTTATCAATGACATGAGCACAAGTAAGTACATTTCCTTTTTTATCAATTAAAAAACCCGAACCTCCTCCAACCTTAACAGTTCTTGAGTATGGGTAAATAAGGTTTGGATTTAAACCAATAGCCCTGGTTGTTTGATTAAATACTTTCATAAAACAAAAGAAATTCTTAAATTATTTTAATTATATCAAATTAAAAGGATTAAAAACAATCAATCCTTTTAAACTTTAATCCTAAGCTTGATTTTAAAAAGTGAATTATGTAATATAAAATCAAAAGGAAAAGTTATGACAACACCAATAAGACAAATACAAGCAAGAAAGTTTATTCCAGGTCATATCTACAAATCAGGACAAGGTGGTTTAGAGGATGTCACACATGAACATCTTCCAAACGTTAGGGTATCTTACACTCCATCAGAACCTAAAATAAAATATGAAAGTGATGGGGCAGTTTCATATGTTCAGCATTTACACGATCAAAGATTACAAATTTTTAGAAATGCTTCTGGTGAAACAATTATTACCATCACAACTGTAATACCAGAAAAACCAGATTTTCTTAATGATACCTACGATATCCTTGAACTTTCAGATAAAAATAAAGTAACATTTTCAAAAACTCCATGCAAGAATTTAATTTTATCTGGATTAGAGGTAAAAGTTCCATCAAGAACTAATCCTGCTTTTTATGTAAGAGACATACTTCTTAATAGTGGATTTATTAGAAATGAAAACAAAGATCTGATAAGTAATAAAATTGGAATCATGGATGTAGCTTTTTCTAACAAAACTCTTTAAAAACTAAAAGATTCCAAGCATATCTTTTGCATCTTCAGATGCCATAACTTTAGGATCCCATTTCGGTGTCCACACTAGTTTCACTTCTGCATCTTCTATCCCAGGAACTTCTAGAGCTTTTCCATGAACTGCCGCCATAATCTGTGGTCCAACAGGGCATCCTGGACTCGTTAACGTCATTTCAACAAAAGCTTTTTTTCCTTCATCTAAAAATTTAACATCGTAAATAAGACCAAGATCCACAACACTAATATTCATTTCTGGGTCTTTTACCGGTCTAATTGATTCTATAACTTCTTCCTTCGTAGGCATTTTATTCTCCGCTTTCTTTAATATCTTTCATTCTCTTTATCTTAATTTTACGTTAGACGTTCCATGCAACACTTCTAAGACGTTCCATGCAACGTCTCTACGGTATTATGATATCTCCACATGTTTATGTCCAGCCATTGCTTCTTCAAATGTCGTCCATGGTAAAAGAGCACATTTAATTCTTACTGGAAATTTTTTAACCCCATCAAGAACTTCTAAATCACCAATCTCCAGAGTTTTGTCATTGCAAGCCATAGGCAAAGCAATCTTATTATCTGCTATCAAATTATGAGATGGCTTCGTCGCTTCACTTCTCGCAATGACATTCGAACTTTTATCATGCATAATCCCTTTTACATAAGTTAAATATTTATTTGCTTCTTCAATTGTTTTTCCTTTTAAAATATCAGCAAGAATTGATCCTGAAGCTACGCTGATAGAACAACCATGCCCTTCAATGTGCACTTTTTCAATTACATTGTTTTTAACCTGAAGACTTAATTTAACTTCATCACCACAAAGAGGATTCATACCATCAGCCTCAAGGTCTACCCTTTCAAGAGGTTCTCTACCGCATGGATGGCGATAATGCTCAAGAATTATTTCTTTATATAATTCATCCAATTTTGGTGTTAATCTGTCCATTGTTGCTGTTACCATATCTTCCTCTTCTTATTTCTAAGACGTTCCATGCAACGTCTCTACGGTGGTTTTAAATGTTTTGCATGCCCCCACTTCAAAATAATCTAAAGCTTTTTGCAAAACATCAATAAAAATATCAATTTCTTCTTTTGTGTTATAAAAATAAAAACTGGCTCTACAAGTAGAGGAAGTTCCAAGCTTTTTCATTAAAGGCTGTGCACAATGATGCCCAGCACGTATTGCCACACCATACTGATCAACAATAGTAGCTATATCGTGTGGATGTACTACTGGATTTGAAAAAGTTATTAGTCCTATACCACCAATGTCATTCCCATGAAAATGGGAATCCAGAATTAACGTGCTAGTGGATTCCCGATCAAGTCGGGAATGACATATCAACGGATTATAAATCTTCAAGAATTCAAACCGCTTCATCTTTTTAAGAGCATAGGAAGTAAGCTCTTTCTCGTATTCGTAAATATTTTCAATTCCAAGCTTTTCAATATAATCAATAGCAGTGCCAAATGCAATTACATCTGCAATATTTGGAGTACCAGCTTCGAATTTCCAGGGAACATCATTACAAGTAAAATCTTCAAAAGTGACTTTCCTTATCATCTCTCCACCACCCATATAAGGTGGGAGCTTTTCTAAAAGCTCTTTTTTTCCTATTAAAACACCAACGCCTGTAGGTCCACACATTTTGTGAGAAGAAAAAGCCATAAAATCAGCACCAAGATCACTAAAATCAATTTTCATCTGAGGAACACTTTGAGCAGAGTCAACAATTAAAATAGCATTCACAGATTTAGCAAGCTTTGAAATTCTTTTTATATCATTTACAGTTCCAAGAACATTTGATTTATGAGTAATTGAAATTATTTTAGTCTTTTTAGTAACCAATTTTTCAAAAGCACTGTAATCTAATTCATAAGCTTCAGTTATAGGCACAAATTTAACAACTATTTTTTTTCTATTTCTCAATAAATACCATGGGATAATATTTGCGTGATGCTCCATCTCTGAAATAATTACTTCATCACCTTCATTCAATGACCCTTCCAAACAAGATGCAAGCAAATTAATAGACTCTGTAGTATTTCTCGTGAAAATTACAGCAGAATCACTACTAGCATTTATAAATTTAGCTGTTTTATTTCTAACCTCTTCATAAGCAGATGTCGCTTCTTCAGCAAGTTTATGAACCCCCCTGTGAATATTTGCATTGTAGTTTTCATAGTAGTTAACTAAAGCGTCAATAACACATTTAGGTTTTTGGGTAGTAGCGGCATTATCTAAATAAACTAAAGGTTTCTCATCCCAAATTTTTCTTTCAAGGATTTTAAAGTCTTTTCTAACTTTTTCTACATCAATCATTAAATCTCTATTTCTATTTCATCCCCAATAACACTAATCTTATATGTAGGAATAGATGATACAGCAGGCATGCGAGTAGCTTTCCCAGTCTTAACATCAAAACGTGCACCATGCCTAGGACACTCTAGCTGGCAGTTTTCTATAAGATTACCATCACCAGAAACCAATTCACCATCATCATGAGAACAGACATCGCTTATAGCGAAATATTCACCTTTTACATTACAAACTACAATTTTTTCCTCAGCAACAGTAAAGGATTTTGCCTGACCTTCTTTAATCTCTGATTTTTTAATTTTTGTTTTAGTTGTCATTTTCAAATTTCCTATAATGATGCTAACTTTTGTTCAATGCGTGACCTCACCTCTTTACGCAAAGTTTCATCAGGAATCTTAGAAATAGTAGGCTCTAAGAATCCCTCTATGACCATTTTTTCAGATTCTTTTTCAGTTAATCCACGAGACATCAAATAATAGATTTGATCTTTATCCACTTTACCCATAGTAACTCCATGGCTACATTTTTCCACATCATTAGTTAATATTTCCAGCTCTGGTATAGACTCAGCTTTAGCGGCTTCAGAAAGAAGAAGATTTCTATTTTCTTGTACAGCACTACATTTCAAAGCCTCATGTACAATTTTCAGATTTCCAGTATAAGCTGATTTTGCTTTATCTTTCAGAGCAACTCTAAAATCCAGACTTGATTTTGTAAAAGAGGCTTGATGATCTAATATAGTATGGTGATCAAAATGTTGTTTATCATCACCTAAAACTATTCCATAAGTATGCATTTTGGAATTTTCTTCCTTTAAAACAGAACGCATATCTGCTTTTGTAATTTTTCCACCAAGAGCAATTACTAGATTTGAGAACTCAGAATTTTGTCCAAGAGTAGCTCTTTGAAATAAATGATTAGTAGTCTGCCCACCAGTAAGATTAATATTCAAGTAGCTTAATTGCGAATTGTTTCCTAAAAATAGTTCAGAGACGCAATTAATCGAGATTTTCAAATCATCTGGAGACAAGACCTCATCAATTAGACTAGCTGAAGATCCTTCATCAAGAACAATTAAAATTCTTTTTGCCTCAAAATTACCCGAATCAACAAAAGATTTAACAATAATAGGACTTTCTAATTTCACTCCTTTTGGAATATATAAAAAATAGCCTGTATTCCAAAGAGATTGATTTAAAAGATTTATTTTATTTGGCTCACTTGAAACAAGTTTGTCAAAATACTTTTCTAAAAGATCATTTCTATTCTTAAAAGCTTCATTAAGTTCAAGGAGAATTACACCTTTTTTTAAAGATTCCTCATTGATAGAAAATTCTATTTTAGACTTACTCGACTTAGCATTATTTAAGTCAGGAATAAAAACAGACGGATCAGTATACTTCCAAAGATGTGAAACTCTATCTGGCAAAGATGTTTTTTCATAAGCCAACTTAGCGCTATTTCTTTTTTCTTCTAACCAGTTCATTTGAATAGCTTGTGACATACACTTACCCTATAGATCCTTCCATTTCAAGTTCTATAAGCCTGTTTAATTCAACGGCATATTCCATTGGAAGCTCTTTAACAAATGGCTCCATAAAACCATTTACAATCATAAGCTTTGCCTGATCTTCAGAAAGTCCACGACTCATAAGATAAAAAAGTTTTTCATCTTCTATCTTACTTACAGTAGCTTCATGTTCTATTTGAACATTTTTCTCATCAATTTCCATAGTAGGATAGGTATCTGAACGTGAAGATGTATCTAACATTAGAGCATCACACTTCACTGTAGACTTAACATTAGTAGCACCTTTATGAACTTTTATAAGTCCACGATAACTAGCTCTACCACCATTTTTTGAAATAGATTTAGAAGTTATTACTGATGTAGTATTCGGCGCAGAGTGAATTATTTTTGCACCAGCATCTTGATGCTGATCTGAACCACTTGCCATAGCTACTGAAAGAACTTCACCATGTGCTCTTTCACCCACAAGGTAAATTGCAGGATATTTCATAGTTAACTTCGAACCAAGATTTCCATCTACCCATTCCACCACTGCATCTTCATGAGCAACAGCTCTCTTAGTCACCAAATTAAAAACATTCTTTGACCAATTTTGAATGGTAGTATATCTAATCTTTGCTCCTTTTAATGCAATAAGCTCTACAACTGCCGAATGTAGAGAGTCAGAACTATAGGTAGGCGCTGTACAACCCTCTATATAATGAACAGAGCTTCCTTCATCAGCAATAATCAGTGTTCTTTCAAACTGTCCCATATTTTCAGTATTAATTCTAAAGTATGCCTGAAGAGGGATTTCCACCTTTGTGTTTTTAGGGACATATATAAATGATCCACCTGACCAAACAGCACTATTTAATGCGGCAAATTTATTGTCTTCAGATGGAATAACAGTAGAGAAATATTTTTTTACAATTTCAGATTGCTCACGAAGAGCCGTATCCATATCAAGAAAAATAACTCCAAGCTTTTCTAAATCCTCACGAATAGAGTGATAAACGACTTCAGACTCATACTGAGCCGATACACCAGCTAAAAATTTTCTTTCTGCTTCAGGAATTCCTAACCTATCAAAAGTATTCTTAATTTCAGTAGGTACCTCTTCCCAGGTTTTACCTTGTTTATCAGCAGATTTTACATAATAAAAAATATTGTCAAAATCAATTTCATTTAATAATTTTGTGCTTCCCCATTTTGGCATAGGTTTTTTCAGAAATATATCTAAAGACTTAAGCCTGAATTCAGTCATCCACTGGGGCTCTTTTTTCATCTTAGAAATACTTAAAACGATTTCTTTTGTCAATCCTCTTCCAGACTTAAAAGCATAGTTTTCTTCAGAGTCATGAAAGCCATATTTGTATTCATTATCAGTATTTAAATTTGTACTCATTTTTGTTTTCCTTATGCTTTTACCTCATCTTTAATAAGCCAATCATAACCGCGCTTTTCTAATTCAAGTGCTAACTCTGGACCACCAGACTCAACAATTTTTCCCTCGCCAACAACATGAACGAACTCAGGTTTAACATGATCAAGGATTCTTTGATAGTGAGTAATTACGACTAAACTCATATCAGGATTTTTCTCTTTAAATCTATTAATGCTATTTGTTACAAGTTTAAGTGAATCGATATCAAGACCTGAATCAGGCTCATCTAAAATAGCAAGCTTAGGTTCCAGAAGTGCCATTTGAAGAATTTCCATTCTCTTCTTTTCACCACCTGAAAATCCTTCATTTACATACCTTACAGCAAAAGCATGATCTATTTCTAAATCATCCATTTTTTCATATAAAAGCTTTCTGAAATCTTTCGGTGAGATTTTCTCTCCTGTTTCACCTTTTATTGCTTTAATTGCTTGTCTTAAAAAATTAGCAACTGTTACACCTGGAATACTGAGCGGATACTGAAAACCCAAAAACAATCCAAGCTTTGCACGCTCATTTGTTTTCATCTCATTTATACATTGACCGTTAAAAGTAATTGTTCCTTTTGTAACCTTATATGCTGGGTGTCCCATTATAGTATTTGAGAAAGTACTTTTCCCTGTACCATTACGTCCCATAATTGCATGGATTTGACCTTTGCCTATTTCAAGATTAACTCCATGTAGAATTTCTTTTCCATCAATTTCAACATGCAAATTTTCTATTTTTAATAATGAGCTCATTTCTTTCTCCTACTTCAAAAACGAGGTTTGTAGACCTTCTCTTTTTATTATACTTGACATTTTTTTCAACATTTTAAGCATTTTATTTTTTATTTAGATTCTCCTTATACTTTTTAAATATTTAAACTTAATTCTTTTTTTAGATATTTACTTAATAGATCTTCTTTTTTTAGCAAATCTTCTAAAGTAATTTGCTTTAACAAGGCAAATAAAATATGTGAGACAGAAAACCATATTGATCTTATAGAACAACAATCAATATGAACACATTTATCATCATTACCAGAAAATTGTTCACATGAATTTACTTCAAACAACTCACCACTTAAAGCTTTAATTACATTATCAAGTGTAATTTCTTTTGATGGTCTAGATAATTTATATCCACCACTTTTTCCTCTAACACTATCTATTAAGTTTGCATTTCGTAAAATACTTAAAAGCTTAGCGGCATAGTCAGTAGTCATATGTTCATTTTTCGCAATGTTATCTAATGAAGCTAATTCATTTTTAGCAGTTAGCTGGGCCACCTGCAAAAGGCACCTTAATCCATATTCTTCTTGTGAGGTGATTTTCATGGGAATCTATATATATTATACACCTAATCTTGACTTTTAAGTCAAGATTAGCTTTTTTAGGGTATAATACTATTAAGTAAGGATCTTTTATGGAAACTAAGAATCAAAAAATAGTAAATCTTACTGAATCTGCAAAAAAACAGCTTTCAGCACTAATTAAAGAAGAAGCTAATAATCCAGATGGTGTAAGAATTGGTTTATCTGCTGGAGGATGTTCCGGCCTATCTTATATTTTAGAATTTGGAAAGCTTCAAGAAAATGATTATGTCGATGAGTATGAAGGAATTAAAGTTCTAATAGAACCAAAAAGTGCACTGTATATTACCGGACTAAACCTTGATTATCAAGGTGGTTTAAATGGAAGAGGGTTTGTATTTGAAAATCCGAATGCCAGCAAAACCTGTGGTTGTGGTACATCTTTTTCAGTAGGTGACAAGGATATAACTTTAGAATTTGCTGATAAAAAACCTTCAAAAAGCATTTGTCCTTCACCACAAAACTAATTTTGATTTTTACTTAAATTATGGCAACAAAGATTAATTCTTTCAGTCTAAATATTTGATGAGAAAAAAGTATATTCTTATAAGTTTAACCATTCTTACTTTTTTAAACTGTGATTTTAATCACTCTTCATTAGCAAGCGTTATCTCTGGAAGAAATATAGAGAAATACCCTGGAATCGTTTTGGGGAGAATCCTTGAAAAAAAGATTGTAAAAAGTGGGGTTTATTATCTTACAGAATATAAGTTAAAGGTAAAGGAATGGCTTTACACTAAAGATAATATAGAAAAAGTAGAATATATAACAATTAAAATACTTGGAGCAGAATTCCCAGAAAAAGGGATTGTAATGAGAGCTTCTACAGCACCAAGATATATCCCTATAAAAAAAGAAGCACTGTTTTTTCTTGAATATAATAAAGTTAGGAAAAAGAATATTTACACTCTGTCTAACGATGGTGTTATTTATGGGAAAAAGGATTATAGAACAGAGATAAATGAAATTAAATCAATAAAAAGGAAAAAAATAAAATGAGAAAGATATTTTTAATTTTGAGTGTTTTTATTTTAATGAGTGCTTCTACCCTTCCTTCTTATTCATATGTTTTAGTACAAGATTTAGTTTTTAATGGTGCTTCTGTTGATCCTAGTAATGTTCAGGCTACACTCGATCAAATCAAAGCAAACAAAATTGCAAATAAAAAAATTAGTAATCCAAGAAAAAAGTTACCTACAAAAATTGAATTTATTCAAGCTATGTTTGCTGACCCAACAAATATCAAATTTGAAGTTGATACATCTGATGTAGTGGTAGCTTCTAGCTTTGACATTCAAGCACCGATATCTAATTCTACTTTTTTAAATGCAGTTCAAAAAGGATTAAAAGTCTGGGAAGACATTGAAGATGTTGATATCATGTTTGCTCCTTTAAAATTTTCTTCAGGAAAACCTGATCCAAATGATGGAAGAAATGTAATAACAGCAAGAGTCCTTGTTCCTGAAGGAGTTCCTGATGAAGCCGCTGTATTTAGTTTTATTCAATTTGCAAGAGGAAAAACAACAGCAACAATTGATGGAGAACAAGTTAAAGTTTCACCTGGCGATATTATAGATGCTGACATATATTTTGATCCTACAAATGACAAGTGCCTTGCTCTTTTTACAGCTTCAGATGATTTCACTCAATACGGTCTAGGCTTTTACACTCTTGAAGATGGTGGCTTTAATGGTTCATCAATAGATCTTATGAATTGTGATCCTGTAAAAACTGCAGAAATAGCTGATCTTACAGTACAAGCAGTAGCACTGACATTAGGATTAGAGAATTCTGCTATAGCAACATCTTTAAGAGCAGCAGTTTCACGCAAAAGAGCAAGGTATCTGCCACAACCAGATGATATTATAGGACTCTCTAATATCTATCCAAAAAAAGATTTGATAAAACAAAGAGGAACAGTCAGTGGAAAAGTAACATTGGATAAAACAGGTGTAGTAGGTGCACATGTAGTTTTAGAAGATACTATGACTGGGGAAGCAATAGCAGGAGCGCTTACAGATATCAATGGAACCTTTGAAATTAAAATGATGCCACCTGGTACTTATAACGTATACGCTGAACCATTAGATGGACCAGTAAAAAAAGCAATTTTAGAGTTAAATGTTCTTGCACAAAGTTCACAGTTAAATTTTACAACAGGAGAAGCTAAAGATACTGTAGTTATTAGTGCAGGAAAAAAATCTGTAGTAAATTTAGAGGTAAAAGAGATTGCTGCGGCGGCATTTAATATTAATTCAAAAGGGATAAATTATACTGAGCAAGAATATATAGATTCTGGGAATGGGTTTTTACTTCCTATTTTTATAATGCCTGGGGAAACATTATTTGCTCAAGGATTCTGGGGAAGTAATATTTCACCAAGTTTTAATAGTGTTTCATTTAGCGGCACAGGAATCAGTGCTAGCAACATAACTGAGACTCATGTCTTTTTAACAGACAAAGTAGAATGTCAAGATTGTGAAGATCCTACTGATCCAGAGGCTCCACCTTGTAGAAGAGATTCTAGATGTCCAAGTACTCAAGAACTAACAAAACAAGGGGATCAACTTCCAGGATTTACCATGGATATTACCTGTGCACCAGATGCTGAACTTGGTCCAAGATCTATAATAATTAAGAGCGATGTTTTAGATCCCACACATCCTAGTTTTGGACTAAGAGACCAAATAACTGCAGCAATTCTAGTAATAGAATAATTTATTTACTCACTATTAGTTCTAGCAGTTGTTGACGGAGTACATGTTAATGTTCCTTGTTCAAGACTTTCAGGAGGAGGATCATAAGTTATAGATCCGCCACCTTCAAGACATGACTGAAAACTTGATAATTCAGTTATAAGAGTAGTTGAGTTTTGCTCATTTGTTACACAGTTTTCCAAAGTACAATCTAAATACATAAGTCCATTATCAAAAGTTACCCTTTCACTTTTATCACTAAGTCTAACTAAGCTACCATTTATACCATCAACTTTTAATTTAACTCTTCCACTTAAAGCAAAAGCCATTATAAAAGTCGTATCTGATGGGTTATTTTTGTATTGAACAGCTTTTACTTTTGTAATTTTAGCAAAGCCATTTGATTCAGTAGCATCAGTTGAATTTATTTTTGCAAGCTCAGAACCATCAGTACCATTTTTTAGTGCTGTAAATGCAAAGTTGACCTTGTCACCAAGAATCTTTCCTCTGACAACTTCAACAAACTTATTTTTCGAAATTTTATAAGATGCAAGAGAATCAACCGCAAACATAACAGTACTTGAGCTTGAAGTCTGATTTAGCGTTCTTTGAGACGGTTCTAAGCTAATTTCTCTTGAATGAAATCCTATCTCTCTTAGTCCATTTGCATCTGGAGCCGAGAGATGGATAGTATCACCACTTGGTTTTACAATAAAAACATTTTGTGTTCTCTTCTTGCCTGTAGTCTGATATATTGTTCTTAATTTGGGTGCTCCAAAAACATCAGTTAACACTGATATTAGGTCTTGTTGATCAGAAGAAACTCTAATTTCACAACGAACTTGTCCCAAACCAGGAAGATTAACTAATGGTGTTAATGTTACAGAAGAATCCCCAGAACTTGTACCTGTCTGAGAATAGCACTTACTCCCTGTTAATAAAAAACACATAATTAGAAGAACTAAAACTGTAAATCCATTTCTCATTTTCATATCCTCTAGAAACCTTGTACCCGATAAAAACTAATCAGCATTAAAGTATTATACTAATTAGTTTGATTTAGTAGGGAAGTCCTATTAAAAATTAGGCTTATCCTATATTTAAATTTTCTAAAATTATATAAATGTGATTTTTTCACACGTATGACTCTCAGGGTTATCACTAGAAAACAGATCGCTTTCCGTACAATAAATAATTTCTGCTTAATGAATCGTAAAAAGTCCCTAATAATAAACCAAATTTATAGTTTTTTCTGGGTAAGTCATCAAAAGAAGTAAGAAAACTACTTATTTCTTTATTATAATAATGAATAAGAATACAAATAAATTTCATAAAAAATTTATTTTACTATTGGCCTTATGCCTAATAGTCAGCGCATTGTCATTTCAAAACAGTTTCGCTGAATCCATATCATATTTAGATAAATGCTTTAATAACACTTGTTTTAAAAGTCCAAACTCTGTAGCTATATCAAGTGATGGCTCTTTTATTTTAATACTCGATTCTGGAGATTCCAGCACTTCTGCTTTTATTAGAAAAGTAGAATACAGAAATGGTACTTTTACTAATAAAGAAATTGTTTCGCTAGGAAGAATTAACCCTGAGAATTCATCTCTGGAATTAACTCTAAGTAATGATGATAGTAAAGCTCTTGTTTTCAGAAAAGTAACATCTGCAAATCCATCTTTAGCTTTATCAATTAAACTTTCAGACAAATCAGTTACAACAATTGTTTCTTCCCAAAACAAATTAACCTCTGCAAAATTTATTGATAATGCTGGATCAAAACTAATTGCAGGGACAAATGACTCAACAGCAAAACTATTAGTATTAAGAACTGAGAATGATTCCATTGAAAAAAGTTTAGACCTTCAAGATAAACCAAAAGGAATAAATGTAAGCCCTGATTTACTAAAAGCAGTTATTACTTATAAAGGATTACTATCTCAATCATTATCAATCTATGATGTCACTTTAAATAAAATCACTACTGTAGATGCTCCTATTCAATTACTTTTTGATATAGATGAGCTTATAGGAAAAGATGCATTTGATTTAAAATCAAAGAAAGCTGTTCTATCTTCATTTAACGGAAAACATATACTTCATTATTTAGATATAACTAATAATAAACTAAATTCAAAACTTCTTTCTGACACTCAAAAAGGAACATCAATTTCTGATATATCTCCAGATGGTCTAATATCTATTACTGCATCAGTGGTCGGAAACGCTGATACAAAAGTATATAAGTACAATCTCAAGACTTTAACGGTCATAGAGACTTCATCATTTACTAATTTTCAAGCAATAGATGTAGACATTGTTCCAGATCAACAAAAAGTTTTAGTACTAGGTACCTCTGATAAAAAAATTGTTTTGAAAATCCTTAATCTAAACAATTTAAATGTGCTCAACGAATACACTGTTTCTGCAAACAGTAACACTAACCCATTAACCATAGAGCCTTTTGGTCGATATGCCATCAAACCTGGCGCAACTGATGTAGCGACTATTACACCCCCATCTTCATCAGGTGGCTGTGTCGTTTGTACTCAAGAGGTTATAAGTTGTCCTAATGGAACTACATACGTACCTCAATCCTGTGCTGAATGTCAAAAGTGTGTAACAAACACAAGCGGAAATTAAAGAATGATAAGGAAAAAAGCACAACTTATAAAAAGACTTATTAGCTTATCACTAATACTAATATTTAATCTCCCTACTCTCTCATTGTTTGACATTAAAGTAGGTAACCTTTTTGTAATTCCAAAATTTACGATTGAAAATAAAGCAGGAACAGCTAAAGCACAAGAGATTTCATCTGATGAATTTAAAACCGTTGACACTTTACCTGAAGGAGCAGTCTCTTATGAAAGAATCGGGTTAACAAAAAACCTTATGGAACAAACAACATGTACCACATCAAATAGACCTACTAAAAGCTGTGGAGCTGGAACAACGATAGAATATCAAGATGTATTACTTTCCGCTAATTCCCCAGGTATGACTGTAGGGGTAAGAGGTGAAACCTTTGAAATGGCATCAGTTACACTAAATTTAAAACAAAATGACGATATTTATTTAAGCTCATTTCCTACTGCTTCTCAAGCAACAGGAGGATGTCATGCAACTGATGATTTACTTAGTATTTCCACAAGCAGAGGTGGAGTGTTTTCAAAGAGCTATGAAGTTAGCTGTATGTATATTCAGCCACAAAGTGCTCCAATAAATTTAAGTAAGTATTTTATATCTGCTGGGCAAACAGCAGTCCAAGCAGGATCCGTTTCAGTAAATGCAGATTTCAAAGATTCTTGTGGCGTAAGCGAAAGCCATACTCCTTATTATTTAAATATTGTTCGTTGTAAAACTCTCCCTCCAACTATTTCTTCTATTTCACCTGCTAACAGTATAATAGGTGCAACCATTACTATCTATGGCTCTAATTTCACTGGAGCAACATCCGTTAAGTTTGGAACTACTAATGCTACTTCTTTTACAGTTGTTAGTGCTTCTAGAATTACTGCTGTAGTTCCAAATGGTACAAATACCCAAGCTGTTACTGTTACTACTCCTGCTGGTACTTCTAACTCTAAAGATTTTACATACAAACCAGTTATCACAAGCATTTCTCCTGGAAATGGTTCAACAGGTTCTACCATCACGATAAATGGTGCTAATTTTAATAACATTACTGCTGTTAAATTCGGAGGTACTGACGCTACTTCATTTAATGTCGTAAGCTCTACTAGAATTACTGCTGTAGTTCCAAATAGATCTGGCACTGTTGCTGTTACTGTAGTCGGTTCTGCTGGCACTTCTAACAATGATAAGACCTTCTCTTATGGTCCTGTTATTTCTTCTATCTCTCCAACTAATGGTTTAGCAGGTACAACTATTACTATTAATGGTTCCAGCTTCAATGGAACAACATCAGTTAAGTTCGGTAATACTGAAGCTACTTCATTTACTCTTGTGAGTGCTTCTAGAATTACTGCTGTAGTTCCAAATGGTACAAATACCCAAGCTGTTACTGTTACTACTCCTGCTGGTACTTCTAACTCTAAAGATTTTACATACAAACCAGTTATCACAAGCATTTCTCCTGGAAATGGAACACTAGGATCTTCCATAGATATTACAGGTACCAGTTTTAGAAATGCTACTGCTGTTAAATTTGGCTCTGTAAATGCTACTTCATTTGAAGTTTCTACAAATGGAACGACCTCTGTTATTACTGCTATTGTTCCTAGAGGAAGCGGCACTGTCAAAATCACAGTCGTAACCGGTGCTGGCACTTCTAACACAGCAAGCTTCACCTACGCTCCTATCATTGATAACATTTCCCCCACTACAGGAGCTCCAAATTCTACAGTTATAATAAATGGTCTAAATTTTTCAGGTATATCTGCTGTTAAATTTGGGACTTTAGATGCTTCCTACATTGTTAACAACACGCTAAAAATTACAGCAACTGCTCCTGCTGGCTCTGGATCTAAAAGTATTACTGTTATTAATAATATCGGAACTTCAAATCCTTCTTCATTTAATTACATCACATCTTCAAAACAATGTGGTGATGGAATAGACAATGATAATGATGGTCAAATAGACTCTGATGATGCCGGATGCTGGGTTGAAGCTAATAATCCAAATACATACGATTTCAATCTTAATAATGAGTTATTAAATAATATTCCTGCTACATCAGAGACTTGTTCATCCATTGAAGTTAAAGAATCGTTCAAACAAAATCTAATATTTGATGGTAGCTTTGATGATTCAAAATGGGAAACAGTTGGGAGCTCCTGCCAAAATAGAGGTGTCTGCACTGTACCTTATACAAGAGGTGGATACAGAGTAGAAAATGGAGGATATCCAGGAGCAAATCGACAAGCACAAAATGGTTCTGCTACCGGATCAACTTGTACTGGAATAGTGCACAGAAATAAAAACTACGCTTATAATCCTCAAACTGATGCAAATACACAAAAGTTTGGATTACCAAATAGATTTACTTTAGAATATGACGGTTTTGATGGACCAACTCCAGGAAATGTTTGTGATGGAGCTCAAATATTCCATACTATATACTATGAAAACGGATCAAACACTGCTAAACAAATAAATACTACTGCTCTTGCAAATCCAAAAACATGTGGATCCCAAGGTGCAAGTGGATGGACACATATTAAAGGGAATTTAGACCTCTATTATATGAGCACAAATAGAACGAATACCCTTGCTTTTGGATATGAACAATCTTATTGTAATGGCGGGGCTAAACAACTAGGCAGTGTAGACAACTATAAAGTTTGCGCCGTATGGTTTGATACTGATGCAGATGGAGTAATAGATAATTTTGAAGATAGAAATAGTAATTTAAACTTTACTGATGATGACACAGATAAAGATGGAACTCCTGATTTTAAAGATACTGACGATGATGGTGATAAGATCTTAACTAAAGATGAAAGCGCTGATCCTAACGGAGATCATTTAATAAATGATGCAAGAGATAGCAACAATAATGGAATTCCTGATTATCTAGACAAGACTTCTGGGTCTGGTGGTTCATCCTCAGGTTCAACGACATCAAGTTCTTCCGGATCCACAGGGAATTGCACAGTCGGTACTGTTACTGAATATGACACTCCTACTACTAAACGTAACCCTTACGGTATAACTAATGGTCCTGATGGAAATCTTTGGTTCACTAAAATTAATGCAGTAGGTAAAATTACTACAAATGGCACAGTCACCGAATACAACCTTACTTCTAATGCAACTGGCATAACTACAGGTCCTGATGGAAATCTTTGGTTCACTGAAAATCAGGGAAATAAAATAGGGAGGATTACTCCTGCTGGCACACTAACTGAATATAATATTCCTACTGCAGATAGTAATCCTTATGGTATTACCACCGGTCCTGATGGAAATCTTTGGTTCACTGAAAGCGGTAGGAGTAAAATTGGAAAAATTACTACTAATGGTACGATCACTGAATATAATATTAGCAGTAGTGCAATCGATATCACCACAGGACCAGATGGGAATCTTTGGTTCGCTGAAAGCCAAGGAAATAAAGTAGGTAAGATTACTACGGCTGGCACAGTTACTGAATATAATATTCCTACTGCTCAAAGTCTTCCACAAGGAATAACTACAGGTCCTGATGGAAACCTTTGGTTCACTGAGCATAATGGAGATAAAATAGGTAAGATTACTACTGCTGGCACAATCACTGAATATAATGCTCCAACCAATAGCAATCCACTTGAAATAACTACAGGTCCTGATGGAAATCTCTGGTTCACTGAACATACTGCAAATAAAATAGGTAGGATTACTACTGCTGGCACAGTCACTGAATACAATATCCCTACTACAAATGCCAGCTTACAGGTTATTACTGCTGGTCCTGATGGAAACCTTTGGTTCACTGAATATAATACAAACAAAATAGGAAAGATTACTTCATGTGCATCAGGTTCTATGTCAAGCACTTCAAGTTCATCTTCAGGTTCAAGCACTTCAAGCTCTTCTTCAGGATGCCTCCAATATCAACAATATTCAACAACTTTATATACCTGGAATGGATCAAGCTGGACTCCAACAGCCAGTGGTAATGCACTTCTTTGCTGTCCAACAGGACAATCCTATAGACCACCTTTCACACAAGGGACTTCAGTAGGAGAAACAAGAAATGGTTCTTGCCAACAAGTTACATGTCCTCTTCCTGCATGCGCATCACCACCAGTAGGATGTATGTATGTAAGTAATTCTGAGATAAATGGTACAACTGGCTGTCCATTATATTTATGCGGACAGTTAGTTTGTTCTTCCTCTGGAGGAGCATGTTCTAGTGGCTTATCTTTTGTTCCAGTTCCATCAAATTACAATAGCCCAATTAAAAACTTATGTACTTCCGGAACAATTGCCTTAAAAGGAAAAAGATGTGACGATGTTGGTGGGGATATAATTGATTTACCAACAGGCTATGCAGATACATACTCAACAAATAACTGTAGTGATGTAACTAGTACTAGTTACGTAAAATGGGAAGGATTTTATTGCAGTTGCACAAGTAACTCATCATCATCTGGAGGAGCATCATTAACAACTGCAAAAATAACTGAAATATATCAAGGTCCAATATTTAAAAAATTAGTTGATCCAGAATTCCTTAAATTTGCAGGAGGAGATGATTTCACAATTAATGGTTTCATTGATCCAGAAAGATTTGACTTAAACAGTGTTCAGGTTTGCTTTAGAAATGATACAAAATGTGCTACTTCAGTAACAGTATCATCTGATGGAAAAACGATTAGAGGCACTTCACCAGAAGTTCCAGCAAATGGAGAACAAATATCTGATGAAGATCTCTTACTAACAGCAACTCCATTAGCAAATGCAGGAAGACCGCTATCAAACACTAGTACTTATAAAGATGTAATCCCATTTAAAAATATTATAGTTTTCATGGATACAACTCCTCCTGACATTACTGTTCTTGCACCTACCAATAATTCATATTTAAACAACAGAACAGTTTCTTTAGATGTAATGATAGATGGTACAGGTTCACAAGTAGGTGCTGTAACTATAAATGATAGTCCAGCTTCAACCATGTCAACTAATGATCCAAACGTCGTAAGAGTCACTACCAACCTAAGTTTTAACAATGATGGTAGGCAAGATATAAAAATAAAAGCTTTAGACGCAGGAGGAAATTCATCTGAAAAAACTATAACAGTATTTATCGATACTGCTAATCCTACAGCTACAGGATCACTTAGCAGTGATGGTTCAGGAAGATTCAGACTTTCACTAATGACAAATGGGACAGGTTCACCAATTGATCAAATAACAGTAAATGATCAAGATCTATCATTTACAAGCCAAGAAGAAGTAACAATAGACACTACTATTAATTCAGGATTTGCAAATATAGTAGTAAAAGACAAAGCAGGAAATAGATTTACAGGAGTAATGAAAGCTTCAGATCCACCATCAACAGGAGCTTGTTCAAACGATACAAAACCATTACTATCAATTGATAAATTACAATCAGTCATAATCCATGAGAAAACAAGTGGGGTAAATAAAGTTGTTTTTGACAAAGCAAGTACAAAACTCTTAGAAGATTTATCTGAAAGCACTACATTGTTTGACTTCTCAACAAATGACAGTGAATATTACGATGTATTTATTAGTGATGAAAACGGTGCAGTAACTGATGACGGAAGCTATATAACCGTTCAATGTTTAACAAACATCAATAATACAAATGAAAATACTGGAAATAACATTGATGCTATCGAATTAAAACTTACCGATGGTACAAGTGTTTATGCTGATAAGGTTGCAGGTGTAATTACTGGATCTGGACTATCTGGAGAGTTTGAAAGAACAAAAGGACATGCAGACTGGGCTTTAGATAGACCCGATCAATTTGCTAGTAGCTTAGGAGATATGAGTTCAAGTATAACTTTAGGTTTCTGTTCTTCATTAGGAGGTTTGATTAATCCTGAAATTACTATTACTTCCCCAACAAATAACTCAGTTATTAATACAAGAACTGTAAATGTAGCAGGATCAATAAAAGGTTATTTCTCAAGGATTAGATCTGGCACCTTGATGCTAGACACAAATACTGCTCAGTCTCTAACTCTCAACGAATCAGACAATGACAGATTTATATCAACATTTGAAAAAACACTCCAATCAGTAGAAGATGGAAGCCATACTGTTCTAATCAAAGGAATGGACAACAAAGGAAATACCGGTGAAAGCACTCTATCATTTACAGTCGACTCCTCCGCTCCTGAAATCACCTCTGGTTCTGTTACTCAGGATTCTAATGATT
>CAZRTB010000002.1:0-318678 GCA_964602915.1 uncultured Gammaproteobacteria bacterium | reverse complement strand
TTCTGCTAATCCCGCAAACTCCTTCTCCTTCGATAAATCTATCAATATTGACTCCTCCGCTCCTGAAATCACCTCTGGTTCTGTTACTCAGGATTCTAATGATTTCCTTGCTTCCTTTATCTCTTCTGATGCTCTCTCTAATATCTCTTCCATCTCTATTAAAGATTCTCTCGGTAATTCCATTACCTCGGTTATTGATAATTCATCACCAACAATGGCTACTCTTGATCTTTCTATGCTTGATCCTTCTATGTCTTTTAATATCTCTTTCAATAATCCTGACTCCATGTTTGTAATCACTCTTACTGACTCCCTCGGTAATGCTTCCGGTGAAATTAACCTCGGGCTTAACGGCACCTCTAACTTCTCTATTGAACTTGATAAAGATCCGAATCTCGACTCTACTCTTAAATCTCAATCCTTTACTCTTATGGGCTCTATTACTTCTTCTCTTGTTAATATCAATAAGTCTTCTATCAAACTTAAACTCGATGATAATTCCTCTATCGATATTTCTAATGCTTGTGAATTTGAATCTCTTGACGGGGTGGTTAATAAAAAGAAAATCCTCTTCTCTAAACCTGTCAACTTCAATACTGACGGCGCTCACTCCTTTACCATCTCCGGGAAAGATTCTGCTAATCCCGCAAACTCCTTCTCCTTCGATAAATCTATCAATATTGACTCCGCCGCTCCTGAAATTAACGGCACCATTTCTACTTCAGCCAATAATGAAAGCAAATTTACTGTTGATATTATTGTGTCTGATGTCAGCGGAATAAGTTCAATCAAACTCGGCTCTACTGAATACACAAACTTTATGACTGGCGATACTTCTGTTCATATTACACAAGACATTGATACTACTACTATTTCTATTGTTGCTTCAGATATCTACGGCAATACTTCTTCTAAACCTTTTGATGCCACTGGTGGTAATCCTGATGGTCCTTCCGTAACCATTGAAACTCCTTCTAATAGTGACTTCATCTCTGGAGAAGCATTAAAATTTAAAGTCTTAGCTGAAGGACAAGCCTTAAAATCAATGGATTCAGTACTTATTGAACTTACAAACTCAGAAAATACTAAAGTAAAAGAAGAAACTTTTGGATTAAATATAGACGGACAAATGGGTTCTGTAATGAATGAATTGGAGATTCCTGGATTACCTGATGGAGCATACTCATTCAAAGCTTCAGTAACAAATAAATTCAACATTACAAACTCGCAATCAGTAAATATCACATTAGACAATACTCCACCAGAGATTTCTGGCATATTTAAAACTACTGGCACTAACTCCTACACTCTAAAAACAGAAATAAAAGATAACTTTAAAGTCTTAGATACGATTTTAATAAATGGATCTCCTGTAACGTTTGAAAATGGGGAGGTTGTTAATATTGAACAAGTATTAAATGTAGCCTTAGTTAATGTCAGCGCTACTGACAAAGCAGGGAATACAACGATAAAAACTATAAAAGTATCTGACACACCAATAGTAGGACCATGCCCAGATACTACCAAACCATTCGTTTCCAACAGTACTTTTGATTCAATTATCATACATGAAAAAACAAATGGGGTAATAAACAAATTTACATTTAAGAAAAATGACCCTGTTTTATTTAAAGACATAGAAGAAGGACAAGATGCATTTGACTTCTCGACAAGTGATAAAGAATACTATGACATCTTTATAAGTGATGAGAATGGTGCTTTAGCAGAAGATGGAAGCTATATAACAGTTCAAGCATTTACTGATGGAAATAATACCAATGAGCAATCAGGGAATAACATAGATGCAATTGAAATAAAACTAGCAGATGGCACGAGCATTTATACAGATAAGATTGTTGCTTTAATGGCAGGAAATGATTTATCAGGTGATTATGCTGACACAGTAGGACATGCTGACTGGGCTATATTTGACCCAGATAAATTTGTTACAGATCTTGGAAATCAAAATTCATTTATCACTTTAGGAATTTGTAATTCACTAGGTGGAGGAGTAGCTCCTGAAATTAAGGTAACATCTCCTAAAGATTCAGAGACAGTAAATAGTCGCAAATTAAAAGTTAAAGGTACTGCAAAAGGATTCTTCTCAAAGATTAAAGAAGTTAAATTAAAGATTGATGGAGAAGCTGGAATCCCTGCAGACTTAGCACCAGGAGGTGGAGACACTTTATCAGCAAGAGCTAACTTAAATCAAGTTAGTGACAATCAATTCTTAGTTGACTTCACTAAGGATATAGACATAGCTAGTGATGGAACACATACTTTAACAGTTATTGGAAAAGACAACAAGAACAATATAAGTGAAGTAAAAGTTGACTTTACAGTTGATACAACTGGTCCTCAAGTTAGTGGAGAAGTAACTCTTTCAGCAAATGATGAAAGCAAATTTACTTTTAATGGAAAAGTAGAAGATATAAGTGGAATTGATTCTATAGAAATTAATGAAGTTTCATTTACTGAATTTACAAAGGGTGATAAAGAAGTAACTCTAAGTGGTGACTTTGATACTAGTGATATTAAGGTTACAGCAAAAGATACTTTAGGGAATTCATCTACAACAACATTTAAGCTTAACTCTGGTGGTGAAAGTACTGCACCAACTATAACTCTTATCAAACCTGAAAATCCAGAAGTAGTAAATGTTGCAAGTAATGGAGTGTTAAACTTTGATGTTGATATTACAGGCAAAGCTCTTAAATCAATGGATGCATTATCAATCACATTATCTGATCCTGACTCAAATATTGTTTTTGATAAGACTTATAACATCACTGTTAATGGAGAAAATGCTGTATTCAAGAAAGGAATTGATGTTTCATCAGTCAATGATGGTACATACTCCGCTAAAGTTACTGTAACTGACAGATTAAACAAAAAGAGATTTGCAGGTGTAACTGTTATTAAAGATACAGTAGAACCTAGTATTCAAGGCAACACAGATCCAGGGCAATTAACATTAACATTAGCAGATAGCAATGGATTAAAAGATTTTAATATCGACAATAAATCCATTTTAGATTTCCCTAACTTTAAAGTAGGTGACAAACAATTCTCAGCAACAATTTCTGTAGTTGGAGAAATAGATATTGAAACCACTGATATTTATAATAACAAATCAAAACAATCATTTACAATACCTGATGCAATATCATCAACATCCAGCTCAACATCATCTTCGTCTTCTTCCTCTGGTGATAGCAACAACTCATCTTCATCATCATCTTCTTCAGGTGATAACAATTCTTCTTCAAGTGGTGGCAATTCAGGACCTGGTGACAATGATCCACCAGTAATAAACTTAGAATCACCTGTTGATAATCAATATTATAATTCTAGAAATGTGCTTTTAGGTGGAAGTATTGTTGATGATTCAGAGATAAGTTCATTTACTGCAAACGGTGAATCAATACCTCTTAACAAGGTTTCAGACAGAATTAATATGTTCTCAAGAATAGCAAATTTTGATTCTGATGGAGATAAAATAATAGACTTTATAGCAATTGATTCATTTAACAACTCGTCTTCAAAGAAAGTACAATTTTCAGTTGATACTCAAAATCCTACAATTGACTTCACAGCAAAACAAACAGGTCCAAATGAAATAACTGTTTCCGGATCAGCTAATGGGACTGGGTCTCCAGTATTCTCAGTTACATTAAATGATGATGTTTTATCTATAACTCCTACAGACGGAGAAAAACCTGATGAAATAGTAACTTTTAATAGAAAGATTAGTTTTGATGACTTCCCAATTATGATAAAAGCAGTAGACAAAGCAGGTAACATTGGAAAAGAAACTTTAGCTGGAGTTGACAAACAAGCGCCAGTCGTCACTATCTTACAACCTCAAAATGGCGCAGTAATAACTTCTGATACTGTTGATCTTGTAATTAGAGTCACTCACCCAGATCCTAATAGACAACTTAGAGGTTTAACATTAAACAATAGAGACTACAAAGAGAAATTTACAAAAACTACTGGAACAATAGCAAGTGAAACTACTAGCACATATCCATTCACTCCATTTCCTCCATTCCCACCCGAATCATCATTCTCTGATGGATCATCATTCCCAACCGGATCTCCATCCTCTGATGAGTCCCAACTCCCAGCTGGATCTCCATCTCCTAACGAATCTCCATCCCCTGACGAGTCTGAATCTTCTGGTGAATCTCATATAGGAAACAGAGAGAATGTCAGATTTGAATCCTTTGGAAACACTTATACTACAACTATCTCACTCTTGAACGGAAATAACTTGCTATCAGTTGGAGCAGAAGATGATTTTGGAAATCAAGCATTAAATAGCATAACAATAACATACTCACCATCTTCAAGCAGTAGCTCATCTAGTTCCGGTAGTACAACATCCTCTACTTCAAGCAGTAGCTCATCTTCATCTAGCGGGAATACAGAAATAATCATAAATATTCCACCTAATGAAGATATTATTGGTTCATATTTAAATGAAAATCCTCCAGGTGAACCACTCGTCTACCTACCAACGACAAACACTATAGAAATCACTCCTATTCCAATTCAACTAACTGATATTGGAAGAATATTTAATATCCCAGACGTTCCTGGATTACAAATTAAACAAGAAGAAAATTCTTCTATAGAAATTCCTGCAAACTGTTCATTCGCTACAGAAATAAGACCTAGAGATGGAAAACTAATTATAGAAAACAGTCTATTAGATGAAAGGTTTGCAACTATACTTGTTGACAAGTCAGGAAGGACTTTTGTTGTTGGATTTGCATTCTTCTCAGAACTAGATCCTATCTCTGAAGAATTAATATTTGAAAGTCAGTCAGGAAAACCACTTACACTAGTTACCAGTATTTCTATCCCTAAATCAGCAGTAAATGGTCCTGCTTCTTTAGCAGTATTAAGTGACAGAGATACAATAGTCAGCGTTCCATTGATTATTGATTCTGAAACACTTGTATTCACTGGAAAGAAAAATAGACTCGCTAAAAATCCTACTATTAAAGATCCGATAAGAGCAAAAATTAAACGAATTGATAAACCTTCACCAAGACTTGTAGTTTCAGTAAAAGTAAAGAATATCATTGGCAGATTTGCAAATATAAATAGCGTCCCAACAAAAGCAAATAGAAATGGTTACCTTACTAACTTAAACTATGTGCCTAAACAAGGTATTGAACAACAAAGACTGAAACTTATACAAGATGAAAATAATAATAAGAAAGTTATCTTAAGATCTGAAATCAACACTAATATTAAACCTGGCTTAAGGTTATTTAATATAGCCACTCCAAAATGTGCTGATATTGGAGCAGTAGAAATCCCAGAGAAATTAGTTAAAGGAAGAGTAAAGTCCAGCAATAGAGCCGTAGACCTTATACTTGAAAGATTAATACTTGAAAGAGTAAATCAGGGATCTAATCCTTAGAACTAAACTTAAGGATTTTTTACAGTGCTCTCAACTAATTTTTGAAGTTCACCATTCTGATAAAGCTCTCTAGTAATATCACAACCACCAATGAACTTTCCATCAATAAATACCTGAGGAATTGTATTCCAGTTCGTGTATTTTTTTATACCTTCTCTTAAATCATTTCGTTCTAAAACATTTTTTGTTTCAAATGGAACGCCGAAAAATTTAAAGATATCAATCACAGCGGCTGAGAACCCACACTGTGGTGCATCTTTAGTACCTTTTACAAATAACATTATTTTATTTTTATTAATATCTTCTTCAATTTCTTTAAAAATGTCTTCCATAATGTCCTCCAAAACTATATGCTAATTCTAAACTTAAAAAGAAAAATAAACTACTCTAATAGTACAAAGATACCTTAACACATGCATTAATAAATTATAAAAATTTATATTTCGTGTTCAACACCAATTTTAAAATTATTTTTAACACTATCCCACTGAGATGGAGAAAAAGTTTTAAGACTTAAAGCATGAATTACATTTGAGTTCATCTCTTGATTCAAAATACTATATATCAATTTATGTTGGTCAACAAGTGACTTACCTTCAAAATCTGAAGATACAACTATTGCTTGAATATGGTCTCCTCCTCTAAGATCTACAATCTTTACAAAATTGGTTTTTAATCCATTTTCTATTTTTGTTTTTATTTCTTCAAGACTTATCATAAACAATATTATAGCAAGAGTTATTTGGGTAATCTTTTCCCTACAAAAGAAACAAGATTTTCATATTGCATGTAGGGATTTGTCTTAAGCTGGTTCTCTAGAGAGTCTGAGGACTTTTGAGCATAATTATGTCCTGGAAATATTATTGTATTCTTATCCATTTTCATTAATTTATTATAAATAGTGTCAAACATTTGCTCGACATTACCACCAGGGAGGTCACATCTGCCACAACCATTAATAAATAAAGTATCTCCTGCTATCAAATTATTATTAATTAAGAAACACTGAGAACCTGGAGTGTGTCCTGGAGTATGAATGAGTTCAATTTCCAAATCACCAACATTAACTTTATCTCCAGAAGAAACTTTTTTTACGTTTTCACTTCCCCATTTGAATTTAAAAAAATCTGCTTCTTTTGAATTAATAAAAACCGGAATATCATAAGTTTTTAACAATTCCTCGACACCATTAGTATGGTCAAAATGACCATGAGTAACTAATATCCCTTTTATCTTTAATTCATCCTCCTTTGCTTGACCGATTAAGGAACTGACATCCCAAGCAGGATCTATCACAACTACTTCTTTTTTATTTCTATCACCAATGAAATATATGAAATTCTCCATTGGTCCTACTTCCATTTGTTTAATTAATAAATTATGCATATCTAAATTATACTTTAAAATATTTAAGTATTATCAAAATATTAAGCCTGATACTACGCTAATATATAGTCTTTAAAAAACCGTTTGGGAGATATAGTGAGTAACATTTTAATTAGAGAAAAGGCTAAAGAACATTATAATCTTGTCTCTGATCCGTGGAGATATATTTTCGGAGATGATTTCCATGTTGGTTATTTTGAAAAAGACAACATTGATTTAAAATCTGCCACTAAAAACCTAATAGACAAACTCTCATCTTTAGGAGATTTTGACAGTTCAAAAAAGGTACTTGATGTAGGATGTGGGATTGGTGAACCAGCTTTTTACTTATATTCTAAGTATAAATCAAAGATTCTAGGGATTACTATTAGCGATCGTGGAGAAGAAATAGCAACAGCTACATGTAAGAAAAAAGGACTTAGTGAAAAAATAGAGTTTAAAGTTGCTGACATATTGCACAACAATTTTGAAAAAGAATCATTTGATATTATTTGGATAATGGAAGTCTCTCATCTTGTTAGAGATAAAAAGAATCTTTTTAAAGAATTTTCAAGACTTTTAAGTAAGGGCGGAGAAGTACTATTTTGTGATTTCATGCTTAACGTAGAAGAAAATCTATTTGAAATAGCAAAATACTATAGAAATTTCTTTAGATATTTTGAAGAACAAAAGTTCCTAAAATCTGCCTTTGGAAAAGCTTATCTTCAAACGACAAATAACATAAAAAAACATGCAAAATCAAATAATTTATCGTTGGTTTCTGATGTTGATATAAGTAAAAATGTTTTACAAACAATCACTCATTGGGAAAGAAATGTTGATATAAACCATAAAGTTATTTCTACGCACCTAACAAAAGATCAAATTAACGATTTCTTAACTTCTTGTAAAATTCTACGAAGTTTATTTAATGATAGAATTCTCACATATAAGCTCTTAAAACTCGTTAAAAATTAAGGGTATAATATAATATATAGGAACTTTTTAAGAGGAATTTACCCTTTTAAACTATGGACAAATTTTTAGAAGAAGTATTACACTTACCTCCAGTTTACTGGGAATACTTTCAAACATATACTTTTTGGAGTAACGATAAAAACGTATTTAATTTATGGGTAAATCTAGCTGTTTTATCTATGCCTTTTGTTTTTCTTGGATCTTTCTTTTCATGTATGCTTGACGAAGAAAGACTTAGACAAGCAGGAAAATCTACTATTCTTTTCTGTGGATTTTTTTTAGGTCTAGCAATTTTAGTAATATATGGCGTTACTCATGCATACCATATGCTTACAGCCGGTTTAAGTCATATGTAACTTAAGCAACTGCTATTTTTGAAATTCCTCTTAATCCGTCAGCAAAATCAAGATTTTTAACCAACTTTGGAGCAGTTTCTATAGCTTTAGGAATGGCTCTTTCAAGAATCCCTGGAATATTCTTAGCTAAACCTATAACAGGTTGAATTGGAGGCATATAAAATCCTTTCATGAATTTTGTTCAATAATACAAAGGGTAATAAATAGAGTTTTTGACTAGTACAACTGTACTTACTTTAAATTTACGTTAATTTTAGAGGTTGCTTGAGTTTCAGTAACTTCTGTAATTTTTTCAATATCTAAGTCCTTTAGGCTTTCTGCTCTTTCTTCAGAATTCTCAACTTCAAAATCATCATCATCACCACTATTATTTGATAGTCTCTTGGTTTTATTTGAAATTACAGTCAATGGAGCAAGAAGAGCCTGTAATCTAGGATCAAAAACAAAAGCTCTTGCTGTAGTCACTAGTTCTGGCTGTAACTCTAGATCATGAGGCAAATGGGAAGTGCCCTTAGTATCAACTCTTGAAATTGATTTAAAATTTCCTACCCCTGAATTTATATTTGGGTTTTCGACATGCGCTTTTGCAATTACCTCTGCCTCTAATTTATGAGGTTTCAAATTCACATTCTGAGAAGATTTTGAAACCGGTGGTTGCTTAACAACACTTTCATTTCTATTTAAGGTTTCACTCAAATATCTTTTTTTATATGATTTTTCCGCTCCAGAATTTTTTACATTAGAAGAATTTTCTTTTTTTTCATATTTTAAAGGATTGAGTGCTTTCTTTATTTCAGATGATGAGCTGAACTTTAGATCATAAAGTTTTTGAGGATTTTTCAATACTTCTCTTAAAAGATCAGGATTATTTTTTAAGAGAAATAAAATTCTTACGTTCCCCCTAATAACATTTAGTAGTGCAGGTGTCGTTAAAACAATAGCTAAAAAATTAAAACTAAAACTCGCTATTTCTCTAAGGAGGGAATCTTTTAAATTTATTTGTGCACTATCTTTAAGAGTAACTTTATATGGAGAAATAATTCTATGAGCAATTTGCTCCACCTTTTTATCATTGGAATGAAATGGGTTAATAGGTTCTATTGTCTGGTTAGTCATACATTCAAATCTTATCTCTTTAGCACAGTATATTTATAGCTCTAAAGACTGATTTTTTAATTAAGAAGTCAAAAAAATTCAAATAGTTATTGATTTTTCATATGTCTTCGACATACTTAACCTTAATAATATTTTTATTTTCTACGACTTCATGTTATTCTAATAAACAATATTTAGTTTAAAAAGGACATTAATAAATGGGAGTTGCTATTTCAGCAATAGGTAAGGGATCACCAGGCGAAAAAGGGATTCCTGGAGACACTTTTACCAACAAAGAACTACTAAATCACTTAAAAAAAGGATTTAGTTTCTGGCAAAGAGTTGGTCTTAAAATAAATCCTAAAAAAGTAGAGCGCTCTTTAAGTGTATTTGAAAAGATTTCAGGAATAAAAAGAAGGCAACTACTAATAAGCAACAGCAAATTCCCAAATGAATCTCTTGCAACTGCCGCTTGTTTAGATGCTATAAAAGATATGAAGAGTAAAGATCCCTCTTTTTCTCCAGAAAAAATTGATGGGTTTATATCTGTAACTGATACAGCCGGAACAATTTTTCCTATATATGGAAAAATAATCCTAAAAAGTCTGGATATTAAACCAAAATACTTTGCTAACACTTCTCTTGCCTGTTCAAGTATTACAAATGCCATTCAACAGGCCTGTTTATGGATGGAATTTGACCCTGAATGCAAATATGTTTTAATTTCTGCCTGTGACATTACCAGCAGACTACACCAATCTTCAGCAAAAAAACAGCCTTTTTTATTTGGGGATCAAGCAGTAGCAATGATTTTAGAAAGGACTAATAAAAAAGGTGGCTTTATATTTTCAAATTTATATGTTGACCCAAATGCTCCTGATATACTACACATTCCGTCATATTCTGGTGATACCTCATATTGTAAAAGGAATTTCTCAGAAGGAGATTTTAGAAATGACGAAAATCTTAAACAGTTTGGAGAATATGAATCCCGTGCAATTGGGGGACTATACTCAATATATATGCAAAAGAATAATGCATTAGGAGAAAGATCAATCAGTGCTAAAGATGGTTTAAGAACTACGGTTGAAGATGGAGAAATTTTTATTCCTCCTCAAGTTGCAAAAAGAATTGCACAAAATGCTGCTGAAAACACCGGATTAGACTGCAAAGAGCTGGAAGAGAATACTATAGAAAGTACTGTACCAAACTATGCTATTACTGGCGCTGCGGGAACACCACTTGCTCTGTATAACTTAAGCAGAAGAAGAGATCTTTCCAACACAAGATTTACCTCTTTCATTTGTGCAATTGGTGGCATTAACGCCATTATGACTTATGATCCTAAAAACAATAGATCAATTAGCTTTAACTACAGAATAGATGAAAATACACTCGGATTAGGTGATTCAGATTCTTGTTATACAGAAAATTTTGATGATAATAGCGGGAGTAGAATAAAAGCTTATGACAATATTGATTTAAAAGTAGCGACATCTGATGTTAGCACTACACTTAAAACATTTATTTCATTTTTATAAAGGTTCAGGAGCATAAGACTAAGAACAACTCAATTTAATTAGACGTCTTCAAAATTGAATTAAAGAAGATGTTTAAAAGAATTATTAATTGCGTATTTATATTGTTTTTTATATATCAGGCTAATGCTTTGGCCAAAGATATTAATGATAATAATTTAAAACTGTCTTTAAAAACAGCCTTAGAAACTGCATTAAAAAACAATAAAGAAGTAAAAGAAGCAATTTCAACACTACCCATAAGTCAGGCTAATTTAATTATTGCCAAATACTTCCCAAACCCAGTCTTAGCCTCAAATGCAGAGGTTGTAAATGGAGGATCACTTCATCCAGTTCAGTTGGGACAAACAATAGAACTTGGTAGAAAAAGACACTATAGAGTAGAAATTGCAAAAGAACAAATTTCAAAAACTGAGCTTCAAATTGCAAAGGTTTTATGGGAGATTCATTCAAAAGTGCACATTGGATATGCAGAATTGGCTATAGAAAATGAGCTTTTTGATCTTGCAAAGAAAAGAGTTTTATTTTACAAATCCTTACTAGACATTGCTCAAAAGAGATTTTCAGCAGGTGACATTTCAGGGTTAGAATTAAACAGAGCAAGTATGGAATTATTAAGTGCTGAAAACGATATAGATAATTTTGAAGAAAGATTAAACAGAGCTATGATTGAATTTAATAAACTGCTTGGAAATGATTCTATGCAAATGCTAACTTTAAATAATACAAAGAATTTAAGCCCCTCTAAAACAACTGTTGAGTATAAAGAGTTGGACGGTCTTATAGAAAAAGCATTAACTAAAAGACTTGAGATTGCAATTTTAGAAAGAGATTTTGGAATTACAAGGGCTGAACTAAAAAAAGCAAAATGGGAAAGACTTCCAAACCTTTATTTTGAAGGTGGGGCAGTAAGACCAAGTCAAGGGAAGAACAACTGGGGTCCGTATTTTGGTGGAACTCTTGAGCTCCCAGTATTTAACAGGAAGCAAGGAGAAATTAAACAATTAAAAGCAAAGATTGATTATTTTGAAAAAAATAAAGAAAAAACAGAAATTGATATTAAGACCCAAGTAGCAAATGCAAAACAAGATTTGCAGATCAGAGAAAGACAAGTTTTGAGATTTCAAAAAAATCTTTTAAGTCAATCTGAAGATATTTTAGAAAAGATTAAAGAGGGTTATAAAAAAGGGAAGATTCCACTTACAGATGTTTTAAACGCAGAACAAAAAAATAGAGATTTAAGACAACAATTCTTAAATAGTTTATTTGAATATCAATTTGCTCTTGCAAATTTAGAATATTCAGTAGGTACACCTCTTTATGAACTAACAGAAAAATTATAAAAGAAAGAATGGAAATGAAATTATATCTATCAGTTTTTTTAACACTAGTACTAACAGCAAGCCTCTCTTATGCTCACGAAGGGGAAGATTCACACAACTTCAATCCAAAAAATGAAGAAGTAAGTATTGAGAAATCTATTTCAAAGGCTATAGGCATAAAAACAATAATTATAGAATCAAAAACTGTTGATGATGTAATTGTTACCAGTGGGCAGATTGAAGAAATCCCAAAAAATCACTTTGACATAAATACTCCTGTTCAAGGAACAATATCTTCAATCTTAATAGATTTAGGCGATAAGATATCAACTGGGCAATCTTTAGTCTCAATTCAAAGTACTGAAATTGCAAAACTCCAAGCTGAAATAGATCAAGCAAAAGCAGAGCTAGAACTAGCCAAGAGTAACTTCGAAAGAGAAAAATCACTTTTTGAAAATCAAATCTCAGCAAAAAAAGATTTCGATGCCAGCAAAGCTATTCTCAAAAGCACAGAAGCCAGACTAAAAGCAGGAGAAAGTAATTTAAGAATTTTAACTGGGCTCTCCTCATCAAACGGACTTGGCACATTTCAAATCAAAGCAAAGAAGTCAGGCACTGTTGTAGAAAGGCACATTACACAAGGACAAGTAGTTGGAGCAAATCAGCTTTTATTTCATGCAATTGATCTTTCAACTCTTTGGGCAAGTGCTAATATTTACGAAAAAGATGTTAGTAAAGTTGCTTTAGGACAAAAAGTTCTTGTTAAACTTGATGAAAACAAAGATACTGTTTATGAAGGAAGGCTTTCTTATATTGGATCGTTAATAGATGAAAGATCAAGAACACTTCCTGTGAAAGCTGTTTTAACAAATGACAAAAACTCACTTAAACCTGGTACTTTTGTTCAGCTAACTATTCACACAAATAAAAAGAAAAATGCAATTTTAATTCCGTCAAAAGCAATAGTAGACACTGATGATGAAAGAGACGAAGAACACAAGCACATTGTTTATATAAAAGATGGGGAGATTTACAAGCCCAGGGAAATAAAAGTTAGTAGCCACAATGATGAATTTGCAGAAGTAGTATATGGACTTAAACCTGGCGAGATTTTAGTTACCGATGGAAGCTATCAGCTACAGTATGCTGAAAGCAATATTCCAAAAGAAGAAAATAATCATGCTGAAAGTAAGACCTTTTCACATGTTCATGAGAATAAAGATAATGGATCGAGTAATTATTTTCTTCCAGGTATTATCGGACTCTTGATTGGTATTGCAGTCACATTAACTATCAATAAAAAGAATAAATGATAAATAAACTTATTAAATGGTCACTTGAAAATAGATTATTAGTAATAATTCTTGGGGTATTGTTTTTCTTATATGGAAGTTATTCTGTAACCAAAACCCCTATAGATGTTTTCCCAGAATTTGCCCCTCCACAAGTTGTAATTCAGACACATGCAGGAGGACTTGCCAGTGAAGAAGTAGAAACTCTTGTTACCATTCCTCTTGAAAGTGCTTTAAATGGGACAAGTATGGTCCAAACGGTAAGAAGCAGTTCATCAGAAGGATTATCCTTTATCACTGTAGTTTTTGAACCCGGAACAAACATTTATAATGCAAGACAGCTAGTCGCTGAAAAAGTTCAAGCAATATCATCTAATCTCCCAGCAAATATAAAAAAACCTATCTTATCACCAATAACATCGCCCATTGGAAATATTTATTTTTTTGCTATAACAGGAAAGTCGACTTCATTAAGAGATGTTAGAACATATGCAGACTGGGAAATAAGGAATAAACTTCTATCTATTCCAGGAGTTGCAAATGTTTCAATTTATGGTGGCGATGTTAAACAATATCAGGTTTTATTAAATCCTAACAAATTAAAACAGTACGAAATAACACTGAGCGAAGTCCTAAATGCCGTAAATAAATCAAACGTAATTGCTGGTGGTGGATATTTACTAAATGAAGATAAAGAATATTTAATTCGTGGGATTGGAAAAATTGAAAATCAGGCAGATTTAGAGAATTCCGTTGTTACTGAAAGAAATGGAATTCCTATTTATTTAAGCGATATTGCTGTTATTAAAATTGGTTCGGCATTTAAAAGAAGCCATGGAAGTTTTAATGGAAGGGATGCTGTTATAGTAGCTGTAAGCAAACAGCCTGGTGTTAACACTCTAGAAATTTCAAAAAAAATAAATGAAGTTTTAAATAACCTAAAAAAATCGTTACCTTCCGATTTAGAATTTAAAACTACCTATAGTCAGGCTGATTTCGTAAATATCTCTATTAAAAATATTATTTCAGCAATTCTTGAAGGTTCAATTTTAGTAATTATAATTTTAGTTTTATTCTTAGGAAGCTTTCGTTCAAGCTTAATTACTTTAACAACTATTCCATTGTCTATAATTATGGCTATTTTAATTTTAAAATCCTTTGGTCAAACAATTAATGCAATGACACTTGGAGGACTTGCTGTAGCAGTCGGTGAAATAGTTGATGATGCGATTATAGACGTAGAAAATATCTATAAAAGACTAAAAGAAAATAAACAAAGTAAAAATCCAAAGCCAATTTTTGAAGTTATTTTTAATGCTTCATGCGAAGTTAGGAACTCTGTTGTTTATGGAACATATGTAATTACCATTGTTTTTATTCCTGTATTATTTTTAAGTGGGCTCGCTGGACAAATATTTAAACCCTTAGCCTGGGCATATATCATAGCCCTTTTTGCATCTCTTTTTACAGCACTTACATTAACTCCAGCAATGAGTTTTTATTTGCTTAGTAAAAACGAAGACTTGAGACTTAAAGAACCAAAATTCTTACAAACCTTAAAAGAAAAATATTCAGAACTACTTCAAAAAGCGTTAAACAATCCAAGAAAAATTGTACTTATGACTGTTTTTACTTTTTTTACAGCAACCTCACTTTTCGTATTTTCAGGAAAATCATTTTTACCAGAGTTTGGTGAAGAAAATCTAGTAATAATGGGAATTGCACCTCCGGGAAGTAGTTTAAGTTATACACATAGAATTGCCTTATTTATGGAAAAAGTTTTACTTGATCATAAGGAAATAATAAGTATTGGAAACAGAGCTGGGCGCTCAGAGTTTGATGATGAGCCTATCACTGCTAATATTAGCCATTTTGATGTAACTTTAATGAGTGGTATTTCTGAAAGAAAAAAAGAACAATTGATCAATGAAATTAGAGAAGATTTTGAAAAGCTTCCTGGTTTTGTAACCATAATAAGATCATTTATAGCTGAGAGTATTGAAAATGTTCTCACAGGACAAAGAGCACCAATAGTAATTAAGTTATATGGAAATGATCTTTCTATCTTAAGAAATAAAGCCAAAGAAATCTGTTCAACAATAACTAAAATAAACACACTTACCGAAGTTCAAATTGAACCTGTTATAAAAATACCTCAGATTCATATAAAAATAAAAAGAGAAGTTTCTGCAAGGTATGGACTTAATGCAGGTGATTTACTTGAAACAATGAAAATTGCCTATAACGGCACTTCAACCACTCAAAAAATAATCAAAGGGCAAAAAGCTTTTGATTTATATATATGGTTTGAAGAACCATACAGAAACAATTTAGAAGTAATAAAAAATACTTTGATTGATACGCCTAAAGGAGTAAAAATACCATTTGGACAAGTCGCTGAAATCTATGAAAGCAAAGGCTATAACACAATAAACAGGGAAAAGGCTTCAAGAAGAATTGTTATACTAGCTAATGCAAAAAAATCAGATTTATCTAAAGCTGTTGAAAAAGCACAAGATCTAATAAATAAAAACATTTCCCTTCCACAAGGGTATTCAATTGATTTTGAAGGTGATTATAAACAACAGAAAGAAATTAATAGAAAATTGTTTTTATTGAGTATTCTAGTTCTAAGTGCAATATATCTACTTTTATCAATAGCTTTCAAATCTTTAAAACTTGCAACTGTAATTATGCTTAATTTACCTTTTGCTATTATTGGTGGAATTTTTGCCACACTTCTTACAAGTAAAGTTTTTAGTATTGCCAGCATGATTGGATTTATTGCCTTATTTGGTCTTTCAACAAGAAACTCAATTCTCCTTGTAAATAGATTCTATGATATTCAAAAAGAAAAACCTAATTTGCCCATTGATGAAGTCATTAAACAAGGTTCTATAGATAGATTTCCACCTATCATGATGACTGCACTTACCGCAGGATTTGCAATGCTTCCACTTGCACTTTTTCCAGGTGCTGGTAGAGAGATAGAGCATCCACTAGCAATTGTGATGTTAGGCGGGATACTTAGCGCCACTATCTTAACTCTATTTATAATTCCAATAACTTATAAGAGATTTTTTTCAAACTCCCAAATATAGAGCTAAATCTCCAGCTCAAGAGTCTTCGATGTAGAAACAAAATGAGTAACATTTCCTTCTTTATCTTTAATAGGAGTTATAGTTTTATCACAGCTAAAGTAACCACCTGTTTTAGTCTTATTTATTACTTCACCATGAAATGACTGACCGTTTGAAATCTTCCCCCAAACTTCATCATAAAATCTTTGGTCATTTTTCCCTGAAATTAATTTCCTAATAGTTTTACCTAATGATTCTTCTTTTGTATAACCAGTAATTTTTTCAAATGAAGGATTAACATATTCAATAATTCCTTCTTTATTTGTAACAACAATCTGGTCAGAAGATTGCTCAACAATAGTTTTTAACTTTTCAATTTCCTGCTCTAACTCTCTCTTCCAGGACACTCCCTCTGCAACAGTTACAATCTTTTCTACATGTCCATCTTTACCAGAAAGAGATACCCACCATGCTCTAACTTCATAAACTTTACCACCTGAATCAACAATTCTATATTCTACAGATTGCTCTTTCCCTGAATGTATAATTTCCTTAAAAAGATTTTTTACTCTTTCTTTATCTTCTGGGTGTACTAAACTAAAAATACTTGTATGGCTCCCAGCTTCATCCTTACCAACAAGCTTAGCCAAAGGAGGGTTCTTGTATAAAGACTTTCCTTCTAGATCTGTAATTAAGATATATCTGTTTTCTTTTGCTAATAAAATTTTTAAAATGTTTAGTGATTCTTCTGTTGTAAAACTCATATTTTTTATCCCCGTGTAGATTTTTTACCCATAGAATATGGCTTTTCTTTCCTGCTTTAAACGTATTTAGCTTGCCAGGTGTTTAAAGACTCATTAAATAAGCAGGGGTTACCCCTAATAATCAGATTATTTAATCTTTAATACTTAACTTTAAAAGTGTTTTATACTAATAAAAATGAGCTTATGTGATCTATGTCAAAAAGATTTAAATGATAGTTTAATCTATCTAACCAATGATTCTTTCGTACACAAGAACTGTGAGAAAGATTTATATGAAGAGATTCTTTTACTGGAAAAAGAATACGCTAAATTAAGATTAAACATCTTTGCTGTAATAGGGAATTTCTTTTCAAAAAAAATAAATAAAATTGAAGAGAAGTTAAAAAATCTAAGATTAAAACAGAAAAGTATGTACGACTACTGGTTAACATACCCACCAGACTGGAATAAAAGAAAAGAAATTTTAAAATTTGAAAGAAAAGTCTGTAATAGATGTGGTAAGTCAAAAAGCAGAAAACATAAAAAAGACTTCCTAGAAGTTCATCATATTATCCCTTTAAATAAGGGTGGAAACCATTTAAATTCAAATTTAGAGCTCCTTTGCAAAAATTGCCATAAAGAAGAACATGCTAAGAATCACTATAAATTCAGGAAAAAAAGACCTAACCAATCAATGCATATTTAACTTTTCAGATTAAAAAAAAGTGTAAAATTGCTTTCATTTAAATTATGCTACAAGTTTCAAGAAGTCTACAAATATCTAATCTAATCCAAGGATTAAGCTCATTACCTTCCAGAAGTAGTGGTGCACTTAATGCTTCTCCAAGCAGAAAAGAAACTGTACCTGAATCGATTACAAAATATAAAGAAGCAAATCCTTTCCTATCAAAAGGAGTATCCAGAGAAAATATAAAGCTGGATAGTGAGACTGAAAAAGAAATAAGAGGACTAAAGGTTATTATTGCAAAACTTTTAGCAAAAGAACTTATTCGAATATATGACAAGTCAAAGAATCAATTAGAAAATATTACAAATATGATAGAAACATTTGCTCCAGAATTAAGCAATGATGATGATTTAAAAACTTTTATAGTATTTTATTCACTAAAAACAAGTCTAAAAAATAATTCCGAGCATACCGAATTTCTTAATAGGTTTCCAAAAGGCTTTTTAAATTATGAAAATGAGTTTTTTGAAAGCAGAGTAAGACTGATAATGAAACATTTGCTAATTGATATCGAGGGATATGATAACGCTCATCAGATAGAGAATCTAAGAGATTTTCAACCCGTAATGAAATCTGCTGGGCTAGACTCGATAGACCATCTTCTTTCAAGGATAGATCTTCTCTCTATAACTTTTCCAGGATACTTAACAGGAGAAGATCCTCCTATCAGACCCTGGTTAGCTTATCAGCCAGGCAAATGGCATGGAGAAAGCGGGAAAGAGCTTGCAAAGAAAGCGGTATTTTGGTTTTTAAAATACGGTGAAAATGTAATTGACACTGCTGGGAAATATAACCTTGAAAAGCTTATTAACGTTATAGAGTCTGGTTCATATAAGAAAAATGAATATGGAACAATGGGAATGCTGAGAAATTGTCCTTTTACTCCAAACATCATAGATGCAATTAGACTTGCATTGCCTGAATCGATCGGATCTAAGCCAAACCAAATCCACAGATGGCAAGTTAAATATGAAGGCAAATGGGAGGATAGAGATTTAATTAATGAATTAACAGAATATTTAGTAAAATATAAACTCAAATGTATAAACAGTTCTGGAGAAATCTCTGTCGAAAAAATAACTGGCAATATAAACTGGCATAATGAATTTAGAGCTGAATGTAGTACTGCATTAACAAAAAATAAATCTGGAATGATTAGTGCTTATAATGCCCTATCACATAAATATCCTGAGTTATTTGGGTGGAGAAAAAAACAAATAAAACCCTGGGAAATAACTCAAGAGGGAATGTGGCAGGGAGATGACGGAATAAAGCTTTTTCAGTCAGCAGTAGCATATACACTCTGGAGTAATGGGCTTGGAACTTTAGACAGTGAAGCATATAAACCAACATTTAGATTTACTAAAGATGATTTTATTAATTGGTACGATAGAAAAATCAAAGAGAATAGCTCTTTTATAGAAGACATATTAAATACTGCTGGCTTATCAGGTCCGTACAATACAATTGCAGGGAAGTGTCATGGTGGAGCATTAAGACTACTATTTGGAATAGGAAATCTTAATATAACAGAACAAAAACTAAGAGTAAGATCAGTAATCTTAGATTTGCTTAAAAAATCAAACAATGTTTGTACTGTAGAATTTAATCCTGCTAGAAAAACTATAGATAAAAACAAGCTTGTTAAAGAGTTTTTTGAAGACGATTTCACTTTCTTACCAGTAAATCAACCTAGCTTTAAAAGGAACCCTAGAGATAGGGAAGCTTTAAGTAGCCATGATGTAACAGAGACAAGAATTAAAGATTTCTTAGAAAAAGATCCATCTCAAAAGTTTTTATTTAAAATAAAAGATATTCTACTTGACATAAGCGATATGGAGAGATTGCCTTTTTGTAATCTAGAACAAATTACAGCTAAAACAGAAGCACATGAATTCATAGAATTTATTGAAATACTAAGAAACACATTTGTAGACGATCTGAATATAAAAGATGATATAAAAATTAAACTGAAACAACTCTTAGAAAATATTTTATATGTAGAGGGTAGACAAAAGGAATTTCTATCAGAGATTATAAAAAGAGCAAGAAATTCAGGTCCTGACATAAATTCAAACTACTTATACACGCTTGAAAATATTACTGAGTTTTTAAATCAAGTAATTAGAGAATATGAAGTTAGAAGTTACGTTAAAATTAAAAAAGTAAAAAAATAGTACAAAGTATCTTAGACAAATTCAACAGAAATCCACTATTCATACGAGTTACGAAGCTTTGTCTAAATAACCACTAAGAATATTAAAAAGAATTTATAAATCAGATTACTTAAGTTTAACTATTTCTGGATTAAATACAACAAGAGTAAAGCTCACAATCGGGAAATTTATTTTTCTCAAGAGGTGCACTAAATTTAAATTTATATTAATAGTCAAATTTTTAAGCTGGATTTAATTCTTCCATGCTTAAATCCTCCATATTTCAATTTTCGCGGAGGATTAAACAATGACACTTACAGAAACCCTTTCAAGAGAAAACAAAACTACAGCAACACAATTTCAACAACGAGAGACACAATCAAGTACACCAAGCTATGATACATCTATCCTCAAAGGAAAATTTAGTTCATTAAATAGCCAGTTGGAAAATATAAGAAAAGATATATCTCAATCTAGTCAACGACCACAAACATCAAGCTCTGGCAACTTCTCAAAAGAAGAACAGCAAGCTCTCAAGAATTTAAATGCTCAGACTGCGGGGGATAAATTCACTGGCAGTATCCAACAATCTAAATCAAAAGATTTTTTAGAAAGTGTAAAAGATGGCTATGAAAAGCAACTAAAAGATGTAGCAGGTCAACTAGGAATGGGAAGTAATATAGATTCCTCTCCACCAGTATCGGATACAAGCTCAAAAGGAAGTGAAACACAACAACCTCAACCAGCCGGATCAAAAGCAGAGACTTCACAAGCACCTACTCCAACACAACAGCCTAATAGTGATAATGCTAATCCAGAAGGTAAAAGATTTGAAGTAGATGAGGATACACTAGCAAAAGCTATGAATAGTATGCCAGGACAAGATGGACAACACAATGGTGTTTTCTTCTCAGTAGATAAGCCAAATGATAACGCTGATCCAGTTGGGCAAATCGGTGGTGACTGCGGTGCATGTGCATACTTAAATGCTACAGGGAAAAATAGCTCACAATCTGATGTAGCGGCAACAAAACAACAAATGGTACCAGGAAATCCAAGTGGTGGAGTTTATCCAGACCAAATGGCAAAATTCTTAAATCAAAAACCACAATATGGGGTTGCGAATTTAAAGAATGAGCTTGCTAATGGTAAGAATGCAATTGTAGGTGTTAACCCAGAAGCTTATAAAGGTGATGCTGGTGGAAAATCTTCCCATTGGATTTCAGTTGAAGGTTATAATCCTGAAACAAAAAAATTCATTGTAGAAGATTCATTAGGAGATCCTAAAAAACCCTCTAGTTCTCAAAATCCTCAAGATCCTAACTACAGTCAAAAACATGAATTGGAAACCACAGATAAACCCGGTCCAATAACTGGAGAAGATGAGTCTGAAAAACAAAAGCCTCTTGATACTCCAAATTTAAAAACAACAGATCTTGACCCAAGAGCAAAGAAAAAAGGAGAACAACAACAAAGAACAGAAAATTAAAAAAATAGTCTTCTAATATGCATAAATACTGTAAGCTAAGCGATTACAAAATCAAAAAAATATTGAAGTGCTTTTCTGGGAACTTAACAGCTACTCAAACAAGTAATTTTTGATGGTTATGAACATTACAGAATTAATCATAGTAAAGAGTTTGTTATAGGTCAAAATCATATTAATGGGATAGAAAGTTTTTGGAGTTTTGCAAAGAGAAAATTAAATAAATTAAATGGTATAAAAGCTGAACATTTTTATCTTCACATCAAGGAATGTGAATTTAGATTTAATTTCAGAAATCAAAACCTGTATGCTATCCTAAGAAAGGTATTGAAAAATCATTAATTTCCTAGTCTAGACCCTAAGTTATTAAAATTATGAACCACAAGAACAAGAAAACACTTTTCATATTTAGAAGAGACTTAAGATTAAGTGATAATACAGCTTTGAACGTTGCCTCAAAAGAATCCAAGAAAGTAGTTCCGTGCTTTATCTTTGATCCAAGACAAATTAAAAACAATGAATATAAAAGCCATAACGCTCTTCAGTTTTTAATTGAATCAATAGAAGATCTGAACAAGGAAATTAAAAAGAAGAAAGGTAGGCTTTATTTTTTTTATGGTATTGCAGAAGAAGTTGTAAAAAAGTTAATTAATGAAGAAAATATAGATGCAATTTACTTTAACAAAGATTACACTCCTTTTAGCAATAGGAGAGATTCAGCAATTGAGAAAATCTGCAAAGATAATCATATTAAATATAATGTATACGATGATGCACTGCTAAATGCTCCAAGAAGCATAATAAATAAATTAGGGAAACCATATACTATTTTTACTCCTTTTTATAGGTATGCGAGTTCATTGCCTGTTAATAGTCCAAATAGCATTAAAATCTCAAACTTTCTTGTTAAACCAATTAAATCTGAATACAAGAAAGATATAAGAGAATTGATGGATTCTAAAAATCTTAAATTATCTTCTTCTGGTGGCAGAAGGAAATTGATAATAATTATTAAAAACTTAGATGGATTTAAAAATTATGAAAAGGAAAGAGATTTTCCTGGGCTTAATGCCACCACTCACTTATCAGCACATTTAAAGTTTGGAACATGCTCACCAAGAGAAATATACTATGCAGTTAGAAAAAATCTGGGCGAAAACCACCCTTTAATTAGACAATTATATTGGAGGGATTTTTTTTATCATATAGCATTTCATTTCCCACATGTATTTGAAATGCCATTTTATAAGAGATTCAACTCATTAAAATGGTCAAAGAATTTTGATAGGTTTAATAAATGGTGCAATAGTAAAACTGGATTTCCAATTGTTGATGCTGGGATGAGAGAACTTAATACTACTGGCTATATGCACAATCGAGTAAGAATGATTGTGGCTTCTTTTTTAGTAAAGGATTTGCACATAGATTGGAGGCTTGGGGAAAAACACTTTGCACAAAATCTTGTAGACTACGATCCATGTATAAATAATGGGAATTGGCAATGGGCTGCATCTACTGGATGCGATGCTCAGCCTTATTTTAGGATTTTTAATCCCTGGAGACAGCAGGAAAGATTTGATCCAGAATGCACTTATATAAAAAGGTGGCTTCCAGAACTTTTAACCTTAGAACCAAAACAGATTCATTGTTTATGGAAGAATCCTATAAGTGTAAAAGATTATCCATCCCCAATGCTTTCTCACGAGATTGAAAGTAAAATATCAAAAGAGTTATACGCAAATGCAGTTAGGAATTAAATGGATAAATCAAAACCAATATTAGTTACAGGTGCAACAGGATATGTAGGTGGGCGTTTAGTACCAAGGTTATTAGAAAAAGGATATAAAGTTAGAGCAACATCTAGGTCAATTGAAAAACTACAAAGTCGCCCGTGGGCAAACAATCCAAATGTTCAGATTGTTTCACTTGATGTTTTTGACAGAGATTCTCTTTTAAAAGCAGTCTCTAATTGTTCAACAGCATATTACTTAGTTCATTCTATGGATGCATTAAGTAAAGATTTTGCTAGGGCGGATCGTATTGCAGCAGAATATATGGCTTTAGTTGCTGAAGAAGCTAATTTGGAAAGGATTATATATTTAGGGGGTCTAGGAGAAGAAGGAGGGAATCTAAGTAAGCATCTAAAATCTAGAACTGAAGTGGCAGAGATTTTAAAATCCGGCAAAGTTCCAACTACAGTTTTGCGAGCCGCAATGATAATCGGCTCTGGAAGTGCTTCATTTGAAATACTTAGATATTTAGTTGACAGATTACCTGTAATGATTACTCCAAAGTGGGTACACATAAAAAATCAACCAATTGCAATTAGAAATGTCTTAGGTTATCTAATAGGTTGTTTAGATAAAGAAGAAACAAAGGGCAAATCCTTCGACATAGGCGGTTCTGAGGTTTTAACTTATAAAGAGTTGATGATGACTTATGCAGAAGAAGCAGGGCTTGGAAAAAGATTAATTATTCCAGTGCCTGTTTTCACACCAAAATTAAGTTCATATTGGATTCATTTAATTACTCCCATTCCATCCTATATTGCAAGACCTCTTGCAGAAGGTTTAAGAAATCCCGTTATTTGCAGAGAAAATGATATCCAAAAAATAATTCCTCAAAAATTATTAAATTGTAGAGAAGCTATTAAGCTTGCACTAAATAATTTGGAGAACCAAAGTGTAGAAACTCACTGGACAGATGCAGGAGTAGTTAAACATCCAGAGTGGATAACATCATCTGATCCAAAGTGGTCCGGTGGAACCATTTTTGAGGATAAAAGAAGTATTATATTAGAAGGGACCCCTGAAGAAATTTGGAATCCTATTATTAATATTGGTGGGGATACTGGCTATTACTATGGAAACTCACTGTGGGCTTTAAGAGGGCTTTTAGATAAGCTTTTTGGAGGTGTTGGACTTAAAAGAGGTAGAAGGAATAAAAATATACTCAGAGCTGGAGACGTATTAGATTTTTGGAGGGTTGTAAAAGTAAATGATTGTAGTGATTTACTTTTAATTGCTGAAATGAAGTTACCAGGTACAGCAATATTAGGCTTTAAATTAAATAAAATAGATGAAAATAAAACTGAGATAATTCAAATTGCTAGGTTCCAACCTAAAGGACTTATGGGAATAGCTTATTGGTACTTAGTGATGCCTCTACACAATTTAGTATTTAATGGAATGCTTAAAGGTATTACAAAAGCAACAATGAAAAACATTATAAATAGTCCTAAAAAAGTATAAGCAATAGAACTAACTCAGGACTTAAACTTATTGACAATAAAAAGGACCCATCCGATTTATTCGGTGGGTCCGATAGAACATTTACTTTTAAATATAGAGATTTCAGCTTGCCTGAAATCCCACAAATGAAAAAATTGCGGAGGGACACTATCCACTTGGACGGAAGTGATTAGGGATGTTAGGTTTGCTTAACTTTTATACAACTCGGTCCAAAAGCCACTTAAACACTCAAAGGCTTCTTCCAAAGTTTTCTTTGAAGCACCCCATTTACTAGCCAGGGATTGATATGGCTTTTCCCAGTCTTTTGATGGTTCTAAAATTACTTTTGGAACATCATGGGTATTTCTGGTTTTAAAAGTTAAACTTATTTCCTTTTTTAGTAACTCTTTATCTTTAAAACCTTGGTCTATGTAAATAATTAAATCTACTAAATCTCTGGTTCTTGAATTGTTAATTAATAGAGGATTTGTATAAGCATGTATCTTTTCTGCAAGCTGTTTTTCAGCAGAAATAATTAACATCTTTGCTGGTTCAATACCAGCAAAACTTAAAATATCACTTCCTGTTTCCCATATAGGCTTTGAAATAAACCCTTCAGCAATAGAAATATCTACATTAAACCTGTTAAATTCTCTTTGTCCAATTTTTGAAACAACAAGAAAACGCCAGCCCCCATAAGTAGGCAGAACTAGCTCTTTTGTCGGTTCATTTACTTCAAAAGTAAACCAATCATTTAAATCTCTTTTTGCTATTTCTTTTAAAGAATCCCATAGTTCTTCTTCAGTTATATTTTTTAGTTCTCTAAGAGCAAAATCTATATCAGTAGTCGTTCTTGAAATACCACTAATATCTTTAAACCGTAACTCTAAAGAATACCCACCCTTTAAAATCCAGTTTTCATTCAGATTGTTAAAAATCCTAGCCAAGAACCTGTCAAAAGAAACTTTATACATTACATCATTAACAGTTTTATTCTCAAGCTCAGCAGTCTTCCGAACTCTTTCTTCAAGAGCCTTTCTGAAATCTTCTGGAGTTTTATACTTACTATTTTTCATTACCTTTTATTTCTTATTTGTGCAAACACAGATAAAAGTTTTCTTTTAACTTCTACATTGATATTAGATAGTTCTATTTCATGCTGACTTACAAGACCTTTTTTATAAGCATCTTCAACTATTTTTTTTAATTGCTCAGAGTCAACATTTTCTGTCACGTCAATAATAGTTTTTACTATATTAGTAACTTTAAAAGAATCTTTCTTCTCAATTTCTTTACTTGTTAAATCAGCCTTATAAATTAAATATTTCTTATGTGGTTTCTTTCTAAATGATTTAGGTACAGTAAGGTTTATCTTATTTGGTATTATTTCTCCTAGTCCATGAACAGAAAGGGCAGATTCGTGAGAAATTACAGCCTGGGGAATATCTTTTTTATCTCTACTCCAAAAACATGCTTTTATAAACTCATCTTCTTTTGAAAAAGGTAAGAAGCTAAACCTATAAAGAGCCCTACCTTCTTTTAACCAATGCTTTGCTTCTACGTAATAATTTTGTGCTCTATAACTATATCCAAACTTAAGAGCTTGCTTCGCAGTAAAATATCCACCCTGACTTATAGCTAGTTCTATAAGCTCTTTTTCTTTATTTATTTTTTTCTTACTTGGCATAGAACTTACGATTTCCGTAAGTATTATACCCTAAATTTAGGGGGACCAACCCAAAACTTACGATAATCGTAAGTTTAATGCATTCAATATAAGATTTTGATAAGAAATAAAAAAGCCTCGGATTGCTCTGAGATGGCATACTAGCAATAAAAAGGACCCATCCAATTTACTTGGTGGGTCCGGTCAATCGTTACTTCTGAATAATAAAGGTTTCAACTTGTTTGAAACCCCATAAATGAAAAACTTGCGGAGGGTGGATTTGAACCACCGACCTTCGGGTTATGAGCCCGACGAGCTACCAGACTGCTCTACCCCGCGATAATTTTCAGATTCATTATCTTACCAGTGTAAGACTGAATAATTATAACATTAAATAAAGGAAAGCCTTCTATGTAATAATATTCTCCTATGAACCTTGAAGAAGCACCAAATAAACAAGAACTTAAAATTGTATCTATAAGTGAAGCTAAATTAATGGAATCCGCCATGCGTTTTGGGATTGAATCTGGAGAAATAATTTTTATCGTAAATAAACTCCCCGGCGGCCCTATCGTTATACAGAAGAATCAACAACAAATAGCAATAGGTCGTGAACTAGCTAAAGAGATCAAAGTTGTATTAATTGAAAACAATTCTAACAATTAACTTTTTAAGGATTCGTCCCATTCATTGGGTGAATCCGATCTAGTGAAAAGAATTTACTGATAGAAGCTCAAGCCCTGCCCTGTTAAGGGTTGTCTTGAGCTATATAAAAATTAATCAACAACAAATAGCAATAGGTCGTGAACTAGCTAAAGAGATCGAAGTTGTATTAATTGAAAACAATTCTAACAATTAGCTTTTTAAGGATTCATCCCATTCATTGGGTAAATCCGGTCTAGTGAAAAAAAATACCGATAGAAGCTCAAGCCCTACCCTGTTAAGGGTTGTCTTGAGCTATATAAAAATTAACCAACAAGAGCTTCAACTTTTACACTTCTAGATTTTTTATAAGCGACATGTCCACCTATTGTTAATAGCAGTAATAAATAAGCAAGCAGGGTTTCTTGTGAAAATACGGGGACATCTTCAGCAGGCATAGTAACTACAAACATTTTTTGTTTTAATTCACTTAGAGTAAGAGGTTTATATTTTACTCCATGAGAATCTGTAATTAAAACAGTATTGGTATCAGGATCAAAACCTTTAACTACATAAAAATGATTTTCAGGAAAATAACTAGTCTCAGAAGAAGATGTTATATCAGTAGGAGAAATTGCACGTGGACCAATACTAGCAATAACAAGAGATGGATCTATAGGTGGAGGTGGCAATTCAACCCCAGGAAAAGCTTTAGGAGTAACATTCTCTGATATTTCTTTTACTCTTTTAGAAGCTGATTCTTTAAATGCTAAGCTCTTTTCTTCAGAAACAGGCAAGAATTCAAATTTCTCTTTTCTTTGAGCAGTCAACCAGTTAGTAAAATCTGAAATTCTTCCGAAACTAGAAACAAAGATAGGAACATCTGGAGCTTTTTTAAATATCTTTATTAATTCAGAGTCAGATAAACTACTAACAACAAAGGGTGATATAGCAACCGTAGAATAGCTTTTACCAGTTAACAATATCGGCGCCGATGATGGTATTGTAGGGGGGACTCCATCGTACTTATCTGTCAGCTCTTTCTCTAGAGCAAGTGTAAGAATAGGAATTGCTAATGATCCATCTGTAGAGAGTGAAGGAGTAATCCCTCTTGGACTCATCCATTTAATTAATTCATCATAAGAGACATTTATACTCTTCCCATTTCCTAAATGAACTACTGTATCTATAAAAAAGTTTTCTGGACTTAAATCATAATCAGTTACTTGGACTCTGGTCTTTAATTCATCAAGACCCACCTGAGTTAAAACTTTAGACTGAATAGCTCCCATGACCTGGCAATTAGGTCTTCCACCTTGGTACAAATTTTTATAATCAGGATCATGTCCCCATAATATTTTATTTAGAATCTCTGTATCTCTAAAACTTTTTGCAGGGATATCATCAACCACTTTGTTTTGTGTTTGAGGGTGTGGTACAAAACCTACTTGTTGTGTTCCTTTATTAAATAAGTCCCATAGAAAAGTGCTCTTTGCTAAAGCAAAAAAGACTAATCCTGTATAACCAAGCCCAATACCTACAGATTTTGCTCTTGATGAAAAGCTCTTTTTATTTTTTACGGTAGCAGTACCACTCAAGTCAGAAGACTGAGAAGTAGAACCTTCGCCTTTCAATTCTTCTTTAGAGCTACAGCTGTTTCCAACCGTACACTTCTGTACAAGCATTAAACAATCCTACTTAGATTAATTAGGTATTATTATATACTATACTTTCGAAATTTTTAAGCAGTTCAATACATCATTTATATGATATTGAAGTTAAATAATTCATACAATGGTGTTATCAAAATCAGCAGACTGAGTTTCTTTTGCATCAGTCTCACTAAGATTTAAAGACTTCACATGAGGATTTACAGGCAGTGTGACATAAAAGGTTGTACCAGCATCTGTACCTGGCTCACACCATATCGAACCACCGTACAACTCAACAGTTTTCTTACAGATTGAAAGCCCTAAACCAATCCCATTAAACTCTCTTGTATCAGAATTATCAGCTCTGTAAAATGGTTCAAAAACACGACTTGCTTGCTCAACCGATAAACCAATTCCTTCATCTGAGATTGAAATTGTTAGATTCTCACCATCATTAAGTATTTTTACAGAAATCTTACCCGCATTCGGACTAAATTTCATTGAATTATTAATTAAGTTTGAAAATAGTCTTTTTAAATTTTGAATTTCACTAAAAATTACTGGATCATATCCCAGAGAATTGATTTCAAAAGTAAAACTACCTTTAAAGTTTTTAGCTTCTTGCTGATAGCACTCTTCTATTAATTGTTTCAAATTAATCGGTATTGTTTGAAGCTTATTAGAACTAATACCAAAAGAATTGCTTGCTACTTCTAAATAATCTGAAATTAGCTTGTCAAGACTACCTGCAGATTCTAAGATTTTACCTGCAAATGACTTAACAGTTTCTGAGTCATATTCTCTTTGTGTAATAAGCTCACTAAAACCAAGGATTGTAGAAAGCGGTGTTTTCAATTCATGGCTTACTACAGACAGTAAATCAATTTTAATTTTATCTGCTTCAAGAAGTCTTTTATTAACCTCTGTTAGCTCAACATTGTTTTGTCTAAGTCTTGCAATTAATTTCTTGTTTAATCTATCTAATTTCCTCAAATCACTTACATCTTTAAAAGTTAAAACATAACCGTTTGGTCTGGATAAATCATCTTTAGCGAGATACATACTGACAATCATCAATGATTCTTTATTTTTAATTTTAAGTTCTAATTCTTCCTTATACTCACCTGCAGAAATCGAGTCTTTGAATGCTTTCTCCAAAAACTCTTTTGGAAATATACTTTTTATATTATTAGGTACAAATTCAAAAATATCCTTAAAGTTTTTATTAGAATCCTTAATATTTCCAGCCAGATCAGTTATTAAAATAAGCTCATCGGTAAAGGATATAGCCTCAGTAATTTTCTCATGCTTTATTTTATTATTTTCATTCAATGCACCTACTAATAAAGCTTGCTGGAATTTATTAATATAATAAGGGTCTAGTTGATTCTTTTGAATGTTTTTTAATTTCAGCAATAGTTTCCTTTCTTTTACTGACAAAGAATCAATACCACTGTTATAGAAATAGTCAAAAATAGATTTAATTACGGTAGGTTCAAATGTTAAAAAGAATCTTGATTTTTCTTGATTAATACTTTGATTTCCAGGCTCATCAAAAAGAATTAAAAAAGAGAGCAAATCTGAGATTCCAATATACAACTGTTCATTTGATTTGCTTTTTAAAGGAATGCTTAACAAGTAAGATTTATTTGTTTTCTTTAATACAACCTCGTCAATTAAAGTATCTGCATGTAAAAGAAATGATGAGTGTTCATAATCTTTATAGAAATTTTTCAAGAGCTCATCCAGAGTTTCAACTGGAAATCTAAAATCCAAAGTCTGAATTTTAAATTCAAACTTTTCTTCAAAATAGTTTATTAAAGACTTTTCGTCTAATGGGTTTTTCATTTTCACTTATTGTTTATGCTGGGATTTCTAACAATAAGGCAAGACGCGAGCTCTCTGGTGCAGTTCCAGACTGGCTTTCTGATAATATACCTGCTAAACTGTTCTTCATTTCAGATAAAGGCAGGGATCCTATGGTTTCTAAAATTTGCGGTAGCCATAATGGATCATACTTTTCACCGACTCTAGCAGTTTTCTCAATTAAATCTTTAGTTAAGATAACCAGTTTTGAACCACTTGAGATATACGAGTTATTTTCTTTATAATAAGAGTTAACATTTAATCCTAATGAAGCTCCCTTCTCACCACCTAGAGATGTAACCTGTTGTTCAGGTCCAATTAAAAAAGGGTTAGAGTGATTTGCATTTGCATATCTGACTTTTCTAGCTTCTAAATTAAAAACTCCATACCAGGCATTTACCAGTATTCCTGCTGAAATAAAAACGTTATTTAGTTTCTTATTTAAGTAAGTTAAAACTTCTGAAGGTTTAAGTGACAGCTCAGCTTTTGTTTTTAATCCATTCATTTCACCCATGATATAGCCACTTATCATTCCTGCAGATAAACCAGAACATTCAACCTGAGCAATCAAAACAAGAGTAACTTCTTCACTGAGCTCTGACATCCACCATATATTTCCTTTAGAGAAAGTATTTTCATCTTCTATAACACTAAAAAGAATTTTTTTACTGGTATTTGTTTGAGATAAGGCTTTCTGAACCTTCAGAGAAAGCTCCGATTCTTTAATAAGATTATTTTTAGCTTCTACTTCATTTTCATTTTTTGTACTAAGACAAAGTTTAGTTAATGTCATATTTACTAGCCTTGAAACCAGCTTAACCCTTACTAAAGTTTTTTCATTTATAGGATCTAACTCTCTTAGTCCAAGGATTATCAAACCATGTTCAATAGCTTCATTAGCGAGAGAATCAACAAGCGGAATAAATATAAAGTTTTGATCATTCCCAAGCTTCATCGTAACCAAATCATTTTTTTGAATAACTAATTGATATATCTCTCTACTAAAGTCCTTATTAAATATTTTTTTTCCTTCAGAAACATCTCCATTTTGAGAAATCACATTTAAAGTATTGTTTTCATTTAAAACAAAAGATGAGAAGCTTACATTTAAAAGGTCTGTAAAAAAGTCAATGACCAGCTTTGCTAAATCAGCTTTAGATGATATATTTTCAATTTTTTTAATAAGTAATAAGATGTCATTCATTGTTGTAATACTTGTATTTTACAGCGAAAACTTATAATTTTTAAACTTTAATTTAACTATCTCACAAAAGCTTTATCATTTAAGTTATATGTTTCCCAAGAGTTTAACAAATGACTATCCAGTACCTATTGAATTTGTTTCAAATGCTATTAAAACAAATAAATTGGCCAATTCTTATATCCTAATAAGCAAAAATACCGACGATACCTTTCTCTTTATAAAAGAGCTTTCTAAAATATTAAACTGCTTAAAAAGCCCTTTCACCTCACCCTGTAAAGAATGCCTTAATTGTAAATGGCTAGATAAAAATGAACATCCTCAAGCATTAATCATAATTAAAGCTGACGAAGATAGTAAAAAAGGGCAGATAAAGATTGAATCAATCAGAGAACTCTTAAACACCATCCAGAACACCTCTGAGTTCTTTAGAGTTATATTTTTTGAGGCTTCTGATTTAAACACTTTACCACCCGAATCCTGTAATTTACTTTTAAAAACAATTGAAGAATCTCCAGCAAAGACTTTATTCTTATTTGCAAATAAGTCAAAGAATAATATATTGCCAACGATACTAAGCAGATCTCAAATAATCTATTTAAGCAAAAAGGATGATTCTTTATTAAAAAGTCAGATTGAAAATAGTGAAATCACACAGTGTTTTTCCAAAGATATAAAGTCAGCTCTATCAAAATCAAAGTTAACCTTAGAATTTATCAATGATCACAAAATAGACCTTTTAGAGCATTTTAATAATATCTCTCTTTCAAACTATGAAAAATATAAGATTTCAAACCAAAAAGATTTTTTAAAATTATATGAAACTATTATTTCTTCAAACAAAAAACTTAAATCTTTTATTCAACCCAGGTTTGTAGTTGAGGACTTCTTTTTAAATCTGACTGATTAGCTATCTTACAGTATAAACATTTAGAGATTCTCTAAAATTTGTTCTTCTTCTAAAAGGTCTTTTAGAATATGCGCTTTCCTGATACGAGTAGACTTCAGAGCCTCTATTCTTCACATCTTTAATTATTATTTGCTGATTCATTTCATCGTTTGGTATATCAGATGGTGAAATAGTATTAGATAAAGAGCTTTTAATAAATGGGGTTTCAGATTCAGAAGGTTCTTTTTCTTCTCCATCAGTTTTAATTATTTTTTTAAGCAGTCCTAATAAAGCCTCATCACTATCAGTATTTTTCTTTGGTTCTACTTTTTGTTCGCTCAAGTCAGCGAGAAGTTGAACTCCACCCTGCTGTGTACAGCCTATAAGGAGTTTTTTTCCTTCAAACTCAACTACATATATTCCCTGAGAAGAAGTCAGATTTAAGCTCTGCTTCAAAGAAAGTCCATTCATTGCTAAAAGGCTTTCTTTCATATTTGCTGGTTGACCATTAAAAGGACTGTTTAAGAAATCCATGCTTGAAAAATCCGCAACATTTTCTGGAGATTTTTTCATTAACAAAGTTTTTAAAATTATAATTGCCCCTATCAACATAAAAACAAAAATTGATATTTTAAAGAACATATCTGCAAAGCTAGCATTTTTTTTCATTTCCAATGCTGTATTGTCTATAAATACTGCATCTTGATGTACTTCAGATGGTTTTTTATAATACCTGGTATTTGAATACGATTCCTGATCTCTAAAATTCTCATAGTCAAACACTGAGTCATAATTTACACTACTATCTTCACCATATGAACCATGAACGATTTTACTAACAGAGCTGGAATTACTACCAGAGAGATCATAAGCATTTGATTTCGAGACAAAACTATATGCTAATAAAGCACCTAAAATTAAGGCCACTAAAAATAAAAGATTATTTCTATTTCCGATCATTTATATTTTCTTATTTAAGGTTTGGTTATCTTTATAAAGGGGATTAACAAAAAGCTTTAGCGTAATTAAATTGAAGGCTTTGAAAAGAAGAAGTTCCATAGAAAACTTCTTATCCACTTCTGATAATATTCCAAAAATATTTTTTTATTATGATCTTATCTAATTCTCAGCTTTATTCATCATCAATATCAATCCATTTATGCCTTATTCTAGTTGGGACTGATGATAATATTTCTTCTTCTTCTTCAAGATCTTGTTTTTGTCTTTGGATTACATCATCAACCCAACTCTCTTCTTTTTTACTTCTTATCTTTATTTCTTCTTTGTTATTTTTTGACATTGCTTTACTCCAATATACACAGGTTGATACAAACCAAACAATTTGGAAGTCAGATTTTTAACTAATTCGGAAAAAGTTTCTAATTTTAAAAAGTCTAAAATCAAATTTTTTTATTCTGCAACCTGTACGTCATAACCGATTCACCTAATGTTGTCGGCTAAATGTGATTTTTATTTACCCATTACAACTAATTTGCAATAGTAAAAATACTATTCGTACAATAATTTAAAGGTGTTTCCCTCTAATACAGCTCACGCAAAACCTAATGCTAAAGGAAATTGTTCATCCTATTGACCTGTTGACCCATTAACTTATAGACTATTAGTCATGGATATCCCTAAAGATTTTAAATACTCAAAAAGCCATGAATTCCTCAAAACTGAAGGATCAAATAAAGCTATTATTGGAATTACAGCCTATGCTGCTGGCGAACTTGGAGATGTAGTATTTGTTGAACTTCCAGAAGTTGGAAAGATATTTAATGAGGGTGAAAAGTTTGGTGTAATAGAATCCGTAAAATCAGTATCAGACCTCTACATTCCTGTAAATGGAAAAATTGTTGATATTAATAAAGACTTAGGAGACCACCCAGAATACGTTAACCAAGATCCTTACGGAAAAGGATGGATGGTAAAAATAGAGCTTACTTCTGATCTATCCTCCAGCAAAGAACTCATTTCTCCTGATGAATATTCTGAATTTATATTAACTCAAGCACACTAAACTGGTTATCTCACTACAAAGCCAGGTAGCACAAGCTTACTTCCTAGAAAAAAGCATTTTTGGCAAAACTGGAACTGGTATTGTTTTAATTAAACATGCACTATTAATTAATTATAAATTTTTCAATGTTTAAGAAGAAGTAGCTAAAACCATATTTATGTATTGAATGAGTGCTGTAGAGCTAGGTTCATACAGCTTTGAAAGTGCCATAGGATAAATACCATATAAAATAACCAATGACATAAGGGAACCTAAAACAATAAGTTCTGAAGTTCTAAGATCTGTAAGTCCTGACCATTTTGGGTTTTCTTGTCCCATAAATACTTTCTTTAAAAGTAAAAGCATATAGCCTGCAGTTAAAATTACACTTAAAGAACAAAATATTACACATAGCTGACCAAAATTAAATTTTAGAATAGTAGGAAACTCTGTAAAAAAGGTTGAGCTAAAAGCACCGTAAAATACTAAGCTTTCCCCAACAAATCCACTTAAAGCAGGAAGGGCAAGATTTGCCATAACACCTAAAATAAAGAGATAGTAACATTTAGGCATGTACTTAGTCATGCCACCATAGTCAGCAAGCTGTCTCGTATGAGTCCTTTCGTATAAAGTACCCACTAACATAAAGAGTGCCGCACTAATTAATCCATGGCTAAACATTTGGAAAATGCCACCACTAAAACCAGCAGATGTAAGAGAAATTAATCCTAATAAAACAAAACCCATATGAGAAACAGAAGAATAAGCAATCATTTTCTTCATGTCATCCTGAACAAGACAAGCTATTGCTCCACCTACGATATTTACTGAAGCTAAAATCAAAATAACTATTCCAAGTTCAGAAAGAATAACAGGGAAAAAACCTGCACATATTTTATACAAACCATACCCACCCATCTTAAGAAGAATCCCAGCAAGAAGCATTGATACTGGGGTTGGTGCTTCTACGTGAGCATCTGGTAACCATGTGTGAAATGGGAAAGATGGTAGTTTGATAATAAAGCATATAAAAAATAAAATAAAACAAATAAGCTGATAATTGTGGGGGATGGTTCTAGATAGATTAGCTAAAACTTCCATATCAAAAGTAGTTGAGTGAGAGCTAAAGAATAAAACAAGTACTGCTCCAAACATACAAACTCCTGCAGTAAATGTATAAATCAAGAATTTCATTGCCGCATAAGCTCTGTTTGGTCCGCCCCATATAGCAATCAAGAAATACATCGGTATAAGTTCAAGCTCCCAGAATAAGAAAAATAAAAATAAATCCTGAGCTACAAACACTCCTAAAACGCTTGTAGTAACAAGCATTAACATTGAATAATAGAGCTTAGGCTTTTTCTTTGCTATTGGTTCACTAGCAATTATAGTAACAGGAAGAAGAATTGCCATAAGAAGAATCATTGAAAGACTGAGTCCATCAGTTCCAACTTTAAATCTAATAGTATTTCCAAACCATTGATAGTTCTCTACATACTGAAGAGAAGCTAGGTTTGGATCAAACTTTGAAAAAATAATTACAAAAACATTTAACAAAATATCTAATGAAAAAATAAGTGAAAGTACCCTACATACTGGTTCTTTATCTGGTAAAAATGAAATAATCAATGCCGCAATTAAAGGTACGAATAATATGGTTGTTAATGCATGATTTAAAAAAAACTCTGTCATATTAATTTCCTTTATTTAATCCTATAAAGAGAGAAGATTACAGCAAGAACCACTGAAGCAAATATTACCAGTGCATACAATTGCCCTCTGCCGGTTTCAATGTATCTTAAGCTTCCTCCTACAATCGATACCATAAAAGCAGATCCATTTACAAATATTCCATCAACAATAATTCTGTCAACAACATTCCAGATAAATTGGTATGCAGGCATAATAATTTTATTTAAAATTCCAAAGTAAATTTCATCTATGTACCATTTATTAAATGATCCTTTATAAAGTACTGTAAGTTTTTCCTGGAAGAATTTATTTAGAGGGGTACTTTTTACATAAACCATATATGCAAGTAAAGTACCAAAAATAAATGTAAGTAAAGGAATAATTCCCTGAATACTAAATACTTCATGGAGGAAAACGCCTAAACCCCATTCACTATGAGCATGATGCTCACCGAAAGAAATAAATTTTGAGAATGCATCGCCACCTGGAATAAGTGGGGATCCGAGAAAACCAATAAAGACAGAAGGTACAGCTAAACAAACTAATGGTGCAGTAATTGAAGATTCACACTCATGAGGATGAGCATGTCCTTTATATTCACCACTAAATGTCATAAAATAAAGCCTAAACATATAGAAAGCTGTCATAAAAGCTGTAATTGCACCAACAACAAATAAAATTTTATTGTGTTCCCATGCGGCAGCTAAAATCATATCCTTAGAAAAGAATCCGCTGAAAAGTGGGAATCCTGAAATTGCAAGAACACCAATTAAACAGCATGTAGAAGTAATCGGCATAAACTTTTTCAAGCCGCCCATTTCTCTCATATCTTGCTCATGATGACATGCAACAATTACTGAACCAGAACATAGAAATAACATTGCTTTGAAAAATGCATGAGTAACTAAATGAAATAATCCTGCTGAATAAGCTCCAAGCCCAAGAGCCATTACCATATAGCCTAACTGTGAACATGTAGAATATGCAAGCGTTCTTTTAATATCATATTGGCTGAGAGCTATACTAGCTGAAAAGATAGCAGTAATAGCTCCAATCCAAGCTACTACATTCATAGCTGTTTCACTAGCAATATAAATAGGATAACAACGAGCAATTAAATAAACTCCAGCGGCAACCATGGTCGCCGCATGTATAAGTGCTGAGATTGGAGTAGGACCTTCCATAGCATCTGGAAGCCATACATGGAGTGGGAACTGAGCTGACTTTGCCATCGGTCCCATTAAAATTAAAAGTGCAATTGTAGTTATGCTTAAAACTCCAACGATGGGAAGAATTCCATCAGAAATTAAAAAATTAACTACATTAGAAAGTTCACTAAATGCAAGAGTTACTTTACCCGCCCAAAAATCCATACTTGAGACATAAAGCATTAATAATCCCACAAGCAACCCAGCATCACCAATACGATTTACTACAAATGCTTTTACACAAGCCGAAGCGGCTGATGGTTTATACCACCAAAATCCAATAAGTAAAAAACTACAAACACCTACTAACTCCCAAAAAATATAGCTTTGGAATAAATTGGTTGAAAAAACCAGACCAAGCATTGAAAAAGTGAAAAGTGAGAGATATGAATAAAACTTACTATATCCAGGATCTTCTTTCATATATCCGTGTGTATAAATCTGAACAAATAAACTGACAGAACATACTACAACAAGCATCATGGCACAAAGCGGATCCACTAAATAGCCTACAAATAATTTAAATGATCCAGCAGAGATCCATGGAAAATTTATTTCTAAAATATGATGTGGATTTTTATAAACAGTACTTAAAACTAAAAGTGAATGAATTAACCCATATGAAACTGCTCCGATAGATAAAAAAGCACTGATGGTTCTAGAAAAGTTAAAAAAGAAAATAATTAAAATCGCACTAATTAGTGGAAGAACAGCTATAATCCATGCGTTTTGTAAAATAGGGTCATGCATACAAAAGAATTATAGCTTTTAGGAAACCCAATTTCATTTAAAACTTTATGTTAGATTTGTTATACGCTATACGCTATCTTATCTTCCACCTACAAGAACATTTTTTATACGTATATGCGGACCACCAACCCCAACAGGCAAACCATTCTGACCACATTTTCCACAACTACCTGTGAAGAATTCTAAATCATTTCCTACAGCTTCTACATCTTTTAAAGTTTGGAAGACATTTCCACTTAATGTAACATCAGAAACTGGCTCTGCAATTTTTCCATTTCTAATCATATATGCCTCACCACTAGCAAATGTAAATAATTCCCCATTTGTTTGGCCACCAAGCATTCTAATCGCATAGATTCCTTCATTTATATCTGAAATCATTTCATTAAAACCTACATTTCCTTTATCAATATATGTATTTGTCATTCTTGGAATTGGAGCAAAACCAGTAGTTAATGCACGAGCATTTCCAGTAGGAGCTTCTTTCATTTTTGCTGAGGTTTCCATGGAATGTAATCTGTTTTTCAAAATCCCATTTTCAATTAATACTGTTTTTTGTGCTGGCATGCCTTCATCATCATAGGCAAATGTACCAGGCAGATTAGGAACAAGAGAACTATCAACAACTGTTAATTTTGGATCAGCAATTTCTTTTCCAACCACTAAAATCTCTTTCATTCTGTCATTTTCATAAATATTATCACCTTCAGAAAGATGTCCAAACGCCTCATGAATAAAGACTCCTGTAAGTTTTGGGTCTAGGACTACTGAGTAACAACCTGCTTCAACAGGCTTTGCATTTAACTGCCTGATAGCACGTTCAGCAGTTTCTAAAACTTTTTTATCTAGATTTAAGACTACATCATAGGACTCTCTGCTTGAAACACTCTCAAAGGATTGTTTAACATTACTTTCATCTCTGGCAATTACACCAAAAGCACCAACGACATCAAGCCTATCCTGCTCAATATAACTTCCAAATGAGTTTATAAAATAAAAAGTTCTTACTTCATCTCTATAATTTACGCTTGTTGATTGAATTTTATTTGAGTGTGTAAGTAAAATCGAGTTATAGTGTTCGAATAATTTCTTTTTCTCATCAGCAGTAATTTGCTTTGGATCTTTTTTAATTTCTACTTTTACTATAGCTGACTTTACAGGCGTTTCAGGTAATCTCAGATCCATTTTCCCTACAATTTTTGCTTGTCTTATTGCAAGAGAAATTTTTTCATCCAGATTTTCCAAACTATTAAAACTTACAAATCCCCAACCACTTTTATACATAGCTCTAACTGAGCCACCAAGATTACATGAACGAGAAATGTTTTCTAAATTTGGGCCTTGGAAATTAACTCTAAAAATCTCAGATTTTTCTAATCTGATTTCAAGATAATCAGCTTGTGTTTTAAATTTATTTATATGATCTGTTAATAGTTGTCTCATAAATTTATACTCACTCAAAATAATAATGGGAAAATGTAAATATTGATTCAGTGTTAGCCTTTAGAAAATTTAGCTTCTTAACTATTAAAACATTAAACTAGTTTAATATTAGATACATATCAAAAATTTGTTTAGTTAAAAAATTAAATTTTTCTAATGATTCATAAAAAGGAAAACTAATGATTTAAACTATCTACGTATATAGAGAATATATATTATGACTGCAATACGAAGAATAGAAGAAAAGAACCCTTCCCCATTGAGAATACCACTCAAAATATTTTGTGGTGGAGATGATGATGTTTCGCCTAATAGTTCTGCAGCCGTAAGAGAAGTAGCTCCATCAGATCAAAGAGAAGGTATAAGATCAGGCAATGGTGGAGGAAGTGGATCAACACCACCTCCACCACCAACAAGCTCCAGTCAAAATGCCAGCCAAATTACAACTGGCACAACAAACACGTCATCAAAGAATGCTTTATGGGGATTAGGATTAACATCTATAGCGCTTGGTGGGACTTCATTATTTATTCAATTTACCGATGTGTTAAAAGATTTCAAGACAATTGGAAGTGTAATTTCAAACTCATTATTTACATTCTTTGCAATGTTATGGACTGCAACATTCCTATCAGAACAAACCGATGGAAGACCTCAAAGAGATGATACGGTTGGTTAATTTTTTTAACTCGTTATTTTTTTAAAAGCGATGTTACTGTTTCAGTAGGTTGTGCACCTTTTTTAATCCATGCTTGTGCTTTATCTTTGTCTAATTTTAATTCTTTTGTTTTAGGATTATATGTTCCAATTTCTTCTACTGGAGCACCGTCTCTTTTTGTTCTTTTGTCAGTTACAACAATTCTATAAAATGGAGCTTTCTTTTTACCTTTTCTTGTTAATCTAATACGAAGCATTTATAAATTTCCTCTTTCTCGTTAGGTAGATTATTATATCGCAAGAAGGATATCTGCGTAACACATCATTGTGAGGAGCTAAAAGCAACATGGCAATCTGCTTTTGTAATACGTTATAAGATTGCCACTGTTTAGCTCGCAATGACGTATTACACTCTACTCATAAATCCACTTCTTAATATCTGGAGTCCACTCAATGAGTTCTTCTTTACTAAAAAATAAACCTATTTCTCTACTAGCACTTTCAGGTCCATCTGATCCATGAACTACATTTCTACCTATATCAATTCCAAAATCACCTCTTACAGTTCCAAGGTCTGCATCTAATGGATTTGTTTTTCCCATCAATTTTCTGATAGCACTAATAGCGGATTTTCCTTCCCATACCATAGCAACTATCGGGCCTGAAGTAATAAAATCAACCAATCCTTTAAAAAATGGTTTTGCTTTATGTTCACCATAATGCTGTTCTGCAAGCTCATTTGTAACTTTCATTAATTTTAAGCCTACAAGTTTAAATCCTTTCGCCTCTAGTCTAGAAATAATTTTTCCAACTAATGCTCTCTGTACCCCATCTGGTTTAATAGCTAAAAATGTACGTTCCATAAACACCTTTCTTATTTTGTAACTTTTTTTCTTCGAAAACTAAAAGCTAATAGCTGATAGTCTTTATTTGAGTTAAAATATTTCTCGAACAAGTTTATTATATAAATTTTTTTAGGAGAATAAAATGAAATTACGTTCAATTAGAAATGAATACGGTTTTACACTTATAGAACTTTTAGTCGTTGTTGTAATTATAGGTATACTCATTACACTTGCTGTTCCTAATCTTATCGGTGCACAAGACAGAGCTAAAAATGCAAGCGTAAATGCAAGCGTACAAGCACTAAGAGCAAACATCGCTATTGCTACAGTTGATATGGGCGGTGTAGTACCTGCAGATGCAAATGAAATTATTGAACTTGGTTTAACTAAAAATCTTGTAAATCCTTTTACGCAACAACAAATAACAATCGTTGATGGAACTGAAGCAGAAATGGCTGGAGATATTTGTTATCTTCCTGATGCTACATTAGCTGAACCATTTATTCTTGGAATGAGCAAAGAAGTTTCCACATCAGAAACCGTTGGTGGGTTTGTTCTTACGGGTTACGGTATTGTAATGGGAATGCCAGATGTAATTATTTCTCTAGATAATGGTGGAGCACAGTAATAGAAAACAAATAGCAGAGCATACGATGTTCTGCTATACGCTATACACTATATGCTATACACTAAATTCAATAAATGATAAAATATCTAACCTGTTAGTATCTAGTGAGAGGAAGAAAAATGCCCCGTTTAAAATCAGCAATTAAAAGAGTTCAAACCAGCGAAAGAAATAGAGTACGCAACGTAACTATTAAATCTGAGATCAAAACCATGTTAAAGAATATTTCAGATGCAGTATTAAAAAAAGATTCAAAATTAGCAAAAGAGCTATCAGATAAGACATTTGCAATTATTGATAGAGCAAAAGCAAAGAAAATTCTTCATTTAAATAACGCTGCTAGAAAAAAAAGCAGAATATCAAGATGGTTAAAAAAACTTGATTCAGCCAAATAATAGTTTTGAAACTCTTAAAAATTTAAAAATTCATTTTGTCGGTATTGGTGGTATAGGTATGAGCGCTCTTGCTAGATACTATAACTCTTGTAATTCAACCATCTCAGGATCAGACAGAGAAGATTCACCACTATTGAGCGAACTCAAAAAAGAAGGTATTAAAGATATTTGGACACCACATTCCAGAGAAAAAATTAAATCTCAAAATCCTGACCTAGTTATATACTCCACAGCAATTGAAGGAAATACTAATGAAGAAATCCTTTGGGCTAAAGAGAATAATATTAATTTAATGCATAGATCAGACCTCTTAGAGATTACATCTTCTAGTAAAAATTTGATCTCTGTTTCTGGTACACATGGCAAAACTACAACTTCATCCATGATGTATGAAGTATTTAATAGTTGTAATTTAAACCCTTCAGCAATTCTTGGTGGATTACTTATTTCAAAAAATACTAATTCTATCTGTGGATCTGGAGATTACTTTATAACTGAAGCAGATGAAAGCGATAAGAGTTTTCTAAAAGGAAATCCTGAAATATCTATAATTACGAACATTGAGCCTGATCATCTTGAGAACTATTCTGGTGGATTTGAAGAAATTAAAAGTTCATTTCTTCAGTTTGCAAAGAAACCAAAAAATGGTCTGGTTGTTTGTTTTGAAGATAAAAATACTAGGGATTTAATTTCAAGAAACCTTAATATTAAAGATTCAAAAATTATTAGATATGGGTTCAATGAAAAAGAATGTAATCTTATTGCTGTCCAAAAAAATGAATCGAAGGATTGGACTGTTATTTATAACTCTAAAGAATTAGTTTCATTCAAATTAACAAAACCTGGGAAACATAATGTCTTAAACGCTTTAGCATGTATTGGAACTGCTATTCTGCTTAATCTGGATTTAACAAAGGTTAAACTTGCATTAGAGGATTTTCAAGGAGCAAAAAGAAGGTTTGAGGTTTTAGGTACCCTTAATAAAATTACTTTTGTGGATGATTATGCTCATCACCCTACTGAAATAATTGAAACCATAAAAGCCGCTAAAGAATTACTACCTAAAAGATTAGTAGTAGTTTTTCAACCACACCAGCCAGGAAGAACAAAAGATCTTTGGGATGACTTTATCAATGCTTTTAAAGGTGAGGATTTCCCTATTTTTATTACTGATATATACATAGCTAGAGGAAAACCCATAGAAGGAATAAACAGTAAGAATCTTGTAGACAGTATTAATAAACCAAACATACAGTATTTGCCTGGAAGTCTTGATGAAATCTCTAAAGCTATAAAAAATACTTTAAAAGAAAATGACCTTGTACTCATAATGGGGGCTGGGAGTATAACCTTACTAGGTCAAATACTTATTGATACCTATAAAGACCTCAAGACAGAAAGCATTAGTTAAGATGTTTTTAAAAACTGTCTCTTAACAATTAAGAGCTAAATAGATATTAAGTCTAAGATATAGTAAGTTATGGGAACAAATAATATATAAGACCGGACTAAAAAAATACAAAAATAAAATATAATTAGATTGAAATGAAGATTTTAGAAAAAACAGAATTAGCTCAATTTACAACAATGAAAGTTGGCGGGATTGCTGATAAGATTTGCTTCCCAATCACTACAGAAGAATTAGTAGAAATGATGGATCGGGTTTTATCAAAAAGTGAACCCTGGTCATTGTTAGGTGGCGGTTCAAATGTTCTTGTTTCATCAGATGATATCCCAGGTACAGTAATCTGCACTACTGGTCTAAACTGGATTGAACAAATTGGTCCAGATCTTTTGACTTGTGGATCTGGAGTAAGGCTCCCAAGACTATCTGCATATGCCGCTAAAATGGGTTTATCAGGGATGGAATTTTATGAAGGCATCCCAGGAACAGTTGGTGGAGCTGTAGTAATGAATGCTGGTGCTCATGGAAGCAGTACAAATCAAGTACTAGAAACAGTAACCGTACTTAACTTAAAAACATGGAAGATTGAAATACTTACTCCAAAAGATATTAACTTTGGATATAGGATGTCCTCTATTAACTCAAAAGAACAAATTGTTTTAAGTGCAAAATACAGATTGAGTAAAGATACAGAAGCCGCGATCAGATCAAGAATGAAAGAAAATAATTTAGCAAGGCAAAAAAGTCAGCCCATAAAAGATCCAAGCGCAGGATGTACCTTTAGAAATCCTATTGAATTTAATTTGCCAGCAGGAAAAATACTTGATCTTGTTGGTGCTAAGAATTGGTCAGTAGGTTCAGCACAAGTATCTGCTGTACATGCAAACTTTGTAATCAATCTGGGGAATGCAAATTCACATGACGTATGCAAATTAATCAGCAAACTTCAGCAAGCGGCTCTAGAAAAATACAATGTACTTCTTAAGCCTGAAATAAAACCACTTGGTGTATTTGATAAGTCTGAAGCTATTATTTGGACAAATGGTGATGAAACAGTGAAAAGCTCTTTTATTATTACGAAATAAAAATTTAAAACTGTTTATAAGCAATTCACAACAAAGAGTAAGGTTTAAATAATATTTTCACTTTTGAAAAGTGTGTTAAATTGATACTTGTGTTATTTTAATTTAATAAAGGGAATATAGTTTTAGAAGTTTTTTTAATAATAATAAATGAAATCAAAAACAAAAAAGAGTAAAGAAAAAACAGTAAAAGAAAAATTAGCTCAAGCTTCAACAGGTGGCAAATCATTAGTAATAGTTGAGTCGCCTGGTAAAGTAAAAACTATAAGCAAATTTTTAGGCAAGGATTATGTCGTAAAAGCAAGTATTGGGCACGTAAGAGATTTGCCAGGGAAAGGGCTTGGAATTGACGTAAAAAATAACTTTGAGCCTATTTACGAAATACTTGAAGATAAAGCAAAGGTTGTCAAAGAATTAAAAGATTTAGCAAAGAAATCAGACAGAATATATTTAGCACCAGATCCTGATAGAGAAGGAGAAGCTATAGCCTGGCATTTATCTGAAATCTTAGGAAAGCCAGATAGAACTTATAGAATAGAGTGTAATGAAATTACCAAAGATGCTATTAAAAGCGCTATTAAAAATCCAAGAAATATAAACAGAGATCTTGTTGCGGCTCAGCAAGCAAGAAGGATTCTTGATAGATTAGTTGGTTATAAAATCAGCCCTCTTTTATGGAGAAAAGTTGGTGGGAAGTCAGCAGGAAGAGTTCAAAGTGTTGCACTAAGGCTTGTTATTGAGAGAGAAAAAGAAATTACTTCCTTTACTAAGGAAGAATACTGGTCAGTACATGCTGAGTTTATCAAGGACAAGATTCCTTTTAATGCAAACTTATACAGCTATGATGGCAAAACAATAATTACTCCAAGAAGTAAAGAAACGAAATTAAATGTAATTCTAAGAGATAAAAAAACTGTTGATGATATTGTAAAAAATCTAAACTCTAGTAATTTCTCTATAAGCAGTATTGAAGAGAAAGAATCTCAGAAAAATCCATTACCACCATTTATAACCAGCACTCTACAAAGAGCCGCCAGTAACTTATTTGGTTATCCTGTAAAAAGGGTAATGAAAATTGCTCAGGAACTCTATGAGGGTATTGATATTGGAGAAGATGGTCCGATAGGTCTTATCACCTATATGAGAACTGACAGTATTAGGATTTCTAAAGAAGCTCAAGACGAAAGTAAAGATTATGTTCTTAAAATTTTTGGTAAGGATTACTATCCGTCATCCCCTAGGGTTTATAAGACAAAAAGTAAAAATGTTCAGGATGCTCACGAAGCTATAAGACCAACCAGCGTATTTAGAACTCCATCAGAGTTAAAAAAGTTTTTAAATGCTGACCAGTATAAAATCTACAGATTAATTTGGGAAAGATTTTTAGCCAGCCAAATGGCATCCAGTAAGCTCTTAACAAATTCTGTTGAGATTAAAGGTGGTAAAGGGGTATTTCATGCCAGTGCTACTAAAATTATTTTTGAAGGTTTCTTAAAAGCATTTGATGAAGCTGAAGATAAAGCAATTGAAGATGAGGATAAAGAAATTGACCCTGATGAATTACAAGGTCAGGAAATCAGTTCATTGCCAGATCTGAAAGTCAAAGACACTGTAAAACTAGATAATTTAGACCCGAAACAACATTTTACTGAACCACCTAGTAGATATAATGAAGCAAGTTTAGTTAAAAAGCTTGAAGAGCTAGGGATTGGTCGTCCAAGTACTTATGCAAGTACAATAAGCACTATTCTTGATAGAAAATATGTTCAAAAGTTAGATAAGAAAGCTCTTGCCCCTACAAAGCTTGGAGAAATTGTAACTGAACTTTTAGTTAATCATTTCCCAAAATATATTGACTATGCTTTTACAGCTCAAATGGAGTCAAATCTAGATGAGATTGAAGAAGCAAAACAAAAGTGGGATGAAATGATCTCTACTTTTTATGAGCCCTTCAGCAAAACACTTAAAAAAGCACAAGTAGATCTTCAAAGTGTTGAAATTAAATCTGATCATAACTGTCCGAACTGTGGGAAAGTACTACTTTTAAAAGGTGGTAGATTTGGTCCATTTCTTGGATGTTCAGATTATCCAGAATGTAAAACTATCTTAAATGTAAATAAAGATGGGAATCCACTTCCACAGGCTAAAGAATCAAGCGAAAAATGTCCAAAATGTAATGGTTCAATGCTTCATAAGCATGGACGCTTTGGTGAATATCTACAATGCACAAATGAAGAGTGCAAACAAACAGTATCAATAGTAAAAAGTACTGGAATTAAATGTCCCAAAGAAGGTTGTGATGGAGAGATTATAGAAAAAAAATCTCGTTTTGGGAAGATTTTTTATGGTTGTTCAAGCTGGTCAAAAACAAAATGTGGCTCAGTATTCTGGTCAAAACCAATTCCAGAGAAATGCCCAGACTGTAAGTCTTATTTGACTTTCAAAGAAACTTCTAAAAATACATTTATTCAATGTACAAATACCAAAGAGTGTGGATATAAAAGAGAGCCAAAGCCAGAAGAAACTGAAAAGTATGGATCTGGTAGAAATTTGAAAGAACCCGCTTAGAGAGATTTATTCTTCAGAAGGAGTCTCTTCTGCATCAGCAGGTGAACCCTCTAATGATTCACTACTATCTTGAGAATCTTCTTCTTTAATTAGTTCTTGAGGAGGCAGATCTTTTTCCTCTGGTTGAGCAACCTTAGGTTCAACTTTTCTTTCTTCAACCTTTTCTTCAATTTTAGGCTCTTCCTTTTTAGGTTCCTCTATTTTAGGCTCTTCCTTTTGGGGCTCTTCTACCTTAGGCTCTTCTTTCTTTTCTACTTTTTCACTTTCCTTTTTCTCTATTTTTATAGGAAATGGTGCTACTGGATCACCTTGGTTTTTTTTCTTGCTGGCAAGCAATTCATTAATAATTCCTTTTAATCTCTCTTTATCAACCTCTCCAACTTCAATTTTATAAACTGAACCATCAGCCCTAATAAAAGCTGATGTAGGTATTCCATTAACCTGGAATCTACCTGAAATAGGTGAGCCATCTTTATCATCTACATCTATATTTAAAAAAGTTACCTGATCTTTAAATATATCTTTGACTTCAAAAAATATAGGCTTATACTGTCTGCAATGTGGACACCACTCAGCAGTAAATGCAACTGCTACTGGTTTTTTATCTTTTAATGAAGCTTTTACTTCTGCCAAGAAATGAGACTCAGGTAATCCATCAAATGCAGTATCAACACTACCCTTTTCTTTACAACCAGCTAACACAAAAGTGAAAAAAATTATAGTAAAAAAATAAATAAATTTTTTATTGAATTTAGCAAATTTCATTGATATTACAGTTACGCCCCCACTTTTTAAGATTTTTTCTCTTCAAATATTAACATATAAGTTAATATTGAGAGCTAGGAATCGATTTTCAAATGAAAGGTTGTTTGAATTATAATTTTTAAATCAGTGTAATATGCTATTAAAAAAAGGGTTAGAAATAGAACTATATGCTGGTACAAAAGAGGGGGAAGTCCTGCCTCTCTCTTCAAAACTTCAAGAGAAGTTTCCTGGTTTTTCTCAAGAGCCTGATGAAAGAAATTTTGAGTATATAACAAATCCAGTTAATGACTATGACATTTTATTCTCTGAAATTATTAATCCAAGAATAGAAGCAAGAAGGTTTTTAAAAACTCTTGATGATCTTACTATAATTCCCGGGAGTTCTATTCCTCTTGAATATAGTAAGATTTCTTATCCTTCTAAAACAGATGATCCTTATCATCAGTTTATTTTAAAAACTTATAAAACAAATATAATTACAACAAGTCTCCATATAAATATTGGTATTGAAGATACAAAGTCCATTTTTAATCTGATATCTGCACTTAGACTGGATTTACCTTTATTTTTAGCACTTAGTGCTTCTTCGCCATTTCATGATGGAAAAGTAACTGGATTTAAATCATTCAGATGGCATAATTTTCCAAGGACACCATCTTTTGTACCATTTTTTTCTGACCATAATGAATACATTTCTTGGTCTAATGAAAAACTTAAAAATAAGGAGATGTTTAATGTCAGACATCTATGGTCTGGAATTAGACCTAATGGACCAAACAGACCAAATGATTTAAATAGAATAGAAATTAGAATTTGTGATTTGGTAAGTGATACGAGAAAAGTAATTTCAATAGTAGCTTTTATTGAAGCAATAATACAGAATTATCTTATAAATAATAACTGGCCAAAGATACTATCTAAGAAAAAAGAGGATTTAATTGATTTAGCAAAAACAATTGACCAACAAGAAGAGGTTATAGCTAAAGATGGTCTAAATGCAAAAATCTGGGATTGGAGATCTGATTCTGTTCAGGACTGCTCTATTGTTATTGAGTCTTTATACAAAGAACTTATGCAGACTTCAAAAAAACTAGGAATAAGTAGTTATATAGATCCAATAAATGACATTTTAAGCACTGGGAATGAAGCCACTTTGTTTTTAAAAAAGTATAATAATGAGAAATCTATTGCAAAGACAGTACAATATTTTACTGAACAATTTAATATTCTAGATTTAAAGTACAAGTCATCAATCGATAACACAGCAAAAGCAAATATTTAAGACATGAAACAAGTTATTGAAAAAATAACCAAAGAAACAAAAAATGAGTGGCCAGAGCTATTTGAGCCTGTTAGTAGTGAGCTTTCACTAGTTCAAAATAACTTGTCTAATAAGCTATCATCATCCGGCAAGCTTCTTTCAGAAGTTATCAAATATATATTTTCAGCAGGTGGAAAAAGAATTAGACCAGCACTTAGTTTATTAATGGCTAAAGGCACTGGCGGAATAACAAATAAGCACATAATTCTTTCTGAATTAACTGAGCTTATTCACACAGCAAGCTTAGTACACGACGACATAATTGACTCTGCAAAGCTAAGAAGAGGCAGGGAAACTGTTAATAACATGTGGAATGACAAAATATCTGTTATTACCGGTGATTTTTTATTTGCACAAGCATCTGTTCGATTAGGAGAGCTAGAAAATACTGAAATTGTAAAAGTCTATGCAAAAGTATTAAGTGATCTCTGCGATGGTGAAATTGACCAGTATGCTGAAAGATTTAATACAAACATTAGTTGGGATTATTACATTCAAAAATCAAACACTAAAACTGCCAGCTTATTTTCTGCTTGTTGCAAAGCTTCTGCAATACTAAACAATCAAAGCAAAGAAATAATAGATTTTACAGCTTCATATGGAAGAAATATTGGGATTGCATTTCAGATTGTTGATGATACTTTAGACTTTACAAGCAGTACGAAAGAAATGGGTAAAGAAGTGGGAAGTGATTTAAAACAAGGCATCATTACAGCCCCCGTTATTTATGCATTAAATACTCAAAATGAAAAATCAAAACAGCTAAAATCACTAATAGAATCCAGATTTAGCAAAGAAGAAGACTTTAGTAAAGCAATAGAATTAACCTTTAAATTAGAAGGTTGTGAAAAAGCTAAAGACCTATCTAGAAAGTACATTTCAAAAGCAAAAGAGAGTATTTCTTTTATTAAAGATGAAGAAGTTAAATTCAGTCTTTTAACAATTGCTGACTTAATTACTAGTAAGATTTAGTTATTGTACTGGTCTCATTGGTCTAAGCATTATTTCTTCTTCAACAACTGGAAGTGAATTAATCTCTGTATGTTTTATAACGTTTTGAACTGGTTTAACTTCTTGTACTTTCTTATCAGCGATTTGTATAACCTGTTTTTGAACCTTCTGATTTTTTTGAATAGTAATGTTATTAGGTTTTGCTTGTACTTGTTTTGAAGCTATTGAAACTGGTTTTTGTAATGGCAGTTTTTGAACAGGTTTCTTTATAGGACAATATTTTTTACTTGCTGGGTTTTGTGAAATTGTATTTTTTGTTCTGCTAACATTTTGTTTTTTAACGACTGGTTTAATTGCTAGTTGAACTTTTGACTTAATTGCTTGTTTAGCCTTTATTTGGGTATTCTTAGGTGGAAGAGTTGCAACTTTTTGTTTTGGTTCAGCTTTAACAACAATAGGTGTATTTTTTGTTTTATTGATTATAGGTTGGGTTTCTACTGGTTTTTTAACTTCAACTGGTTTCTCAGTTTCTGGAATTAACATATCATCATCAACTATTTCATCAGCAATAGGCTTATCTGTCTTTTTAAACTCCATAACAACATCACCAACAGGATTGTCTACTTCATCTAAAGATTTTGTATCTTCCTCTATATCTTCACTTGAAAAGTCTTCTTCATTTTCAACAATTATTTCCTTATATGTTTTATCTTTTGGATCAAATGGATTATTTACTATTAAATTAAAAATTAAATAAGTCGCCGTAATAAGCAAGATAAAGCCTATAAATAAATAAAAATGAAATGCATTAAAAAGACTGGTTTTATTTTCTAAATCGCTTGATTTTCTTTTTTCTCTTCTAAACAAATTCTTATTATTTCCTCCCTTATCAAATAATAAATCAAATTCATTATTTATTCCATGAGGGGTATTCTGATTTAGTGTAGCTGTTTTCTTAGAATACAAATTAACTATGCCCTTTTCATCTAATCCTAAAGCTTTTGCATAAATTCTAATAAATCCAATTAGACAAAAATCCTCTGGTAAATTTTCTCTAATTCCATTTTCTATGGCTAAAATATGATGTATTGGAATATTAGTAAGGTCTTTAATATCTCTTAAAGTTAGCAGTTTCTTTTCTCTAGAAACTTTTAATAACTCTCCGATTTCCTGTAATTTATGCTTATCTTCATCTAAAACTTCTACTTGAAAATTTCTATTTAAAGATTGCATAAGCCTGACTTCTATCAATTTCCAAATACCTGGATTTGTTTTTTTCTAATTGAGATAAATTAAATGATCCAATTTTTACTCTCACTAAACTAGTAACAGTAAAACCGATCGTTTGAAACATTCGTCTTATCTGCCTGTTAACACCTTCATGTATGACGATTTCAAATCTGCAAGGTTTCCCTTTATACGTGGAATTTAAGCCTAATTCCTTAACAGAGTCAGCTCTCATTGCTCTACCATCTAACATTACCCCTTTTAAAAGTTTTGATTTTATATCACTAATCTTATTCCTGTCTAAGCTATTACTAAGAGAAACTATATAGGTTTTTTTAATCTCTTTTTTTGGATGGATAATTTCATTAATAAAATCACCATCGTTTGAAAGAACCATTAAACCTTCAGTTTCTCTATCTAATCTTCCAGCAAATTTAAGACTTTTATATTTTGAAGGTAAAATCTCATATATTGTTTTTCTGTTTTTCTCATCACTAGCAGTAGTTATACATCCTGCAGGCTTATTAAAAAGCAAATAAATATATTCTTTTTTGGAGACTTTCTCATTATTTATACAAATCTCATCTTTTTCTAAAGAGACCTTTAGTCCCATATTAAAAATGACTTTGCCATTTACCTTTACTTTTCCACTTTTTATTAATTCATCCGCTTTTCTTCTTGAAGCATAGCCACTCAGAGATATTGCTTTATTTATTCGAATTAAATTATCAATATTACACATATATGTTTTAGCTTTCAATTATAATAAATATTATGAGTACAGGATCCTATATTTTTAAAAGAATATTCTCATCTTTACCACTTATTTTTATAGTTTCAATGATTAGTTTTGGAATTATAAGACTGAATTTAACGATAAACAACATAAATTTTAATTTGGTACTTTTCCCTGCTTTATTTTCTATATTGTTTTTTTACTTATGTAAGTTAAAAAATTGGTATTTCTTTGGGATTCTTTCACTTATCTCATTAGTTTTCTTTTCTATATACTTGTCAAAATTTTCAATTTTACCTTTTGACTTAATTTTTAAAGACCTTAATTTAATATTTATAGCGAATTTTATTCTTTTCTTTTTATTGTTTATCACTTACTGGGTGCAAGCGTTTATAAGTAAATCATTTTATACACCACAATTAATTGTCTGCATATCGCTTATTATTTTATCTTTCTATACTGCCTATAGACTCCCTTTAAATATGCCAGTTAAACAAATTATTTTAAGAACTGGTGACCCGCTTGCAGAATTAAGATTTAATCCTTCAATTAGCAAACAGGTTTTAGAAAAAGAAGAAAAAAGGCTAGGGTTAAAAGAACCTTGGCATATTCAATACATTTTATGGTTAAAAGGTCTCTGCCACGGTGACCTTGGAGTAACTCAACAAAATCAGCCTGTAATAAATGTTTTAAAAACACCTTTAAAAAACACTCTTTTGCTTAGTCTCTCTACTTTATTTTTCACATGGCTTATTGCTATACCATTAGGAATCTGGTCAGCAGTAAATAAAGATAAATTTATAGATAAATTTTTTGCAATTGTTACTTCATGTAGCATGTCAGTACCTACTTTTGTTCTTGCAGTAATTGGATTACTTTTTGCATTAAACAGCCAAATTATTCCTATCGGTGGATTAACAAGTGTAAATTTTGATAGCTTGACTTTTATACAAAAGTTCTTAGATATTTCAAAACATTTAATTTTACCCACTGTAGTTTTAACGCTCGTTTCCATTGCTGGACTCCAAAGACAAATGAGAGCAAATTTGCTCGATGTATTAAAACAAGACTACATAAAAACAGCAATTGCAAAGGGGCTACCTGCAGATAAAGTAATTTATAAACATGCTCTGCGAAATGCCATTAATCCACTAATTACAATTTTTGGGTTTGAATTTGCCGGACTCTTAAGCGGAGCGGCATTAACTGAAACAATACTTTCATATCCTGGACTGGGTGCTTTAACTTTAGAAGCGGCAAGAAAGATGGATATGAATCTTACTATGACTACTCTTATGCTTGGTGCAGTGATGCTTATAGCAGGGAATTTATTAGCAGATATTCTTTTAAAATTTGCTGATCCAAGAATAAAATTTGAAGGTTAAATCACTATGAATCTAATTATTAGAATAATAAAAGATCCAATTGCAAAAATTAGTATCATTTTAATTGTGGTTTTATACTCCTTAATTGCTTTTGCTGACTTTATTTCTCCATATCATCCTAATACCAGAGACCCTAAAGCAAGCTATCTCCCGCCAAGCAAGATTCATTTTTTTTACGCTGGTAGACTTGTTAGTCCTTATATTTATAAGACTTCTTATAGGTTTGATGATGAAACATTTACAAAAATGTTTATTGAAGATACTTCAAAAAGATTACCTTTAAAATTTTTTATACGTGGTGAATCATATAGTTTTTTTGGAATTAAATCAGATTTACACTTATTTGGGATAGGATCAGGAGAGAGAATATATCTTTTTGGAACAGATAAAAATGGAAGGGATATATTTTCCAGAGTTTTATATGGCGGCAGGCCTAGTCTGACCATTGGCTTTATTGGACTATTAATTGTTTTTCCATTAGGAATTCTCTTCGGAGGGATTTCTGGTTATTTTGGAGGTAGCATCGATAACTTTATGATGAGAATAGCAGAGGCTATGATGTGTCTTCCTTACTTTTATTTAATAGTGGTACTTGCCAGCCTTTTACCAGCAAACATTACTAACTCTCAAAGATTTCTTTTAATTACAATCATTTTATCGTTTGTTGGATGGGCAGGGTTAAGCAGAGTCGTAAGAGGACAAGTTTTATCTATAAAAGAAGAAGAGTTCGTTCAGTCAGCAAGAGCAATAGGGATGAATGATTTAATGATCATAATTAAGCATATAATCCCTCAAACTACCAGCTATATTGTTATTGCCGCTACGCTATCCATACCAGGATTTATTATAGGAGAAAGTGCACTAAGCTTTTTAGGACTTGGGATTACTCAGCCAGACCCAAGCTGGGGAAACATTTTAGCCGAAGGAAAAGATCTTTCAAATATGCTGGTTAGACCATGGCTACTTTTTATTCCAGCATTTTGTATTTTCATTTCTGTACTTTCTTTTAATCTTTTAGGTGATAAAGTGAGAGATGTCTTAGATCCAAAAGGATAAACCAGAAAATGTCATTGCGAGCCAAATGAAATGAGGTGTGGCAATCTAGATTATATAAAATACTAATGTATGCTTAACTATAAATTATGATCCAAATTCTAAATTTAATTATCGGCGGAACACTTGGCACACTTGCCAGGTATTTTATTTCTGGATTAGTTTATAAAACTTTTGGTACGGTATTCCCATATGGTACTTTCACCGTGAATATTTTAGGATGTTTTTTAGTAGGATTTTTTGCTAGCTTCATGAACGAAAAGCTTGCTTTAAACACAAATACCAGGCTTCTTTTAATGGTTGGATTCTGCGGGGCATTTACTACTTTTTCTACTTATATTTATGAGAGCTATAACTTAATCAAAGATGGTGACAGTTTAAAAGCCTTAATGAATATTGTTTTAAGTGTAATTATTGGATTTATTTTTTTTAGAATAGGAATTTTTGCTGGAGAGCTAGGTTAAGAGGTTTAAATCTAAAGTAAAAATTAAATTTTGGATTAAATTTTTCTAATGTTTAATTTTCATTATTTATCTTTGCTAGTATTAGAAATAATACACTTAAGGAGATCTAACATGGGTTTTATTGGAAGAATTTTATCTGCACCATTTACAAAATTATCAGCCCCAAAAGGTAATAATCCTACTCAATTAAAAATATTTAACGGGGAAGAGCAAGACTCGCATCTGCCTACAACTAGTTCAATCCAAGAGTTAATAGCAGACTCAATTAACAAAGAACAATTCGGGCTAAGTATTTTTTATCAGGAAAACTTTAAAGATAAATTTAATACAATTCAGGATGTTATTAATCATATTAATTCTTTAGATCCTAATAAAACCAGTTATGAAGATGGTGTTTTGTTATTGAAACTAGTTAACTACTCAGATGTTTATGATGGATATAGAAATAATATTCACCCAGAGATTTTATCTTCCGCAAAATCAAAACATGAAGGAATTAGCAATAATGCTTTAAAAATTTATGCTAATAATAAAGAGGAAATCCTTAGACTAGCATCTTTAAGAGCGGCTAGCTAATTTAAATCAGCAGATGGTTTCTTTCCATAATACTGAGCAATAGGCCAATAGAAAGTGTAAAAAAGCCCTAAAACAATCACAAGATAAAGGTATAACCTTGTCTGATTGAAGAATAAAAATATAGAGATTAAAAGATATTGCTCGCCTATATGAAATTGAAGGATTGGTACAGATCTATATATTTTTGACCCTAATGAAAAGACTGGATTTAAGATTTTCATAAGAGAAAAGTTCTCTTGTTTTCTCTCACTCTCTGTTTTTCTGGCTTCTAATTTTACATCCTGATTAACATAGTAATCAAACAAATAAACAAAAAACAACCCACTCATTGCAAGAGGCCATATAACCCAGTCTTCATAAGCTTTGAAATGCCCATATGCTATAGCAAAATATATAGAAAAGTCTTTCACTCTATCTGTAACCCTGTCATACCACGCTCCGAAATTTGATCCTGCTCCTCTATAGCGCGCAAGCTGTCCATCCAGACAATCTAAGACAAAAGCAAATTGAACTAAAACAGCTCCGATAATTAAAAAATTAGGAATACCTGTAGCGATAAATGAACAGGCTATAAAACATAAAAAAAGCGAGGAGGAGGTTACACAGTTTGGAGTAATCCACTTTACATCAGCAATAAATGGTAATAAAAAATTTGCACATGGTCCACTAAAAAGACTTGCCCACCATCCATCTTTTTTCTTTTTTGCATTTTTAATTTTTTCTCTGTCCGGCATAAGAAATTTATAAATATTGTTACCTTAATTTCTCAGCCTCAGCTTCTTGCATAAAGAAGCATTCATTAATATCTGGATATTTTCCATTTTGTACATCAGAAATATATTTTTGAACTGCATTTTCTCCATCTCTAGAAAATTCTGCATATCTTCTAACAAAAGATGGTTTAAAATCTGAGAACTTTCCTAGTAAATCATCTGTAACCAATATTTGCCCATCACATCCTAATCCGGCGCCAATTCCTATAGTAGGGATTGAAATATTTTCAGTGATTTTTTTAGCAACTTCTGAGGGTACAAGCTCAATAACAACTCCAAAACATCCTACACTCTCTAAAGCTTTAGCCTGATTTAAAAGTTCATTTGCAGATTTAGCAGTTTTTGCCTGTACTCTATTTCCCCCAAGAGAATTTACAGACTGAGGAGTAAATCCTATATGACCTAATACAGGGATTCCAATCTGCACCATTTTTTCAATGGTTTTTAGAATATCGGCAGAAGCACCTTCTAATTTAACAGCACTTCCACCAGCCTGAAGACATTTCCCAGCATTATTAATAGCAGACTCCATACTAACCTGATAGGTAAGAAAAGGTAAGTCGATTACTACGAGTGCATTACGAACTCCACGACAAACTGCTTTTGCATGATGAAGCATTTCATCCATAGTAAGTGAAAGAGTGTTTTCATATCCTAAAGCAACTTGAGCTAAACTATCCCCTACTAATATAAGATCAACACCTGCATTATCAAGCATTTTTGCTGTACTGTAATCATAGGCAGTTAAACAACTTATTTTCTTGCCTTTTTTCTTATAGTCTTTTATTGTGTGTGTAGTTACTTTCATTTGGTAATATAATATCTCTTTTCAGAAATATTGCTTTAAGAAACTAAAAAATCAAAGATTTGATGTAAATTCGATATGGTTTTTACATCATTTATATTTACCCTATTATCTCTATCAATCAGTAAGGGATTAATATTTACTTCTTTTGCAGGATAATAGTCTATATCTAAACTATCACCAATATAAAGCACTTCTTCAGAAATTACATTTAATTCATCCAATGCATATTGAAATATTCTAGGATCAGGCTTACAGAATTTCACTTTACCAGAGTAGACAATACTATCAAAATAGTTTATTAACTCTACTTCTTTTAAAACAACTTCTAGTCTGCTATCAAAATTTGAAATTAAGCCAACTTTTAAAGATTTTTCTTTACAGATTTTCAAAGTAGAGACTACTTCCGGATAAACTGCTCATGAAGATTTTTTTGAAAATTCTTTAAAGATTTCCTCGAACACCTGATCAAAGTTACTGCCCAGATCATAATTAGATGATTTAAAGACCTGAAAAACAATATTTTTCCACCAGTCTTTTTCTTTTATATTTCCACCACAAGATGGGGGAGCAGACTTAAAAATTAGGGTAAAAGCTTTATCTAGCTTATTTGGATCGCAGTTATAACCAAAACCATTAGCTACATTTGAATATACAGTTCCAACGGAATCTTTGACATAAATCAAAGTACCAACAAGATCAAATAAAATAGCTTTTATTTTCATTCACTATATTTTAACCATATAAAATGTAAAGTTTAATATTAGTAAATATGTTTATTTTTAAAAGCCATAGACTAGAATACTCCTATCAAAATTAAGGAGATTAACATGAATATTCTTTACTCATTAGCATTAGTTATACTTCTTTCACTACCTGCATTTTCTGTAGAAATTGGTCAAAGTCAATCTCTAGACGTATCTTATAGAGGATTCTACCCATTTTCCCAAGCAGGAAGTGATGAATTAAAAGAACTTATTCCTTCAGACCCACATGTAAGTGTTATTATTTCTGATTTTTCTGGAAATCCATTCTTTCTTGCTCCAGCCGCTGATAACAGAGAAATAGGTCATAAACAAAAAATTAAAGGCAATGGCGCTTATATTTTAAATTTTAAAAAAGGTGCTAAGCGTAATCAGCTTGGTTTATCATTTGTTCCTAAAGGTACTTCTACTATGATTACCATTGCTGTAGACCCTTTTGCTAAAGGTACATGTCCAAATCCTGTAAATTGCCAAGATGACTGTGGAGTTAATTTAGGCAAGTGTTGTGAAAAAAGCGCAAATGGTAATGTTGCTAAGATCTGCAAAGCGGTAGGAACCAGCAGTTGCGGATGTGCAAATAAATAACTATAAAGAAATGTGATGGCTGGCTAAAAGTGCTGCACCCATTAAACCAGCATCATTTCCTAAAACACTTTTTTCAATATGAATAGCTTTTGACAATGCCGGAAGTGATAGGTTAACTGTTTGTTTGGTTAGATATTTAATGTCAACTTCACTTGAAAGTCCACCTGATAAAACTATTTTCTCAGGATCAAAGACATGAAATAAGTTACAAATACCAACAGCAATAAAGAAATGCCAGTCTTCAACTGCTCTTTTTGCTAATAATCCATCTTTAGATTTGGACTTTGCTAACTTAAACAAATCTCTAGTTGTCATCTTCTTATATTTACTGGGGAAATATTCTTTAATTAATGCAAGGATTCCATTTCCTGAAGCATAAGCTTCAAAGCAATCATACCTACTACAAGTACAATGTCTTTGCTTATCATGGCTGAGTTTTATATGTCCGATCTCTCCTCCAGCATAATGAGCACCCCTTACAAGTTTTCCATTAACAACAACTCCACCACCAACTCCAGTTCCTAAAGTAATCATTAAAAGTGGATTTGCTCCCCTTGCAGATCCTATCTGGTATTCAGCATATGCCGCTGAATTAGCATCATTTTCTACAGCAACAGGAAGTCCATGTTTTCTCTGTAAAACCTCTTTTACCTTCGTCCCCTGCCACCCAGGAATATTTCCTGTAGACCCAACAATTTTCCCATCATCACTTACCATTCCTGCTGTTGATATTCCAATACCAGCTACTAAATGTTTTTTTGAGAACTTTTCATAGTAGTCACTTATCACATTCAATATTTTTGAGCCATGAGGAGTTTTTTCTGTATAAACAGGAGTCATTAGTTTTCCATTGGAAACCAGAGCAAAAGCAATTTTTGTCCCACCAACGTCTACACCTATAATTGTTTTCTTTCCTGTTTTTTTCATTTTTGCTCCTATGCTTTTAATTTTTTTAAATTTAAAAGACTTATTATTATTACAATAACACTTATAACCTGTGCACTAGGTAAATGTCCAAATAAATAAAGACTATCAACTCTTATAAACTCTAAAACAAATCTTATAGATGAGTACAAAAGTAAATATAACCAGAATACCTTACCAGGCTTATTAGACCAACTATCATATTTTTTTAACAAAAAGACAAAAATCATAAAATCTAGAAATGATTCATATAAAAAAGTAGGATGAAAATATTTAAAATCAATATACTGCATAGGTCTAAAATCTTCTGGGATATATAGTTTTATTAGAGCATTATTAACGGGTCTTCCAAAAGCCTCATTATTAAAAAAATTCCCCCACCGCCCTATAGCTTGTCCCATTGGAAAAACAATGGATAAGACATCAATATACTTATAGAATGGAATATTCTTAATTTTTGAATATATTAAAACAGCTAAAACTCCACCTAAGATTCCACCATGAATTGATTGCCCACCAAGCCAAATCTTAGGTATTTCATCTATATGATCTTTGTAATAGTCAAAGCTTAAGAATATAAACCACAATCTAGCAAAAACTATACTCGAAATTAAAACATAAAAGATCGTATCATTAAAAACTTCCAAATCAAGCTTACTCTTAAGAACAATTTTTTCTGCCAGCATATAAGCTGAAAAAAAAGCCAGTGCGATAAATACCCCATACCACCTAACAGGCCAATCCCCTATACTAAATGCAATTTGACCTGGAGAAGTAAGTATGATTTGAGGGATAGAGTCATTAATCATTTAACGTCATAAATCCCTTCACGTTTTAAAACTACTATAAAAGTTTTTAAAAGAATTTTTATATCGAGTAAAAGATTCCAGTTTTTTGCATACCAACAATCTAATTCCATTCTTTTAGAATACGGAATGGAATTTCTCCCATTAACTTGAGTCCAACCAGTTAAGCCAGGCTTTACTAAAAGCTTATTTCTTTCTTCCTGAGAAAATTCTTTTACTTGTGAAGGAAGAGCAGGCCTTGGACCAACTATAGACATGTCACCTAAAAACACATTAATCAATTGGGGTAATTCATCAAGGCTTGCATTTCTTAAGAAATCCCCTATTTTTGTAACTCTACTATCATTTACATCACTTACCAGTTTATTTGGATCTGAACCAATGTACATTGATCTGAATTTATAGCAAAGGAATTCTTTTCCATTCTTACCTACCCTAAAGTGTTTATAAAAAACAGGACCGCTTGAATCCATTTTTATAACAATAGCTATCGCTATTAAAAAAGGGGAAAAAACTAAAAGAAAAAACAATGATGAAATAATGTCAAAGACCCTTTTAATAAACAAATTCATATTAAACAACCACTGTACTTAACATTTCTTTCAACCCATTTGCTAAAGAATACTTACATTTCCAGTTTAACTTTTTCTGTATCTTATCTGTTTTAAGATATAAACCTTTTTGATCTTTTCCAAGATATAAATCATTATTTATAATCTCTGCTTTGGGTGCTTTAGGAAAATACTTATATAATTCATTTAAAAGATCTTTTAAACTTAGAGGATTTCCAGATGCAGTATTTAAGATTTCATTTTTAAACTCTTCATTTTCTATCGATTTATAAATTGCTTCTACTAAATCATTTATATATATAAAATCAGAGGTAATATCTAAACTATTAAAAACTATAGGGGACTCATTATTCTTAAGTTTATTAATAAATTTTGAAATTACTCCAGATTTTTTATAGTCCTGCAAAGCACCATAAAGACTAGAAACTCTAAATATCACATAATCAAAAGAACTATCTACAATAAGATTCTCACTCTCAAGCTTATTCTGTCCATAAATAGTATACGGAGAAAGAGGATGATTCTCATCAATGGGAAGATATTCTGGCTTTCCATAAACAGCTTGAGAAGATACAAATATGATCTTAGGTCTTAGATTTAAAGCTTTTACACCATCAAGAAAGTTTTTTGTTGCCAAAACAGTATCTCTATATTCTTTTTCTTTTTCTTCATTTGCTCGTGCAATATTTGAACCATTTGCTAAATGGCATATTATGTCAGGAGAAAAGTCTAACAAGATATTTTTTATTTTAGGATCAAAAAGATCAATAGAGTAATCTTCATTTTTACTCCTGCCAATCCCCAAAACTTCATACCCATTTTTTACTAGAACTTCTTTTAAACTTGATCCAATAAAACCGGCACTTCCAGTAATAAGAACCTTCTTTTTTCTAACTTCTTTCATTTATCTTTCTAAATCTCTAATTTCTTGAATTCTTCTTTGATGTCTTCCACCTTCAAAGTCTGTTTCAAGCCAGGTGTTAACAATATCTTTAGCTTTATCTTCAGTAATTAATCTTCCACCGAGTGTAAGGATATTCGAATTATTGTGTAATCGAGCCATCTTTGCTGTTTCAGCATCATTACAATTCGCCGCAATAATTCCTTTGATTTTATTCGCCGCTATAGCCATTCCTATTCCTGTACCACAAACAAGTATTCCTCTGGGAGGATTTTTCCCTGCAACAGAAACAGCTAATGCTTTTGCTACAAGAGGATAATCAACAGAATCTGTGGAGTCTGTTCCAAAATCTTTGACTTCATAACCAGAAGCTATTAAATTTTTTTTAACTTTTTCTTTTAATTCAAAACCAGCGTGATCTGCACCAATTGCTATTAATTTTTCTTCCATAAAATTTTTATTAGTACTCCCAAGAATGAATTATAACTGCAAAAAAACAGAAAATAAAGACAAAAAAGGTGCCTCGTATGAGACACCTTTAATGTTGTTATATATTACTTTTTATCTTTTCTTTCCTGATTTTTTCTTTGCTTTTGATTTGCCTTTCCAGGAAGTGCCTTTTTTAGCAACTGGCTCAAGATTTAACTTTGGTAGTTTTCCTGTTGCAACTGCTTCTTTTAGCTCAGAACCTGCTGAAAATGCTGGAGCTTTCTTTGCAGGAATTTTGATTTTTTGTTGTGGATTTTGTGGATTTACACCCATTCTTGCTTTTCTATTTCTTCTTTCGAAAGTTCCAAAACCTACGAAAGTTACTTTCTCACCGCGAGAAAGAGCACAAGAGATATTATAAATAATTCCTTTAATGGAACGATCTACATCTGCTTTTGATAATCCAGTTGATTTGGCAACTGCATCTACTAATTCTGACTTATTCATGTTTCCTCCTTGTTAAGATTCTTTTCGAATCCCGGCCCTTGAAAATCCCTCTAGAAAAGCTTTTTAATAGAACCTATCATTTTCTGTTAAAAAGCTTTTTTTGACAGTCTCAAACAAAAGCCTTTATCTATCAGGGTTTATTGGACATCCCAATTACCAGAATGAAGTATGACAAACATTGGAAATGTAGTCAATAGGCTTGTTTTATAAGTGTGCACATTTAAAAAGAATCTGTTACATTATAGTTATGGCTATTCAATCAGAAAAAAAAGATACTCAAAAGCCTTTTTGCGAAGTAGTTCTTTCAACCAACGAATTCATTATTGCAGAGTGTTATAAGGAAAGCTTTTCACCACAAAACCAGAGAATAAGCCTTGTTCAAGGCGCTGTCGTTAAAGTAAAAAGTTCGTATGACAATTCTTATATTGCTTATGGACTTATTTCAAAAATCAATAACACAAGCTTAGACACTGTGCACAAACCAACAGCATTTGGCATGACTCCACAAGAACTAGAGGAGCTCCAACCCCAACTATACGATCTTCTAAAGAAGCAAATTGAAATATATCTGTTTGCATATCAGGACAACGGAGGGGAAATAATGCCTTATCCTCCTTTAAAACCCATGATGATTCATGATTTTGTTTATGAAACATCAAAAGAAGAGATTCTTAAGTTGACTGAAGACTTTACAAGTCTCATTAATATTATTAAGAAAAATCAATTAAAGTTAGATATTCTTATTGATTTAATTACACAAGGTTTTAAGTTAAGAAATAATAATTACAATTATTTAATTACTATTGGACAAGTGCTCTCATTAAATTTTTCTGAAGAGATGGATAATTTAATGCAAGTCCTTAAAAGGTTGTCTAAAATTAAAGATCAATCTTAATTTAAATATTGTAATAAATACTCTTTTGTTTTAATTAATTCTGGTAACAGATGTTTAACTTTATTAAAAAAATAATTAGCCTGATCTATGAAAATAGCTGTGCTGTATGTGGCAGTTCATCAAAAGAATTAATAATCTGCCATAGCTGTGAAAAAGATTTCAAAGTCAGATCTGAAATATATAAAAGAGATTTGGATTCAATAACTGTTTTCAGTTGGGGATTTTACGATGGTTCATTAAGATCTGCAATCATAGCTCTAAAAAATAACAAGAAAGATCTTGCAAACTATTTTGCAAGCAAATTATCAAAGTACTGGGAAAATCTCAATGTAAGTAAAGAAGATTTTCTTATTTTACCAGTACCATCTCATAAAAGAAGACTAAAAGAAAGGGGTTACTGCCAGACAGAATTAATAGCTGAAGAGATTTCAAGGAATCTAAACCTAAGATTTTCAAAAAATCATATAGAAAGAATAAAAGAAACAAAGTTCATGAACTCTTTAAATCTCATTGAAAGAAAAGAAAATATTGCAGGTGCTTTTAAAATTGTTAAAGACATTTCTTCGGAAAAAGATATATTAATTATTGATGATATCCTTACGACAGGATCAACATTTGAAGAGATTTCAAGAACAATTAAATCAGAGAATCCAGAAGCAAATCTAATCGGACTCACTATTGCTTCAGGAGACGACTGGTGAGCTACTCTCGAATAACTGTCATAGGACCTTTCAAAGTCCCTTCTCTAAACTGTTTCGCAAAGAGATCATCTGTAGTGAATAAATCTTTAGTCATTCCCTCCCATACAATTTTTCCATTATAAAAAAGTAATATTCGTCCTTCTATCTTGGAAATAGAATTTAAGTCATGTGTTACCAAAACACTACTAGCATTTAATTGATCTTGAAGTTTAACAATATAATCTAATATGACATTTGAAACTACAGGATCAAGACCACTCGTAGGCTCATCATATAAAATCACTTCTGGATTATTAGCAACTGCACGTGCAAAACCAACTCTTTTTTTCATACCACCAGACAGTTCATCAGGACGAAGATTCTCAACTCCATTTAATCCAACAAGCTTTAATTTTTCCAGAACATTTCTCTTTATCTCTTCAGCATTAAATTTTTTACCACTATTAACAAGAGGGAAAGCAACATTGTCAAAAATAGTCATTGAATCAAATAGCGCAGCACCTTGAAAGACCATGCCTATATTTGATTTCTTTAAAGTAACAGTGCCAGAATCAGGATTTTCCAAACCAGAGATAAGCTTTAATAATGTAGACTTACCTGTACCTGAGAAACCAATTATTAATAAAAGTTCATTTCTATAAATTTTAAAACTTACATCATCCAGAACTTTTTTTGAACCGTATTGTTTTGTTAGGTTCTTTACTTCTACAATTACTTCTTTTTCTTTCGGGTTAAACACTAACTTTTTTTATTACTTCTTTTATACGAATAACATCCTTTAACAAGTCCTCTACTTTTTCAAGTGGAACCATATTAGGTCCATCACTTAAAGCATTATCAGGATCAGGATGGGTTTCCATAAAAATTCCATCACAACCAGCCGCTACTGCCGCTTTAAGTAGTGATGGGACAAACTCTCTTTGACCACCTGACTTATTTCCAGCTCCACCTGGAAGCTGAACTGAATGAGTACAATCAAAAACTACCGGAATATTAAATTTATGAATAATATCAAAAGATCTCATATCAACAACTAAGTTATGATACCCAAAAGATGTGCCTCTTTCAGTTATTAAAATGTTTTCATTTCCAGTACTATAAGCTTTTTTAACAATATTCAAAACATCATCAGGTGCTAAGAATTGTCCTTTTTTTATATTTACAACCTTGCCTGTTTTTCCAGCTTCAAGGATTAAATTTGTTTGCCTACTTAGAAATGCTGGTATTTGAATAATATCTAAAACATCTTTCACTAGGTTTATTTCTGAGATTTCATGAACATCAGATAAGACTGGAACATTAAACTCTTTTTTTACCTGACTTAAAATTTCTAAGCCTTCTTCTATCCCTTGACCACGAAAACTATCAACAGAAGTTCTATTTGCCTTATCATATGAAGATTTAAAAATAAAAGGGACTTTCAGTTTTTCACAAACACTTTTTAATTTCTCACAAGTCTTAAAAACTAAATCTTTATTTTCAATTACACAGGGTCCAGCGATAAATGGAAGAGTTTCTCCATTCCCCCAAATTATGTTTTTTAATTTAACATTTTTCATGTGACAATTCTAACACTCCGTCTATAGATACTATGATATCAATGTTCTACTATCAAACGCTCTAGATAAGGTTAACTCATCTGCATATTCTAATTCTGTACCCACAGGTAATCCAAAACCAAGTCTTGTAATCCTATTACATAAAGGAGAAAGGATTCTGCTTAAATAAAGAGTTGTGGCTTCACCTTCAGTACTAGTATCCAGAGCAATTACAACCTCATTTAAATCATTTCTACCAACCCTACCAACAAGTTCCTTTATAGATAAATTATCTGGTCCAACACCATCGATGGGAGAAATAAGTCCACCTAAAACATGATAGAGTCCTTTATAACTTGTTTTTGAGATAGCAGATAAGTCTTTAGATTCTGAAACTACACAAATCATTTTTATATCCCTGTCAGAACTTGAACAAATTTCACATGGATCGTCAGAACTTAAATTCTGACATACAGAACATTTTTTTATTTGAGTTTTTGCAGAAATAATAGTTTTAGAGAATTCTTCAATCTGCGAAATATCTTGATTAATAAGATAAAACGCCATTCTTTCAGCAGACCTTGGACCTACACCAGGAAACCGCTGGAATTGCTCTATCAGTTTTAACAATGGTTTTGTATATCTCATGGACTAAAAAGGAAGTAAGCCTTTACCACCAGTAAGCTTCGAAAGTTTTTCTTTAGATAAAGAGGTTGCTTTTGAATGGGCATCTTTAAACGCAGTAAGAACAAGATCTTCAAGTGTTTCAACATCTTCTGAATTAACAGCTTCTTTTTTTATTTTAATATCTCTAATTTCTCCCTGACCAGACATAGTTACTTCAATAAGTCCACCACCAGAAGATCCTTTTATTTCAAGAGTTTCTAATTCTTTCTGAGCTTCAATTAATGACTTTTGCATTGCCTGAGCTTCTTTAATCATTTTTTGTAAATCCATAATTTTACCTTTCATGATTTATTGTATAACAAAAGAGTAGAGGTTTGCCATATGACAAACCTCTACATTAATTAACTCGTAATTGTTTATTTACTTACAACAGCAAATTTGATTTTCATCATTTTGAGTATAGCCATCTTTGCATTTTGCACCAGGCTCCTGAGCTAAGTAATGACCATCTGATGAACCATTACCCTTACAGAAATCTACACATTCCTGATCTAAATCACTTGCATATGAAGGTAAATAAGTTGCTCCTGCAATTATTATAGAAACAAACAATAGTACTTTTTTCATGATATTTTTACCTCTAAGAACTCCATGCTAACACTATTAAATATGCACTTTTATAAGGACCAAACCTCAGGGGATCCCCCATAAATGATTAATATCAAATAAAAAATCAATCTTTTGTTTAATAATTGATTAAATCTCTATCTAGTTAACAAGATAAGGAATAATATCAGGGAGATTAGTCTCTTGTCCTACTGCCATAACATGGATACCCCCAACTTTATTCTTTTTAAGTTCAAGAACAATTTCTTTAGATATATCCAAACCTTCTTTTTTTTGATCCTCTACATCTTTATATTTTTCTAATCTTTCAAAAATAGTTTTTGGTATTGATACACCAAAGACTTTTTCATTCATAAATTCTGCCATTTTTAAACTTTTCAAAGGAGTGATACCAACAATTGTTTTTTTAGCCAAGTCTCCAAGAGATTCAATAAATCTTTCAATCTGGTCTGAATCATATGATATTTGAGTTTGAATAAACCTAGCACCAATATTAAATTTCTCATCTATAATTTCTTTTTGCTTTTTTAAATCCGGCACTCCAGGATGACCAGTACATCCTATAAAAAAATTTGTTTTCCCTTTCAACTCTTTCCCAGACATATCAAATCCTTGATTTAATTTGCTTATAACTTTAATTAGTTCAGTAGAATCTAAATCAAAAACCGGCTTTGCCAAAGGATGATCTCCTGACTTTGGATCATCACCTTTCATTGGTAAAACATTTCTTATTCCTAAAGCACTTGCACCAAGACAATCAGCCTGTAAAGCAATTCTATTCCTGTCCCTACAAGTTACTTGCCAGATAACATCCACACCATTTTTTAGTAATACCATTGATGCTGAAAGTGGACACATTCTCATATTCCCACCTTGTCCATCAGTAAGATTTACAGCTGAAACAATATTTTTTAGCTTTGAAGATATTTGATCTAGCACTGATACGTCTGTACCCTTTGGTGGGGCAAGTTCACAGGTAATGATAAATCTCCCTTTTTGACTTTCGATAATTGCTTGTTCTAATGTCATTTGCTCACTTAAAAAAAATCTATTACACTAAGTTACGATTATAGCTTAGAAGTACTAAAGAAATTAAAAAGGATAACGATTGTGATTTGGAAAAGATTTTCGAGAGATATTGGAATTGATTTAGGAACAGCAAATACTTTGGTTTGTACATCTGAGCGCGGAATAGTTCTTAGAGAACCATCAGTAGTTGCTGTAAATAACGATACAAAAGAAGTCCTTGCAGTTGGTGAAGAAGCAAGAGCAATGATTGGCCGTACCCCTTCACACATCGTAGCTACAAGACCACTTCGTGATGGCGTAATCGCTGATTTTAAACACGCAGAAATGATGCTCAGATATTTTATTGATAAAGTAAATGGCAGAAGTCATTTAGGAAGACCTTTAGGAAAACCGAGAGTTTGCATTGGAATTCCATCAGGGATTACAGAAGTTGAAAGAAGAGCAGTAAGAGAAGCCGCTGAAAATGCTGGTGCTGGGCCAGTTTATCTAATTGAAGAACCAATGGCAGCAGCCATTGGAGCAGGACTACCAGTAGCTGAACCACTTGGAAGCATGATTGTTGATATTGGTGGCGGTACTACTGAAGTAGCAGTTATTTCTCTATCAGGAATTGTGGTAAGTGAATCTATTAGAGTTGCTGGTGATGAATTAAATGAAGCAATAATCCAGTACATGAAAAAAGTTTATAACCTTGCTGTGGGTGAAAGAACTGCAGAGGAAATCAAATTTAGACTTGGTTCTGCTTATAAGAATAATGAAGATGGGGAGAAATTAGAAGTCAGAGGATTAAACCTAATTAATGGATTACCAAGAACTGTAGTTATTGGAAGACCAGAGGTTAGAGAATCAATGCAAGATCCACTTTCTGCAATTGTAGAGGCAGTAAAAAGAACCCTTGAAAGAACTCCTCCTGAATTAGCCGCAGACATTTATGACAGAGGAATTGTCATTGCTGGTGGTGGTGCATTACTCAATGGGCTTGATGAGTTGATTTCAAACGAAACAGAAGTTCCAGTACACATTGCAGAAGATCCACTATCTTGTGTAGTGGTTGGGACAGGGAAGGTTTTAGTTGATAAAGCTTTACGCAGGATTTTAGATGCTGCGGCTCAATTTGATTAGAATAATAAATTTAAATGTTTAGAAGAAAAGCAACATTTACCTCAGGCATTGATCCAAAAACAATTTTAAAAATTCTCATTTGGTTTGTTGTTCTTTGGGTTTTTTCAAGGCCTTTAAAAGGAATTGGTGAAAATGTTTATTTTTACCTAGGCTCACTTATGCACAATGCATACGAAGGAATTTCACAAAGCAGGTATTCTGCAGAAAGATTAATCAAAGCAGAAAAGCTGGCAAAAAAACAAAATAAGATCATTTCGTCCTTAAAAATTCAAAATGGATATTTGTTCGACAGAAATAAAGAGATGGAGAGACTAAGAGGTTTAATTGATTTAAAAAAATATATTTCATACAACACTGTTAGTGCCTCAGTAATTGGAAGAAGTTCAGATAGCTGGCATAAGCAAATAATTATTAATAAAGGAAGCAAGGATAAATTACTTGTTGGCGATTCAGTTTTAAGTACAAGAGGTATTGTAGGTCAAGTTGTAGAAACAGGAAAAGCTTCTTCTGTAATACAACTAGTCTCAGATCCTAGCTATAGACTTGGTTGTAAGATTGTAGAAAGGAATGTACTTGGAATTCTTACAGGTAAAACAAATTCTACAGGTATTTTAGAATTTGTCCCGATTGGGACTGATGTTATGGTAGGTGACTCAGTTGTAACATCAGGCATATCAAGTACTGATTTAAAACCAAGCTACCCCCAGGGTCATCCTGTTGGTAAAGTTATTAATATTAGTAAGAAAAAGAATAAATCTTCCGATTTATACATAGAAGTAAAATTAAGTGAAAATTTAAACTCTATCAATGATGTATTGGTGTTTTCTCCGAATTAAACAATAAAAGTAATTAAGGATTTGTCCGATTTATTCGACAAATCCGATAAGGCAGAATAATAAGAATGACAGAAGCGCAAAACAAGTTTGCGCTATAATATTGAATTGCTGTTAGGTATGGCAAATGCTTTATGAACCTGGTCAGATAGGAAACTAAGCAGCCATAAGTTAAGTTTTTGGGTATACCTAATGGCACCAACAAATAGTGATAGCTAAAGTTATTAATTCTCCTGAGATTTAAAGCTTATATAACTAATTTTCAGGGGTAGCAAAGTATAAAATAAAATCCTGCTTGTCTGAAGCTAAACAAAGGAATATAATCTTAATATAAGGGAATAAAAACAATATGTCAGAAAACAAATATAGATTAGGTGAAATTTTAGTAAGTCTAGGGGTTCTTACTGAGGACCAGCTAAATTCAGCTTTAAAAGAACAACAAATTTTAGATAAACAAGGAAAAGAGCACAAACCCGTAGGGCAAATACTATTAGAACAAGGGTTTATCTCTCCAAATGATTTAATCGAAGCCATAAAGATTCAGACAAAACAAAAAGAGCCGATATAAGTTATTGGGTGGTTTTAGGGATTACTTTAACTATTCTTTAACCTCTTATTATTATTAATTTACATTCTTAATTAGCCTTTAACAAAGTTGTTTTAAGGTATTAAAGTACTACCATGAAAAACAAATTTCACATCTTATCAATCGTTCTTTCAGCAAGCATTCTAATGAATTGCTCTGCAAAGGCATTTGCCATAGATGAACAAAATCTAAAATCATTTCCATTTAACAAACAAGAAGATAAACTTGAATCCAAAACAATTTTAAAAGGGAACATAAAGGAAGAATTTAGACAAGCAAGACCACTAACAGGAATTGGTGTAATTGGTCTTAGATTTGTTCATCAAACTGGTTATCCTTCATTTGTTGACGAAGTCTACTCAAATTCACCAGCAAGTAAGGCCGGAATTAGACCTCAAGATTTAATTTTTGCAATAGATGGAATTAGAACTGACAAACTTACATCTGATGGTGTCTATCAATTACTTGCAGGAACACCTGGTTCTAAAGTAAGAGTTTTTCTTACTAGAGGACAAACAATGTTTAATGTAGAAATGTTTAGAGAAGATTTAGCTAATTTTGCTCCAGAAGTTCAAAATAGATATTTAGCTGGACCTATAGTAGTTCCAGTAAGAGAAGACTTTTTTCCCTATCATTAATACGTATATAGAAAAGTAATTTCAAGTTTATTTTCTACTGGCTTTAAAATGTCTGCTTATACACATTTTGTATCCATTTAACATGTTAGAATATCGAAGCTATTGGTTAACTACTAGATATTTAGAGTAATTTTTAGCCTAATTTAAGGAGAAAGAAAGCAACTATCAAATGGAAAACGTTGAAATAAAAGAGCTATTAGAAGCAGGTGTACATTTCGGTCACCAAAAGAAAAGCTGGAATCCAAAAATGAAACCCTATATTTATATGGATAAGGGTGGAGTATGCATAATCAATTTAGAAATGACTTCTGAGCATTTAGAAAAAGCATGTCAATTTCTAAAAGAATGTGCTGTGCAAAAGAAAAATATTGTTTTTGTAGCCACAAAAAAACATATCTCTGACGTAGTTAAAGAACAAGCTATCAGATGTGGAGCATTTTATATACATAGAAGATGGTTAGGCGGACTTTTAACTAACTTTGACACTATTAGAAAAAGATTAAACAGATTAAAAGAGCTCGATGATATGCAAGAGAATGGAACTGTTGTTCACTCTAATAAAAAAGAACTCTCTGTATTTAACAAAGAATATGAAAAGCTGGAAAAAACTCTTGGTGGAATTAAAACTATGAGAGGAAAGCCAGATGTTCTTTTTGTAATTGACCAAAAAGAAGAAGATATTGCAATCAAAGAAGCTAACCTTGTAGGGCTTAAAGTTGTAGCAGTAGTTGACACAAATAGTGATCCAGATGGAATTGACTATATTATTCCTGCAAACGATGATTCTATTAGATCAGTAAAGCTGATAACAAAAATCATTGCAGATTCAATTATTGAAGGATATGGCGGTCAAGTACCAGATGTTCATAAATTGAATTCAAAAGGCAGTTCATTTAAATCACAATTGAGACAACCAATTAAACTAGTTCAAGAAGTAACTGTTCCACAAGAACAAGTAGTTTCTTAAGTTAAAAAAGAGGTAAAAACATGACATTTAGTGCAAAAGATGTTGCAGATCTAAGGCAAAAAACAGGCGCAGGAATGATGGAGTGTAAAAAAGCACTTACTGAAGCTGGTGGAAATATTGAAAAAGCCGCTGAAGTTCTAAGACAAAAAGGTATCGTTGCAGCCGCAAAGAAAGCTGACAAAGTAGCAATGGAAGGTATTGTTACAAGCAAGATTTCAACAGATAAAAAATCTGGCGTAATCATAGAGTTAAATACTCAAACTGACTTTGTTGCTAAAAATGAAACATTTATTGAGCTTTCAAAAAAGGTTTCTGAAGTAGCACTTACAAGTAAATCAAAATCAGTTGAAGACTTACTAAAAGCAAAAGCTGATGGAGGGACTCTCTCTGATTTAATTAACTCTAGAATTTCTACAATAGGTGAAAATATTCAGCTTAGAAGACTTGATAGCTTTGAAGTTGATAAGGGTATTGTTGGTTCATATATCCATCCAGTAGGAAATAAAATTGGAGTTTTAGTTAAACTGTCTACAACCTCAGATGCAAATAGTACTGAACTGGAAGAATTAGCAAGAAATATTGCTATGCATATAGCCGCTGTTCAGCCCCAGCCAGAATATGTCGATAAGTCATCAATACCAGCTGAAATTATTGAAAATGAAAAGCGAATAGAACTTGGTAAAGAAGATTTAGCAAAAAAACCTAAAGAAATTGCTGAAAAGATTGTCCAAGGGAGACTCGATAAAATTCTTGCACAAAGATGCTTACTCGAACAAGCATTTATTAAAGATCAAGGTATGACAGTAGAAAAGCTAGTCAGTGATAAATCTAAACAATTGAACACTGAAATTAAGATCGTTTCATTCATACGTTACAATGTTGGAGAAACAATTGATAAATCTCTTTTAGATCAAGAAAAAGAAATAGCAAGCGTATAAAAAATGACTAAACCTATTTACCAGAGGATTTTGCTAAAACTATCAGGCGAAGCCCTTATGAGTAACCAAATTTCCGGAATTGATCCAAAAGTTGTTAACCAAATCGCTGAAGAAATTAAAGCTATTCATAATCTCGGTATTCAAATAGCAATAGTTGTTGGTGGTGGAAACATTTTTAGAGGGGTTCAATCCAGCGCCGCATTAGGAATGGATAGAGCCGCCGCAGATTATGTAGGAATGTTAGCGACTATAATGAATAGCTTGGTATTGCAGGGTGTTCTTGAGTCAATGGGAGTAAATACAAGAGTTCAGTCAGCTATCGGAATGCAGGCTATTGCAGAACCTTATATTAGAAGAAGAGCAACAAGACATTTAGAAAAAGGAAGAGTCGTAATTTTTGCTGCAGGTACAGGTAATCCATTTTTCACTACAGACACAACAGCTGCACTTAGAGCCGCAGAAATTGATGCAGATGTACTTTTAATGGCAAAACATGGCATTGATGGGGTTTATGACTCTGATCCAAAGAAAAACCTTAATGCAAAGAAATTTACAACTCTCACTTATAACGAGTTTTTAAGTAAAGATTTAAAAGCCATAGATGCAGCCGCTATAGCATTATGTCAGGAAAGTAAAACCCCTATAGTTGTTTTTGATTTTGGTGCAAAAGATATTATTAAACAGATTGTTATGGGTGAAATAACCGGTACTATGATTGGTAGCAATCAAAATAAGATCCCTTTATCATAAGGTTATAATCTTTCCTGTGAAGAAAGATAAAAAAACAAAAGAAAAAAAGACTTTTTCAATAGCAAATAGAAAAGCTAGGTATGATTACTTTGTTGATGATTCTATTGTATGTGGAATAGTACTTGCCGGTACAGAAGTAAAATCTATACGCACAGGAAGAGCTCAATTAAAAGATAGCTTTGCTCGAATAGAAAAAGGGGAAGTCTGGCTATATAACTGCAATATTTCTCCTTACCAGTTTGGAAATAGATTTAATAAAGACCCTATTAGAAAAAGAAAATTACTTTTAAATAAAAAAGAGATTTTAAAACTATCTCAAAAAGTAAAAGAAAAAAACTATATATTAGTACCACTTAAAATTTTCTTTTTAAGAAATTGGGCAAAAATAGAGCTTGGGCTTGGTAGAAGTAAAAAGGTGTATGACAAGAGAGAGGCTATAAAGAAGAAAGAAGTACAAAGAGCAATCAAGGAAACAAAAAACACTGTAAATAGAAGGTAGTGTATAGCGTATAGTGAAATAATAAACAGAATTTATTATTTTTAGTTTTTTCCTCTACTAACCGTAATACGATAGTTTTATGTTAGAATATTTATCCTTATGTACGCAGTAATTCAAACAGGTGGAAAACAAATTAAAGCAGAAGCCGGCCGCTATATAGATATTGAAAGGCTTCCACAAAAGCAAGGTGAAAAAATATCACTTAGCAATGTACTAATGCTTGTTTCAGGTAAAGATTCAAAAATTGGAAACCCTTACCTTAAAGGGGTATCAATTAACGGTTTAGTTTTAGATGAAGCTAAAGACGATAAAGTAATTGTTTATAAAATGAGACCTAAAAAAGGCACCAGAAAAAAATATGGTCACAGACAATTCTTCTCAAGAGTTTTTGTTGAAAGTATAGAGCTGGATGGAAAAGTTGTAGCTAAAGCAGAAAATGGACCTAAAGTAAAAGCAAAAAAAGTTGAAAAGTCAGAAACTATTGCTGAAACTACTGAAACCAAAAAGTCTATAAAATCGAAATCTAAAAAGAAATAATTCAGGAGAAAGTCATGGCATCTAAAAAAGGTGTAGGATCTACAAAAAATGGAAGAGATAGTAATCCAAAATATCTTGGAGTTAAGTTATTTGGTGGGGAAGAAGCAGTAGCAGGAAATATCATTCTCAGACAAAGAGGCACAAAGTTTCACCCAGGTCAAAATGTAGGAATAGGGAAAGATCACACTTTATTTGCACTTACAAATGGAGTTATTAAGTTCACAAGCAGACGCGGCAAGCAATTTGTAAATGTTTTATAAACCATTCTCAGAAAAACTTCATTAAACTACTCTACTTAGATGTAGAATAATCCTTAATGAAATTAAATGAATTATCACTTTTCGCTCTAAGGTTATCAATAAGCTACATTTGGATTTCAGCTGGATTCAGTAAGTTGACTAATAAAGATTTTATTGATACTTTTCCTAAAACTTTAGAAGGGTTTGCTAAATCAACCCATTATGATTTTTATGCAGGTTTTTTAAAACAGTACATTATGCCAAACTCTCATCTATTTTCCCAATTAACGGTTTGGGGAGAAATCTTAACTGGAATTGCCTTTTTACTAGGGTTTCCTTTAATGATTGCGGCTTTTGCTGGAATCTTAATGAATGTGAACTATTTTTTAGTCTCAAATGCAATACCTTCCCAATTCTTAAATATTATTCTGATTTTTTCACAGTTGACAGCTTATACCTGTAATGCAGGGAATATTTGGGGTTTAAGTGCAAAAATAGGACGTAAATGATTTTACTTTTTTACTTAGATTAAGTCACGTTTCTAAATAACCTATTGAATATACATTTATTTTAGATAGAATTAATAATTAATTCACTTAACAATTTATGTCAATAATCTCAAGAGTTAATATCAATTCAATGGGAAGCCCCCCTGGAGAGGTGGTTACCCCAAAACTGAAATCTAACCTTGAAATAGTAGCTAAAGGTATTGAAAAAACTACAAAAGAAAGGTTTCAATGGGACATCTCAGTAACAGTAAAAGAAAATCCTTACTCCAAAGACACTGAGAAGTATTACTTCCTTCTTCGTGGAATTATATCTCCTAAGAACAATACTTCTAGGTATGGTTATAATCCCAAATTTGTATACGAAAGACTTTGTTCAGTAATAGATGAAATCTTACCTTATGAACACTTTGATCTTTATCCTCAAATTACCATAGAATCAGCCGAAGATGATATTTTCATAAATCAGTCACCAAGTTAATACCTTTTTATTAATGTTAAAATTCATGCATGGAATTAGAAACAAAAAGCCTTCCTCAACATGTACCATTACACCTTCATACAGAATATAGTCTTCTTGATGGTGCTAGCAGAATTAAAGATTTAGTACAAAAAGCAAAATTAAACAATATACCAGCGTTATCTATTACTGATCATGGGGTTATGTATGGTGGCTTGGAGTTATACAGAACGTGCAAAGCTGAAGGAATAAAGCCTATTATTGGCTGTGAGGTTTATACAGTAAATGGAGATCATACTGATAAGTCTGTAAGAAGTCCTCTTTATCATTTAATTCTTCTTGCCAAGAATGATGAAGGATACATAAATCTTTCAAAAATTGCTTCTGAAAGTAGTTTAAACGGATTTTATTACAAACCAAGAATTAGCAAAGATTTTTTAAAAAAGCATAATAAAGGTCTCATCGCTATGACTGCTTGTCTTGGAGGTGAAGTCCCTAATAACTTATTAGGAAATAACTATGACAGAGCCAGAGAAGTTGCTGAGTTTTATAAAAGTTTATATGGAGATGATTTTTATTTAGAGATTCAGGATCATGGTTATCAAGAAGAAAAATTTGTAAATTCCCAGATGTTAAAGCTTGCTAAGGACTTAAATCTCAAGCTCACAGCTACAAACGATAGCCACTATACAAACAGGGAAGATGCAATCGCTCAAGATGCTATGTTATGCCTTCAGACCAATAAATCTGTAAAAGAATATCCACGTATGAGATTTACTGGTACAGAGTATCTAAAAAATGGCAGTGAAATGCTCAGACTGTTTAACGGACAGATAGATGAAGAAGAGATCAGAAAAGCAGTTTTAATTTCTCCTTTAGAAATTACAGAAAAAATTGAAGACTACAAAATCCTATCTGAAAATTTCATACGCCTTCCAGAGTTTCCATTACCATCTGGATACACAAAAGAGTCCTATTTATCAGAGCTCGTGTGGAAAGGTGCAAAAGAAAGATACGGAGAAATAACTGCTCAGGTAGAAGAAAGAGTAAAAATAGAGCTTGATGTTATTTTTAACCAAGGTTTTGCAAACTATTTTTTAATTGTTTGGGATTTTATAAAATATGCCAAAGACCACAAGATTGCTGTAGGACCAGGACGTGGATCTGCCGCAGGTTCTATAGTAGCGTTCTCATTAAGGATTACTGATATTGATCCTATAAGATATAACCTTCTTTTCGAAAGATTTTTAAATCCAGAGAGAAAGTCACTGCCTGATATAGATACTGATTTTTGTATTGAAAGAAGAGATGAAATATTAGAATATGTTAAAGATAAATATGGCTCTGACAGAGTATCTCAAATAATTACATTTAATAAACTTGCTTCCAGAGCTGTTTTAAAAGATATAGCCAGAGTTTTAAATTATCCGTATAGTGAATCTGAAAAAATCGCAAAGTTAATTCCCGTAGTTAGAGGAAAGCCTAGAGAATTAGAATGGATGAAAGAAAACCATGAAGAGTTCAAAGGACTTTATATTGAAAATCAGGATGTAAAAGAAATAATAGATCTTGCTGAAAAGTTAGAAGGTATAAATAAAACTTTTGGAGTACATGCAGCAGGAGTCGTAATATGCGATGGACCTTTAAATGAAATTGTACCTATTTCAAAAAATAATGAAGGTTCAATTATTACTCAGTACAGCATGGATGATTTAGCTTATCTGGGACTTCTGAAAATGGATTTTCTTGGTCTTAGAAACCTTACAATGATAAATAAAGCTATTGATATCGTGGGCAAGACCAGAGCAATAAACATTGATATTACAAACATTCCTACAGATGATGAAAAGGTTTTTAAAATGATATCTTCTGGTGACCTTGCTGGAATATTTCAGCTAGAGACATCCTCAGGAATGAAGCAAGTAGCTAGAGATATGAAACCTTCTACCCTTGAAGATCTTTCAGCCTTAATTGCCTTATATCGTCCAGGTCCTTTAGATACAGGAATGATAGATGATTTTATAGCGAGAAAAAATGGGAAAAAAGAAATTAGATATCTTATTCCAGAGCTTGAGCCTATTTTAAAAGACACTTATGGGACGATTGTTTATCAAGAACAGATAATGCAAATAGCTCAACGACTAGCTAATTTTACACTTGGAGAAGCAGACTTATTACGTAGAGCAATGGGAAAGAAAAAGCCCCAAGAGATGGCAAAATACAAAGACAAATTTATAGAAGGATTTAAAAACAATAATTATAGTCTGAAAGTCGCTGAAGAGCTTTTTGATATGATGGTTAGCTTTGCTGAGTATTGTTTCAATAAATCACATAGTGCTGCATATGGATTAATTACTTATCAAACAGCATATTTAAAAGCAAATTATCCTATTGAATATTTAACAGCTTTATTATCTAGTGTTTTAGATGATCAAGACAAAATTAAATATTATATGGCTGAATGTAAAAGAATAGGAGTAAAGATCTTACCTCCTGACATAAATCTTTCAGGGATGAACTTTACTGCAGATCTAGCTACAAATTCGATTAGATTTGGGCTTGGAGCCATAAAGAATGTAGGCATTCCTGCTGTAAATGAAATTATAAGAGCAAGATCTGAAAGTGGTGTATTTAAATCTTTGACAGAATTTTGTGGTCGAATAGATTTAAAAGTAGCAAATAAGAAAACATTAGAATCCTTAATTAAATGTGGAGCAATGGACTCTTTAAAACAAAGTAGAAAAAGTATGATTGAGTCTTTAGAGAACACTGTAAGTAATGCTCAGAGGCAAAAAGAAATTTTAGCCAGTGGGCAGTTAAATTTATTTGGTGAATCTGGATTACTCCCTGAAAGTAAAGAAAACCTGGATAATAAATCAACTAAAATTGAAGATGAATTTACGATTAAAGAACTTTACCTAATGGAGAAAGAACTTACTGGCTTTTATATTTCTAGCCATCCACTAGATAGTATCCCTGAAACTCTTTTAAAAGCAACCTCCTGTAATCTCTCAGAATTAAACGAAGTCCCTGATGGAGCCGAAATATTATTTATCTCAATAATAAGTGATGCAACAAAAAGACTTACAAAAACAAATAAGTTAATAGCAATAGTCCAACTTGAAGATTTACTTGGAAAATCTGAAGCTATAATGTTCTCAGATCAGCTTACAGAGAATGAACATCTTCTAGTTCCAGAAAATATTGTTGCGATATTAGGAAAAGTCCAACACAAAAGTGAAGGTGATACAAGCATTCAGATTAAGTCTATGCAAAAAGTAGATGACATGGAGATTTTATCTATTGAACTAGATGAGAAAATAGCTTCAGATGCAGAAGTATTTACGAACATCCATTATCTTAGAAGTCTATTACAGAGAGAAAAACCATGTCCTTTTTATCCTATAGTTCTAACTGCTTTCAAGAATGGTAAAAAGAATTCATATATCCTTGATAAAAGATTTTGGGTAAAACCAAATGATCTAATAATTAACGATATTTCAAAGCTATCAGCAGGTATTAAAGTGTCAAGGATAAAACCATTTGATAATAATTCTTCAGGGACTGTTCTCATAAAAGATTCTAGTAATGAACGAACTTTATCTATGAGCAAAGTGTAACTATTAAGGATTAGTAAAGATTCTAATTTCAGGGAATATATAATAAAATCCATGTTTTGAAGTTTTTTTTAATTTAAAGTAATATATTTGTATAAGGCTATAAAAATGATTGAAATGTTTGTAACAGGAATAGCAATAGATGTAAGGAATAATCATCCCTTAGTTATATTAAATGATGAGCCTAAAAAAAGAGCTCTTCCTATATGGATAGGTCAGGCCGAAGCACAAGCTATAGCAAGAGCTTTAGAAGGATTTAAGCCTGAAAGACCTTTAACGCACGATCTAATGATAAATATAATTGAGTCTACTGGTTTTAAGATTCATCATATTGAAATAAATGATTTAAATGAAAATACATACTTTTCATCTATTGTTTTAGAGAATGCTTTAGGCGATCTTATTTCTGTTGATTCAAGACCCAGTGATGCTATAGCTGTATCTATTAGAGTTGATTGCCCTATATATATTTCTGAAAAGGTTTTTGATGATGGAACCATTCCTACAGAAATCGAAGAAGAGTCAGATGAGGATACTGAAGCCTTTAAAAGCTTCTTACAAAACGTAAAAGCCTCTGATTTTAAACTAACAGAATAGTTTTAAAATTATAAAAGTATATTTGATCTAATTCTAGTTCTAAGTAAGTATCTGATTTCAGAAAACAATATCTGAAGTTCATATGGTTTTGGAAGGTAAAGGTCAGCACCAGATTCTAAAGACTTTTCATGATCAGAATTTTTAGTAGTCATTATAAGCCATATCCCAGCAAGATCAGGATCTTGCTTGATTTTTTTTGTCAAATCCCAACCATCAAAATCACCAGCAAAAGACTCTGTTTCAAGAAGAATCAGTTCAGGTCTAGAAGTTATTATATGATCCCAAGCTTCTTCTGCAGTATGTGAAACCTCTACAAAATACCCTTCCATTTCAAGAGTATCTCTAAGTAAAAGAGACATTGAGGCATCAGGTTCAACTACTAGGATTTTTATCCTTTTATCCAGATGAATATGCTCACTTGATGGCAATCTAAGCCTGTCACTTACCCAGTCTGATCCTGTCTTACTTTTAGCCAGATATCTCATATCTCTCGCAACCTGTAAGATCTCTACAGCACTGGAAAAATTTCTTCTTCCCTTAGCAGTTACTCCTATACTTATAGAAACAAGTGGTATTCTTCTTTTTATACCTTTAGGACCAACACCAGTCACAAAACCTTTTTGAGCATCTTCTTTTGTATAAAACCTAGGAGCAATAAAATCAAATCTTCTGCAAATCTCTTCAGCAACTGCTTCAGCCCTTTCAGAATGAGTTACAAAAAGGAAATCATCACTATCCCTATGCGCAAGAAAATCATCACTGGTCAGAACAGATTTTAAAACAGCGGCAAGTGCTTTAATCATCTGATCACCCCTAGGTTCACCATATGTTTCGTTATAAATTCTTAAGTTATCCAGATCTATTGAAAGGACTGACCAGTCTTTAACATGAATTAAACAATTTTCTAAAACATTGTTTGCAACTACAGCATCAGGAAGCCCAGTAAGTAAATTTATATGCGTTTCCTGTCTTCTTCTAATATGAGCCATTACCCTAAAAGCTATTTCTTTAGGTGACATTGGGTATGAAATAACATCATCTGCACCAGCTCGTAAGACTTCTATTCTTTCATCAGAATTATTTTCATGTACAAGAAAAACAATAATTGGTCTTGGGTTTATTTCAATCCCTTTTACTATTTGACAAAAGTTTAGACCATGATCACCCATTGCATCACTAAAAAGAAGGATTAAATCAGGCTTTAAAAGCTTTAGATTTTTTTCAGCAGTTGATACATTTTTAACAACATCAACTTTAAAACCTGCTTGTTCCAATGCTGTAGAAACAGTTTTATCACCATCATCTTTGTCAATAAAAAGAATTTTTGATTTTGGTTGAATGGAAGTCAAATTATGCAACTCCCTTCATAGATTCATTCGAAGAAAGAGGGATTGCCTGGCTCGGAATAACTGCTGGCAAAACAACGGTAAAGGTCGTTTCTCCAGGCTTACTATTAACTGATATTTCCCCTTTTAAAGCTAGAACAAGGGATTTTGTAATAAACAATCCTAACCCTGTACCCTGAGCCTGTCTTGTTAATGGATTATCTAATCTTCCAAATTTGGTAAATATTTTGTTCAGATCTGCCTGATCAATTCCAATTCCATGATCAGTAATTTCAATTTTAATTTTCTCTTTTACATTATTAATATTTTTTACAGTAGTTACTTTTACAATAACTTTTTCACCATTAGGAGAATATTTAATTGCATTATCAATTAAATTAGTAAGCACTTGTTCCAGCCTATCAGCATCAGCCCATACATTAGGAAGATCGTCTTCTAAATCTTGAACTATTGCATGTGTTTTCCATTTAACGCTTAAAGTTTCACAAACTTTAGAAATATATTTTTTTAAATCTAAAGCCCTAACTGCTAACTGATGAACCTGAGACTCTAATCTAGAAACAGACAATAAATCTTCAACCAACCTTCCAAGTCTATCTGCCTGCTCTTTTATTATTGTTATATATCTTTTCTTATTTTCCTCAGTAAGCTTTTCCCCAGATCGAATTAATGTTTCTGCAAAACCTTTAATACTTGTTAAAGGGGTTCTAAGTTCATGACTTACAGTGCTTACAAACTCAACCTGTGCTCTATCAGTACTGGAATCAACAGGACTCTCAGTATGAAAGATAGTTAGATATCCTGAGAATTTTCCAGTGTTTAAATTTTTAATTTCTATCTGCCTTGCTTTAAGTGTAATTTTTTTTCCATCTCTACGGCTTAAAATCGCGGCTTGTGGTTTAGCTAAAGATGAGTCTCTCCCCTGCAAACTTTCAGGAAGTGAATATAAAAGATTTACTTCTTTCCCTAATAAATCAGAAGATGTAAAACCTGTTATTCTTTCAATTACTTCATTTAAAAAAGTAATTTTCCCTGATTCATCACATGTTATATAACCATCAGGCGAACATGAAAGTATTGCGTTTAATAATTCTTCTTTCTTAAAAACCATTTTTAAAATTTACAATACATTTATATTTACTGGTATTAAATTTTTTCCCTATTTTGGTCTTATAATATGGCTATTATTAAGAAATACCTTTTAAATTCATGTTTTTTTTAGTATTTGTGACAATACATACTCTTATCTTCAGTGATTTTTATTTTAAATCTCAAATTTCTTTCCCTAACATTTGAAAAAAAAGAGTATTGCATTGTAATATTTAATTTCGCACAATTAACATAGGAAAAATAATGCCAACAACAAACCAATTAGTAAGAAAAGAAAGATTAAAAACAAAAACAAAAACAAAGTCACCTGCTTTGCAAATGTGCCCACAAAAGAGAGGTGTTTGCACACAGGTAAAAACTACCACACCAAAAAAACCAAATTCAGCACTTAGAAAGATTGCAAGAGTTAAATTAACTAACGGAGTTGAAGTTACTGCTTATATTCCTGGGGTTGGTCATAATTTGCAAGAACACTCTGTAGTATTAATCAGAGGCGGAAGAGTTAAAGATTTACCAGGTGTTAGATATCACATTGTAAGAGGAACTCTTGATGCTCAAGGTGTAAAAGACAGAAAACAAAGTCGCTCATTATACGGCGCTAAAAAAGAAGTTAAAGCGGCGGCAAAATAATTTAGAAGAGGAAATATATGACTAGAAAAGATACTGGTGACAGAAGAAGAAAAATTGGTCCAGACCCAAAATTTAAAAGTACACAAATTCAGAGATTCATAAACAGAATTATGGAAAAAGGAAAAAAATCCACAGCACAAGGGATTATTTATGATTCATTTGACATAATCAAAGAGAAAACAAAACAAGATCCTCTTGAAGTATTTAAAAAAGCTCTTAAAAATACGACCCCACTTGTAAAAGTAAAAGCAAGAAGAATTGGTGGAAGTACCTATCAAGTACCTGTAGAAGTAGGAAGCTTTGAAGGTGAATCATTAGGTTCAAGATGGTTAATTACTGCCGCTAGAAAAAGAAATGGTAGATCAATGAGAGAAAAATTGGCATCTGAATTTCTAGATGCAGCCGCTTCACAAGGTGCCGCTGTTAAAAAAAGAGAAGAAACACATAAAATGGCAGAAGCTAACAAAGCATTTGCGCATTACAGATATTAATCTATTACTCACCTAACCTATACCAGCAAGGCGACCTTCCTGTTTTTTACCTGGGATAAATTCACTAATGATTCCAACTGTCGGTTTATCTTCTTTAGTTAGATTGCTTTGCACTTTCCCATCAAACTCTACAACAATATTTTTATTATTATCTAAATAATACAAGGGTGACTTGCACCCAAAAAATTCAAATATAGGTCTGAAGCAGGTATTTCTAATACCATTACTTCCTTTTCCATTTTGGTCTTTTTCATTTCCTATAAAGAGTTCTAACCCCTTATTAAATGGCCAGCACAAACTGTATTTATTTTTTTGCTCTTCATTTTTATTAGAGAATAATTTTAGAGGGTTTGAGATTACAGAAATAGCTTTTTGAATCTTTGAATTTTGTAAATTTTTAGGAAGAAATATAACTTCTCCATGTTCATCAAAAGTATCTAATCCTTCTGCTACTGCTGAGTAAGTAACCAAAACATCTACAACCTTTTTGATAAATCCTACTTGTGAGACCCATGGGATTGCTCCCATAACTAGAGATTCCCATATGCATCTCCTGTCTGCAAGTGCACTTGTCAAACCAGTTCTATGCTCACTCATTTTTTTATCATTATCTCTATCATCTTTATTTGCACTTATCATTGAATTAAGACTTTTTTCAACTGTAGTAATCATCATAGAAAAAACATTTAACAAGGAAGCTGATGTTAAAGCTATTTTTTCATAAAAAGGTACTTCATTAAAGTCTTCTTTATTAGAATGCAAAATTGTTTCTTTACCAATTCCTATGAATCCTGACATTCCAGCCAAAACCTGAAACCAAGCGAGAAGACCATCTTTAGTGGTTTTTGAAAGTTTTCTTGATTTAGAAATTAAAAGTTGTGATGACTCTCCCACTGTTGTCACTAAATTTACTAAAGTTGCTGGTCCAGGAAAACATCTAGCTAATGAGATTGCACTTATTATTTCTACACCACTTGAGGCGACACCAGGACTCCAAGGAACATTATTTGATTTTCTAAAATATTCATCTGCTAAAAGAGACGTAAATTCATGAGAGGACAGGCCATTTGACGAAAAGTTTTTTGGACTTTCAATTTTTTTCCCAAGCGGGCTATATACTTGCCTGGCTAGAAGTCCCATGTTCTACAAATTTTTCCTGCTATCTTTTGCATAATTACTTATGTAAATTCATACAGCATAGATATTGATTTGATATAAAAATTTTCCCTTCGTATCAAAAAAGTTATGTATTAAGAAGTAGAATTACTGAACACTGGCAAGCTTGCGAGGAGGAGCTTGTCTTTCCACTGTTGGTTTATCTTTTTTAGCATCCTGACCTGAGAATAAAGAATTTGAGCCTGAAAGGTCTTCACCAACACGACAAACTACTTCATTTCCACTAATAAATGCCAGTGGAGCACTCTTACATCCAAAGAATCTAAGGATTGGCAATAAAAGCTTATTTCGAAGCCCTGGCTTTTCTTCTGTACCAAGGTACAGTTCTTTAGCAAAATCTGGTTTAAATAAATAACTCATTAAATCATTACTATAAGAGTCTTTCTTTGCAAAGTAATTTACTCCTTCTTTTAAAGCAAGCGCAGTAATAGCTCCATCAAAAACATCTTTTGCACTTAGCCAGTTAGTCAACTTAACCTCTTTTACCCAAGGAAAAACTGCCATTCCAATCCATTCCCAAAAACATCTTGCATCACTTACTGCATTTTTCCACATTTGACCAGATTCTTTAAATGTAGGATGTGGCTTAATTTCCTTATTAGATCTATTTTCACAAAAAGTAGAAATTAGAGATTTTTCACCTGAGCTAAAAAACATTAAACCTGCACTGAGTAGAGAACCTGCACTTAACAAAGTTTTTTGTACAAATGGTATTTCTTTATCAGCAGACTCTCTATTAAAATATTTTCCCCATGCCATCTGAATAGCACCAAGAATACCTGCCGAAAACTGAATCCCCGACATAGCCATTTCTGCTTTTTGAGCAGATCCATGACCATTCCAATCCCATTTTGACTCGCCTTCTTTTTCGCTTAAATCTTCTAATTCATTTCTTAATAACTCTTTTTCTTCAAGATTTGTAGTACTCTCCATTTTGCTTTTTAATTCTCTTTCTTTATCTGAAAGCAAAATCGATGTACCACCGATAACTGTTTCAGCAAACTCTCCAAAGCTAGTAACAAAATTAATTAAAGTAGCTGGGCTAAAAGATTTAACCATTAAAGCTGTGGCAACTCCTATTTCATAGAGTGCGGTTGCAGGTCCAAAACCCATTTTATATGAGCCTTTTGAAGGTTCTGGCTGTATGTTCATTTCCTCATAATAGGATTTCATCGCTCTAGCAATTCCTATTCTTTGAAGTCTTTCATTAGTATCAGGAATAGATTTGCCTGTTTTCAAACAGTACTTGGCCTGAAAAGTTGTTGATTCTGGTGCTTTTTCTGTAGTTATTTGCATTTTATATGACAATTATTCTCAACTAAACCATACTACTGATAATTATTCTCAAATAAAAGGTCTTATTGAATATATTTCTCAAAAAGTTACAATTAAGTCAAGCATCATATCTATACATTCTATTTTTTGATAGAAATACTACTTTTTACTTTAATTCAAAGCTAAAATTACATAGAAACCAATGACAAAACTTATCTTTGAAAAATCAAAAAAAGGAAGAATCTGCGCAAATCTACCACAAGATAAAGATGAAAAGGTTAATTTATCATCTTTAATCCCAAAAGATTATTTACGTGAATCTGACCCTAATTTACCTGAAGTTTCTGAACTCGAGTTAATTAGGCATTTTACTGAACTTGGAAAAAGAAATTTTTCTATTGACTCCGGGTTTTATCCTCTTGGTTCATGCACAATGAAATATAATCCAAAAATTAATGAACAGGTTGCAAGAATAGAAAAGTTAACAAATTTACACCCATATCAAGATGAAGATCAAGTACAAGGTGCATTAGAAATAATGTGGACATTAAGTGAATATCTAAAAGAAATAAGTGGGTTTAAAGCAATAACATTACAACCAGCGGCAGGAGCTCATGGAGAGCTTACTGGTCTTTTAATGATTAAAAAGTTTTTTGAAAAAAAAGGTGATAAAAATAGAACAAAGATTTTAGTCCCAGATACAGCACATGGAACAAATCCTGCAACTGCAGCAATGTGTGGATTCCAAGTCATAGAATTAAAGTCAAACTCAAAAGGACAAGTTGATATTGAGACCTTAAAAGCTAATTTAGATAGCGGTGTAGCTGGAATAATGCTTACAAACCCAAATACCCTTGGAATATTTGAAGAAGACATTTTAACTGTAAGTGAGCTTGTACATAAAGCTGGCGGACTCCTCTACTATGATGGAGCAAATCTAAATGCAATTATGGGATTAGCAAGACCTGGAGACATGGGGTTTGATGTCTGTCACTTAAATCTTCACAAAACATTCTCTACTCCACATGGTGGCGGTGGACCAGGAGCAGGTGTAGTTTGTTGTAATGAAAAGTTAGAACCATTTTTACCAATACCGATTTTAAGTAGTAAATCTGATGGGACTTTTTATTGGGATTCCGATAAAAAAGATTCTATCGGAAAAGTAAAAGCCTATTATGGGAATTTTGGCATGTTTGTAAGAGCTCTCGCTTATATAATGGCGAATGGGAAAGAAGGTATTAAACAAATCAGTAAAGATGCAGTATTAAATGCAAATTACCTAAAAGAGAATTTAAAAGGTAGTTTTGATTTGCCTTACGATATACCATGCATGCATGAGTTTGTTTTATCCGGCAAAAGGCAAAAGAAGTTTGGAGTTAATACTCTTGCTATGGCAAAAAGACTTTTAGATTATGGAGTACATGCACCTACTATTTATTTCCCTTTAGTTGTTCCAGAAGCAATAATGATTGAACCTACTGAAACTGAAACAAAAGAACAACTGGATGAGTTTATAGAAATCATGAAGAAAGTGGCAAAAGAAGCTGAAGATACTCCTGAAATGGTAAATAAAGCTCCTCATAATACTCCTGTTGGAAGAGTGGACGAGGCAACAGCGGCTAGAAGTTTAAATCTTTGCTGGTCTCTATCCTGTAATTAAAATGGACTTAACTTCAATTTCAAAATCTTTAGTTCTCATTGGTATTATTTTTATACTCTGTGGTGGAGTCATATTTCTACTTGGTAAGTCAGGAATAAATATAGGCAAACTTCCTGGTGATATCTTAATTCAAAAAGGGAATTTTACCTTTTATTTCCCAGTTATCTCATCTATCTTAATAAGTATAATTTTGACTATAGTAATAAATCTAATTTCAAAAAAATGAAAACAACAAAACTAAAATTTTTAATACTTATCTCTATTCTTATTTTTTGTATTAATCCATCTTATGCAAAAACTATTAAAATTGGTCTGTTAATAACTGATAAAACTGTTAAAGTAGGATCTAACGAAAAAGCCAACATCCTAAACTTATATACAGAAAAGCCTATTGGAAAACTGGACAGAAAAGAAGTTTGCTTAGTAAAAAATAATAATAGCGTTATTTCAATATTTAATAAAACTAAAAATGCTTCTTTAGGATCGTATTCTGGTCCAATATTAATTAGTCCGGTAAAAAAAGATAGTCTTGTTTTTTGTAATGGTAAATGGTACAGAGGTGAACTCATAATACTTACAAATGGTGATTCAAAAAATATTACTGTCGTTAACAATGTTGATTTGGAAGATTATTTGCTAAGTGTAGTACCTTCTGAAATTCCTCATAAATGGAACAGAGAATCACTTAAAGCTCAATCAGTTGCCGCTAGATCATATTCCCTTGGTTATATGGGGAGAAGAAAAGAAAAAGGTTATGATCTAGAATCAACAGTTGAAGATCAGATGTATTTAGGTGTTAGTGCAGAGAAATGGTCAACAACAAGAGCTGTAAAAGAAACTAAAAATCAGATTCTACTTACCAATGAAGGAGAACCACTTATTGCTCTTTATCACTCTAGTGGCGGTGGATTTACTGATAGCATAGAAAATCTTTGGGATGAAAAGCCCTCTCCACATATCCAACCACGACCAGATTATGATGATGCTTCTCCACATTTCAAATGGTATAGGACTTTTAACATTACTGATTTAAATAAAATGTTAAGTAGTTTAAATATTGGTAATATTTTAAAAATTACACCTCTTTCTCTAAGCATTTCAAAGAGAGTAACACTACTAGAAATTCAAGGAAGTGAAGGAAAAGCCCAGCTTAGGGGGGAAGAATTAAGAAAACTTTTAAAGCTTCCTAGTTCAAAATTTAATATTGAAAAAACTAATACTAACTATAGATTTGCAGGTAGAGGATATGGTCATGGTCTTGGGCTTTCTCAATGGGGGAGTAAAGCTCTTGCTGAAAAAGGATTTTCTTATAGACATATACTGGCTCATTATTATACTGGAGCAAAGCTTGTTAAAATTGGAGATACAGTAAAATAGAATAGCAATATGAGAAATTTAAATAAAAACAGCCTTATCAGAATGTCAGACCTATCAAAAGACTCATTGTCTGAAATCTTAGAAGAAACAAAAAAGTTAAAAAATAAGCCCTATTTAAAAAATACTTTTCTTAAAAACAAAACCATTGCTTTAATATTTGCAAAACCAAGTCTTAGAACAAGAGTCAGCTTTGAAGTAGGAATTAACGATCTAGGTGGAAATGCAGTCACTATAAAAATGGATGAAATCAGCATTGGAAGCAGAGAGAATGTCGAAGATATTGCTAATGTTCTTAGTAGGTATGTTAGTGGTATTGTAATTAGAACATTTGAACAAAAGCAAATAGATGATCTTCAAAAATTTTCTTTAGTACCAGTTATTAATGCCCTTAGTAATGAAGAGCATCCATGTCAGATTATTGCAGATTTATTTACAATTAAAGAAACATTTAATAAAATTGCTGGATTAAAAATTGCATATATTGGAGACGGGAATAACGTAGCACAAAGCATGCTTATCGGATCAGCACTATCAGGATTGAATATAAGTATTGGTTGTCCATCTACACATAGACCAGAAGAAAGATTTATAAAACTTGCAAAAAAAATTAATCCTAAAATAAATATTGAAATTACTAGTGACCCGCTTTTAGCTGTTAAATCTGCAAATGTACTATATACAGACGTGTGGACAAGCATGGGACAGGAGAAAGAGTATAAGAAAAGAGAGAAAATCTTTGCTCCATATCAAATAAATGATAAGCTTTTAAAATCTGCAAATAAAAATGCAATTGTACTTCACTGTCTCCCAGCTCATAAAGGTCAGGAAATCACAGCAAAGGTTTTCGATGAGTTTTCTGAGGTTATCTATAGGCAAGCAGAAAATAGATTGCATGCCCAAAAAGCAGTATTAACCCAGCTCTTATCAAAATGAAATAATAATCATGGAAATACATACCCCCGTTCTGTTAGATGAGGTTCTTCAAAATCTAAATGTTAAAGAAGATGCTATTTATGTAGACTGTACATTAGGTCTTGGTGGTCATAGTATAGAAATTTTAAAAAGACTAAATGGAACAGGAATGCTTATCGGGCTTGAGCAAGATACTAATGCTTTGGAAATAGCAAAAGACAGGTTAAAAAATTATACAAATTGTTATCTTTTTCATAGGAATTTTTCTGAACTACCCGAAATCTTACAAGAATTAAAAATAGATAAGATAACTGGTGGAGTATTGATTGACCTTGGAATCAGTTCTCTACAATTAAACACTCCGGAAAGGGGTTTCAGTTTTCAAAATGATGGACCTCTCGATATGAGGATGAACAAAGAATCCATGTTATCAGCAGAATTTGTGGTTAATAAGTATAAAGAAAATGACCTTGCAGATATTATTTTTAATTACGGGGAAGAAAGATTTGCCAGAAGAATTGCTAAAAATATCGTTGAGTACAGGAAAAAGAAGAAAATTAATACTACTTTAGAGCTGGCAAACATAATACTCAAATGTTATCCGAAGGGTAAATGGTTTAAGACCCATCCTGCCACCAAAACATTCCAAGCAGTTAGAATAGAGGTAAATAAAGAGCTTGAGGTACTTGACAAATTTTTTCGTTTTATTCCGGAACTACTTAAACCTCAAAGCCGACTATCAGTGATATCTTTTCATTCACTGGAAGATAGAAAAGTAAAAAACTTTCTAAAGTCTAATAGAGAGTTTAAAATACTAACTAAAAAACCTATCACTCCAAACCCAGAAGAAGAAAAGAAAAATCCAAGATCTAGAAGTGCAAAACTAAGATCAGCAGAAAAAATAAACAATGAGCCAACTAACATACAATGATTTAGTAAAAGAGGACTTAATCCCAAGAACTCAGGTCTTAAATTCTTTAGTAATAAACACCCCTTATAAATTTGACGGTTATACATCTGCTCCTAAAATTGCAAAAGTATTTACCCTACCATTTGGTATAAGAGCAAATACAATCACAATACTGAGAGCTGGGTTTCAGTTTGTTTTTTCAGCATCATTATTTATGGTTATATCCAGCTTTTTAATTATGAGCTTATACTTACCTCTTCAAAATCAAAACGTGTTAATGCTAAAGAACGCAAAAAGTCTCACAAACTATCAATTTTCACTAGAAGCAAAATTACAAGAAGCATCAAGCTATACTAAACTTTTTTCAAATGCAGACAATCTATCACTGGTAGATTCAGAACAAATATTAAGAGTAAATTCTAACAGTAATAATCTTTCAGAAGAAAAGCAAAATCTAATCACCATAAATAAATACCCAAGTCTTCAATTCTCAGGATTTTAATTAATAAACTTGCTAAAGTTAACTTCTAGAATCAGAACAACTGTTTTATAATTTTTCTATGCTTATAAAGTATCATCAAAGGCTTAATTTCATTGTTTTTATTATTATCTTTTTATTTATATTGGTCTGGATACAATTATTTAAACTTCAAGTAATTAAATCTGCTGGATTAATTTCAGAAGCTCAGAAGCAGTTCAACAGTAGAATCACTACTTTAAGAGGAGAAATCCGGGATAGAAATGGTACTTTGCTTGTATTAGATCTAATAAACTATGACTTATATAGTGATGTCAAAGATTTATCAAAAATAAAAAAAGAAAAAATTACTGAACTTTCACAAATTTTAGAAATTAGCGAAGATAAATTAAAAGAAAAACTTACTAAAGTAAAAATTAATAATAGACTCTTTAAAGAATTAAATGAAAGCAAAGCTTTAAAAATCAAAAATAACAATTTTGATTTTGTTTATACTGAAATTAATGTAAAAAGAGTTTATCCACATAAAAAAATGGGGGCTCAAATATTAGGATTTATTAATAATGACAGAAAAGCTCAACATGGTGTTGAATATTTCTACGATAAAACTCTTACAAAAATCTCAGACTTACAAGAAAGAACAAGTTTATATCCTAAAGGCACAGATATTGTTTTAACTATAGATTCTAAGCTTCAAGAATATGCTGAAGAAAAGCTTGAAAAAGCAGTTAGGGAATCTAGAGCTGAGAAGGGAGCAATAATAATTATCAACCCTAAAACAGGTGAAATTTATACCTGGGCGGCTCAGCCTTCTTATGATCCAAATCTATTTTTTAAAGAGAAAGTCATTAAGAACTGGGCTATATCTGATATTTATGAGCCGGGCTCTACATTTAAAATTATTACAGTATCAAGTGGCTTGGAAAGTATGTCAATTAACAAAGATTCTACATTTTATGACCCTGGCTTTATAAAAGTAGGAAAAAGAGTTATAAGAAATCATCACAAAAATAAGCCTCAGTATATATCTCTTCTTGAACTTTTTAAACAATCAAGCAATATAGCCAGTGCTCAGATCGGCTTAAGAATGGGATCAAAAATATTTTATGACAACATAAAGAAATTTAATATTGGTACTAAAACAAATATAGATTTACCTGGCGAGTCTAATGGCTTACTTTTAAACTACAGAGATTGGAAAGAGATTGACTCTGCTACCACGGGTTTTGGTCAAGGAGCAGTATCGGTAACACCCATTCAGCTTGTCTCAGCAGTTTCAACAATTGCTAATCATGGCAAATGGACTCAACCACACTTGCTAAAAGGTATATGGGAACCAAATTATAAATTAATAAATGAAAGCCCTTTTAAAATAGAGCAAAGACAAGCAATTTCAGAAGAAACGGCTGATTATGTTTCAGACTTACTTAAACAAAGTGTAGAAGAAAATATTGAAGCAATGTCTTATATAGCTGGCAATGTACCTCCATACAAAGTAGCTGGAAAAACTGGCACTGCACAAAAACTTAGACCTGATGGTAAAGGTTACTGGGGAGGACATACAGTCGCTTCGTTTATAGGATACTTACCTGCTGAAGATCCAGAAATATTAGCACTGGTTGTAATTGATGATCCAAAAACTGGTGGCGGATGGGGAAATACTGTTTGTGGTCCAGTTTTTAATGATGTAGTTAAAATGGCTACAAAAATATTTATAGAAGATAGAACAAAAGAAAGGGTTATCAATGAAAACTGATTTAGAGTCAAAAGAAATAAATGACCTTGTTAATTTGTTCATTTTAAAAGAGCAAAATACAATAAATGAAATAAAAAAAGAGAAGGGAAAAATTTCAAAAGTTATCAATGAAATACTTAAAAAATTTAAAAATAAAACAAGAGTTATTTACATTGGAGCTGGGACAAGCGGAAGACTTGGAGTTTTAGATGCCGTAGAATGTAGACCAACTTTTAACACAGATATTTTCATGGGGCTCATTGCTGGTGGTAAAAATGCGATTTACAAAGCAAAAGAAGGTTCTGAAGATAACGAAAAACTTTCAATCCAAGATTTAAAAAAAATAAAATTGTCAAAAAATGATGTTTTAGTAGGAATTGCCGCCAGTGGCGAAACTCCATATACACTTTCTGGAATTAAGTATGGAAATAAAATTGGTGCCTTAACAGTAGGAATCTCATCAAATCCAAAATCATCTTTAGCAAAATTTTCTAAATTGAATATTTCTCCAGATATTAAATATGAAATTATTTCTGGCTCGTCTAGATTAAGTTCTGGAACAGCACAAAAGATTATCTTAAATATGATCAGTTCTATCTCGATGATAAAGTCTGGAAAAGTATACAAAAATCTAATGATAGATGTTTTACCCACAAATAAAAAGCTTGTTAAAAGAGCTATCAGTATTATCTCCAGCATATGTAACATACCATTTAACAAAGCTGAATTATTATTTAAAAAATCTAATGGGAATACGAGGATAGCAATCATAATGTACTACAAGAAATGCTCCTTAACTAAAGCAAAACAATTGCTTTCAAGAACCACATCTCTTAATCAAATAATCGGTTAAAAGGATTAAATAGTAAGCAATTATAAACTTTCTTTTCATTTTTGAAGTATCCCCAGGTAATTATTTCTACTAGGTGGAATAGCTGATTTGGGCAACTTTATTAAAGATTGTTCAGAATAAAGGTTTAAAAAAGAAAAGAAAAGAGAATGATACTAATAAGTCAATTACTGCTTGTCCTTTCAATACTAGTACTCACCATTGTTTTAGTATTGTTTTTTGAGTCTAAAATTGACACTGATAGGAAAGAAAAGTATGAGAGATGAGTTAATAGATTTATTATTTGATCATGAAAATGATCTTGGAGAGAGTAGTTTAACCCCTGAAGATTTTTTTCATTTCAGTACAAAGAAAACCTCAAACAATTTTTTTGAGTCTCTAGTTAAAGAATTACTTCCAGTTACAAATTAGTTTATTGAATTTGGGTCTTGTGGGATTTGAACCCACAACCTAACGCTTAAGAGGCGTGTGCTCAACCGTTGAGCTAAAGACCCGATTGGGCAATGAGGGACTTGAACCCACACGGTCTCCCACATGATCCTAAGTCATGCGCGTCTGCCATTCCGCCAATTGCCCATTTCATTTATAAAAAACCTAACTTCTTTATTTTCAGAATTCAAATTAGTTCTATATTTTTCTATAACTAAACTGCTTAACTGTTGCAGGCTTTTTCCAATTCATTTGGCAAAGTCAACCAACCAAAAGTGTTTATTGATAGAAGTGCAAACTTATTTTGCACTATACAAACAAACGCGCTCGAGACGATTCGAACGTCCGACCAACCGCTTAGAAGGCGGTTGCTCTATCCACTGAGCTACGAGCGCATATAATAAAATTCACGCCTCTATATAATAAACGGTTTTCTTAACCAAATCCAGTTAAATTTCAAAAGAATATTAGACAATTTTATTAGAAAGAAATTTTACCTATAAAGGTTAAGATCTTAATATTTCTCTCTATAGAAAAAGGTTAAGAACTCGTAGACACATAACTATTATTTCTTATAAAATTCCTATATACACTTACGTGTATTTATCATTTTAGAAAACTATTAAAGATAATTATTAAATAAATATAAATGGAAGCAATACTTAAACCAGGTTTGGCCGGTACAAACACCGTTCCAAGAAGAGATGAAACACCAGTTTCTCCCGTTGAAAGGAGAGAACAAAAAGAGTTAATTGCAAAATCTACAAGAATGGCAACTGGAGCCACGCTAGGTCTTGGAGCATTATTAGGAATGGCATTTAGCGGTGGTGCTAATAATGGATTTGAAAAGATAGGAAAAACTGCTGAAACAATAAGTAACATTATTTCAGTTCCATTTACTTTATTTTTTCCATTCATAACACTAAAAAATGAGTTTTCAAATTTAAAAGGTGAATCAAAAACTGGTGACGATCAGATTTTAAATAGAATGGTTTATAGCTGTGCAAGTCTTGGTTTTGCTGGTCAAACATTTGCAGAACCAATTTTAGCTTTCACAAGAAATACTTTAAGTAAAGTAGCTACAGTAGCGAATCTTCCGCACATTTTATTCACTTTATTCTCATATACTGGTGGAAGATTTATGGGTGCCCTAACAACTTTTAAAAGATATCTATGTAAAGATGATACTCAGAAATATAGGCTTGAACAACAATTTAATTCTTTGTACAAACTAGGAAATCTTGGAAGCGCTCAGTGCTCAGTTAATGCAATGTCTGATAACTTCTGCGTAGGCTGGGAAACAATAGGAGATTTAGTAAAAGGAGATTTCTCCTCTGCATTTGAAAGGTTTAAAGGTCAACCAATATCTGTAGGGCTAGGGACTCTTTTAAATAGCTGGATATTCCCGTTTGAATGGGCGGCAAAATTCTTTGATACTAGTATTAGATGCGCAGAAAATACAGACAATTTTAGAAATGCTATCGGCGGATCTCCTGCTGGAAACTGGATTCTTGGAAAGCTTGACTCTTATAAAAAATTCTGGGCAGAGAATTCTAATAAAGGAGGATTCCTTGGAAAATTCTTATACCTAGGTCGTGAGTTTGCAAAAGCAGAATCATTAATCGGTCCACCAATAGGAATGGTCACAGTAGTCTTACCTGCATTTAATAAATTCCTAAATGGTAATTTCTTTAATAAAGAAGCTCAGGAGTTAGAAGGTGGGGTAGGTAGAACTATTGCTCTCTTTGATAAAGTTTGTAATACGACTGCTTTCTTTGGTCATATATTTTATACTGGATTATATGGTCTTTCTATAAGACTTCCTCAGGCAATAACTACAACATCATTCTATATAACAAGTCTCATTAATAAGGTTAGAGGAGTTAAATATGAAGAAGGTGTAAATAATGGATATATAGACCCATTGGATATTAGAGAAAAGGTCTTTAATCGTCCATGGATAAACAAAATCTCTCAGTGGGCTGAAACTAAACTTCAGGGAATTGAAGCAGAACTACATGGAGAATCTGCCTCTAAGATAGATCCTGACACTAAAGAATCTAAATATATCAGAGGCTTTGCTAGAGTAATGGCTGAAGAGGTTTGCTATGAACCTATTCGTGAAAAATATGCCGCCAAATTAGTAGAAGAGAATGGAGGGAAAAAACCAGACAATTGGAAGGAAGTGTTTGGAAAATACTTACAAGACCATAAAGAAGAAATTATAAAAGAGCTTGAACCTACCTTTGATCAATACCTAAAAACTTCTGTTCAATTTACTCCAGAACAAATCACTTATATGAAGAGTGATAAAGGTAAAGCTGACTATGAAAAAATTATGAGTATAGCTAAAGGTCTTTTAGACAATGAAATCAACTCCTTATTACATCCAAAGCCTAAAACACATATAACAAATAACGTAGAAATGCCAAAAACTTTTATTGGATTACTAACTAATCCAAAAGCATTGCTTGAAGTATTAAAACTAAGAACTTTCCACCTCTCCAACTCAGTATTACCACTGTTCATACGAGGATTTATAAATGTAGTGGATTTTGGTAAGAGAGATGAAGAGTTCTGGTATAGGAACTTCAAAGCTCAGGAAACTGGTATTAGAGAAGGCGACTACATGCAGGCCACAGACAGAGAAGCATGCCCAGTATTCTTACTTAATTTCCAAAATGCTGGTAAAGGTGCGGCTAAACTATATAAAGGATTCCGATCTATGCTTGGAATGGCGGCATAATCATATTTTTTAGGAACATAATTACTTTTTATAACTACAATATATTTTGTGAAGAATAAGCTCTACATCTGTGAAATCTTAATAGTCAGTGACATTTACTATATTGAAAATGCTGGAATTCTAATTGAAGGAAACACTGTAAAAGAAGTAGGTAAAAAAAGTGATTTTTGCTTACATGAAAATATTGATACTGAAATAATTGATTTAGGGAAAGCGTTAGTATGCCCAGGACTCATTAATCTTCATGCTCATCTCTTATACTCAGGATTTGAAAAAATTGATTCTTCAGAGGGATTATTTCCCTGGCTTGAAAAACTCGTTGACAGATCTAAAGAAAAGAATGAATTAGATTTGGTTAAATCCTTAAGACAAGGAATTAACGAGGTCTTGTCTACAGGAACTACTTATATCGTAGAAAATACCCCTTCAAAACTCAGTATTACAGAGCTTTGTAATTCACCACTAAAATCCCTAATCGGTATTGAGATTTTTGGCTCTGAAGAAATTGATGCAGAATCAATATTCTCTAATTCATTTAATTACTTATCAACTCTAGAATCTGAGATAAAAAATCCCAAAACCGAATTAACATTCTCTCCACATGCCGCTTATGATGTTTCAAAGCCACTATGGGAAAGACTTATTAAATGGGCAGAAAGCAATAACAAACCACTTCTTACTCATCTCGAAGAATCTCCTGATGAAAGAAACTGGTGGCAGGAAAAATCTGGACCTGCAGTTGATTTCTGGAAAAAAATTAATAAGTTAGAGCCTAAAATTAAATACTGGAAACAATACAAATCAGGAACGGACTTCTTAAGTAAGAATAATCTTCTAACAAAAAATCTTTTAGCAACACATTTATGTCAGGCATTAAAATCAGATTTAATAAAACTAAAAGAAGGAAATGTTAGTTTAATACATTGTCCAAGAAGTAATTATTATCTTGCAAATGGGCTTGCAAATATTTTTTTGTGGGATGAATTTGAAATATTATGGGGACTTGGAACAGATAGCACTGCAAGTAATGAAAATCTTGATTTACTTGAAGAAATAAAATTTGCCATTAATCATCAAAATTTGTACAACAACTATAAAATTTCTGATTCAAGAGCATTCAGAGCTATTACTTCTGATCCTGCGAAAATATTGAATAAGGGAAACAAAATTGGCTCATTAAAGCCTGGCTTCTCTGCAGATTTTTTAATTTATGATATTTCAGACAAATCTGCCTGTACATATCATGATCCATACCATTTATTGATATGGGAAATTAAGAATAATAAAGATCTTAAAGAGGTGTATATTGATGGGGAAAAAGTTTGGTCAAATATCCGTCAAATAAATAGAATCTAGACTTTTAAATATGAAAGCACTTACATACTCTAAAAATAAATCCTTAAAATTATCTAAGCTGGAAACTCCGACTATTGATAGACACTCAGCCTTAGTAAAAGTAGATGTTTGCGGCGTATGCGGTTCAGATTTAGTTAAAATTAAAAACTCTCTTGTACCAGAAGGTACAGTATTAGGTCATGAAGTTGTTGGAACGATTGTTGAAATAGGTAAGAATGTAAAAAATTGGACTACAGGGCAAAAAGTTGTAGTTGCTCACCATGTTCCATGTATGAATTGTCACTTCTGTAAATGTGGGAATTTTTCAATGTGCAATCAGTTTAAAAATACAAATATTTTACCAGGAGGTTTTGCAGAATATATAAAACTTTCAAAAGAACACCTTGAACAAACAACATTCTTAATTCCAAAAGGTACAGTTTCTGATCATGAACTCGCATTAACTGAACCACTAGCCTGCTGTATGAGAGCAGTGGAAAGAGCTCAAATAACAACAAGCAATTTAGTATTAATCAGTGGGCTTGGTTCTATTGGAATTATGATTGGTAAATTATGTACTAAAAAAGGTGCCAGAACCTATGGCTTAGATATGTTAGAAGAAAGAATAAGTCTGGCTAAAACCATAGATTCAATTTATGAAGGACAAATTGCAAACTCAAAGAATATAAAAGAATGGGTCAAAGAAAAAACTGAGAGTAGAGGCTTTGATGTAATATTTCTTGCAAGCGGAAGTGATAAAGGTATAAATGACTCCATTGAATTCTTAAGACCTGGAGGAAAAATTATAGTTTTCTCAAGCATAGCAAACAATGAGAAGGGTTTTTTTAATAATGATATCTATTACAAAGAACTAACCATAATGGGTAGTTATTCACCATCACCTGTTACTTTAAAAGAATCGTATCAAATGCTTATAACAGGTAAGATTAAATTAAAAAAACTAATTACAGATATAGTTACACTTGAGGGCTTGCCTAGTGAAATTGAGAAGTGTTTTAAAAACAAGTCTTTAAAAATGATGGTTCAACCTTAAACAGACTAGTTATCCTGTTTATAGAATACAAGAAGTGCATTTGAAATTTTTCTTTCATGGTGTTCACTTAAGGAATTTATAATTTCATTATCCAGAACAAGAGTAGAAGAACCACCACCATCTAAATTTATAGCTTCTTTAATATCCAAGTTTTTTAAGATTTTTGCCAATTCCTCAAAAGTAACCCCGACAGAATAACCATTTCTTCTTCCATCTACAGTCACAAGAAAAAGTTTTCCATTTTTGCCTATACCAATAGCACTTCTGGGTGCAAAAGTATCTTTTTGGGTAAATTTAAATTTTTCTTCTTCCAAATCAATAAACACATCTCCATGTTTTATTAAATAAGGACCACCACTTACTGCTTCAGTTATATGTGACCAGTCTGGATCACTTACCCAATTTATACTTAAACAATCCTTTCTCTTTATTTTATTAAAATGATAAATATCACTTACTAATAATGCATACCCATCTTCTGGTATTTCTAGAGAATCACCTTTAATTTTTTTAATACACCCCTTTACTACGAGCACAGCTTCTTTGTGTTTTGGGATAGTAAAAATCTCATCAAAATCTTTAGTAAAATAACCAACTCTGTTATATAAGCCAAATGGAGTATTCAAACCATCGATTTCAAACATTGAAACGAGTTTCTTTCTAAAGCCCCTATAAACATTGACTTTTCCAACAAGCATTACTTTATCAACAAAAGGTTTATTTTTTTCATTAAAACCTATAGCAGGTCTGTTATAAATAGGACCAGTTACCCAAGAGCCATCCGTTATTAATGCACCCAAAGGATTGCCAGCTTTTACATCGAAGAAATTGGCATTTATACCAGCAAATGCCATTTCTGATTTTACCAAATTCGATAGAGTTTCTTTTCCTTTGATTTTTTTTCTGTCTGGAAGAGCCACCTTAAAAGAAATATTTTTATTGTCTAGATCCAGCTCTATAGCATTAGCGACTACTGGACCTCTTTCAATCTCAGACCTAATCGTATGCTTTATAACTCCTGGTTTTATAATACTAGATTCTTTCAAAAAATAATTTCTTTCAAGCTCTACGATTAAAGCTGGAGGGTCGTTTTGCTTTTTAAATGTAACTGGTGAAAAATATTTTCTTTTTATTTCAAAATTTATATTTGAGTCATTTTTTCTCAGAGCAATGTTTGTAATAAAATCTTCCTGGTTCTCGCTTAATATTTCAAGGATTTTATCTTCTCCGCCATGCTTTTCAGCAGAGTATTCAGCATTCAGATCAAAAGTAACTGTTTGTAAAACTGCCATGAAAGGTGGAGCTTTTTCTACAGGTTTATTAAGTTCAATTATTAACCGTGATCTATTTTTATCTTGAGATAAGCTAACATTTAAAATCTTTAAGGAATCAGAAGTTAATGGTACAGGCACTTTAGCCTCATCAAGGGCAAATGCACAAGGATTAAACAGTATAAGTAAAAGTAAAAAAAGGTGGATCATTAGTCCTTATTAACTACTTTGCCACTAACAATAGTATAAACAGCCTTACCTTTTAAGTCGCGCATGTTAAAAGGAGTGTTCCTGGATTTTGAATATGATTTACTACTGTCATATTTCCATTTTTTATCTGGGTCAATAATAGTCACATCAGCAATATCACCAATAGAGATAGAACCTCTTGGAATGTTTAAAACTTTAGCAGGATTTATAGTTAGCTTTTCAATAAATTGTAATGGGGTAAGCTTATCAGAGTGATAGAAGACTTCCAGATACAAAGGTAATGCTGTTTCAAAACCAATAATACCAAATGGAGCCATAGCAATAGATCTTTGTTTTTCTTCAAAGGTATGCGGAGCATGATCTGTAGCGAATGTATCAAGCGTTCCATCTAATACACCTTCAATAAGAGCTTTTCTGTCTTCCTCAGATCTTAGAGGAGGGTTCATTTTTTTATTTGGATTATAGTCTTGAAGACATTCATCAGTTAGAACTAGATGGTGTGGAGTAACTTCAGCTGTAACATTTAATCCTTCTTGTTTAGCAGATCTGATTAACTTCACTGCTTCTTTTGTACTAATATGAGCAAAGTGAATTTTCCCTTTTGTCTGTCTAACCAATTCAATCTCTCTACTAACACAGACAGCTTCACTGCTAGATGGTATTCCTGGAATCCCCAGCTTATAAGACCAATACCCTTCATGAACAGCTCCACCACAACACAAAATAGAATCTTCTGCATGGCTAACAATATTTACATCAAGCATTCTTGCATATTCTAAAGCATGTTTTAAAAGTTTTAGATTTTCAATCGGGCGTCCATCATCAGAAAATCCAATTGCACCAGCAGATTTTAACTCTTCAAAAGGACTTAATTCTTCCTGCTTTAATCCTTTAGAAACAGATGCTATTTGAAAAATATTTACTAAACCAGCCTTTTGATTTGTTTTATTTACATACTCTACTAATGCCGCAGTATCAATGGTAGGCTTTGTATTTGCCATAGGACAAATACTGGTAAAACCTCCTACTGCGGCAGATTTTGTACCACTTTCAATCGTTTCTTTTTCAGGATATCCAGGATCTCTTAAATGGCAATGAATATCGATAAGACCAGGTACTACCCAACAGTTTTGAGCAGAAATAGTTTCTATATCTCCATTTAAATTTATATCTTTTTTAATATCAACAATTTTTGAATCTTCAATCAGCACATCAAGTATTTCATCAGTTTTTGTGCTTGGATTTATATATCTACCATTTTTTATCAATTTCTTAGACATAACTAATTAAATATTAGCATGTAAAACTGACTATAAAACCATATTATGATTAACTTGATTTATGATAGTTTTAAATTGGTATTTGAATATAATAAAAAATGAAATTTACAGTTGAAAAACAATCAAACTTATTTTCTGCCAGAGCAGGAAAACTAGAACTCCCACACGGTACTGTATTGACCCCGGTTTTTATGCCAGTAGGGACTAACTCTACAGTTAAAACTCTTACGATGGATCAGGTAAGAAAAACAAATGCACAAATAATTCTTTCCAATGCTTATCATCTTTATTTAAAACCTGGTCCTGACTTAATTCAAAAAGCAGGTGGATTACATAAATGGGCCTCATGGGAAAAACCTATTTTAACTGATTCCGGAGGATTTCAAGTTTTCAGTCATGGGAGATTTGGAAAAAGTAAAATTACAGAAGATGGAGTGTTTTTTAAGGATCCTTGGAGCGGAAAAGAACATTTCATTGGACCTGAAGAATCCATTAATATCCAGAACAAATTAGGAGCAGATATCATAATGGCATTTGATGATTGTGCTCCTTTTCCATGTACACCCGAAACTTTAGAATCTGCACTGGAAAGAACTCATAGATGGGCTGTAAGATGTCAAAAAGCACATAAAAGAGAGGATCAATCTCTTTTCCTTATTGTTCAAGGTGGTACAAATGAAATATTGAGGCAAAGAAGTATTGATTTTATTAGTAGTCTTGATTCTCCAGGTATTGCAATTGGTGGAGTTAGTGTTGGAGAAGCAAAAGAGGATATATGTAGAATTACTGCATATAGCTTTAGCAAACTTCCATTAAATAAACCCAGATATTTAATGGGGGTAGGAACACCTGAAGATATAATTTTTGGAATTCTTTGTGGTGCAGATATGTTTGATTGTGTCATGCCAACAAGGATTGCAAGACATGGAACATTCTATACAAATCAAGGAAGAAAAATAATTAAGAATGCTCAGTTTATTGAAGATTTCTCTAGCTTAGATAAAGATTGTAAATGTTATACCTGTCAGAATCATTCAAAAGCATATATCAGGCATTTATTCAAGTCTAGCGAACCATCAGGTCCAACTTTACTGAGTATACACAATATTCATTATTTAGTAGATTTAGTAAATCAAGTCAGAAATGCACTTCTGGATAATACTTTAATTGATTTTTTAAATAATTATCCCCTAACACCTCACGAGCTGATAAAACAATTTTTAGGAAGAAACTTAGAACAAACATTAAAATAATTAAGAGGATGAATAAACATTTAAAAAATATTTTTGTTTTATATTTTTGCTTTACTGCATTTTTCTTTTCATACGCTATTCATACTTTTGCTCAAGAGGCTGAAAATATAATTACTGGTGTTTCTTTTGAGAACAACTCCTTAGTTATAAACTCTACAGGAATGATTTCTTATACTGAATCAAGATTAATGGATCCAGACAGATTAATAATCGATATAACAAACTGTTCTTTAGAAAATGAGTCTTTAGAAAAAGATTTTAGAAGTTCATTTGATGAGAATATTTCTATTGCACAAGTTATGAAAGGACAGGTAAGGGTCGTATTTTTTGGGAAGTCTTCTATAAACAGAAAGTCCTTTTTATCAAACAATGAAAGAACTCTTACTACAAGAATTGCAAGAATTGAAATTCCAGGGCAAGAAGAATCTAAGACAGAAGACCCTAACACTGCTACTGATGAAGGGAAAGACCTCCCTGGAAAATTAAGAGAAATAAGTGTTGAACATGATAACGATATTTCAGAGATCACTGTTTCTACAACTAAGTCAGTTAAGTTCAACACCTATAATCTAAAAAACCCTGAAAGATTTGCTATCGACTTAATTAACATTTCCCCTCCTGATAAGCCTCTACCAAAATTTAACTCCACACCTTTCATTTATGGACTTAGAGTAGGTAGAGCGGCTAGCGGAATTGATGCTACAAGAATAGTAATCGACCTTTCAAGACCAGAACTTCAGTGTGATGTTAGTTCTACACTAATTGGGAACAAGGTCAAAATTAAAATTAAAACAAATAAACAAAAAGAAGAGGCAGTAAAAAAATCTGGAATTAAGGTTGTTATAGATCCTGGTCATGGTGGATATGATACCGGCGCTCAGTATGGTGGATACGACGAAAAAGATATTACGTTAGTAATTTCACAAAAACTAAAAAAGAGCCTTGAAGAAAAAGGCATTAAAGCTTTCCTTACAAGAGAAGAAGATAGTTTTCTATCACTGGCAGAAAGAGTTGACATAACTAACAGTATTAGACCACATGTATTTATTAGCATTCACGCTAATGCAATGAAAACTTCCAGAGCAATAAGAGGAGTTGAGACTTATTACTGGAATAAGCAGAGTCAAAAGCTTGCATATCATGTACATAAAGGTGTTTTAAATAGTATTCAAATCCCAGATCATTTTATTAGAAAAGCTCAATTTTTTGTAATTAAACATACTTCAGTTCCAGCAGTTTTAGCAGAGTTAGCGTTTTTAAGTAATCATGATGATAGACAGCTTTTAACAAGCTCAAGCACTCAGGATCAATATGCTAAAGCTCTAACAGAAGCTATTTTAAAATTCTTAGATGTAGACATAAAACCAGAGATAAAATCTCAAAAGGTAGGAGTTAAAGAGCAAAAGAAAGAAGAGAAAAAGGAAGATAAAAAGCCTGAGAAAGACAAAAGAAGAGGTAGAGTTTAATGGATAGAAATAGTCCGATATGCCTTTTTGATTCTGGAATCGGTGGATTAACTGTTTTAAAAAAGCTTGTAAATAATTTCCCTAATGAGAGCTATATTTATTTGGCAGACTTAGCAAGAGTACCATTTGGAGATAAGTCAAGAGAAGAATTAACAGATATCGTTAATGAGATAATTTTATGGCTAAATAAATTTAATCCTAAAGCAATTATAACTGCATGTAATACAAGCTCAGCTCTAATGCAAGATGTAGAGATTGCTAACTCTAAAAATCTCATAAGCATCATAGATCCAATCTCAAAAGAAATAGCAGAATCTAGCTATAAAGAAGTAAGTGTTTGGGCTACAAAATTCACCATAGAAAATAATGCTTACAGAAAAGCTATAAATAAATTAAACCCAGAAATTAAAGTTCAGGAGATATCATGTCCTAAACTTGTTCCTATGATAGAAAACCTAGAGTGTTCAAATGAAGAAAAAGATATTATCTTAGATGAATGCATAAGTCAAATTTCAAGCACATCAAAAGCTCTTATTTACGGGTGTACACATTACCCACACATTGATCAGCTTGTAAAAAAGAAAAAGAATATTTTAGCAATTGATCCCGCTGATGCAATTGTAAATGAGATAAAAAATAAAAATATCGCTAATCAGGTTCAAACAAAAGGACCAAATATCTCTCTATACACCACTGCTCAGAAAGATAAGTTAGAAAGATTTTCAAGATTATATTTATGTGGTGAGTATAAAGTACAACTTATTGCTTTAAACAAAGTTTCTATCTAATTTTTAAAACCTGCTGAGAAATTTTTCAACCTACTTAGAGACTTTCCATTTTTTGACTCTTGAAAAATTTTAATAATAGCGCTTCCTACTACTACGCCATCAGCTCCAAAAGATAAGATTTCTTCTGCTTGCAAAGGATTACTTATCCCAAAACCAACAGCTATAGGAAGTTTTGTAAAAGATTTAATTTCTTTGATTTTGTTTTTTAATTCTTTTGAAACATTTCTTCTTACTCCAGTAGTTCCAGTAACAGAAACCAAATAAATAAAACCACTGGCAGATTTAGCAATTTTTTTGACTTTTTCTTTATCTGTATTTGGTGCCACTAGAAGTATTAGATTCAACTTATATTTTTTAAATAAAGATAAATATTTCTCTGCTTCTTCAAGAGGCAAATCTGGAATTATCAAACCATAAAAAGCAGGCTTTGGCAGATCTTTTAAAAGTTTTTCAATGCCATAGCTTAAAATCGGATTTAAATATGAAAATAAAATTAGTGGTTTTGTACCTTTTGGTATATTACTACATGCTGTAACTATCCATTTTAATGAAATCCCATTCTCTAAAGCTTTTTTAGAAGAATATTGAATAGTGGGCCCATCAGCTAATGGGTCAGAGTGAGGAACTCCTATCTCAATATAATCAGCACCATTTTCAGAAAGGGTTTTTAAAATCGGGAGAAATGACTTTTTATCAGGGAAACCAGCAGTTATATATGGAATAAATAAAGGATTTTTCATAAGAAATTCATTATATCGTAGAGACAAACCACGGTATGTACCTACAGGAATTATATGGTATAAATTATTTGATATGGCAATAGCAAGCACTCAAACAAAATATGAAGTAGTAATTGGACTTGAAGTCCATGCTCAGTTAAAAACAAAAACTAAGATTTTTTGTTCTTGTCCCGTTGATTTTGGTTCAGATCCGAATACTAACGTATGTCCTATATGTCTTGGAATGCCAGGAGTATTACCAGTCTTAAATAAACAAGTAGTTGCATATGCAATTAAAACTGGGTTAGCGATTAACTGTGAAATAACAAAACATTGTAAGTTTGATAGAAAACAATATTTTTATCCTGACTTACCGAAAAATTATCAAATCTCTCAATACGATCAGCCTATTTGTAAAAATGGATTTCTAATGGTCGGCGAAAAAAGAGTTGGAATTCAAAGAATCCATATGGAAGAAGATGCTGGAAAGCTTGTTCATGCTGGTGCAGAAAGACTTCATGGATCAGAATATAGTTTAGTTGACTATAACAGAACAGGTACACCACTTATAGAAATAGTAAGTGAACCTGATCTTAGATCTGGAGAAGAAGCTAGAGAATATGCACAGCTTTTAAGAAGTATTTTAAGATATCTAGACGTGTGTGATGGAAACCTTGAAGAAGGATCCATGAGATGTGATGTGAACATTAGTTTGCGACCTATTGGAAGCAGTACTTTCGGTACAAGAACAGAAATTAAAAATGTAAATAGCTTCAGATCTCTTACCAGAGCTGTAGAATCAGAAATCGAAAGACAATCCGAAATCTTAAATAGTGGTGGAAAAATCGTTCAGGAAACTAGACTATTTGAAGAGAACTCAGGAACTACTATATCTATGCGTTCAAAAGAGGAAGCACATGATTATAGATATTTTCCAGAACCAGACTTAGTACCATTAGAAATATCCAGCAAATGGATAGATGAAATTAAAGAAACGATACCTGAGCTTCCACATCAAAAGAAAATCAGATATCCAAAAGATTATGGCTTAAATCCTGATGACACAAAAGTTATAACTGAAGATAGAAATATGGCTGAGTATTACGAAGCCGTTGTCAGACTTGGTGCAAATCCGAAAAAAGCATCGAATTGGTTAATTGGTCCAGTAACTGCTTATCTTAAAGAGCATAAGACAGATATTATCGGCTGTTGCATGACACCAAAACAATTAGCAGATTTAATAATCCTCATCGAAAAAGGAGTTATTAATGACAATATTGCAAAAACTGAGATTATCAATGAGCTATTAGAAAAAGGAACGGAAGCTGAAGAAATAATAAAAGAAAAAGGTTTAGCACAGATTTCAGATGAAGGCGAAATTAAAAAAATTGTAAAAGAAATATTAGATGCTAACCCATCCCAGGTCCAAGAATTAAAGAGCGGGAAAGATAAAGTAAAAGGATTCTTTGTAGGTCAAATCATGAAAAAGATGGGTGGAAAAGCAAACCCAGGAATCATTAATAAACTAATTGATGAGATGATTAAGTAAAAGATTCAGCATTGAAACTACTAATATTCTAAATATAGAAGATTATTTTCATACAGATACCCCTACTTAATCGTTTAATAACTACTGTTTTATAGCATAAAGATATATAGGATAAATAAATTTACAGGGGGATCTATGTTTATTTTAAGAATAGAGGGTTCAGGAAGTCCACAGCCACCAAAAACAGTTACTAAACCAGAAGCAAAACCTAGTAGCGGATCAGAGTCTTCTGCTTCAGCTCAAAAAAGTCAAGGAGCTGATAGCGTAACCACCAAGTCTCTTGATGAGGCAATAAAAGAGCAAGAAACAAATTTTAGCAATGCAAAAGATCCTATTCAAGCAATAGCTATAAAACAAAAAATTACTGAGCTAAAAGCAAGCAAGCTTGAATTAGCAACTAAGAACGGAACAGTTACAACTAAAGATATAGAAGACTTTCTGAAAGACAATCCTTTAAATCAACCATTATCAAAAGAGGGGAATGAAAAGCATAGGAAATATTCAGAGATACTTATAGAAGCTCTTGAAAAGTCAATAGGCAAAGCCTTAGATAAAGAAGATTTTTCTCAAGCAAAAAAGCTAGATACCTTAAAAGGCTCCTTTAAAACAGACATTGAGTACAGAAAAGAACTCTTAAAACAGATAGAAGCGCAGAGAAAACTTCTTAAAGACATTACAGATTTAAGTAAAAACTCTTAATACCCTATTCCACGTACTATACATGCTTGAGCTACTCTCTCAAGAGCAATAGTGTAAGCGGCTTGGCGTAGTGAGGTTTTTTTAGCTCTAGAAAGATCTCTTACATTTTCATATGCAGGAAGAAGGATCCTTTCTAGCTTAGAATTTACTTCTTCAGCCGTCCAGTAGAACTGCTGTAGATTTTGAACCCATTCAAAGTATGAAACTATTACACCACCTGCATTTGCAAGAATACCTGGGACAACAACCCTTCTATTACTAATTAGGATTTCATTTGCTGAAGGAGTAACCGGACCATTAGCACCTTCTATAATTATCTGTGCTTTTGTCTTTTTAGCCACTTCATCATCAATCGTATTTTCAAGAGCACATGGAATTAAAATATCACATTCAAGAAAAATAAACTCTCTAGCAGAAACAAATTCACAATTTGGAAAACCTTTTAAAGTTCCATTCTTTTTGTTATATTCGTAAGCTGAAAAAACATCAATCCCATTTGGATTATATATTCCTCCATCTCTATTAGAAATACCTACAATTTTTCCACCAAGTTCTTTTGAAATTAACTTAGCGGCATTTGAACCCACATTTCCAAATCCCTCAATCAAAATCTTTGTTTCTTTTAAATCTAATTTAAGATCTTTTGCTACTTCTCGTAAAATGTACATTACTCCACGCCCAGTAGCTTCCTCTCTTCCAGCAGAACCACCGATTGAAAGAGGTTTTCCAGTAACAACACCTAGAGCATTATCAGTATGAGATTTTGCATATTCATCATAAAACCATGCCATGATTTGAGCATTTGAGTTTATGTCTGGAGCAGGAATATCAGTATGAGGACCAATATTCGATCCAAGATTATAGACATAAGCTCTGACTAATCTTTCAAGCTCATTTTTATTTATCGTATATGGATCAATAGCAATAGCACCTTTTGCTCCACCAAATGGAATATTTACTACTGCAGATTTCCAGGTCATTAGATTAGAAAGCATTCTTACTTCATCTAAATCTGAACTAGCATGAATTCTTACACCACCTTTATAAGGTCCTCTAGCATTGTTATGCTGAACTCTATATGCTTTTACTGTAATTATTTCTCCACTATCTTTCCTCAGTGGAATTTCTAAAGAAATCTCTCTTTTAAAACTATTTAAAACTTTTAAAACATTTTCATCAATAACACTTACTTTTTGAGCAACAGCTTCCAAAAAACAGCTTTGCGCATCAAAACAAATCTTTCCTTCAACTTTTGGTATTGGTAGGTCCATAATTGCCATAATTAACTCCTTTGTTAATTCATTCGCTCCTTTTCCCAGGATCAGATTAACTGGACAAAAAATACAGATCATCATAGATCTATAAATTTAGACGTACTTGGATAGAAATTACTTCATTGTAAATCTACCCAAATACACACTTATTATTCCATAAATACTAAACTGACTGGAAAGTCATAGAGATATTACGGTATTAACAAGTTCAATATATTGCTTTTTAATATCTTTTTTGAAATTTCACCTAATGATTAAAGGCTATGTTCTAATATAATTCAAAAATGCTTTCAAAAGAAATAGAAGACTCAAAAAATAAAGATTTTAAAGTAAGTATCTTGTATGGAATAATTTTATTAATATGCATAGTTCTTATTTCAAGGCTTTTTTATTTACAAATTTTTAAATATAAGACTTTCTCGGAAAGAGCTCAATATTCAACTTCGCGAATCTCTATATTAGTAGCTCCAAGAGGAGTAATTTATGACAGGAATGGAAAAATCCTTGCCACAAGTACACAGTCTATATCTGTAATTGCCTATCCAAATAAGCTTAAAGATAAAAAAGATAAAATAAAAGTTTATAAAGTTTTGTCTAAAATCCTAAAAGCAAATTCAAGAAAAGTAAAAGAAAGAATTTATAGTCTTCCTATTTCTGCCCCACTTCCAATAAGGCTTTTGAGTAATATTTCTATTGAGGAAGCTACTCAAATTGTAGAGAAACAGCATTTATTACCTGGTGTTAGTATTCAAAAAGAACCAATCAGATTTTATCCAAACAATTCTTTAGCTTCACACGTTCTTGGTTATACTGCACAAATCGATGAAGCAGAGCTTAATAACAGACCGGATAGAAAACTTGGGGATATTGTAGGGAAATTCGGAATTGAAAAGCTTTATGATGATGTGCTTAGAGGAAGAGATGGAAAAACCATTGTTGAAGTTGATAGATTTGGAAAACCGATTTATCCTGATCTTGACAGAGGAATTATTGAAATTAATCCTATTCCTGGGAAAAATATCGAATTAACTTTAGATCTTGATCTCCAAAAATCTGTAGAGGATGCCATTAAAAGTGCTGGAATTTATGCCGCATGTGTAGCAGTAAATCCAAACAATGGTGAAGTGCTTGCTTTAGCCAGCTATCCGAACTATGATCCAAACATTTTCACAAAACCACTTCCTTCAACTCTATGGAAAGATCTAATAACAAAAAAAGCATTTTTAAACCGAGCTCTATTAGGATATGTTCCAGGAAGTATCTGGAAACCAGTGACTTTGATAGCAGGTTTAGCATCTATGGCCGTTAGACCAAATGAAATTTTTCATGTCAGTGGAGCTGTTTATCTGGGAAGTACAAGATTCGGTGACTGGACAGGGAAAGAAGATAATTTAAATCTTGTAGAAGCTCTTGCCTGGTCCAGAGATACAGCTTTTTATCAAATCGGAAAAAGATTAAAGCCTGAACAAATAAGATGGTGGGGGAAAAAACTTGGTGGTGGTAAAAGAACAGGAATAGAACTATTAGGAGAAGAAAAGGGTATAGTTCCTGACTCTAAATGGAAAAAGAAGAATTTAAAGGAAGATTGGTATCCTGGAAATACTCTTCACTACGCTATTGGGCAAAGCTTTCTACTTCTAACACCATTACAGGTAGCCAGAATATATAGCGGAATAGCCACTGGAGAAACTGTACCTAAACTACACTTAGTAAAGAAAATAAATGATTATGTAAAACCTGAAGAAGCTCCTGACAAATACAAACTTGATCCTGCTTTAATGAAAGTAGTAAAAGATGGGCTTGAAAGATGTGTTGAAAGTGGAACTGGTGGAGCCAGCATGATTGAACTAGCAAAAGTAGCTGGTAAAACAGGTTCAGCAGAAGTCCCGGGTTCACATAAAACTCACGGATGGTTTGCATCTTATGCACCAGCAGATAAGCCAGAAATTGTAATAGTAGTTTTTGCAGAAAAGGCTGGACATGGTGGGTCAGTAGCCGCACCTATAGCAAAAAAAGTTTATGAACACTACTTTGCTGAAAAGAAAAAAACAGAAGAAGCTAAGATAAACGCTTTGCCAAGCCCGTCATCAGAATCATTATTAGCACCATCAAGCAGTGGAGTTTCACCAGACATTACAGCTCCTTCAAGCACACCATCCATACAAAATGCTTATCCAGCAAAAGAAAAGAAGAAAAGAAAGTTCTTATTTTTCAAAAAGAAAAAGAATTAAAGCTTATTTTTATCAGTTATTGTTTTTTTAATAGAGATATCAAAAGGCGAAATTGTATTTTGAACATCATGTAAAAATTTCAAGTATTCATCAAAAGAAAGATTTTCCTTCAATGTTTTTTCTCTGGAAACCTTAAAAGCTTCTCTTCTAAAAATACTTTTAGAATCCTGGATCATTTCACTTTTTTCATTTTCACTTAGCATTTATTTTCCCAACAATTTTATCTAATTCATACTCTTTGTCAAATATCTTAAAATATTCTCTTATAATACTTAAATCAAGCCTGGAAATATTATTTTTTATTAACATTTCAATATCAGCCATATCCTGGTAATAACGACTGGGATCATTACTGCTAGACTGCACTTTAAGTCCTATTTGATCCTCAATTTTAATGAATTTTACATTAAATTTACCAGTTAAGATTTCTTTTTCTACTGCTCTGCTTAACATACCAATAGTATATTTTCTCTGTGCCAGTAGAAAGTCTACTCTTCCTAATTTTAAATCTTTACCAATATAATTTAAGACATCATTGCTTTCATATAAAAGTTTAAATCCGCCATTTTCCATAAGCTCTTTTACTTTTTCTCTATCATGAACAAGAATAAGAAAATCAATATCCTGTGTAGTTCTTGTTATTCCATGAGCCTGCAGAGCAAACCCACCAATAATAGCAAAGTCAATTTTCTCTTTTTGAAATTTATCTATTAAAAAGTTAAAAACGTATTCAAAATCCATAATTACTTAAGTGTACTATGAAAATTTTATTACTTATGAATCTCTTGTGGTTAAAATATTTATCTAAATTTCCGACAAAAATTACAATCTAACTATAAATTTTAATTTAGAAGTCCAACTTGTTTGGGACTATAAAGATTTGAATTGTCTTAGTTACGAATCCCTTGTAGTTAAAGTATTTGTCCGATTTATTCGGCAAATACGATCTAACAATAGGTTTTAAGTTAGAAGCTCCAGCTTGTTTAGGACTATAATTGAATTGTCTTAGTTACGAATCCCTTGTAGTTAAAGTATTTGTCCGATTTATTCGGCAAATACGATCTAACAATAGGTTTTAAGTTAGAAGCTCCAGCTTGTCTGGAGCAATAAAGGAAATGAAATGTCCGAGAAGGGACTTGAACCCTTACGATTGCTCACACGCCCCTTAAACGTGCGCGTCTGCCATTCCGCCACTCGGACTTTCCGCTAAAGCTCAAGATAAACTTAAGCTTCTTTCGATTCTTTGATAAGGGTTTCAATTGTTCAGTAACTTTTAAATAAAAGTCATATTTATTTTACCAATGATTAAAAGAAAATAAATTAGTTCTCAAAGTGGTCTTAACGAGTTATGATATTTACTCGTAAGCTATGTCAAAAGAAATACAAATATACGATACAACGCTAAGAGATGGCGCTCAGATGGAAGGTATTTCCCTTTCAGTAGACGACAAAATAAAAATTACAAAATTGCTTGATGAGCTGGGTGTGGACTTTATAGAGGGTGGTTGGCCAGGCGCAAACCCAAAAGACGTTGAGTTTTTTAAAAGAATTAATGAGTTAAATTTAAAAAATGCAAAGCTTGTTGCTTTCGGAAGTACAAGACGTGCAAACTCTAAACCACAATCCGATGTTATCTTAAATGCTCTTCTACAAGCGAACACGGAATACATTACCATTGTAGGAAAAACATGGGATATGCATGTAGAAATAGCTTTAGGCGTCAGCAAAGAAGAAAACCTAAACATGATTAAAGACAGTGTTGAGTTTTTAAAATCACAAAACAAAAAAGTTTTCTTTGATTCAGAACATTTTTTTGATAGCTTTAAGTCAAATCCAGATTACGCACTGAAAGTTATTCAAACAGCTAGCTATGCGGGCGCAGATACAGTGATACTTTGTGATACAAATGGTGGGACACTTCCTGAAGATATTAAAAAAGCTGTATTAAAAGCAAAAGAAGCTGTAGGAGAAAAAACTGTTATTGGTGTACACTGCCATAATGACTGTGATTTAGCAGTAGCAAATTCTTTAACAGCGTTTGAATCAGGCGCAAGACAAATACAAGGAACCATTAATGGAATAGGTGAGCGTTGTGGAAATGCAAATCTAGTTTCAATAATCCCAAATCTTGAACTTAAATATAATAAAAAAGTTTTGCCTGATGAAAATATTAAATCGCTTACTTTAATTTCCAGACAGATTTCAGATATTTTAAATATAAACCCTAATGATCATCAGCCATTTGTAGGTGCTTCTGCTTTTGCTCATAAGGGAGGATTACATGCAAGCGCAGTCCAAAAAGATAGTAAAACATATGAGCATATTAATCCTGAAAGCATTGGAAATTCAAACAGAATTGTTGTAAGTGAACAGTCCGGTATATCAAATATTTTGTCACTTGCAGAAAAATATGGAATTAATCTTGGAGAGAATCCAAAAGAAACTGCAAAAGATCTACTGAAAAAGATTAAAGAGCTTGAGCATAAAGGCTACCAGTTTGAAGGAGCTGGAGCCAGTTTTACACTTTTACTTCTTGATCTATTAAAACAAAAGCCAAAGTTCTTTGAACTTATAGACTACAGAGTAACTGCTAGCTCAAAACAGCTTGCTGAAGGAACTGTAAGAATTAAAGTAAAGGGTGAAGTTATTCATACTGCAAGCCTCGGTGTAGGTCCAGGGAATGCTCTGGATAATGCACTTAGAAAAGCATTAAATTATTATTATCCTGTTTTAAAAGAATTTAAACTTGTAGATTTTAAAGTAAGAATCGTAGACAGCCATGACGGATCAGCAGCAAAAACCAGGGTCCATGTAGAAAGTACTGACGGTAAAGTTACATGGGATACAGTAGGTGTTAGTGGAAACATTATTGAAGCGACCTGGATTGCCATAATAGACAGCTTAGAGTATGGTTTGTGGTTAAAATTGAAAGAAAATTCCTTATCTGACTCCACATTAAAACCCTCACACTCAGCACATGTAGAAACAGTAAATTAAATTATTTTGTAATTCCCATCATCAGTCTTTTCAATATAGCCTTTTAATTCTAAGATTGAAATCTCAGAGATCAATTCACTAGAAGAACATTTTATTTTTGACAACATTAAATCAAAGTTTATTTTACTTTCACCTATACATTCATATATTCTTTTCTGGTTCTCAGTTAACCCTTCAAGAGATTTTTTCTCTTGTTTAAAATCAAATTTGATCTGTTTTCCAGATGCACTTAAAATTTTCACTTTCTCTAAAACATCATCTACTGAAGTTAAGAGCTCTGCTACTCCAGATTTAATAAGCATATTTGGACCATTTGATTCTGGCGAATCTATAGGTCCTGGTACTGCAAAAAGAGGTTTATCCTGCTTTATAGCAAACCGAGCAGTTATTAAAGAGCCGCTCTGTAAGCCTCCTTCTACTACTATTACAGCCGAAGAAAGAGCACTTATAATTCTATTTCTCTGAGGAAAATTCCACGGCATTCCTTCTGTTCCAGGAGGATACTCTGTAATTATAAGTCCATTATTTTCTATTATTTCCTCAAAAAGATTTCTATTTTCAGAAGGAAATATTTTATCCATGCCTGTACCAAGTACTGCTATAGTTTTCCCATATTCACTTACAGCTTTATGTGCATAAGAATCTATCCCACTTGCCAAACCACTTATAACAACAATATCCTTCTCCAGAAAAAGTTTAGCTATTTTAGAAGTTATATTTACCCCATATTTAGTAGGATTTCTTGTCCCTACGATAGCTATAGAAGTCTCATTTAAAAGATCCAGATTCCCCCGATAAAACAATCCTAGTGGAGAATCATTTATTTCTTTCAATTTGGCTGGGTAATGCTTGTTTAAAATTGAAATGAATTTTGTTTTATGTTTGTTTAAATTATAAGAGATTTGATCAATATTTAGCTTTTCAATTCTTTGTTTTATAAACTCAAATTTCTCTTTTTCTTCAAAGCTCCCTTTAAAAGTATTTTTTATATATGCTTGGATTAAATCGCTATCAGAAACAATTTGTTTTTTTATAAATATTTTTTGATTTTGAATCTCAATATCGCTTGCAAAAAGCAAAATCAAATCTTCTGAAGATAGATCTTTAGTTTCCAAAATATATTCCCCGAATACATTTTAATAAGAACTAATTAAAAAAACTGTAACCGAGAGTTACATTGAATAAAATTTAAGTTTGAAATACATGTAAATTAATCAACTAATTTAGATTTCAATAAAGAAATAGCTCTTGCATGAACCTGACTAGCACGAGACTCGGAAAATTCCATTATCTGAGCAATTTCTTTAAAAGTGAGTCTCTTATAATGATACAATCCTAAAACAGTTTTTTCTCTCTCCGGAAGACCATCTATTGCCTTTAAAAGCAACGATTTAAGCTCTGACTCTTCTAACTCTTCTAATGCTGAAGTTTCATTATTAGAAATAGTATCAATCACAGAATACCCATCTTCAGAACTATCTCTCGTTTCATCTAAAGAAAATAATCCGATCTGTGCTTCTTGCTGAATTTGCCTGAGCTCTTCATCAGTAATTGATAGTTCTTTTGCTATTTCTTTATCAGTAGGATATCTTCCTAATTTATTCTCTAACTCAGAAACAATTTTAGAGAGATTCTTTACTTTTTTTCTTGATCCTCTTGAAAGAAAATCTGAAGCTCTTAACTCATCATATATAGAACCTCTTATTCTTGTTATTGCATATGACTCAAAACTAGTGTTTCTGGTAGGATCAAACCTATCAACAGCTTCAATTAAACCAATTGTTCCATAACCAATTAAATCATCTCTATCATAACCCTTTAAGCTATTTATAGGGAGCCTGCTTACAACCCAGTTAACGAGATAAACATACTTTCTAATAAACTCATCTCTATTTTGAGTCACGCTGACATCTACACTTTGTCTTTCAAATCTTTTTTTGGATAGCTTGCAGACATTTACTTTATTCTTCTTTAATTCTTTTATTTCAGCTGTTGCATTGTCTTTATTTGTGTTCATAATAATTTTTTTTCCTGTTTGATAAAATTAAACTAAAAAATCTTTCAAAAGTAATATGCTCTTTTTACGAGCTTTCCCAAATCGGCTATCTAAACGAAGCTGAACCCCTTAGGGTTGAACTACATATTTCTTATACAAACCATAATTTTAATCGTGCTCTAAATAGCTGAAATGTACTCTTTTTGTTTCAATTGAATTAAAACTAAAATTCTCACAGGGGTTACCCACATCTGAAATATGATTATTTTTATCTTCATTTTTTGAGATTTTGAGGAGTTCTTCTCTTTTATTGTTTCGGTAGACTCTTTGATACTCATCTTTTAGTTTTTTTCTGACTAGTATTTCTGTCTCCCTTTCTCTAACTCTTTGAATATTTTTATCTTCAAAAATATCATGCACAGTAATAATCATAAGACTAAAAAGAGAGACTATCATAGCTGTTGACATTGAGATACTAAAATCATCTCTAAGTAAAACCCAGTACAAGAAGAAACACGTTGTGTTATATAAGAAGAGAAGTATCTTTGCATCTCTCCATGTAAAAGAAAAACATTTTTTATCTAAATCAATATTCAATATAGGATCTCCAAGAAACAATTCCTCTATGTACAATTATAGTCACCTAGAACAAAAACTTGAGAAAATTTAGTAATAGCCTTGCTCAAAGTAAAGAACAGATTATAGAATATAAGATATCCCTAATTCCTGATGCTAAAATTACTATATAAGGAGTCTTATATGGGCAAGATTGCTATTTTACTAAGTGGGTGCGGAGTATTAGATGGTTCTGAAATTCATGAATCTGTTCTAGCTATGTTGGCCATTGATAAAGAGAATTTTGAATATGAATGTTTTGCCCCAAATAAAGAACAACCAAAAACAATTAATCATCTAACAAATATGCAAGAAAATGAAAAAAGGAATATGCTTGTTGAGTCTGCCAGAATAGCAAGAGGAAAGATAAGTGATGTCAAAGATTTAAACCCTACAAATTTTGACGCTGTAATCTTACCGGGAGGGTTTGGTTCAGCGTGCAATTTAAGTACCTTTGCTAAAGATGGGAGTTTTGCTACTGTTTTACCAGAAGTAGAAAATATTTTAATAGAGTTTCATAAGCAAAAAAAACCTATTGGTGCTATTTGCATAGCTCCAAACATTATTGCTAAAGTATTTGGTAAATATGATGTAGAAGTAACAATAGGAAATGATACAGCTACAGCAAGAAAGCTTGAAGACATGGGTGCTAAACATCTAAATAAAAATGTAGATGAAATAGTCATTGATAATAAAAATTTTATAGTGTCGACTCCAGCATATATGCTTGGAAAGAGCCCTAAAGAAGTAGAAGTTGGAATCACTAAATTGGTTAAAGCTGTAACTCAATTAGCCAGATCAAAGGCTTTAATTCAGAATTTAAGCTAATTTTGAAATATTAAACAGATTTAATGTAGGAAAATCTAGACTATAGTAATATTGTTGAAGGTTAAAAATTACTAATTTTAACTATTATAAAAATTGAATTTAATAGCTTTTATTTGAGGATATATTATGAAATACGCACTAAAAGAATGGTCAACGACTATAGAAGCTCTAGGAAAAGGTCAAATTATCGCTGTTTGGAGAAAAGGCGGGATTGAAGATAGCCCAAGCATTAATATTCCTTTTGAAAGCTTTAATATAGAACAAAATCAAATTGTACTTTTCCCAACATTTTCACATCAAAATATAGATAAAGTAAAAAAAGACTTTTGGGTGTTGTTTGACCAAAACTCAAAACCAAACAAAGACAATCAAATAAAGATTAAGTCCTGGGTTGAAATAATAGAAACTATTGAAATAAAGACCTTAAATGAGCTTTTATCAGTTTCAAGTGAATTAATAAATAATGATGAGCACCTAAAATCTTCATGGAGTTTATATCCAGAACATTTTGGAAAAGTACTATTGCTTAGAGTCTACAGTCTTTCAGATCCTATCCTAATTACAAATCAGCCTGAATACTCTGGATGTAAATCCTGGATTGAATTAAAAATTGATGTACCAAAAGCCAACAGCAAACCTGTTTTATCATTCAAGGAATACAATAAAAAAGCTAGATATATAAAAGCATTACTTGAAAATGCGGCTCAAGAAAAAGATTCTGCTATTTTAGTTTAAGGAACTATTCTAATTACTGTTAAAGGATTTCCAGAACCACTAGACAACAAAAATGGTTTTGCTACAGCTAGTTTTTTTGCATTAATAGGCTTAGTTTTAATTTCTTCACTTCCATTTGAATTAACAACAATTAGTTTGTTTTCTTTAAATGTAGTTATTTCAGGAGTGATAGAATCACTACCTAATAAAGCACCAATACTAACTGCCTTAATTCCGCCTGTTCCTAGTGCAAGATATGCAATACCATCAACCACCAAACTGTCTTCAATCTTTGTTTTAATTTTTAAGCTATCTGTAACTGGAATGCTTGTTTTATTGTTTAAATCATATAAAAACAATTCTCTCTCCCCTTGTGCAAATAATACATCAGAAAGCTGTCCATTTACATTAAATCTTCCAGCATAATCAATTTTTAAAATCTTATCTCCAACTTCTATCGTCTGGATACTTTCATCAACACTTAAAAGATTAATAATTGATATCGTGGAAGAACCATCATATGCAATTGCAAATGGTCCATTAATATTTGAAAGCTTCTCCGCTATAGTTATATGCTCAGTATTTCCAGGAAGTTTAAAATTAATTAACCTTGAATTAGATTCTGTAATAGGATAAACCAAGTCAATTCCTCTGTTACCTACAGATACTACCGCAGCATCTTGATTGCTTATTTTAGTGAGTTCTAATTCAAATCCATTGTCAGAAAGGCTAGCAGAGACTTCATTATTTTTTGTATCTGTATCGATTAAAGAGATCATGTTCTCTTTCAACACTACAACCTTTACATTACCGCCAGATTCAAATTCAAAAGACTTAAGATCTTTAGCCCCAGATATATTATTTAGCTTAGATAAAGGCTGATTTATTGGAATTGAGGTATCACTTTCAAAAACAGCAGATTTCAGACTGTCACTAAAAGATAAAAATGCTGTTGGCAAAGAACTATTAGTCGGAATAATTCCAGCAACTGCTGATGGTTCTTCAGTAATATTAGTCTTAAAATTAGTCTTTAAAGGATTAGTAAAAGTTCTTGGTACAGATGTAAATAAATCAACTCCATATGCAGGGCTTAAGGTAAATGTCCCAGTAATATTTGAGCTGTCAACAGAACTAGTTAAATTTACAGGGATATAATAAGGGAAAATAGCTGAATCATTACTTAGCCTTACATCCTGCAATATGACTGATGTGGAGCTAAATCTAGAAACCGAGGATGGGGAGATTCCATCACTTACTAAGGAAGTTAAAACAGAAGGATCAATTGGGGAAGAAGTAAAAGAAGGTGTACCACTTACTTCCACAGGAAGACTTAAACTCAAGACATCTGAAGAGTTAATTAAAAAATTTACAGAAGTTCTTCCAGGCTTAACACCTATAATCATAAATTGTGTAGTTAAATTACCTACTACTGAAGAGATTCCAGTCCCACCAAGATTTGCAACTGTAGGATCAGAAATTATAGCTGTTACTTCAGTAGAAGATGGTATAGATGAGATTTCAGTAGCACCATCACCAGATAAGACTTTAAGAGTAACCGTTTCTGAACTTGTACCTTGTTCATTGCTGACAGAGATTCCACCCGCTGGTGATGAAGAAAGGAAGAATTTCGATGTGTCTGAAACATTAACTTTTAACTTCAGTGGAATAAGCGAAACATTATCCTGTGCTGAAGAGATCTCAACATCAAATTCTCCAGATACAGAGCTATCTTTCCTTGTAATGCTAATAGTTTCACCAGCTTGAAATGTAGTAGGAGTAATAACTATAGAGTTTGGACTTACTGCAGTAAGAAATGCATTTTGATTGTTTGAGGTGGTAATTTTTACATTTTGGGAAAAACTATTCGAATTAGACAAATTAACAGTTTGAGGTGAAACTAATAAAGATGGTACTTTTGAAAATATATCTAAATCTAGATTTTGTTCGGAAATATATCCACCCATTAATAAAGCTGGTGGATTTAATGTAATTTCTCTACCTTCAATCCCCGAAGTAGAAACAATATGAATAAACTCTGATAATTTTGAAGGAAGCTTACCAAGTCCGTCAGTAAAACCACCTGTTAAAAATATTCCTGAATTAATATAGCTGGCTGTATCACTTGAAGTAAAGAATCCTTTTGTTTTTAATTTTGGAGTAACTAAAATAGCAGTAGGGAAAACACGACCATTAAAAGTATCCAGAGAAGTTTTTTGTTCAGTTTTTAAGGTTGTATTTGAAAATGAAAGAAGATCAGGACTAAAAACTTCTATTAATGAAACAGGTATCGAAGATAACTGCTTAGCATTGATTTGTTTTATATTAAGTCCACCAATAATAGCGATATTTCCATTTGGAAGCAAAATACTACTATGTAAAAATCTTGATTTTTGGAGTGAAAGAGTTTCACCAGCTTTATTAACAACAGCTGAGAATGTTTCAGATGAGGGATTATAGATCTGTAATATTTCTTTAGTTACACCTTTAGGCTCGTCACCACTAACAGCATTAAAAAAATCTGTACTTCCACCACTTATAAAAACAAGCCCGTTTGATAAGAGAGAAGCACTATGTCCACCAACCCCTATATTATTTATAAATGAGCCTACTTTTTTAATGTTTAGATTCCCTGTATCAATTAACTCACATGTTTCTACTGCTTTTCCAAAACCAAAACTAGCACTTGTATCATTTGTAAAACCACCAGCTATAAGAATGTTTCCATCCTGAAGCGCTGTAGCCGTATGAAGAATACGTGGTGTATTTAATGAAATGTTTGACGTTACCATTTTTCTTATAGCCGGATCAAATATTTCAATGCTATTTAAAGCTCCAAAATTCCCTTTTGTAACTGGACCTTGTCCACCTATAAATATTACTCTTCCATCCGGGAGCAAATTCGCTGTATGAAAGATTCTTGGTTTCTTAAGCTTAGTCTTTTTCCCTGTAAGGACTGTACTTATACCTTGATTTGTACCTACTTTAATTTCTAAGATTTCAAGAGAATCTTCGATTGAGTTATTGCTAGAAAAACCACCAGCTAACAATATTTGCTCTACAGGTCCTGAAATCATTCCTAAAGGCGATTCACTTATTCCAAGATAAGTAGCAGTATGTGCACTCCTTGGCATTTTAAGTTTTGCTGTAATTAATCCACTTATGTTTTTCAAACTTTCAGTTCGTCCTGTTTCTGGGTCAAAAATCTCTACAGAGTTTATTGGTGAATCAACAATTCCTTTACCACCACCTATTAAAACAACTCTTCCATCAGATATTTTTGTAGCTGTATTACCACCTCTAGCTGTATTTATAGATGGCAAAAGATAACTTTTCAAATTCCCTTGTGGTGCTGATCTAAAACTAATTGTTTTTGTAACTTTTGAATTACCAGACCTGACTTCTATAGTTTGCTCACTTGAAGAGTTAGCAGGTAAAGGAAAGAATACTAGATTTTTTGTACTGGAATCTCTATATGGTCTTGGCTGACCTCCAAAACCAGCAACTGTAACATCTATCGTAGAAGTAGTATCTAAATTAGATACATCTATTATTACTGGTTCTCCACCAGAATTAGGAACGATAAAGTCTACTGCAAATGAACTTAAATTAAATGTTAAAGCCCAAACACTAAATGTTAGAGTTAATATTTTTTTTATATTGCTAGCCACAATACAGTTTTATCACTTTTCATCCTTAAAAATATGAAAAATAACAAAAGGAAAATTCCTAATAACATATACTATATAAACATGGATAAATCATTAATAAAACCATCTCTATCAGGCTTATCAGAATATCAACTAATAAAATTAGTTTCTGATTTAAGCTGGCCTTCTTTTAAAGGAAAAGTTTTACACTCATGGATTTATAAAAAATGGGCAAATTCATTTCATGAAATGTCAGATTTAAGTAAAACAGAAAGAGATTATTTAGAAGAAAACTATAGGCTTAGTTCACTTGATATTAAAGATAAACAGGTAAGCAAAGATAAAACCATAAAGTACCTTTGGAAAACAGATAAAGGTGAACTCATTGAGTCTGTAAGAATGTATTTTGAAGAACATGAAAGCTTTAGTGCTTGTATTAGTTCTCAGGTTGGTTGTGCAGTAGGATGTCCGTTTTGTGCTACTGGAGCGATTGGTTTTAAAAAAAATCTTACGGCTTCACAAATCATTGAACAAATTTTAAACATTCAAAGAGACACAAAAGAAAGATTAAATAACATTGTTTTTATGGGGCAGGGTGAGCCACTCTTAAACTATGATGAAGTCATTAAATCTCTGCATCTTATTAAAGACTCAGTAAGCATTGGTGCAAGAAGAATTACAATCTCTACAAGCGGAATTGTTCCCCAGATAAAAAAGTTGGCGGATGAAAAATTACAGGTAACTCTAGCTGTTTCACTTCACGCACCAGATCAAGAAACTAGAGAATTCTTAGTACCAGTTTCAAAAAAACATAAAATGGATGAGTTGATGAAAAGCTTGCACGATTATTATAAGAAAACAAAAAGAAGAATAACTATAGAATATGTAATGCTTGATGGTATAAATGATCAAATTGAAAAAGCAAAAGCTTTATCTGATCTTTTAAAAGGACTTCATTGCCATATAAATTTAATACCATATAATCCTACAGATGTAGACAAAAGATTAAAGCGAACTCCAATGCCAAAGATTTTTAAATTTAGAGATGTGCTTGAAAAAACAAGCCATAAAAAAGTAACTATTAGACATGAAAGAGGAATAGATATAAATGCGGCCTGCGGACAGTTAGCTAATATGGTCAAATAATTTTAGGTTTTAGGCTGACTTTTTAGCAATATATTATGTTTACCTACTTATAACCTAAATAATTTAAGCTAATTTTAATAGATGATTGAATTAGTGAAAAATCTGAAAATTTGATACTATTTATATACAATTTATTGATTCTTATGGTTTTAGGGAAAAATATAATTTAGAAATGAAGATCAAACTAGACACTAAAACATTAATAAAAGCAAATTTACTTTTTCTTTTAATTTTCTGCATAATTTTCTCTTGTAACTTTAAAAAGGAAAATGCAAAGGCTGGTATTGATTTAAATCAAGCCGTTGTTGACACACCTTCAGACATAACACCTGATGATTTATATAAAAGAGTATGGGAATTAATTAAAAAAGACTATGTTGACCAAACATTCAATGGTCAGGATTGGAATATCTGGAAAGAAAGATATAAAGGTAAATTAATAACTCTTGATGATGCACATAAAGCAATTGAAACAATGCTTGCTAGTTTAGGAGATAGATATACTAGGTTTTTAAGTAAAAAAGATTTTGATGATGAAAAACAAGCTATAAATGCAAAGCTCACTGGAATTGGTGTACAGATTGGTTTAGATAAAAGCCAAAGACTAATTGTAATTGCTCCTATTGAAGGGACTCCAGCTTATAAAGCTGGCTTAATGCCTAGTGATGAAATTACTGAAATTAATGGTAGCTCCACTAAAGGTATTTCAGTAGAAGAAGCGGCTTCACAAATTAAAGGTCCTGTTGGTACACAGGTAACCCTCACGATTGGAAGAGGAAAAGATTCATTTAAAAGAACTATTACAAGAGCTGAGATTCCTATCAAAGCAATTTCAAAAGGTCATGCAAAAGTTATTAAAAATGATTTAGCCTACATAAGGTTAAACAGTTTCATCTCTCAAGAAGCCACAAAAGAAATGAAAGATGCACTAAAAGAACTTTCAAAAGCAAGCGGAATTATAATTGACTTGAGAGACAATCCAGGCGGACTTTTAACTAATGCTATTGAAATCTCAGATATGTTTTTAAAAGAAGGAGTAATTGTAAGCACTGTTGACAGAGATGGCTATATTCAGTCTGTTACTGCTGATGACAAACTTTTATCTGATAAACCCATAGTAATTCTAGTAAATGAAAATAGTGCTAGTGCTAGTGAGATTTTCAGTGGTGCTTTAAAAGATAACCAAAGAGCAAAAATTGTTGGGGCAAAAACTTTTGGGAAAGGGTTAGTTCAAGGAATTAATAAATTAGAAGACGGTTCTGGAGTAAATGTAACTATTGCTAAGTATTTAACACCAGCAAAAGTTGATATAAATCAGCTTGGAATCAAACCTGACTATGAAATCAAGTTGAGCATTGATGACTATAAAACCAGTAAAGGTCCTTGGTTTAGCGATCCAAACAATCTACCATCAAAAAGAAAACCAGATGATGGGAAAGATCTACAGCTAGAAAAAGCTATTGAAGTTTTAAAAAACATGGTGAAAATAGCTGACAGTAAAGAAAATAATACTGAAAAATCAAAAGCTTCACTTTGAGTTTTTAATCCAGCTTATTGCTTCATCTTTTGTCTTTATTTCTCCAACAGAAATTGCTTCATCTAGAGCTTCAATCAGTTCCCCGAGTTTTTTAGATGGCTTTACACCAGTTATTTCCATTATTTCATTTCCATCTAATAACTTTGGTTTTGATGCTATTTCTTTTTGCTTAGTTACATATACCTTATATTGATCAAATAAAGACAAGATCAGATTTTCATTTTTATCAATATCTTCTTTAGTAATTTTAGGACCTAAAGTCGCATGTAAATCTGCAAGAGCAAGCATAAGAAGCCTTGGGATTTCTTCTCCTAAATCTCTAAAAAACCTAAAAAGAGCTCTATCAGAAATTGGAGCATTATTATTGCTTAATTGAAATGGTCTTAAATGGTACCTGACTAAAACTGCTAGCGTATGAATAATTGAATTACTAAACTTTAATCTTTCACCTATACTTTTCACCATCTCAGAGCCGACTTTATCATGTCCAATAAATGTATGCTTCTGTACTCCTTTTACATCTTTCACTTCCCAGGTCTCTGGTTTTCCTACATCATGGAAAATGCATCCAAGCTTTATTACTGACTTTGTTAATGGTGAGTCAAGATGTCCAAAAGGTTTATTCAGTTCTTCCTTTGCCCAATCAGGGATTTTATAAAAGTTTTTTTCTAAAGTATTAACCAACTCAAGCGAGTGATCATATAACCATAAATGGTGATGATCATTAGGTGTAACTTTTCTCATGGGAGAAAGCTCTGGAAATATCTTCTCAAATAAACCAATGTCAGAGATTTCCTTAATATACTTAGCAGAATTTTCATGATCTAAGATCTTCCACAATTCTGAAGATATTCTTTCAGAAGAAATACTTTCATCAAATAAAGAAATATTTTCTTTAATATAGGATTTAATTCCCTCTGAAATATCACCGTTTATAAGTGAGGCAAAGCGAAAGGCTCTTAAAAACCTAAGCGGGTCATCAGAAAGATTTTTTAACTTAATTTCTTTTATTCTTTTAAATTTAAGGTCTTCAATTCCAGAAAAAAGATCAATAATATATTCAGGTTCTTTTAAGTTAATAGCAAGAGCATTAAATGTAAAATCTCTTCTTTCAAAGTCTTCAAACAGTTTTTTTTCATCAACTCCTGTAAAATCAAAAGAATAGCCTAGACTTAACTCATCTTTAAGAACCAATCTAGCAGTGCCTACTGACTCGTCCAGAACAATAACAGTCCCACCTAAATCTTCTGCTAAACCTTTTGCAAAATCAATCCCATTCTGATCTATGACTATAAAATCCAGATCCATAGACTTTTTTACTAGGAACAAATCGCGAACAAATCCACCTATTAAATATATATCTTTGTCATATAAAGAGATTAATTTCAAAAGGTTTTTAACCGCTAAAGGTAGTTCAATATCACTTAAAGTGGGTAAATTAAAATTAGAGGTTTTAAGCTTTTTAAATTCCATAGATTCTTCAGAATACTATCTTAAACGAAAAAATAAAAAAAATGAAAGGCCTACTTAAAAAACTAGCAATTTCAGGGTTTCTGAGTATCTGTCTTTCTTTTTTAATAGCATTTGTCTATTTTAAAGTTAATCTTCCTAAAAAATATGGAGAATTAAAACTTAGTGGATTGTATGACAAAGTAACCATTTATTATGATAAACATGGAAGAGCACATGCTTATACAAACAATGAGCACGATTTATTTTTTGTTCAAGGATATTTAACTGCACAGGATAGACTTTTCCAACTTGACCTTGCCAGGCGTGCCGCAAGAGGAAAGTTAGCAGAGGTTATCGGAAAACTTGGTTTAGAAAGAGATAAGTATGTTAGAACAATAGGTTTAATCGATAGCGCTGAAACAGAATTAAAAGAGTGTGACAACAGTACAATTGAAACCTTAAATGCTTATAGTAGTGGGATTACAGCATATATTGATCAACATAAAAACAATTTACCACTTGAATTTAAAGCCTTAAATTACACTCCAGAACCATGGAAACCTATTGATTCAATTTCTCTTTATAAGCAAATTGCTGAAATTACTGATTCGAGCTGGCAGATAGATTTAATGAGACAGCAAATCTATAGAAAACTTCCAGCAGAAAAAGCTGAAATATTATTCGAGCAGGATTTCCCAACAAATCCAGTCATAAACCATAATGCAAAAAAATATGTTGTATATGATTCATATTTCTTAAACAAACCAACTTTGCTTCAAAAATGGCAATCTATGCAGGAGAAAAAATCAATAAAAGAAATTTTTCAAGCTCCATATTTTAAGATTAAAGAAAAAATTATTGAAGCCGCTGACTTTTTAAGAAATGGTTCAGATAGGTGGGAAGGGTTTAACTGGGGTTCTAACTGTTGGGTATGTAATTTAAATAATTCTAAAATAATTGCTAATGATCCACACTTAGAATTATCAAATCCAAGCTTCTGGTATCCCATACACTTAGTTGATAAAACTAATAATACAAATATAACGGGACTAAGCATTCCTGGTATTCCTGGAATATTAATTGGACACAATGGAAAAGTTGCATGGGGAATAACAAGTTTATCCGCAGACGTTCAGGATATCTTTGTCGGTAAATTCAAAAATAGCAAATCATTATTTTATTACAATGGAGATAAATTAGAAAAAGCACAAGTTAAAAGATCAATAATAAATGTCAGAAATCAAAGACCAATAATTCATAAAACAATAATTACTTCTGCTGGTTATATTTTAGATAGAGATAAAGACAAAGCAATTGCACTTAAATGGGGTCTAAATGAGGCTCATGGATATGACTCTGTAAAAGGTTTATGGAAGTTAAATAAAGCTAATAACTGGGAAGAATTTAAAGCTGGATTAAAGCTCTACAACGGACCAACTTTAAGCTTTCATTATGCTGACACAGATGGGAATATTGGTTATCAATCAGCAGGAGCGATTCCAGACAGAACAAAAGGAATTAGCGGATTACCTACTTATGGATTTGATTCAAAAGACTGGAAAGGATTAATCCCTTTCGAAAAACTTCCAAATGCATATAACATTAAATCAGGGTACTTAGTAAGTGCAAATAATAAAGTTGTAAGCCCTGAATATGAGTACAACCTGGGAAATAATTTTCTTTCACCTTTTAGAGCGGCAAGAATCAGCACACTCTTGTCAACATCTAATGATTTAAGCTTTAAAAAGCATAAGGAATTTCAGAAAGATAATTATAGTTTTGTTGCAAATTACATTACACCTCAAATACTGGAAGCTTATTACAATTCAAGAGTAAATAATAAAGATCTTTTGCCAGCAATCTCTTTACTAAACAAATGGGATTACAATATTTCTGTTGATAGTCCTCAAGCATTTATTTTTGAAAAGACTTACGAACATCTGCTTAAAAAAATAGTTTTTGACAAGCTTGGTGAAGATTTAGGGAGAATGTATCTAAAAGAGTGGAGAGCAAATAGTCTCGCAGTAGTGAAAATCTTAATGTATGAAGATCCTTATTGGTTACCAAAAGGAATTAAAAATTACAATTCACTTCTTATAATTTCACTTTCTGACGCTATAGAAGAAATAAAAGAAATTACTCATAGTGAAAATCCTTATAAATGGGAATGGGGAAGATTTCATACCTTAACTTTTGAGCATCCCTTTAGTAAAGTTATTCCTCCACTTAGTCCATTTACAAATACTGGACCTATAAAAGTGGGTGGTGATAGAGATACTATCTCAGCATTTGGAACAAATAGTAATCTAAAAGTAGTATGGGGTCCTTCTGCCAGAGTAGTTATTGATTTAAATAATTTAAATAGCGCTCATATTCAGCTACCATTAGGAGCATCTGCAGATGTCGGAAGTCCATATTATAGAGATCAGACAAAAGGCTGGCTTGAAAATTCTGATACTCCATTTGTATATGATAAAGACCTTGTTATAAAAACCAGTAAAAGAAAAATGTTATTAATACCAGGATAATGTTAAAATATTTATGGTATTAAAACATGGCACAAGATTTCTCATTTGACATAGTAAGTAAAGTAGACCTACAAAATCTTGACAATGCTATAAACAATGCAGTAAAAGAGATTAGTAACAGATACGATTTGAAAAATACCAGTAGTTCTATAGAGTTAAATAAAGGTGAAAATACTATTACATTAGTTTCTAATTCTGATTTTCAGATGGACCAAGTTAAACAAATCCTCTATCAAAAAATGGTAAAAATTGGAATAGATATTAAAGCTATTAAGTTAAAAACAAAGGAAATAGCATCTGGAGATAAAGTTCGTGAAATATTTACCCCTGTTAATGGCATTGAACAAGAAACAGCAAAAAAAATAGTAAAAGATATAAAAGATTCTAAATTAAAAGTTCAAGCTTCTATTCAGGGAGATCAGCTTAGAATCTCAGGAAAATCTAAGGATGATCTTCAGTCTGTAATGAGTGCCATTAGACAAAAAGACTATGGCGTCGCTCTTCAGTTTTCGAATTATAGATAAAAGCAATATCTTGTATATTCAGAGATTTAAATAGCAACTTTACTCTTTTTATTTCTAAAGAATATATAAATGCCAATTAAAGCTAGCACTATTAAAACAATAAATAAAATTGTTTTTTCAAACTGCTCTCTAAGATGAATACCTATAAACGACGCTGTATTTGCTACAAGAATATATCTAACACTTCTCACAGGGAAGCTAACACATGCAAATAAAACAGGATTAAACCTCATTAGCCCACTTCCCAGAGTAAGAGCTTTGTAAGGAATTGGGGTAAAAGCATCAATTACAATTGCCCATACACCAAATTTTTTAAATCCTTCTTCAATTTTATCAATCCATTTGCTTTGAGGGAAAATCTTATTTACTAAAGGTCTTCCACCAAATCTACCAACTGCATATCCAATACAACCACCAATTACAGAACCTACACTACAAATAATTGCAAGAACAGTAGGATTACCTGTACCTTGTATAGCTAAAGTCGATAGTAAAAAATCAGGCGGTAAAGGTAAAATAAATCCATCAAAGAAAGCATTAAAGAATAGTCCAATGCTACCATATTGAGTAAAGAAATTTTTCAAGTTATCTAACATATCATTTATGCGAAAAAAAATTAACGCTAAAAAAAACTTACGTTCAATTATTTATAACCTGCACCAGTATACAGCAGGTAAGTCGGTTGAAGAAATAGCCAAGAAATATAATTTAGATGCCTCCAAAATTTTAAAATTAGGAAGTAATGAAAATGTTCTTGGAACTTCGAAAAAAGCATTAAAATCAGCCAGAAAAGCTCTTGAAAAAGTCAACATATATCCAGAGATTACATCTAACACTCTTTCAAAAAAACTGAAATCGCTACACAAATTAAAAAATGTTGAGGTTGTCATTGGAAATGGAATGGATCATATTTTTGAAATGCTCGCTAGGCTTTTTCTAAATAATGGTGATGAAACTATTATTTGTCCACCTACCTTCTCATGCTATGAACTCTGTACAGTATGGGCTGGAGCCAAACCTATCATGATTCCTCTTACTAAAGATGACTACCAGCTTAATGTACCTAGAATCTTAAAGTCTATAAATAAAAAAACAAAGATTATTTTTATATGCTCTCCTAATAATCCGACGGGAAATCTTATGAGAGAAGAAGATATTAAAATGATCTTAGACTCCACAGATAAAATCGTTTTTTTAGATGAAGCCTACATAGAATTCACCGGAAAGTCCCATGTAAAGTGGATAGAAAAATATCCAAACCTTATAATAGGAAGAACATTTTCAAAAATCTATGGTTTAGCAGGCTATAGGACTGGTTATGCCTTTATTCATAAAGATTTAGCTAGTTATTACTTAAATTCGATTACACCTTTTGTTGTTACCAGACCATCTCAATCAGCGGCACTGTCAGCTTTAGATGATAAAGAGTTTGTAAGAAAATCTATATCTATGGTAAATGAAGGCAAGAAATTCTATTATAAAGAACTTTCCAAATACAACATTGAATATCTTAAAACAGATTCTAATTTCATTGCAATAAATACTTTCCCAAAAAAAGCTAAAGAAGTTTCATTAAAACTATTGGAAAAAGGAATTATAGTCAGAGAGTGTTCTACTTTCGGCAAGGGTGGAGAATATATCCTTAGGGTTACTATCGGCAAGAAAGAACACAATAAAAGAGTGGTTGAAACTTTAAAAGAAGTTAACTAGATTTTTTATTTCTTTTAGTTTCTTTTTCAACATTTTTATTTATGAAAAAGAGTCCTATTAAAATAATAGTGAGAAAAATAGCAGGAACAAGATAAAATTGTAAATCAGTACTCATCTTCTACTTTCTCCGCTATCGGCAATGACCCTAAATATATAAGTAAAATCCCAATTACACTGAATATTATACCCAGAACAATAGATTTTATTAATAAGCCCTTACTAAAAACCACCAATTGAAATACCATAGAGCCTAACGGTGCTAAGAACGCAAATCCTATATTCTTCAATACTCCTGAATAGTATTTTTGGACCTCAGTAATCATAAAAAGAAAATATCATGAATCCCTACATGAGTCTGTAACTGTAGGTTACAAAAATAAGATTTAAACTAGATTTAATTATTCATGTAACCAGGAGTTACATAAAACCATTAAAATGGATTCATAACTAAAGGATCTGCAAATAAAAACCCAAGCTTGCCTTCAGCTATATAAACTAATACGCTTGAACTCTTGTTGAATAATCTTTAATAATTCTTACGGCTTCTTCTTCAGCCATATAATTCTTAGCAAGCTTACTCATATTTTTTGCACTGTTTAAAAATGATGATTCATTTAGCATTAGGTGAAGCTGATTATGTAGCGTTGATGTACTTAAATCTTTATAAGAGAGTGTAGTCGCCAGACCAAGCTCACAAAGTCTTTTTGCATTCGACTCCTGCTCGATTTGTCCTGTATCAGGGACTATCAACATTGGAATACCTAGTGTAATAAGTTCCATCGCTGTACTATGACCAGCCTGAGTTATAACAACATCTGCATCTAAATAATAGTGCGAAGGATTTTCCACAAAACCTAAAACAAGAAGATTTTTTAGAACAACATCTGTTTTAAAATCACTAAGAGCAATAAATAAAACATCTGGCATTTGCATTGCAAGTGAAACGACTACATCGAAAAGAGGTTTCCTGTATTTATGTCCACCCAATGTACAAACTATTTTTCTCTTAAATCCTTTATATTGATCAGGTAAAAAATTATCTTTATGTTCTTCATTTAGCTTTTTCCAGCTCCATGGAAGCAATGGTCCTAAAAATCTTTGTTTTTTCTTCACGTAGTTCTCATTACATAAGAGTGGGAGAGAAACAGAATATGGTGGAGGTAAATCAGGTAGAAATATTTCATCAGTAGCACTTAGCCAATCCTCAATAATTTTCAATGCAATAGGCTCTGCCGCACTAAGCATTACCTGAGTTCCAGCTCTCAACCATTCTTTAAAATTATTTTGAATTAAACTATGTTCAAGATGTTTAATTTCAATTTCAAAGAAAGGTGCAAATGTAGTTTGATTAGTAAGAAGAATACATGGAATACCAAGTTTCTGAGCGGCAAAAACTGGAGCAGTTCGAGAATCAGAGACTACACACGTAACTCCAAAATTTTCTATTATCTTTTTTTCTTCTTTAATAATTTGATTAATTAAAACAGGCCATGAACTATTCTTCAAGAGAGTTAATCCTATATCAAAGGTCCCATCTTTTCCAACAAAACTAATTTCAGGTGTAAGTTCTACAGTCTTATAATTTGTTTTTTCAAATCTTTTAAGCACATAACCATAACTACCAATAAGAACTTCATCTGCGTCTAATTGTCTGGCAATAGCTAAAACTCTACTAGAGTGTCCATAGCCTTCACCATTAACAGAAAAATATATTTTATGCTTAATTTCTTTTTTTTCAGAATTCCCAATACTTAAAGAATTTGATATTAGTTCTTTATTAAATGATTCTTCTTTTTCCATACATATGAATTTTATTTAGATTTGGTATTAATAACAAGATTCTTTAGGAGGATTTAATAATTGAACCTATATAACCATTGATCAACAAACCTATTAAAGAAAATTCAATTAATTATATACTTTTTTCATAGTCGCATAAGAATACAAACACATGAGCTCAAGCCAAATATGTTAAAATCCTTGTTGTTTGTTAACTTTCTTAACCTTACATATATGACTGTAACTGCTGAAAAAAACACAATTATCAAATTAGAAAGCGTAAGCTGTTTATACAACAATTTTCTTGCCGTTAAAGATGTCAATTTAAATATTGAATCAAATAAAATTACTGCTTTAATTGGTCCATCAGGATGTGGTAAATCCACAGTACTAAGAACACTAAACAGAATGAATGACACTGTACAGGGTGCTAAAGTAACAGGAAAAATTTTAATCCATAATGAAAATATTTATGATGGTTCTATTGACCTTATTGAACTTAGAAGAAAAGTTGGTATGGTTTTCCAAAGACCCTCCCCATTTCCTATGAGCATTTATGACAACATAGCCTATGGACCAAGGATGCATGGAATAACTCAAAAGAATACCTTGGATGAGATTATTGAAAAGAGTCTAAAGGATTCTGCCATATGGGAAGAAGTAAAAGATAAGCTACATCACCATGCCTATGAACTTTCAGGTGGACAACAACAAAGACTATGCATAGCAAGAGCACTTGCCGTTGAACCAGAGATTTTACTATTAGATGAGCCTTGCTCTGCTCTTGACCCTATAGCTACTTTGAAAATTGAAGATCTCTTAAATGAATTAAAGAAAGAACTTACCATAGTTATTGTTACTCATAATATGCAACAAGCAAGCAGAATTTCAGATAATACTGCTTTCTTCTGGACCACTGAACAAAGAACTGGTTTTCTAGTCGAGTATGACGCTACAGCAAAAATCTTCAGTAATCCAAAAGATAAAAAAACTGAGGACTATATAACTGGTAGATTTGGATAATGGCAGAAATTATTTTATTTGACAGACTTAAAGATAAAATCGATTTTTTAAGATTAAAGAACAAAGGTCTAAAAATAGTAGCCACCAATGGTTGCTTTGACATTCTGCATATAGGTCATATTAGGAATCTACAAAAAGCAAAAACTATGGGAGATACTCTTATAGTAGGAGTAAATAGTGATTCATCTGTTAAGAAGTTAAAGGGAGAAGATAGACCTTTAAACAATGAAAACAATAGAGCAGAAGTACTAGCGGCACTTTCATGTGTTGATATAGTAACCATATTTAATAACTTAACCGCAGAGCAGTTTTTAGAACAAGTTAAACCAAACATATATATTAAGGGTGGTGAATATGATTTAGATAGCCTCCCAGAAGCAGTTTTAGTAAGAAAATATGGTGGTTCTGTTATTTCAATTCCAATGGTTGAAGGTTCTTCAACTACAAACATAATTGAGAAAATTAAAAAAATTTAAGATTTCTCCTCTATCTTTTTAAAGTTTATTTTTGCTAGTATAAAATTAAGAAAACATTAAGGAACCAATCCTTACTTTATAACAACTACTTATTTAAGGAGACTATATGTTCAAAACTAAGCAAAATAGTGAATTTATTGGGACTTCTAAAGAATTAATGCCACACTTAACAAACTGGCAAGTAGCTTATGTCGCCAGACAGCTAAGAAAAGAAAAGAGAGTAACTGTTACCTGCTTAATGAACGAAGCTGACTCATTAATTGAACAACTTAACTCATTTAGTAGCCCTAACCCATTCCTATCAAGAACTACTAATAAGCCAAATTCAAACGAAGTATATTTAGAAATCTGTAACGTTTAGAGTAATACTTTGTATTAGGAAGAACAATCTATCTTTTTACTCATTAATAAGTTTTTCTTCCAGATCATCTGCAAATTCAAGAATAAGACCAAGCTTACGTAATCTATCTTCTTTAAAAATTATTTCTTTAGCTAGCTCTTTTCTACAGCTATATAGCTCACTTAATTCTTTTGCTAGCATTCTAAATTCTTCTGTTACTGTTGGCATTGTTTGTTCCTTGATAAAAAAAGCTTCGGCAATAAAAAAACAAACAAAAGGTATAGCAAGGGATAACCTATTAAGATTCCGGGACTTCTACCTAGACATTTTTGACTAAACTTTTAGTAGTACTAAGGGTTAATCCTATTATGAGGGCTCAGGAGCTACAGCCGGAGCCGAAGATCTACCATTTCCAGTAATTGAACTTATACTTCTTCTTGCAAACTCTCTAATGCTAGTCCATAAGGATCTGATATTCTGCAGTGTATTTGAAAATCCAACATTCACATTAAATTCTGGAAATAGTTTTCTTATATCCTCATTTTCAGTTTCAACTTTGGTATTTAAGATTTCTTTTCTAAAGTTTGCTATATGATCAACAAAAAGATCATTAATTAAAGGGTTAAAGTCTCTTAGAATATGAACAACCCATGATAGTGGTCCTTCTTTAATGACATTAGCAAGTATAGGCATTAGAGGATTTTGAATAGCATAAAACATACCAAAGGTATTTGTCAGTTTTTTCATAGCAGATGGAGTCATGGAGTTCAGTACTCTCACCACACCTTTAATTATCTTAGCGGCAAAATATTGCATGCCTGAAAGCTTATTCTCTTTTTTAACCTCAGCATTTTCAGTCTTTGAAACACCTTCTTCTAAGTGAAAAGCAAACTTTTTAATAAAATCAGGATTGTCAACAAACTGCCTAGAAAACTCTTTATAGTCAGGAATACCAAAAAGACGTAGTATTCCATTTAGTGTTATAGAGGAAACTGTATTCCCCTTACCGAGTAATCTTTCTCCAGCTTCATTTATTTTGCTAGCAATATTATTTAGTTTTTTCTCTCTCAAAGTAAGAGGAGAGAGATTTATTTGATTATGGCATTGCTCAGAATCTTCAGCTTTATTTCCACCTAAGAATCCATGTAAATTTTTAACTTCTATGAAATAGTTTCCAAGACTTTCAGAATATTCATTAATCCAGGGATTTACAATCATCATTGCTTTTGAAAAGATATTTAAATATCCCCAGTCTTTCTTACTCGCCAGTTTTGAAATAAAAGGCATTAAAACATTTTGTAGAGAGAAAGCTATAGGAAAATACTTTACAAATTTTAGATTTTTACTGGAATAGAAGTTTAGTATTTTCTTTGCCAGATTCGCTAATTTCTCTTCATCAGGAGTAAAACCAAGATCTTTGCCTGGAGAAACATCTTTATACTTTAAATAAGCAGTGAATTTGTTAACAAAGTCATCATCTAATAGAGCTGATTTTACTTTATCGAAGTCGTCCTCTTTAAAACCCATACTCTTGAGTTTAATGAATAGTGCCCATGATACGAGTGTAGTTCTTCTATTAAAAGCTCTATCCATTATTTCACTTACAGTACCAAGCAGGCTTCTTGTCTGAGTTACCTCCTGAGTTTCGTTCCCAGAATACTGAATTCTTTCTTTCCCATCAAAGACATATTGGTCATCTTCTTTTAAAGTGCTTTCTATTTCAACTCTAAGTCTTCCTAAAAGCCCCTTTTGTTTTTCCACTAAGAGAACATTATCAGAGATTTTGTATTCTCCCTCACCAAGAGCAGATTTATCTTCAATTTCTCTTACAGCAGTAATATCATCTAGCTTTAATTTATCTTCTTCACTTATAGATAGATTCCGACCTAAATAGTCTTTTATAAACTGCCTACCCCCATTTAAAACAGTAATAGGCTTCTTGTGATAGACCTTATTAGAGGTACTCACTGAGGATGCGTTTCCAGTTGTAGGTTGAACTGTCATATTGTTAATAGTAAAAACATACGGCCACAGAAAACTCATTGAAAAAAATATGTTCTGCTTAAATATGTTTTTAAATAATTAATTAGAAATCAGAAGATTCTAGATTCTGCTAGAAAATTCTAATTTCAAGCCGATTTTACCAATCTTTAACCTTAAAAAAGAACGTTTTCTTAACCTTGGAAAATTACAAAATAATTAATTAATCTCAAAGTATATAAATTAAAAGAAAAATTAAAAATATTTAAGCAAAATTTGACCTTAAATAGACTAAAAAACCTAGTGATAAATGGACTTTTTAACCCTACAAAGGGAATAAAAATAAAAGCATTGGTAAATAAAGTCAACAAATATAGATCGTTAATGGAGAGGTTTTTATGAGTAAAGTAAGTATTATCGGTGGTTGTGGAAGACTTGGGCTTAGACTTGCTCTGATATCAGCAAATAGAAATCATAATGTGACATGCATCGATATCGATGATGAAAGAATAACTGAAATTAGTCAAGGATGTCTCCCTTTTGTAGAACAAAATGCAGAAGATTATTTAGAAAAAGCCATAAAAGACAAAAACTTAAATTTAACAATGGAATATGATGGGATATCGCAATCTGAAATAGTAATTATTACAATTGGAACACCAGTAGACTCAAACCTAAATCCAAGCCTTGAACCAGTAGCTGGAGTGATATTTGATATAGCTCCATATCTAAAAAAAGGACAATTAATTGTTTTTAGAAATATTTTATCTCCTCAAATTATTAACAGAATAAAAACGCTTCTAGAAGATAAAACAACCTTTAAAGTCGGCAGAGATATTTTCCTTGCTTTCGCACCAGAAATGTCAAATGACAACTTCAATATAAATGACTTATCAAACTTACCTCAACCAGTTGGAGCTTATGAAAGACAAAGCTTTAAATTAGCTGAAAAATTCTTTCAGACAATAACAAAAGGAAATATTTCTTTCGTTACTCCAGAAGAAGCACTTCTTGGAAAACTAATGTCAAACATGTACTCATACATCCAGTCAGCATGTGCAAACGAATTTTATTTAATTGCAGAAAGCTTTGGAGCAAATATCCATAAGATTTTAGATGCAAGTAAAACTAAAGAAAATAATATTCCATATCCACATGCAAGTAAATCAGGACCAGGAATGCATAAAGAAGGATGGTTCCTTGTTGAGAATGTACCTTTTGCAGATCTTATTACTACTGCATTTAAAATAAATGAATCGATGCCAACATATATTGTTAATAAACTAAAAGAGCTTAGAGCAAATAAAGTTGCAATTCTTGGAATGACAAGTAAAGCAAACTCAGATGAAATCAGAGCTTCACTTGGTTATAAACTTAGAAAATCTCTCTGCTATCAAGATTATGATGTTGTTTGCTATGATCCTTATTTACCAGAATATTCGGACACTTCAGTTTTACAGAACGCTGATGTAGTTATCCTAATGACTCCTCACGAGGTCTTTAAAGATCTTGCACAAATTAAGCAAGCTGTTAAAAATCCGAATTGTGCATTTGTAGATATAAATGGATTCTGGAAAGAGCTCAGAGATAAAACAAAATCTGGCGGATTTCACCACGTGTATTATTCTAAATAGCTCAAGACAAGCTTGAGCTTCTATCAGTTACATATTCCCACATGACCGGATTCACTGGCAAAGCCAGATGAATCCTACACTTACTAAATAGTTTCAGACAAGCTGAAACTTCTATCTGCAAATTTCTTTCACATGACCGGATTCACCCAATAAATGGGATGAATCCTACACTTGCAAGTGTGTGATAGAAATTGCGATTTAAACTATCCTTTTTCTACAAACGGCACAAAAAACTTTTAAATTTTCTTTTTTATAAAATCTGAAGTCTGAGTAGTTTCTATTCTTTGCAGAGTGCATTCTTCCATCTGCTAAACCACGAACAAAAATATGGACTTTATCTTTATGACAAAAATCAATATTTTTAGGAAGTTGAAATTCTTCTACCTTCTCTATATTTGATATATTACTTTTGCTTTTTTTTAAAGCTAAGTTTATTTTATTAATAAAAGCTTTGAGATAGTTTGCCATAAAATTATTATGGCATTGAGCACTGTTATATTAAACAGTTTGAGATGCCATTATTCACGTCATTGCAAGGAGTAACTTTTGCAACGAAGCAATCTCGCTTCTGTAACACGGTAGGTAATTGCCACACCTCATTTTATTCGGCTCGCAATGACGTTACCAGAGAAAATCGACATATCTCACCAGATAAAATCCTTATCTATATTTACATAAATTTTAATATATAATAAAAGTCCTCTATGTCAGAAAATCAAAAACAATCAGCAAAAGTAAAAGGTTCACAAGCACTTTTAAATTGCCTTGTAAAAGAAGGCGTTAAAACTATTTTTGGATATCCTGGTGGTGCAGTACTTGGACTATATGATGAGCTTTATAAAAGAGATGATATAAATCATATTTTAGTTAGACATGAGCAAAGCGCAGGATTTATGGCTGATGGTTATGCCAGAGTTACAGGTAAGCCTGGGGTAGTGCTGGCTACTAGCGGTCCTGGTGCTACAAATATCGTTACCAGTCTATGCAATTCCATTATGGATTCAATCCCTGTCATAGCTTTAACTGGTCAGGTCCCTACTCATGGATTAGGAAAAGATTTTTTTCAAGAAGCAGATATAACAGGAATCACTTTACCTGTAGTTAAGCATAGTTATTTGGTTTTAGAAGCTACACAAATTCCAAAAACAATTAGAAAAGCATTTTTAATTTCATCGACAGGAAGACCAGGACCTGTTCTTGTAGACTTACCTAAAGATGTTCTTGCAAATACCTTTGAATACCAAGATGGAATGGAAAATAAATTCACACTTCCTGGATACAAACCTACTACTAAAGGAAACTCAAAACAAATTCACTATGCCGCAAAAACAATTCTAGAATCCAAAAAACCTGTTCTTTATGTCGGTGGTGGAGTAATATCCAGCGGTGCTTCAGAAGAGCTATTAAGCCTTGCTGAAACCTGCTCTATACCTGTCGTTTGGACTGTTATGGGGAAAGGGGCATTTCCTGATAACCACTTTTTAAACTATGGAATGCTTGGCATGCATGGTAGTGCATATGCAAATTATGCTATTCATGAATGCGATCTTTTAATTGCTGTAGGTGTAAGGTTTGATGATAGAGTTACCGGGAAGATTGAAACATTTGCTCCGGATGCAAAGGTTATTCATATTGATATCGATCCTGCTGAAATAGGGAAAAACAGACCAATGAAAGATGTAGTTGATATTCCTATCGTCGGTGATGCTAAAAATATTCTCATAGAAATAAACTCAAAAATTAATGGTAAAAAATGTAACACTGAAAACTGGATTAAACAAATTGAAGACTGGAAAAAACAGTACCCTCTGGATAATCCAAACGAAAAAAAAGATATTTCACCACAACAGATTCTTTTAACCTTAAATAAATATTTTAAAGATGCTGTTTATACTGTAGATGTTGGTCAGCATCAAATGTGGGCGGCGCAGTATTTAGAAATAAACAAACCACGTAGATGGTGCAGTTCAAGTGGACTTGGAGCAATGGGATATGGTTTCCCAGCCGCATTAGGTGCTAAATCTGCAATGAAAGATATGGGATTAGACACTCCAGTAATAGCTATTACTGGAGATGGTGGATTTCAAATGAACCTCCAGGAATTAGGAACCATGGTTTCCCATGATCTTCCTGTAATTATTGTTTTATTTAATAATAATAATCTTGGAATGGTTCGCCAGTGGCAAGAATTGTTTTATGAAAAACGTTATAGTTCCATTGACTGGGGTGCAGGAAACCCTGACTACGTAAAGCTTGCAGAAGCTTATGGGGTAAAAGCTATCAGAGTTAAAGAACCAAAAGATGTTGAATCTGCTATTAAAGAAGCGCATGGAATTTCAAAAGGGAAATCAGGAAAACCTATTTTACTAGAGTTTGAGCTCCAATATGAAGCTAATGTATGGCCTATAGTCCCACCCGGGGGCAGTAGCCATGAAATGCTTGGAATTGATGAGAATACTTTAAAAGAAAAACCTGCTAAAAGAGAAGAAATAGAAAAGTTTTTAAAGAAATAATTTTTTTCAATAGTAGTTTAATTCCAAGCTCTTAACCCAGATTAAGGGCTTAATCGTTTTTTTTATAATTTCCTATGAAATATTTGTTATTTTCCTTGAAAAGGCCTTTAAATATGAATACAAGTTTTTATACAATTGAATTAAATACTCAAGAACGGTATAAATTTTAGATCCGTTTTTTAAGAGTTTTTATTTTAGAAAATATATTTATAACTAATGCCAAGAACAACGCCAGTATCAGCAACACCAAGATTACCAGGGAATAAACCCAATGATGAGTCTGAAGATGAAAGCCCTGCTGGTATTAAAAGAAATCCACCAGCGGATGCACCACCAGAAAAGAAAGTTCAAACTGGCAGTGAAGCTCTAAGTATAGAAAATCCATTTTTAAAAAGAATGGCAGACTTCATTTACAATCCAAATGATCCTTTAGATACTGTAAATAGAATTGGAAATTTAACAGGTGCTATTCCAAATATTTTTGGTGCTATAAATTCTTTAGTACCTATGATTGATCTGGATCAGGAAACATCAGAAAAAGTTTTTGGATGGTTTTCAAAGGTAAGTACCATGACTAGAGGAAGTACTGGTGTAATAGACTGTTTTAATAAAAAGAATCTATTACCACTTATAGGTTCTGCTTTAGAAATTCCCACAGCACTAACAACGTCTGGATTTAATCTCTGGATGAAAAGAGGCTGGTGTCAGTCTATCAGACAAATGCAGTCTTTAACAAAAAGACTTGGCATGGTTATAGAAAAAGATGGAAAACAAATTAAACTGGATTCTGAAGATGGTGATAATTTTAATAAATATGGATTAGGATTTCTTGATGGATTTAAATGTTCATTGAATGGAATAAAACAAGTGTATTCTGAAATTTTTACAAATCCTTTAAAAACAGATCCTGATAAGTCTCAGAAAGAAAACAGTAATTCACTATTTACACGTGCAATGTTAGGGTGTTCTACTATACAGTTCTTAGGTCCTTGTGTTGCTCTTTTAAGTGAAAATGTAGGTGCCGTAATAAGAGATATAGGAGGTGCACTTGTCGATGTTGCATATATGCTAGATAAGAAAGACTATAGAGTAGCAGGTGCCTTATGGTCTGGCTCTGCAGTAGCAGATATATCTAAAAGGTATGCTAGCTCTGATGGTTCAAGAGGATTTTTACATCATTTATCCTTATTCACAGATCCTATAGCGGCGATATTTGAAAGTAAGGGAAATTTTGGGATTCAAGAAGTTAAAAATGAACGTAAGTCCCCTGCTAAAGTCCAGAATGCTAAGATCCTTACATCTTCAAGTTAAACTTGAATTCTTAAAGGACTAAGAATATAATCATTACATATTCAAAGAAGAATTTAATAAAAAATATAATTAACAGGATTTAAATGTCAACTTTAACAACTAGTTTAAATAATAGAAGAACTGGCCTTAATAACAATAGAAGTGTTCTTTCACAGATTAAAGAAAAAGGTTATATAAATTGGGCTAAAGAAAATCCTAAAAGTGCTACAAATTTTTCTACAAATGCATCTGCCGCAATAGCAAATGGTGCTAGCTTTATCCTTTCTAACCTAACTGACTCTGAAGGTCTGAATTTTATTGCTGAAAAAGCAAGCTTTGGTTTAACAAAATTATCTACAGTTGCAAGCGGAATAATTGGAGCAAAGAATGGCTACACAGAAAAAAACTCTTTAAATCTAATTGGATCACTTTTAGAACTACCCATAAGCCTTGTTCCAGGACATGATTTATGGCTTTATAGAGGTGTTCCTCTTTTTGGACAAAATTCAAGACCAATATTTAAAAGCCTAGGTGTAAGAAATGAAAATGGTGAAAGAGATACAAAAAAAACATTTGATAGCTTATTAAAAAAATCTGATAATAATACAATCCCTTCTCATCTAGAAAATGCCAAATTAATGGCTAAAGAAGTCCCTCATATATTTAATGATGTTATTAAAAACCCGCTTAAAGCTTTAAAGAGTTCTCCACACGTAGTAATGTTATCCACCACAACTCAACTAATAGGATCTGTAGTAGCCGCTTTAGGATTTAAAATAGCTGGAGCTGGAATTAGAAATATTGGTGGAGTTGGCGTAGATGCTGGCTTGGCATTACATAAAGAATACGATAAAGATGGCAAACCAAAAAACGAAGCAAGTAATTATTTTATATCTGGAATTACCTGGGGTGGAGCCGCTATTATTGATTTCTTTAAACGCTTTGATTTTATTTCAGAAAAAATAAAAGGGTTAAGTTATTTAGAATACTTCTTAGATAGGTTTGCTAATGCTTATTTTGTAGAAGGAAGTCCAGACACATCAGATGAAGAAAGAAATACAGATAGAGCCACCCACCAACCTGCTAGAGAGGAAGAAAAACCTCCTGTAGCTAAAGAAGAAATGGTTCTTGCCAGAGCCGGTGCAATGTAAAGTTTTTGTACTTAATTTATCGTTGTTACTATTGTAAAATCATTATTGGTGGATAAACCTAATAACACTATTATTCTTATTGATGCTCCTAACCTTGCATTTAGAATGTTTTTTGCTATGGAAAGAACAAACATGAGAACACTGGGTGGAACTCCGACATGGGCAGTATATGGGTTCTTTAAAGCAATTTTTGATCTTTTAGATAAAGTAAAACCAAAAGCAATTGCCGCCGCATATGACTGCAAAGAGCCTACCTTTAGACATAAAGAATATGAAGAGTATAAAGCAAATCGCCCTGATGAAATGCCAGAAGAATTACAAGCACAATGGCCTTATATACGTGAAGGACTAGAAGCCTTTGAAATTCCTATCTATGAACTCATTGGATATGAAGCAGATGATGTTATCGGTACGCTTGCTAAAAAATCTGCAGAGGAAGGAACCAATGTTTTAATTCTCACAGGGGACAGAGATGCTTTTCAGTTAGTAAATGAAAAAATAAAAGTATTAGTACCTTCTAAGGGTGAACTTAAAGAATATGGTCGTCAGGAAGTTTTTGATTACTGGAATATATGGCCTGAACAAGTAGTTGATTTTAAAAGCCTTGCTGGTGATACATCAGATAACATTCCTGGTATTAAAGGAATTGGTGAAAAAACCGCAGCAAAGCTTTTAGCTGAATATGGAGATTTAGAAAGTATTTTTAAAAATGCAAAATCTATTCCACAAAAAGGATTACAGGAAAAAATAGTAACTGGTGAAAAAAGTGCATACCTCTCTAAAAGACTAGCAACGATCCTTACTGATGTGCCTATAGACATAAACTTAAAAGATGCTCACTTAAATACTCCCGAAATGGAGAAATTGGTAGGGTTTCTTCAAAAGTTTGAATTTAATAGTTTTATAAAAAGACTTCCAAACGTTCTCGCTGGTTTTAATGGTGGAAATCCAATAGAAATAAAAGAACACGAGAAATTAACAGTAGGCAGAGAAGGACAAATCAAGCTTTTTAATAAGGAAGAAGAATCAGACAAAGCTTTAGATAATTTAAAAACACCAGATATAAATTTTGAAGTGGTAGACTCTGAAAACAAACTGGAGGGCTTAATCAAAGAATTAGAATCTAGACATTTTATTTGTGTAGATCTTGAAACTACGTCTGTTGATACCATGACATGTGAAATAGTAGGAATTAGTTTTGCATTTTTCGAAAGTGAAGAAAATGAAATCAGTAAATCAAAAAATGTCAAATCCTGTTATATTCCGATGGGTCATAAAGAAGGAAAACAATTAGAAAAAGAATTTATTCTTGAAAAAGTAAAACCGATTTTAGAAAATGGTGAGAAGTTAAAGATTGCTCAGAACTGTAAGTTTGAATACAAGATTTTAAAGAGACATGGAGTTGATCTTGGTGAAAACATCTATGACACCATGTTAGCCAGCTACGTTTCAAACCCTGATGAGAAACATGGTTTAAAAGATCAGACAGCCAGAATCTTAGGATTCAGGATGACTAAAATAGATGAGTTAATAGGCTCTGGTAAAAAGCAGATCTCAATGGCTGATGTAGAAATAGAAAAAGTGGCCCCTTATGCCAGCGCAGATTCAAACTATACATTAGAGCTTGCAAAATACTATAGAAAGAATCTAGATGTTTCGCTTAGAAAAGTACTTGAAGAAATAGATAATCCTCTAGTTCCTGTCTTGTCAAAGATGGAATTAAATGGAGTAAAACTAGATATAGACTTTTTAAGAGATTTATCTAAAGAGATTACTAAACGAGTACAAGAACTAGAATCAAGTATCTTTTCAATAGCAAAAGAACCATTTAACATAAACTCTCCTCAACAGCTGGGGAAAGTACTGTTTGAAAGACTCGGAATGGAAAGTGAAGGAAAACTAACTAAAACAGGACAGTATTCTACCGATGTTGAAACCCTAGAAAAACTTTCACTGGAAGATGAAACAGGGATAGTTAAAAATGTGATCGAATATAGACAAATCACAAAGCTAATATCTACATACACTGATTCACTTCCTGAACAAATTAATAAAGAAACAAAAAACATTCACTGTGACTTTAACCAGACCATCACTTCTACTGGAAGACTCAGCTCAAGTAACCCAAATCTTCAAAACATTCCTATAAGATCAGAATTGGGAAGAAAAATTAGAAAAGCTTTCATCCCTAGTTTTAAGGATGGATTACTCTTAAGCGCGGACTATTCACAAATAGAACTAAGAGTACTAGCTCACATGTCAGCAGATCCTATGCTAATATCAGCATTTAAGAACAATGAAGATATTCATAAACGTACTGCAATGGAAATCTTTGGGGTAAGCGAAAAAGATGTCACAAAAGAAATGAGAAATCATGGGAAGACATTAAATTTTGCACTTATATACCAGCAGGGAGCTTTTGCTACAGCTAGACAATTAGATATATCTCAAAAAGAAGCTCAAGAATTTATAGATAAGTACTTTGCTTCTTTCAAATCGGTAAAACCATTTTTTGAAGACATTCTAAGCCATGCCCGTGAAAAAGGATACGTAGAAACTATCTATGGAAGAAGAAGATATTTTAAAAACTTAAATGTCAGAAATAAAGGATTAGTTAGAGAAGATGAAAGAGCGGCATGCAATGCACCGCTTCAGGGTACTGCCGCAGATATTATGAAATTGGCTATGATAAAGGTACAAAAAGAATTAGAAGAAAAAAATCTAAAATCAAAACTCATTCTTCAGGTACATGATGAACTTGTCCTTGATGTCTCCCCTGACGAAAAAGAAGACATTGAAAAACTTGTGCTCTCCTGCATGGAGTTAGGTCAGCCATTAAAAGTCCCTCTTGTAGTCGATTGTGCATGGGGTAAAAACTGGTATGAATGCTAGTTGGCTAATACAGCGATGAGCAAAGAACAAGAAATACTACAAGAAATCAGAAAAGTTATTCCTAACTCTAGAAAATATCTTTTTGATGATTGCGCTCTTATAGAAAAAGATCTAATTATTACTTCTGACACCATCGTAGAAAATATTCATTTTGATTTAAAGAATTATAAGCCTGATGAAATTGGATGGAAAGCTATGGCTGTAAATCTAAGCGATATAGCTTCAATGGGAGGAAAACCATTATACAGCTTAGTTTCACTCTCTTTACCTAAAAAAGTGAATCTTAAATTTATAAAAGAACTGTATAAAGGTATTCAGTTTTGTGCAAAGAAATATAAAACACAAATTATCGGTGGGAATCTTACATCAGGGAAAGAAATATCATTAACTATTACATTAATTGGGAAAGTGAAAAATCCTGCTCTAAGAAACAATGCAAGATCAGGAGACTTAGTTTTTTGTACTGGGAATTTTGGTAGTGCAGCGGCAGGTTACTCTGTCATTGCGAGCAAAGCAAAGCGATCTCACAAGGCGCCATCAGCAAATAAAGATTGCTTCGTCGCTAGTGCTCCTCAAAATAGCAAATCGATTTTAAAATTCCTTAAATCATTAAAAACACCAATTCCACAAATTGAAATTGGTCAAAAATTTGTATCTATCTGCAAAAGAGTTTGCATGATGGATGCCAGTGATGGGCTTGCAGATTGTTTAATTCAAATGTCAGATCAAAGTAATGTAAAAATAACAGTTGATGAGAACAAAATTCCTCTATCAAATGAATTAAAATCTATATGCAAAAGTCTTAAGAAAGATCCACTATTGTTAAGCCTTTATGGAGGGGAAGATTATCAATTAGTCGGGACAATAAGTAAAAATGATTATAAAAAAATAAAAAACCTCAAAAACATAAAAATAATAGGTGAAGTAAGAAAAGGTAAGAATGCTTTTTTAAAACAAAAGAATAACAAACTTGTTAAACTAAGCATGAAAAAGATTTATGCCCACTTTAAATGAAAGAATTGCCGCAATAGATATGGGATCAAACTCATTCCATATCGTTGTAGCTGAAATTAATCCAGAGACCCAGTCCTTTAAAGTTTTAGATAGGCTGAGAGAGACAGTAAGACTTGGCACTTTTCATGAACCTAAAACAGTAAAAGAATTAAGTGAGACTGATATGAAAAGAGGGTTTGACACTCTTAAGAGATTTAAAAAACTTGCAGAGGGACATCATGTAACTGAAATCTTTGGAAGTGCTACCAGCGCAGTTAGAGAAGCTATAAATGGCAGAACCTGGCTAAAAGAAGTCAGAAGCAAACTTGATATAGATGCTCATGTAATTTCTGGAGTGGAAGAAGCAAGATTAATTTATCTTGGTGTACTCTCTGCTACTGAACTTCAGGGAAGAAGAATCGGAGTTGTTGATATCGGCGGAGGAAGTACTGAATTAATTATTGCTGACGAGCAGTTTATTTATCACTTGTCCAGTTCAAAAATCGGGGCAGTGAGATTTACAGAAAAAGATCTTCAGGATGAAACAGATATTGAAACAAAAATTGGTTTTCTTGAAAATCATATTGAAGGCTTAATTTCTACAAAGATTCAAGAGATTGAAAATGTCGGTGGCTTTGATATTTTAATCGGGACATCTGGAACAGTAAGAAATCTGGCAAAAATAGATTATAGAATGAATAATTTTTTAGATTCTGACTCTACTCCGAATTTAAACCAGTACAAACTTACTCTTGAATCACTGTCTAAGATCATTGAAAAAATGATTAAAACACCTAAAGAAAAACGTGCAGATGTTTTTGATATAAGTAAAAATAGAGCTGAAATAATTCTCACTGGAGCTATTATTTTAAGAACTATTATGAACATGCTGAAAGCTAAAGAAATTATCTATTGTGATAGAGCACTAAGAGAAGGATTAATAGTAGACAGATTACTCCAAAAAGGTGTTATTGGTAATAGACTCGAATATCAGCAAACTATTCGTCAAAGAAGTGTTTATGAGCTTGGAAATAAATATCACTTTAATAAAGAACATGCTTTTCAGGTAAAAAAACTAGTATCAAAAATATTTGATCAAACAAAAGGCACCCTTCATGAGTATGGAAATCATGAAAAAGAGCTCCTTGAAGCTTCTGCAATCCTTCATGATATAGGATCACTTGTAACGCATAATGACCATCATAAGCACTCATATTATTTAATTAAAAATAGTGGTTTATTAGGATTTAATGATGAGGAGGTTGAGTTAATAGCAAATATAGCCAGATATCACAGACAAAGCAATCCTAAAGATACTCATCCAAATTTTCAAAATCTTACAAGAGACCAAAAAAAACTTGTTAAAGAGTTAAGTTCCTTCTTAAGAATTGCAGAAGGTCTTGATAAAGGACATAAATGTGCTATAAAGGATATTGTTATCGTGCCTAACTCCACAAAAAAGAAATTGAAGTGTAAAATGGTAAGTAATATTGACGAATATGATTGTGAGCTGGAGAAATGGTCAGCAGAAGGAAAGAGTAAAGAGCTTAAAAAGGAATTTGGAGTAGATATTGATTTTATTTTGGTTAAACCGGGCAAATAATTTATAGATGATATTCTTTGTTTTTAAAAAATTAGCTTACTGATGATGATAGAGTCTAAAATTCTGTCATTTTATAAATCGTGGTTATTGTCAAGTACGATAAATAGCAAACTGTTTATTGAAAATAGATTTGCCGAAGTGGTGAAACTGGCAAACACGCTATGTTCAGGGCGTAGTGAGCGAAAGCTCTTGCGGGTTCAACTCCCGCCTTCGGCAGTAAATATTTTTAAAGTTATGAAGCTCACAAGAGTTTCTATAACTAGGTAACAGATAACGAAAGGAGATAGACATTGGCATATTTTGAAAGAAGACCTGCGAGGGAAATCCCAAATATAAATGAAAGAATTAGAGCAAGAGAGGTAAGGCTCATTTCTGAAACTGGCGAAATGCTAGGAGTAATGCCTACAATGCAAGCAGTAAAAATTGCTAAAGAGAGAGGCTATGATCTAGTAGTCGTTAGCAGTGGTGAACAACAAACACCTGTAACTAAAATTATGGATTATGGAAAGTACAAATTTGAAATTGAGAAAAAAGCACGTGAAGCAAAGAAAAAACACCATGTAGTTGCACTTAAAGAAATAAAAATGACTTACAAGATAGAGAAACATGATTATCTTGTAAATGTGAAAAAAGCAGAGAGATTTTTAACTCATGGAGATAAAGTAAAAGTCACTATACAACTTCGCGGTAGGGAGATGGAACATAAGAATATTGCTATGGATGTATTGAATAAATTTCTTAAAGACACTTCTCAATGGGGGATCCCTGAAAAGCCACCAAAGATGGAAGGTAAAACTGCATTACTGATACTTGGACCTACTACACATAAGAAATAAAACATGTATTTTATATTTTTAAGAATATTTACCATTCTTGAAATACAGAATTTACTTAGTGTTTTAAGGTAAAATATTTTTCCTATGCCAAAATTACATACGAATCATTCAGCAAAAAAACGTTTTAAGATTTCTAAAAAAGGTAAGATCTTGGCCAAAGGTCAAGGGAAGCAACACATTAACACCCATATGTCTTCAAAGAAAAAAAGACGTATAAGAACTCCTAAAACACAAGTTCATGAGACGTTAGTGGATCATGTTTTAAAACAGCTTCCATATATTAAATATGCTAGATAAGGACATAAACAATGAGAATTAAACGTGGTAGAGCAACCAGAAAAAAACACAATAAAATCTTAAAAGCTGCAAAAGGCTTTGTAGGTTCTAAGAGCAAACTTTATAAATCAGCAAAACAAGCTGTCATGAAATCTTTAAGATATGCTTACCAAGATAGGCGTAAGAAAAAAAGAGATTTCAGAAGACTCTGGATTACCAGAATTAATGCAGCATGTAGAGAAAATGGAATTAGCTACAGTAAGTTTATAAATGCACTTTTAAAAGCAAACATTTCTGTAAATAGAAAAATGCTTGCTGAGTTAGCAGTAAATGATAAAGAAGCTTTCAAAGCAGTTATTTCACAAGCTAAAGCGGCATAAGAACTATTGTTTTAATTTTTTATCCTTGTTTTCAAATCTTTGTGGATTTAAGTTTAGATTCTTCTTCTAATCTTTTCAGTCTTTCTGGTCTCCACATATATAAAAGAATAAAAGGTAAAACTAACGCAATAGCACCAATTACTGCAAACAAAATCCCCTTATAGTTCTCTTCATCCATAAATCACCTTTTGTTGTAGAGTATATCACGACCAATTTCTATAAAATATAAGCCTAGTATAAAGAGCATTACACATACTATAAAGTAAATAGATAAGCCAAAAAGATCGAAAACTTTTAATAAACTAGCTGGATCTATAATTAGATGCCCAAAAGGTGTCATCAAAGCAAATCCTGCAAAATTACAAGTTCTAGCTCTATACTCTCTAGCTTTTTCAATATTATCCATAAAAATAATCTATCATTTCAAAAGTAAAAGATCTGTAACTGATGGTTACATAGATTAGGTTTAATTAAGATTTAATTTTTATATACTTAAAATAGCATTTGCTTAAAGAGTTACTTCTTCACCTGAGAAGTTAAATAATCCTGGATAAAATCATCTATATCACCATCTAAAACCCTTTGTGGATCACGGGTCTCGTATTTAGTTCTTGCATCTTTTACACGTCCTTCGTCAAGCACATAAGATCTAATTGCATTTCCAAAAGTTACATTTAAAACATCACCTTTTAATTCAGAGAGTTTCGCTTCGTGTTCTTCCTGAAGTTTAGCAAAAAGCCTAGACCTAACCATCTCAAGTGCTCTTTCTTTATTCTGAAGCTGACTACGTTCCTGATCACACCGAACTACTATTCCTGTAGGAATATGTTTAACTCTAACTGCTGTTTCTACTTTATTTACATTCTGACCACCCGCTCCACCAGATCTCATAGTATCGATTTCTAATTCTTCTGGTTTCAATTCTATTTTCTTATCTAGATCTGGGATTACAGGTGTAATTTCTAAACCTGCAAAACTTGTTTGCCTACTATCTTTCCCTGATTTATATGGGGATTTGCGAACTAATCGGTGAACACCTTTTTCAGATCTTAAGTAACCAAATACATAAGGACCAGATATTTTAAATGATGCACTTTTTATTCCTGCCTGCTCACCATCTGACCTTTCAAGCATTTCAAATTTAAATCCATGAAATATTTCAGCCCATCTTTGATACATACGAAGAAGCATCTCTGCCCAGTCCTGAGCATCAGTACCACCAGCCCCTGCATTTATAGAAATTATTGCATCAGAATTATCATACTCTCCAGATAAAAGCTGTTCTATTTTTGAACTGTTCAACTCTTTATTTAAAATACTTATATCTCTTTGTACTTCATCTAAAAGAGAGATTTCATTTTCACTAACTGCAAGTTTAAAGAGATCATTTAAATCACTAACTTTTTTTGACCAATTGAAGAATTTCTCTTTTTTATTTTTTAAGAAGGTAAAATCACTGCTCAACTTGGAGGCTTTTCCTGGATCATCCCATAAATCAGGCTTTGAAAGTTCTTCTTCTATTTTTTTTATTTCATTATTTAATTTATCAAAATCAAAGCAACCCCCTGACTGATTGCCATGATTCATTTAATTCATTTAATTTATTTTGAAGTTCTTGAATATCCATATTCTTATGAAATCTATTATAAATCAAATAGGGAATTCTTCTTCTGGAAAATCTTCTCTAAAAGCCACTCGAACTTTCTCTAGGGATTTTAACTCTGCTTTCCAGTCTTCACTAGGAAAACCCGTTTTAAATCCTTCTGTTTCTAATCTATGTCCAAACATTTTAAACAAATTGCCATATGCTGATAATCTTTTTTCTAATGGTAATTGCCTGATTCTTGAGATGTGCAAGATAGGATTTGTTAATGATTCGAAAACTAATCTGTGCGGATCTGATCTTAATGCTGGATTTGATTCATTACTCCAAGTATTATTTCTAGAAGACCTATCCCATGATTTCTTTTCACCAAGTATACGAGGATTTTCTTTTGGACTTTGAGAGATTTTAGAAAGAAGATTTTGAATTTCATTTCCCATATTTTAAAAATAATTATACAAGGGATCTTGTCTATTCAAGTTAATATTTTTAGATAAGAATTTTATGCTTTTTGCCTGTTTTTTAACATAATACCCTTAACCTCTTAACTTTATCAGAGATTTTACCTGATTATATTTTTCTTTCTTTTTAGATAAGATAAACACTATTAAAGATTACAGGAGGATTTTATGCTTAGCATTACCAGATTTAGCCCAGCCGTAAGTAGAATACCAGCCCAAGGACATCCATTCAGAGCTCTATCAGACCCTTATTATAGTGAGCTTGCTCTTAAAGCAAACAGAGGAGAAATTACCAGAGACCAATTAGAAATGGACAAACCCAGAATATTAGCCACCTTAGGAAAAAGTCTTGGAAGAGATATAGACACTTCTGAATTGTTTAGTACATTACAGGAAATCTGTAGTGGACCTGTATCATTTTCAAGAATTCATGAGATTCAGGACAGACTTACTCCAGAAGCGTTTGAAGATCTTGTCTTAACTTGCCCTGATAAACCTACATTCTAAATAAAAGGAGGAATAAACAAATGTTGATAAATTTAACAACCCCAAATAGAACAAGATATCTGCCTGTTTTTAACGCCTCTGATGATAAAGGTGATGGCAAAACTGATGATCAAATTATTGATGATCACACAGCTAGTGATGGAAGAACTTTAAATTTCCCTACTGCTTAGTAGTAATTAGAGCAGATTTTTCTTTTTGTTTTATATTGGTTAAAAGAACAGTAATATCGGCTGGTGAAACTCCACCTATTCTTAATGCTTGACCTATATTTATAGGTTTTATTTTACTTAATTTTTCTCTGGCTTCATTAGATAAATGAATGATTGAATTAAAATCTAAATTTTTAGGGATTTTAATTTTGTCAATTTTATCTTGCTGTGAGATCTGCTGAAGCTGGCGATTTATATATCCTTCATACTTAATTTCTGTTTCTATTTCAAAAGAATAGGACTGACTAGTCGCGTCATTGCAAGGGGACTCTGAAAGAGTCGACACGGCAATCTGCTTATGGTATGAGATTGCTTCGTTGCTTTCGCTCCTCGCAATGACGTTTTGCGATAGTTCTTTTATACACTCATACGTCACACCAGGTCTTTTTAACAACTCAGCAAGAGTAATATTTGAATCAATTTGTTCACCATATTTAGAGAGAATTTTATTTATTTCTTCTGTCGGTTGAATTTTGGTTTTATTTAATCTTTCTTTTTCATTTTTAATAACTTCAGCTTTTTTAGTGAATGATTTCCATCTATGATCATCAACTAAACCAATTTCTCTACCTAAAGGTGTTAATCTTTGATCTGCATTATCCTGACGTAAAACAAGTCTGTATTCAGACCGCGAAGTAAGCATTCTATAAGGCTCATCCATTTCTTTTGTTACTAAATCATCTATAAGTGTACCGATATAACTAGATTCTCTTTCAAAAATTACTGGTTCTAAATCTTTGATATATCTTGCAGAATTTATTCCAGCTACAAGTCCCTGAGCCGCCGCTTCTTCATATCCACTAGTACCCAGCACTTGACCAGCAATAAAAAGTCCATCAACATCTTTAGACATTAGTCCATGATTAAACTGCGTACCTGGGAAATAATCATATTCTACGGCATAGGCTGGACGTACAATGATTGCATTTTCAAGCCCAGGAAGGGATTTGACTATTTCCCATTGAACTTCTATTGGCAGACTGGTAGAACACCCTTGTAGATAGATTTCATTTGTATCTCTGCCTTCAGGTTCTAAGAAAAGATGATGCGATGGTTTATCTTTAAATCTTACAACTTTATCTTCTATAGAGGGGCAATACCTAGGACCAACACACTCTATAATTCCAGCATACATAGGTGACTTATCAAGATTTTTTCTAATAACATCATGAGTCTTTTCATTTGTTCTAGTTAGATAGCAAGGTAGCTGTGGTCGAATTAAGCGATTAGGTAAAAAAGAAAAAAAGCTTGGTTTCTCATCTCCCCAGTGCTCTTCTAACATTGAAAGATCTATACTCCTCTTATCAATTCTTGGAGGAGTGCCTGTTTTTAGTCTTCTTGATTTGAAACCTAATGAATTAAGTGAATCTGTAAGTCCATAAGCAGAGAACTCTCCAGCTCTGCCAGCTGAACTGGATTTTAATCCTACATGGACTTTCCCTGATAAAAATGTCCCCGTTGTGATAATAATAGCCTTAGAATATATCTTTTCTCCTAAATGAGTTTCTATACCAATTACTTTCTTTTTTTGTGAAGTTTCATCAACTAAAAGTTTTGTTACCATTGCCTGATAAATATCTAAATTGGGTATATTTTCTAGGTAGTGCTTAACCCATGAAGAATACTCTTTTTTATCGGATTGGGCTCTAAGTGAGCGTACAGCTGGCCCTTTACTCATGTTTAAAGTTTTAAGCTGTAAATATGTAGCATCTGTAGCAACTCCCATAAGTCCACCAAGAGCATCAATCTCTTTTACTAAATGGGACTTTGCAGGACCACCAACAGCAGGATTACATGGCATCCAAGCAACAGTATCTAAATTTAAAGCTAACAAAAGTGTTTTGGCACCAAGCTTTGCACTGGCATGAGCAGATTCAGAACCAGCATGTCCCGCACCGATAACTAAAACATCATATGACCTATCCAAAATATCACCTTCAAACTTTAAAAATCGTCTAAAATAATTCTACGCCAAGAATAAGAAAAATCAATTAATAAACTATAAAGATGGAAAAAAAACTAGAAAAACAGCAAAAAGATAATACTAAAAGTAGTATTTCAAAAGATCCTGACAATATTTCCTTAATTAAGAGAAATGGAAACACAAATAATGGCATAATTCCTACAGTTAAACCCACTAACGTAGAGGGACACTATCCACGCTTCATGATTCCTGGTGCATTTAATCTACTGCAGGAAGATGTTCGTGAATTAAGTGTAATCCTTGAAAGCTTTGTGCCTCATTTAAATAAAATTGGAATTCAATTTAAAGATACAACACCATTAATTAAAGAGATTATTACTGGTACACAAATTTTCAGAAGACTAAAAGGCATAAGTCAGATTGAACTTTTACCATTTGCATTTAAACAAGTGCCTTGGTACACCAGATATACTCACTCATGTTTAACATATGTTTTTGGTGAGCATGTTTTATCAAAACTCTCTTCAAAATTAAACTTTAATAACACAGAATTAGAAGCCGCAAAGCTTTGTTTTTTAATTCATGATTTAGGGCATGGACCATTTAGTCACTTAACAGAAAGAGCTTTTAAAAGACCACGAGGCAGAGGTGGCAAGATTCCAAAAGAATATGACCATGAATACTGGACAAAGATTTTATTACAGTCTTTAAAAGAGCAACTGTTTGATTTAAACGAAAACCCTTATTTATCAAAAACTATCACACCAGAAGAAAAAGAAAAGATTGAAGTTTTTTCTAATGCTGCAAAAATTATCTCAAAAGATGAAAAAAATATTCTTTCTCAGCTTGTTTCAAGCCAGGTTGATATAGATAGGCTCTCTAACTACCTTGGTGACAGAATCGTTATCAATGCAATACTTGAAGAGCCTGATATAAAAAAAGAGAGTATGGTTCAGTATCTTAGCCCTATCAGCTCTGTAGTTGACAATATTAAAAGAATAATGAATGGTTTTACAGTAGTCAATGTGGATGAAAATGAAAAGAAATGCAACCCTTATCTTGCTATTCATGAAGATGCAGTAAATCCTATTATTCACTTTCTAATAGATAGACATGTAATCAGATATTATCTCTTAAAACATTACAAAAGAGAGTCAGCAAATAATTTATTAGAAAAGATCTTACTAAGAGCACAATATTTAGTTAGAAACAATGAGCTTGGTTCTTTAGGGAAAACAGATCTTCTTGTTCAAACATGGCTTTTCGGAAATCATACTGATGCAGAATTTACAAAAATGGATGATCAGTTAGTCTTCAATCAAATTAAAAAATGGAGCAGACATACAAACGATTCAATTTTACAAGATCTAACATTTAGGTTTAATGCACACAAATTTTTCACTGCCTATTCTTGTGAAAAGAACGGGAAACCGTTCAAACCTTCAAAAGAATTAATTGATAAAGTAAAAAATAGAATAAATGACGAGTTTAATCCTGACTTTACAATGTTTTCAAAAGAATTAATAACAGATTATTATTTTGTTTATGACGAAACGACATCCAGACCATATCATGTTGATGACAATGAAATCATGATATTCACCTCAAGCAGTAAAATAAAAAAACTTTCCACATATATAAAAGAAACAAAAAATGAAATTGGTAAAATACTTTTAAACGGTGAGTTTGAAAGATACATATTCATGGTCCCACCAGAAGTAGATCTTTAGTCTTTTTTAGAAAAAAACTGCTCAAGAAACTGCTCTGGGTTTTCATTTGCCACATCAATACTATTTTTATTGGATTTAATTTGTTCAGCCATGACTAATTTAAGAGCTTCATCGTAAGTATCATAAACATTATTAGATGAAGGAATTATTTTTATTCTCTCTGGATTAATCCCTTTAGCATTTGCTCTTTCTCTTATAAATGAAGTAATTGCTTCAAGAAATTCATGGTCTGCCGGATCAGCATAGATGTTAAATATACGCTCGCCACTTTCAGGTCTTTGATTTATATGATCAAGAATTACATCAAACATTTCAGGATCTGGTAGCTTTTTTTCCTGTGGTGATTCTAAAACGGAATCAACCTTATCATTTACCATTATTGAGAAGCGAACATGATTATCAAGCTTAACTATATTATGAGGACAATCACTTCCATCTCCAAATAGAGCTGAAAATAACAAACCCTCTTTCCCCTTTGGTTCAAAGACATGTCTTTCCCTGGAAATAGATTGCAACTTCCTAGCTACAATTTCAACCATCTGATTCTCTCTTAATCCACATAAAACCGGATCAGTAGACTCCGCAGACTCTTCTAAAAAATCACCTGATTCAAACACTATAGGAAGTGGATATTTTATATTGCGTGGAACCATTTGCTGAAGGAATCCCTGCATACTAACCACAGAATGTATAGTATCTCCTAGTCTTTCTAAATTATGTACTAATTTGCGACCTGAGGATTTATCTTCCCATGAGAACTTCTGATCAACCTCCGGTAGTGAATCTGCATTGGGAGATTGCTTAAGAGTATTAACTCTAAATGATCTAAAGCCATTAATTGCTACTATTCCATAATATAAATCAGGCTTTATAAACTTAATTGCAGTCTTCATTAATCCTCCTCAAATCCCCATACCATGAATATAATCATCAATATTTTTAGGTGTATTAGGCTCATCACCATTTGACTGAGGAATAGTGCTTTGATCTAGTATCATTTCAACTTCTTTACACCCAGTATTCTTAGAAAGAACTTTAACACATTCTTCCAGTTCTTTTATTTTAGTAAGAAGGCAATTAATAATATCTGCCTCAGGATCAGGCATTAAATTATGATTCAACGGATCTCTTTCAGAGATTTTTCTTCCCTGATGAATTACAATTCTGGCTGGAATACCAACAACCGTTGAGTTTGCAGGAACATCTTTAATAACTACAGAATTCGCACCTATCTGACAATTATCCCCTATAGAAATATTTCCTAAAACTTTTGCTCCACATCCTACAACTATATTATTTCCTAAAGTGGGATGTCTTTTTACTTTTTTAGTACTTGTTCCACCAAGAGTTACTCCCTGATAAATAACTACATCATCTCCGACTTCAGTCGTCTCGCCAATAACTATTCCTTTTCCATGATCTATAAAAAATCTTTTCCCAAACCTAGCTCCCGGATGAATTTCAATTCCAGTAAGCCATCTTGAGAAGTGAGATATAAATCTAGGTAAGAATGGGATTTTTGCCTTATATAGAGCATGAGAGAATTTATGGAAAATAAGAGCATGCAATCCTGGATAACAAAGTAATACTTCTAAATATGATCCTGCCGCCGGGTCTTTATTTAGAATGTTTTTTATTTCTTCATTTAACCAAAATATCATGGACTCTGTCCCTTTATGTTATAAGCATCTAGTGAGATTGTTTCGCCTCCGGCTCACAATGACAAAAACTATTTTGCTCCGACCATAGCAGGAACAGAAAGATCAGCAAAAAGTACTGTTGATAAATATCTTTCACCAGTGCTAGGTAAAATAGTTACTATCATCTTACCCTTATTTTCAGGTCTTTTTGCAACTTCTAAAGCTGTATAAACAGCCGCTCCTGAACTAATTCCACAAAGTATTCCTTCTTCCTTAGCTAATTTCCTCCCAAACTCTACCGCTTGTTCACTACTGACATGAAATATCTCATCTACCACAGATTTATCTAGAATCTCAGGTACAAAGCCAGCGCCTATACCCTGGATTTTATGTGGTCCAGGCTGACCACCAGCAAGTACCTGTGATTCTGTAGGCTCAATAGCTATCATTTTCACAGAAGGTTTTTTAGCTTTCAAAACCTGACCACATCCGGTAATCGTACCACCAGTACCAACACCACTTATAACAATATCAACCTTCCCATCTGTATCATTCCAAATTTCAAGAGCTGTTGTATTTTTATGAATAAGGGGATTTGCAGAGTTCTTAAATTGTTGAAGCATAATTGCATTTGGTGTTTCTTTAACAATCTCTTCTGCTTTTGCCACTGCACCTTTCATTCCCTGAGTGCCAGGAGTAAGAACAAGCTCAGCACCAAGAGCTTTTAACATTGATCTTCTTTCCATGCTCATAGTATCTGGCATAGTCAGAATAAGTTTATATCCTTTTGCCGCTGATACAAAGGCTAGAGCAATTCCTGTATTCCCACTAGTAGGTTCTACAAGAACTGTCTGACCAGGTTTAATCTTTCCTTCTTTTTCAGCCTCGCGAATCATACTCACACCAATTCTGTCTTTAACAGAACCAAGAGGGTTTTGACTTTCTAATTTACACGCAATAATTGTAGATGGGTCCACTCCATATTCTTTAGGTAAATTGTTTAATCTAACAAGCGGCGTGTTGCCAATTATCTCAGTAATATCATTTGCTATTTTCATTTTCCCCCCAAATTACTATGTAAATTATATCAACTAATATTAATCATCTTACTTAAACAAACCTTGTAATTTCTTAAATTCTTCACTTCCTGCAGAATAAGCCATTTCAAACAGAACAGTTTCAGCAGAACTAATTATTACCCCAGAATCTCTCATTTTTTCAACAGCTATATTTTTATTAAATTCTGATCTTGCTGTAATAGCATCAACAGCAATATGTACCTGAAAACCATTATTTAATAAATCATGAGCTGTTTGTGAAACACAAACATGAGCTTCGATTCCACATATAGCAATTTTACCTATTCCACGATTCTTTAGCTCATCAACAAAATCACTCTTCCCACAACAACTCATTGTTTGCTTCGAGAAATATTTAGCATTTTCCGTAATAGTTTTAAGCTCCTTAATAGTTGGTCCTAGTTTTTCAGGAACCTGCTCAGAAACATATACAGGGAGACTATAAATATTTGCACCATTAATTAAGAGTTTTATATTTCTAAGTGTATTTTCATGATCAAATACTACATTTACAAATCGTTCCTGGTAATCAATTAACAAAACAGCTGAGTTTTCTCTTGTAAAAAGATTTAAATGTCTTTTATTATTTGACATCTGTTTCTTCTCTATTTTTATGTTTCAACTCTTGTTCTTTAAGATATGAAAGTCGTTCTCGACTAATTTTCTTTTTTAATTGCCCCTCAATAATTAAATCTTCTCTGTTTAACTTTTGTCCTTTTTTATGCAGTTCCAATCCTTCAAAAAAAAGACTTTCTGCTTCCTTCTTTCTCTTTTGAATCAAATTATATGTTTTATCACGAATAGGGATTTCATTGCGAGAATCTTCTTGTACATCATTTGAAAAAGAAAGATTTGTTTCAGTAAGAGTCATTAATACTGCTATTACTAAGGCTATTTTTGTCACCTTATTTTTCATATTTAAGCAATACCTGTAGGAACCTTATCATTTAAATTACAAACTTTCTCAAAACCATATCCAGCACTAAGAAGAAGCTCTTCACTTAATGATGGAGCTATAATCTGAATCCCTATTGGAAGTCCTTTAGAATCAAGTCCACCAGGAAGTGACATCGCTGGAAGTCCTGCAAGACTTGCTGGAATTGTAGCTATATCGGAGATATACATTGAAAGTGGATCAGAGACTTTTGCACCAAATTCAAATGCAGTGGTAGGACAAGTGGGTGAAATCATTAAATCAACTTTTTCAAAGGAGTTTAAAAAGTCCTGAGCAACTAATTTTCTTACCTGTTGTGCTTTTTTATAATAAGCATCATAATATCCAGAACTAAGAGCAAAAGTACCAAGCATAATTCTTCTTTTCACCTCAGGACCAAAACCATCTTGTCTGGTTTTAGTGTACATATTTAGCATATCTTTAGCACCAGTTGCTCTATATCCATATTTCACACCATCATAACGAGCAAGATTTGCACTAGCTTCTGCAGTAGCAAGAATATAATAAACAGGAACTGAATATTTAACATTAGGAAGAGAGACTTCAATAATTTCAGCTCCCATATCTTTAAATACCTGAACAGCTTTTTCAACAGATTTTCTTACTTCAGAGTCTATTCCTTCACCTATTAATTCTTTAATAAGACCAACTTTTTTCCCCTTTAAAGAATCTGGATTTAATTTTTTCGTATAGGCAGGGACTTCAACATTTAGAGAAGTACTATCTTTTGAATCATACCCACTAATATTTTCTAAAACTAAAGCTGTATCATATACATTTCTGGAAAACGGACCAATCTGATCAAGACTACTTGCAAATGCTACAAGTCCAAATCTCGACACTCTTCCATAGGTAGGTTTCAGACCGACTATCCCACAAAATCCTGCAGGTTGCCTAATCGATCCCCCCGTATCAGTCCCTAAACTTATAGGTGCTTGGAATGCTGAAACTGCCGCTGCAGATCCCCCAGAACTTCCTCCAGGTACATTATTCAGATTCCAAGGATTTTTTGTTTTTTTAAACGCTGAATTTTCAGTAGAACTTCCCATTGCAAATTCATCCATGTTTGATTTTGCAAGGCACATAGCTCCTGCTTCCCAAAGTTTTTGTGTACAGGTAGATTCATAAGGGGCTATATAATTTTCAAGAATTTTAGAACTGCATGTGACAGGATAATTTTGAACACATAAAATATCTTTTACAACAATTGGAACACCAGCCAAAGAACCTAGTTTTTCACCTTTAGAATTTTTTTTATCGAGTGCTTCTGCCTGTTTATAAGCAAGATCTTTTGTATTAAAATTTAAAGCAGAAATTTTTGATTCTGTTTTTTCAATTTGCTTATAAAACTGATCTAAGATCTCCTTTGCAGAGATTTCTTTATCTAAGAAAAGCTTGTTTATTTCTTTAGCAGATTTTTTTATTATGTCAGTCAATTTATCCCCCAACTTTATATATAGTCTATAAGTCAATGGGTCTACAGGTCAATAGGAGAAATTGTTTCTTTAAATCTTATTGACTTATTGACCCAAAAACTTATAGACTTTAATAATGGATTTAATCTTAATAAGACATGGTCAGAGCAAGGGAAATGCAAATAATATTGTTCAAGGACATTTAGATGAAGGCTTATCTGATTTAGGCTTAGATCAAGCAAATATGCTTTCAAAATATTTCAACAATAATGACATAAATTATATTTATTCAAGTGACTTAGGAAGAGCTATTCAAACAGCAGAACCATCTTCAAAGAAATTAAACATTAGCATTAAAATTAATCCGGATTTTAAAGAGGCTGGATTTGGCATATGGGAAGGAATGACATATGACGAGGTAAGGGAAAAATACTCAAAAGAGTTTTCTGCCTGGCATGGAAACTATTTTATAAGACCTGACTGGTTTGAAAGTTTTGAGAACCATCAAACCCGTGTGAGAAAAGGGATTGAAGAGATATTAGCGAACCATAAGAAAGATGACAAAATTGCTATTTTTACACATGGAGGTAGTATTAAAACACAGGTAGGATACTTTAATAAACTAAGTGGGCAAGAGCTTATCAAAATCTCCATATCCAATTGTAGTCTTACACATATTAACTTCAAATCTAATGATTATGAGTCTGGAGAATTAAGTTATTTTAATAAAAATGTCATAAGCGAGCCAATGCTAAAATTATAAAAGAGAGTTAAACATGAACGAACAAAATATTGATGCTGAAAGCGTTACACGTAATAAAAACTATGATAGCTTCGACCATCTATGTCACTTATTAAAAATCGGCTGGGGACCAAAAAGCCAATTAGTAAGAAAGTTTATTATTGAAAACAACTTATCTGAAAGAGATATACAGGTAGCACTTTCAAAACTAAAAGAAATTGATGCAGAATGCTGTTTTGAGAGAGAGAAACAATAAAAAAGATGTATTTCGCTATTTCATTTTGCATTAATTTGGCATTTTCTATATAATTAACATGCTTAAATAGAGGGAAAAAAATGGCAAAAAAAGGCGACAGAATAATTGTAACTTTAGAGTGTACAGAAGCTAAAAAAGAAGGCGCAACTCCTTCAAGGTACACTACTACTAAAAATAAAAGAAAACAAACTGAAAGAATTGAATTAAAAAAATATAACCGATACTTGAAGAGACATACCTTACACAAAGAAATAAAATAAAAACGGTGTATTCCTTTAAAAAAGTTTGCAAAGTTTTAATAGATGCTATTTTAATCTCTATATCTCTAATAATTTCTTATAAATTAAGATTAGAGCATAACGTACCAAACAATTTTCAAAACTGGTATTGGTCTCTCCAGCTACCTTTTGTTTTACCAGTGGTTACAGCTCTAAGAGTTTCTTCACTTTTTATTTTTCAAATCTATAGCAGGATGTGGAGATACACCGAACTAAACGAACTTATCGAACTTCTTAAACCAATAGCTTTTTCATCCTTAATTTTAGCTCTTCCAAGAGTCTTAGGATTTTCACCCAGAGAAGAGCTTTTTGCTATTCCTACCAGTGTAATAGTAATGGACACGGCTTTATGTATAATTCTTCTTTCTATTTCAAGAATTTTAAGAAAGGTCCAGATTGAAAATAGAAATATTAGAAAAAGACAGCTTCTAAAAGATTCAACTTTAACTAAACGTACCCTCTTAATCGGTGCTGGTCAAGCAGGTCAAGAGCTTGCCAGAAAAGTAATCCATCACCCTGAATTAGGCATTGAGATTGTATGCGCTTTAGATGATGATCAAAAGAAAGAGTCAGTAAAAATAATTGAGAATCTAAGAGTAGTAGGGAAAATCAAAGATTTAAATAAAGCAGTAAAAGACTTTAGTATTGAACAAATTATTATTGCAATACCTTCTCTTCCACCAAATAAAATCAGAGAAATAGTTGAATTATGCCAAAACACAAAACTTGAAACAAAAATAATTCCAGGAGTTGACCAGCTTGCTGGCGGTCAGGTTACCATAGAACAAATTAGAAAAATAAGTCTAGAAGATTTACTTGGAAGAGAACCTGTAGACCTCTCTTTACCAGAAATTGAAAACTTTATTAATGATAAATCCATACTGATTACTGGCGCTGGTGGTTCAATAGGTAGCGAACTTGTTAGGCAACTAGTCAAAAACTTTAAACCTAAAAAGCTTTATCTGTTAGGCAGAGGTGAAGGTAGCATATTTGAGATTTGCCAGGAATTAAAAAGCAAAACAAAAATTGAGTTCTCTCCTATTATCTGTGACATTAGAAACTATAAATTATTAAACAAACAAATTAAGAAAACAAAGCCCGATCTGATTTTTCACGCTGCCGCACATAAACATGTACCACTAATGGAAGATCATCCTCAGGAAGCATTTGAAAACAATGTTTTAGGTACAAAAAATATTGCTGAAATTGCAGGAATTAACAATGTAAAAACTTTTATTAATATTTCTACAGATAAGGCTGTTAATCCTATCAATGTACTTGGATGCACAAAAAGGATGGCAGAACTAGCAGTTAACTCTATCTCAAAACAATTTCCATCTACAAAATATATTTCTGTAAGATTTGGAAATGTTATAGGAAGTCGTGGAAGTGTCATTCCTATCTGGCAAAATCAGCTAAAGAACAATATGCCAATTACAATTACTGATAAAGAAGCCTATCGTTTCTTTATGACCTTACAAGAAGCCTCCCAACTAGTTATTAAAGCAAGTGCAATTGGAAATCCTGGAGAAATTATGGTTTTAGACATGGGCGAAGAAGTTAATATCTATAAGATTGCAAATGACTTTATCAAATTGTCTGGCTATGACGAAGGACAAATTAAGATTGAAGTAACAGGGTTAAGACCTGGCGAGAAGCTAAGAGAAGAGTTAGTAGGATATTATGAAGGGACAGTGGAAACTAGTTATAAAAAAATACTCGTAATTAACACTAAAGAGCTGTCAGCAGATATAGAAACCACGATCCATGAGCTTTCCATAAATACAGAAAATCAAAGCGAGCAAGAATTCAGAGAGAGCATAATTGCTAGAACAAAGAAATTAAACGAATCAATAAACAAATCAAAAGTACTAACTGTCTAACTAGTAGTCAGTATCTCTTTTATATTTTCGACAACATATTCTTGAATCTCAGAAGTTATTTCAGGATACATTGGCAAAGAAATTATTTCATCACATATTTTTTCTGTAATTGGCAAAGATCCTTTTTTGTAACCGAGGTAACTAAACGCCTCTTGTAAATGTATGGGTATTGGATAATAAATTATTGCTTCTATATTTCTCTCTTGAAGTTTTTTATATAAGAGTTCTCTGTTTTTTAGCTTAATAGTATATTGATGGAAAATATGATTAGAATCTTGCTTAATAGATGGTCTGGAAATTGAATGAACATCTTTCAGCAACTCATCATATTTTTTTGCGGCTAGTTGCCTACTTGAATTCCATTTATCTAAATACTTAAGTTTAACCCTTAGAATTGCTGCCTGAATCTCATCTAGTCTGCTATTTAAACCAATATATTCATGGACATATCTCTTTGATGATCCATGAACCCTAAGCTTTCTAAGTTTCTCAGCAATCTCATCATTATTAGTGACAATGGCACCTGCATCACCAAAAGCACCAAGATTTTTTGTAGGGAAAAAACTAATTGTACCTATATCTCCAAAAGTGCCTGCTTTTTTGTTTTTAAAAGAAGTCCCAATTGCTTGAGCACAATCTTCAATTACATATAATTTATGCTTTTTAGCAATTTGAACAATTTGTTCAATATCACATATCTGTCCATAGATATGCACTGGTATTATTGCTTTAGTATTTTTAGTAATAAGTTTTTCAATATTATTTGGGTTAATATTAAAGTCTTCTTCACTAATATCAGCAAAAACTGGCTTTGCACCCACAAGCGCAATAGCCTCACTCGTAGCAAAGAAACTATGAGACGAAGTAATTACTTCATCCCCAGTTTTTATACCTAGAGTCATCAAAGAAAGAGTTAAAGCATCTGTTCCATTTGCGCATGCAATGACATTTTTTATATCTAGATACTTAGAAACCTCTTCTTCAAGAGCTTTTACATTGGGTCCAAGAACATAATATCCGGACGAAAGAACTTCCAAGACAACCTTATCAATCTCATTTTTAATAGAATTATAATGAGAGGCTAGATCGATTATTGGGATTTTTTTATTATCAACAATCTTCGTCATCTAAAAATACTACTGAGCTCTTTTTCTTCTTTTCCTCTTAAGCTCTTTTTTAGCGCGTTTTTTACCTTTTTGTTGTTTCTTTTTCATATATTACCTCTATTTATTTACCGTAATTAACTGTGGGACGACATCGACTACTGGTCCTCTAATAATAGCCGCATGTCCTGTCTGAGGGAAAGCTAAAGCTAGTTTTGAAGTACCCAATTTTCTTGGCAGTAAATCAATGCTTATAGAAAAATCTTTTTCAGCTTCTGGACTCAATACAATTTCAATTCCTGGTCCATCTTGCCCATCATCACTTTTTGCACTTGATGAAAATGTTTTAATTGATATTCCAGCGCCTACTATCGTATGTCCAAAAGTCTCATCAATATCCACTACTGATTTATCATAAATCACTGGTATGAATATTGTTTCTTCTTTCTGGGATTGTCTTTGAACATTCAAAGTAATTTTTCTTTGGTTTAATGACAGTTTCTTTTTTGCACCATCAACTTTTTCTGTAACTTCAATATCTATGGGGTTTTCAACTAAAACTTTTACACTATCATTAATAATTAGCCCTCTTGATGGTAAGGCTGGTTCATCAGCTACCATACTTACAGAAACAGCTGTTTGCCCTTGCCCTACTGGTTTTAAAAGAACTTTTAAGCTTAGGGTCTCTGGCAAGCCTGTATCATCTAACTTTATCAACCCAATCCCTGTACCAACCTTATCCATTGAGCTTGATGCAACAGCTAAAATATTTTGTGTAGCAAGTCCCTCTAATGCAACCTTATCAAAATCCACAACCATAGTGTCTATTTTTATAGGTATAAAAAGTGTTTGTTGAGATTTAGGAATATCTTTTACGGTTACCTCTAGTTGATATTGTTGTTGTGCTTCTTCTTTTACTTCTGTTTTTTGTTCTACTTTTGGCTCTTCAGTTTTTTCAGTAATATTATCTACAACTTGCTTTTTAGCAGATGCCTTTGATGTATTTTTAATAGCATGTGCATTAAATGCATTAAAGTTAAAAATTAAAGACAAAAGCAAAATATAAGCTAGATTTTTTTTCATTATTAACACCTCTTTTATTTAACAACTAAATTTTATCAAATGTGAAAAATTATTTACTGATATTTCTCCAAGAAAAATTTCAGGAGTATAAATAGTCTTATTAAATAAAAAAGGGGAGCTTTAAGGCCCCCCTCTTTATAGAACACTATGCTCTTTATTAAGGAGCTAAGCTATTAGCACAGGTACCTCTTACGGTAATCTTCTTAGATGATGTACCACCTGGTGTGCTTACATTTACGAAGCTACCATTTGGTATACACTCTGAAGATGAGTAAGATGCCATGATTGATGTGCCTTTAACTTTTGTTGTTGTAGCTGAGTGATCTGTTGGAGCAATTGTTACGGTAGTTGAATCCTTAGCAAATGCTTTACCAGTTACAGTTAATTTAGTTCCTGTAGACTTGTTGCTTACAGAAGCTGTTTTAACTTTAGGTGCTTTACCAGTTCCTTGAGTAACTGTAATATTACCAAGATTAACTGTTGCACTTGAACCACCACTAGTTGCTACTAATGAAAGTGGAATTGAACCAGCTGTTGAGATATCAATAATTGCTACCCCTACACTGTTTCCATTAAAGAATGATACTGTAGAACCATTTAAGGTTGCCATAATATCACTAGAAGCTCCAGTTGCTGAGAATGAAACTGCTACTTTTCCTGGTCCAGTAGCTGAAGATGGTCCGATTAATGTAAATGAACCGACTCCGCTTGATGATGAACCAGAACCATTAGTAATGCTAGTTGGGTCAACTGATGCTACGACATTTGAAGTAATGTCTGTTCCACCTGCAGCTTCAACTTTAGCTATTCCTACTGTTGTAGTTCCACCCATAGTTCCTGGTTTTAATTTTCCAGTAATTGTAACGGTACCATCAGTTGAAGTTCCACTCCATACTGCTGATACTACACTTGTTGCTGAATCTGAATTAGTTAATAACTGTGTAATGCCACTTCCTGTAACTGTTACACCAGTTGTATCTAACTGAGCAATTGATGAATCTGCAAATGCTAATGTTACATTAAGTGCTGTAGTTTGTTTAACTGCTTCACCTGTAACCATTATTGTAAATGTATCTGTACTAAGTGTTCCACCACCAGTTGAACTTGATGATGATGTCGTTGATGATGTAGTAGTTGATGATGATGCAACTGTTACTGAACTTGTATCAGCCATCGCTGTTACACCACTAATTACAACACCTGACGATCCTAAGGTATCTTTTACATTACCAAGAGTAACTGCAGATGTTCCTACTGCTACTCCAGTAAGACCTACTGTAATTGTAAAACTATCTGGCAAACTGCCTGTTGTTGATACGACACCAACACCATTACTTCCTGATGCAGCAATTGCACCTGAAGCACTTGTTGATGCACCTCCTAATGTAACAACTGAAGAATCTACTGTTACTTCAACAGCTAGATTTGTTGTATTAGCTGGCACACCACTAACTGTGATTACAGCTTGTGTTGGTGTTGCTGTTACTTGTGCTTTAGCTGGAATATTTGAATAGATACCAGTTAAAAGCAACAATGCTAACACTAATGAAGTTGCTCTTTTGACCATTTTATTTTCCTCCACCTTTTCCTTCGATAAAACTAATTATTGGAAACTTTTTACTTTTTTATCTAATTTTTTTCGACTAATAGTCTAAATATAATAATTTTTTTGAAAAAAGAGAGGCCCTGAGAACAGGGCCTCTAAATTTCTCTTAGCTATTAGCTAAGTCCAAGAACTGATTTAACAGCCTTGATTACTCCATCAAGTGTTGCTCCACCTGCTGAAATAACTGCTGATAAACCGCCTTTTGAAGTGATGTAGTTAAGCACTTCAGTAATTGTTGCAGTACCGTCTGCTCCAGCAATTTCAGTAAATACTGAGTCTGCTGTATCACCTGTACTTCCATTACACAGTGCTGTCTTACTTACAGATGTAGTGGCTGTTCCACTAACTGATTCTGCAACTGTAACTGAAACACTTGTAGCTGGACTTGCACAATCACCTCTGAGCTTAGCTGTGAATGATCCATCAGTAGATGAAACTACTGTTACAGAATCATATGTAGTGGTTCCACTACCTGTAGTGACAACAACTTGAGCACCACCGTCAACTGATCCTGCAGCACCTGTTACGGTTACTGTATTATCTGTTGAAGTTGAACCGCTTGATCCTGCTACAGCTGTTGCTGAAACAGTAATCTTTGAAGCATCTGCATTTTTAGCTGATGATACTACGGTTGCAAATGGGCTAAGTTGAGGAGCACCTTCAGTAGTTAATCTGGAAGTTAGCAATGAATTTGCTAATGAACCAGTTCCAAGTTGGACACCAGCTGTATTTAGCTGAGTACCTGCTTTGGTTCCACCTCTAACATATGGTGTAAAGAGTGTAGGAGTTGTAGCACTGTTACCAGATGCAATACCTGGTGTGTTAACTACTACACCTGCATCTTGTAAGAAGAACTGAACTGATGCAACTAAATCAGTTGTACTTGATGTAGCCGCGCCTAGTTTAAGATTTCTTACTGTAACTGTAGTTGTGTTAACAGTAGGATCTCCAGAACCTTTCTTAATAGGAATTACTAATGTTCCTAAAGGTGGGTTTGGATCTACTGTTGCTGATGTAACGATGTAAGGATTTCCATCAATTACGATTGAGTTATCTGAGAAGGATACGTCTGCAGCTGCTGGAGCAGTTGAAAATGCTGTTGAAGCTGCTGGTACTACCCAGAGTTGACCCTTAGTAATTACTGCGGAAAGAACTGTGTTTTCTGGATCCAAGTTACGTGCTGAAACTCTTCCACCAATTGGGAAAGATCTTGCATTGTTTTCAACAATCTTAAATGGATTTGCTGTAGTTACACTTCCACCTGACAATCTTGGTGTTGTACCAATCATTGTATTAGTTGAAGTTTCACCTTTTGTTGAGGTTACTACATCATCTGCAATTGAGAATGTTGCCGCACTTGTTGCTGTACCGAAACTTACTGATCCTAAGTTTTCAGTTATTGTTGGGCTTACTGTTTTGTTTTGTGCTCTTACAAGACCTGTTAAAGCACCATCTGCAACTGTTGAAGGGCAGAAGATGTCTTGAGCATCAAGTCTTAAAAGAACTGCGTCTGTTGTAGTTGCATCAGTACCAACACCTGAAGCTGAGGTGAAACCGAAGTGTAATAATGCTGGGTCAGCTCCTGTTGAAGGAATGACTGCATTTACTACGGTTAAATCAGCTGGAGTAGTACCAATACCTGTTGCAGCGACTGAAACACCTGCAGTTGAAGTAAGTGTAAACATAGTTACATCGTTACCACCACCACCTGATGCTGCTGCTGTATTGTTATCGTCTCTATCATCGATTACATCACATCCACTTGGGAGTTGTACTTCGATAACAGTTCCGGTTGAACCACCACCGACTTTGTTAACTAATTCGCTGAAACCAGTTGCGCTTAACTCTTTGAGTAAAACACCTCTGCCTTCACTCTGAACAACTGGTGAACCATCAATTACTGTAGTTCCAGAAACTGTATTTGGCGCACCACCCTTAAAGAGTGCTGGAGGGGTTGCAATAGAACCACTTGTACATGCTGCTGCTACTGTAGCATCCAGTGATGTAGCGGTTACACTGCTAAGAGTTACTGTTGATGAGCTACCACTTGAACAGTTAATTGCTAACTGAGCGGCTTCTGAAAGTCCGACTCCGGTAGCTGCTGCAAGTGTGCTGGTTTGACCACCTGATGTACCAATTGCTCCAAGTAACTTGGTTAAGTTAAGTGTTGTTGTACCACTTAAGTTATTACCAGAAATTTGAGCAACGATATTTGTATCAGATGACAATGTATTGCTGATATTTGAGACTGTCAACTTAGGAGTAATAGCAAGAATATCTCTTGTAGCATCGAAAGCATCCTGAATTGGGAATAAGGTTAATGTGTTATTAGCACATGATGCATATAAGAGAGCATTATTTCTAAGTGTTGAGTCAACAACAATTGCATTAGCACCACCTAAGAATGGAGTTGGATTGAAGTCTCCAGCTACTGTAGTTCCTGGTGTTGTACCTGCAATGTTTGTAAGATTTTGTGTGTAGAAATTGCTTAAGCTACTAACAAGTAGTTTTGAACCTGCTTGTGATCTAGCAAGCAATTGATTTGTATTTGCTGTAGTACCGAATGCAGCTTGTGCGCCTGCATTTGATCCGTTACCGATAGCAAACCAACCTGCAACTGGAGCTGATCCATCACAGTTAATTCTTAAGTCAACAAAAGTGTCATTAAATGGTTCTGTATTGTTTGCATTTAAGCCACCAAAACTACCATTTAATACGGTGTTGTTAGCGTTAGCACGGTTAGCTTCTTGAACTACTGCTGTATCACCTCTGTTTGATGTAATACCCCAGTGCGAACCAGCTACGAATGCTGTTACTGAAGCTGTATTACCACCAGCGATTTGAGCGGCTCTAAGAGCTCCCAAGAAACCAAATCTTGATGATTGTGTTGCACTGAAACCAGCTGCTGTTGTAGGAGCAGTTGAATTTTCAATAATAATGTCTACTGCATTAAGTGTTGTTGTTGCTGTAGCATTGTCATCAGAGAATGCAATAGTAATTGGTGTAATAACGTTATTACCAAATGCTGTCGCTAAATCAAGAGCTGATGTAGATGGAGATTCTGCATTTGTATCGATATCGCTTAAGAGTTCACCAGTTGCGAAAACTTGGTCTCTTGTAGCTGTACCTGTACCTGTAGTACCTCTAATAAGGATTGGCTCAAGGTCAACTCTTGGTGTAGCTGTATTTGTAGCTAAATCTTGAGCTGTTAATGATGTAAATGAACCAATTTGGCTAAGAGCAATTAAGTTTGAGGATGATGCTGTTTTATCATAAAGATCTGTAGTATCATCATCTGCATCTGAAACTGCTTCTAATTGGTTAGCGGTTGTTGTAACTGTACAAAGATTAAGTGTTCCACTTAAGCCAGGAATACCTGAAGCAACTGCTGCTGCTGAAGCACCACCTGATACACCGATTCCTGATGGAGGTGTTGAATCAAATGTTGCTTGTAATGTACCACTTAATGAACCATCTCCGGATGGTGGTATAGCAATACCTAATCCATTGAATGAAACTGTAACTGTATTTGTTGATGTACCTGATTTAGGATAAACTTCGTCACCTGCATCTCTTGCAATTGCAACGATAGCTCTACCGATACCAGATGTACCTGTTGTTACAACACCTACGCTTACACCTAATGTACTATCAACTGATGCTGAAGTATCACTTGATGAAGTGTTTGAGATTGAAGCATTAGCAGCTGCTAAATGGTTAGTAGCCGCTGTATCTGCAAAACCAGGAACGATAACAAAGTTTGTACCTGTTGGAGGAACAATACTAAATACGTTTCCGATTACATCTGAAGCTGCTGAAATACTACCAGCAAGTGTTGCTCTTGCTACGCCAGCTGTAATACCATCTGTAGCTGCAGCATCATCACCAGGTGTGACTTCTGATGCTGTTAAGGAAACTTGAACTGTACCTATATTATAAACCGTTACTAGTGCACCGCTTGCAGTGGTTCCTGTGTGTTGAAAACAGGTTCCAGCTGATGGGGCTGTAATCGTTACTGCCGCATTGGCACTTGGGCCAAATAATGACAGAAGATTTGAAAGCATGAATGCGAAAACAAACAATAACGCTATCTGGCGTTTAGTCTTTTTCGATGAAATCAATTTCATTAATTTCTACTCCTTTAAATTTTTAGTTAATGTTACTTAACCTTTATATAACTTTTTTGTGTTAAGGCCGAATTCTTTTTAATTCCATAAAATAAAACTAAAAAGATTTGTACTTAACACGCCAAGTTAAAGAATACACGAGTTTGAATGAACTTCAACACAATCATAAAGTTCCTGTTAACAACAATTTTATTTAACTCGAAATACTCACATATCGTAATACACGTTTTGACTGCTTTATTGTTCATTATATATAGGGTTTCTTTTTCTCTCCTAGTTCATTACCTATCCATAGTTTTAAAAAGTTTAGGAGACTTCCTAATAGGTAAAAAAGATATTTACTAAAAATAATCCCCCATATTATAAAAAAAATATAAATAAAAAATAAAGTAATACAAAAAATAAATATAAGCTTAAGTTGTTTATGAGCAAAACACCAAAAATATATTTGACTTTGTTTTTAACAATTCTAGTTATATTTTTATTTTTTCTACCATCAGTTTTTTTTAAGGTTAGATCTTATGATGAACTTATGCCTTTTAAAGAAACATACCTTCCAGTATGTTTTAGTTTTTCAGAGATGTTTGAATTGATTTCATGGCTTGGATTAAAACAACATTTTGAAGCAGGAAATACCACTTATTCAAATATAGTCTCCTTGAGGTGTAATCCTTTTGGAAATTTCTTACAGCTATTAATTCAAGTCCTTTTTAAAAAGAATCCAGTAAATTATCACCTATACAGTCTTATACTTCATTTAATTAATGCTTCTATTCTTTATATATTAACTTCTAAGGTACTAAATCTAAAGTCAAATGTTCATATTGAAAAATTAGTTATATGTTCATTATTAGTACTATTATGGGCAATTCATCCTAGTAATATAGAATCTGTTTTACTTCTAACAAATGCAAATATAGTTTTAAGCTATACATTTAGCCTTATAGCAATTTATTTATATTTAGATTCATTCTTAAAAAGCTATGAATTTGAAAAAATCTCCTTGTTAAAGAATCTTCTTATCTTTTTCACCTATTCCTTTGCTCTATTAACAGCTGAATTTCACTTTTTTATACCTTTAGTACTTATTTCTTACACTTCAATACTTTATCTTTCAAAAAATAAATGTGGTTTATTAGAAACAGTTAAAAAGTCTATCTTTTCAATTATTCCTTTTATAAGTGCTTCTTTTATTTATATTATATTGTTTATTTTTTCTAATACAAAAGTAAATTTCACATCACAAACTTCTATGTTATTAATTTTCGAAAGAATACTCTGGCTTTCTCCTCAAGTCCTTTTCCACTTTTTGAAGCTTCTGTTATTCCCATTAAAACTTTCTATAGACCAAACTAATCTAGTACGATTCGGGAAAGCAATTTATGATCCTTATGCAATCTTTTGTATTGTTTTTATGACAGCTATATTCCTGACTTCTTTATATGCAATCGTTAGAAATAAGTCAAAGTTAATTTTTTTCTTCCTGACAATATCTTTATTTTTTATTGCTTTAGTTCCTTATTCTCAGATAATTGCCCCTATTTACAACTTTGCTAGTGAAAGATACTTATACTTCCCTTCTTTTATATTCATATTTGGCTTATCTCATTACTTAAACTATTATTCAAGAAAATCAAAGGTAATAACTTTCATTCTCATAACAATGGTTTTAATATTTGGAGGAAGGTCATATTTCAGGCTACAAGACTGGAAAAACAGCCAATCCTTATATGAGTCAGTAATTAAATCCACAAACAATCATCTTTTTAAAGCAATAAGATATAAAGGATTAACACCACAAGATAAGATTTTTTCACAGTATCCAGAACGAGAAGTCCCAATTGAATACCAATTGAAAGCAATTGATGAACTTAATCTAGCAGTTCAGTTTTACCAATCTGAGAAAGAAAAATATCAAGATAAGACTCCTCACATATTAAAGAGCTATGGAATTGATCCTGAAAGCTTCCTTTGTAAATCCGGATATCTGCTTTCTCAAGCTATTTTTTCCCTTTCAAATGAAAATCATAAATTAGCGCTGAAAAACATTAAACCTTTTGTAAATAATCTATCAAAGCTAGACTCAGCAGGGTTAGCATTCTATGCATCAACACTTTATTTCGACAATCAAATTGATTCTGCTGAAGTGGTTTTTAAAAAAGCACTTGAACTATACCCTTATTCAACAAGGTTAATTTATCCGTATTGTGATCTCATTCAAATCAAATATAAAGATTTAAATCAAATAGAAGAACATGCATTGTTTGCATATAAATATTTTCCATATGATGTTTTTACTCTTTTAGTTCTGACAAAAATTTATGGGTTAAAAGGTGACTTAAAAAACTTTGCTAAATTTTCATACGTGTATGGGCTAAGACATCATTCTATAGAAGACTTAGAGAATGCATATTCAGCATACATAAAGCTAAATGACGATGCAAGCGCTAGTAGAACATTAAAAAGAATTGAATTTTTAAAATCAAAATTAAAAAGATGATGGTAAATAAAAAAAGTATAGCTCTCTCAATAGTTATTTCTGTAATTATTTTTATATTTTATTTTCATACTCTTAATTACGGATGGAAATTCTATGACGAAGAACTTATTTTCAATGAAACATTACTCCCTATAGCCAGGAATTTTAATGAACTGTTAGAAATTATAAGTAATTTTGGATTTAGAAATTATTTTGAGGCAAGTAACCCATTTTACTCAAGCATCTCAAACTTAAGATGTGACCCTGTATGTAATGGATTAGCTCTTTGTATTCAATTTTTATTTCAAAAGAACTTTTTTTACTATCATTTATTTTCACTATCACTACATATATTCAACTCTATAATTCTTTTTTTACTAATAAGAAAATTTTATATTAATGACAATTCCAATATATACAAAGAGGTTATTTCAGTAATATTACCAATTCTATGGGCATTACACCCTGTTAATTCAGAAACAATACTACTTTCTACAAACTGGGGAGGAGTTCTCACTTGCTCTATGTATATTTTCACCTTTTATTTATCACTAACTAATAAAAATGAAGGTTTCATGGATCAAATCATCGTAGGCTTACTGCTTTTAATATCATGCTTTACAGTGGAGTACTCAGTAACACTACCCTTTATGGTTCTTTTTTATACATATACTAAATCAAGTAATTCATACAAAAAAACAATTCCTCTTTTCATTACACTGTTAATATTTTTAATTGTTTTCTTCTTATCAAAGACATCTTCAAATATTAGTCTAACTTTTAATGATAAGGATTTCCCTTTCTTACCTTTAACATTTGAAAGGATTTTCTGGCTTTCTCCACAAGTAATATTTAATTATATTTCTTTAATCTTTTTCCCAATTAATTTATCCATTGACCAAACAAGTGTTATCCACATTTCAAAGACACTATTTTCCCCATACAGTATTTTTTGTACACTTTCAACAATACTTTTATTTGTAATATCTGCATGTTCTTTTTTCACGAAGAATAAAACAATAAACTCAATTGGAAATTTAATAATCCCATTTTTCATAGCACTATTACCATTCACACATATTATTTCTCCTATTTATAATTTAGGAAGTGAAAGATATTTATATCTACCGACATTTTTTCTTATTTTCAGTTTATCCAGAATAATTTCAGGAAACAATTTAAAGATTGCCTCAATTTTATTGATAATTACAACTCTTATTCTTTCAACAAGAACATACATAAGAACTCTAGACTGGAAAGATACTCAATCACTTTTTTCATCAAGCATAGAAACAACCAGATCTCCTATTGTAAGAAGTTTGCGACATAAAATGATTGCAGACTCTATTAAAAAAGATAGCCCTGAAGAAGCAAAGGAAATAATTAAGAAAGTTTTACTGCAAACTAAAAATTATTTTAGCTCAATAAATGAGAACGATTCAGCCCCACTTGTAATTAAATATTACGGATTAGACAATAAAACTTTAAAGTCAAAAACTGCTTTTTTGATTTCATTGTGTGAAAGTAGCTTAAATAAAGATAATTATAAAATTGAAGAGTTTTTAACTCCTCAGATAAGAAATCTAAGAGTTACTGACAGCTTAATATTGAATTTTTATTACCCTATTTTATTTTTAACCAAGAGAATAGATTTAGCAGAAGAGGTTTTAATCAAGTCTTTAAATCAAAAAAAATTAAATCCAATATTATTCCTTTCTTTAGCAGATGTTACTGAATACAAATACAAAGATTTAAATAAAGCAGAGGAATATCTTCGACAATCATTCTCAATGTTTCCATTTGATTCTGTAACACTCTATGGACTAGTAAGAATATATAAAATTAAAAATCAGCCTGAGCGTTTTGCTTATTTCTCATATCTTCATGGACTTAGAACCCATGATATTCAAAGCCTACAAGAGGCAGGAATTGTTTATATAATTATGAGAAATAAATCAAAAGCAGATTTAATTTTACATAAACTTTTATACGAATATCCCAGTGATGATAGTACAAAAGAAATAGAATTAGCTTATAAAAAGATATTTGGTGGTAGTTAAATTTGAGAAATATTCTAAAAAACGAAAAAAGCTTTTATATAGCAGTACCATTAATTGTTTTTATTTTTTACTTTCATACATTGGTATATCCATGGAGAAATTTTGATGAGCAACTTATTTACAATGAGGCTGTTATACCTATCCTGAATAATTTCAGCAGGATTTTTACTTTCATTAAAACATTTGGAATAAATAATTATTTCGAGGCTAGCAACACATTCTACACAAGCATTTCAAACTTAAGATGTGATCCTGTAAATAATTTAATAACCTTATTTGTTCAATATTTATTTAAAAAGGATCCTTTTAATTACCATTTATTATCACTTATACTTCACGCAGGAAATACTTATATTTTATTTTTACTTTTAAATAGCTTTATTGAAAAATATGAAATTGATAAGAAAAAGGGTCTTTTCATATCATCATCTTTAACTCTGATGTGGGCTTTACATCCTGTAAATGTAGAGTCAGTGGTTTTTGCTACAAATTGGGCGGCGCTTCTAACCTATTTTTTATATATGGTTGTTTTTTATTTGTTTTTAAAAAACAGAAATCCTCTTGTACTGTTTATAATGTTTTCAATAACGTTATTCATCTGTGAATATGCAGTCACATTACCTTTTATTTTATTTTCATATGTTCTATATGAGGATTTAAAGAATAAAACCAATCTTAATACCTCTATTAAACAAGCGCTCTTAAAAGTATCTCCATTGTTTATTTCAATTATATTATTTTGTATTTATTTCATACTGTCGCCAACTAAACACAATTTTTCAAACAATTTTCAAAACTACAGATTAGTAATTGAAAGAGTCTTTTGGATTTCACCTCAAATTTTTATACATTACATAAAACTATTATTTTTCCCCTTAAAATTAACGATAGACCAATCTGGTAATGTATTTTTTGCAGATAGTTATTTTCACATTTATGCAATTTTTTGTATTTTATTTTCAATGTGCTTAATTGGATTTATAGTCTTTAGTATTTTTAATCGAAAAGATTTATTTTTAAATATCTCACTGCCATTATCTACCTTTATAATTTCTTTAGCTCCATTTTTACAAACAATCTCACCCACGTATTGTTTGTGTAGCGAAAGATATCTTTATCTTCCCAGCTTATTTTTCATACTGGGAATTTTACATTTAATATTAAATTTAAAAAAAGATAAAATTGTTTTCTCTGTTATGCTTACCCTACTATTAGTTTTATCAACAAGAACCTATTTCAGAACATTAGACTGGAGTAATAGTCAAAAACTCTTTTATTCTGCCTACATATCAAACTCAGATGTTTTATTAAAAGCTTTAAGATTGCAATTTACCGGGAGCCTGCTTTTAGATGACAGATCTAATATTAATAATCAAATAAGAGGACTAAATCTAATAAATTCTTCAATTCAGCTTTTAAGTAGTTATTATTCAAGCTTAGAAGGAGAAAAAAGCAAACCAATTCCAGAGATTTTAAAGCTTTATGGGCTTGATCCTACAACTAAACAAACAAAAGCTGGATATCTAATTGCATTTTCTAGAATGGGATTGGAAAATGATGTCCGGTTTGCATATAGAATAATTTCAGAACATTTAGACAGAAATCCTATTTATGATCCTACTGTTGTCTCTTTTTACACCAAACTATTAAAAATAGGAAATATGAACGATAAGGCTATAACCTTTCTTGAAAAAGCACGAGAAAAGAATATAAGTCCTCTTATTTTAATTCCACTCTCAGAATTATACATTTTAAAAAATGATTTTGCTCATGCAGAAAAATATTTAACTCTAGCCTTTGATTATTTTCCTTACAATATTGATGTCATAACCCACTTGCGAGATTTTTATTTTTTAAAAGGTGACATGAAAAAATATGAACACTTCGTTGAGTTATACAAACTAAGATCAAATGGTCTTTAAAAGTTAAACTTGATCAACTATACTTAATAAAAAATGATTAGCAGTAAAAAATCAGTAATAAAAAACAAATTAAATAACGAATTATTATTTTGTCTAACAGTGCTCTCTATAATTTTTATTCCAACACTATCAAGATCATGGCTCTATTATGATGAAAACATTATTTATGAGAACAAATATTTTCCTGTACCGCTTTCATTATCTGAAATACCTGAAATTATAAAGAACTTAGGTTTTAATTTTAATATTGTCTCTTCTAATCTTATGTATAGCTCTAATCAAGTAATTAGGACTTCTCCATTTGGTCAGATTTTATGGATGACAATAAACTGTTTTTTTAAAGGCAATCCATTCTACTATCATTTATTTAATTTCTTATTACATGTAATAAACACCTGTTTTGTTTTTTATATTTTTAAATTTTTTCTACGCGATAAGAAATTAAAATTTTTGCCTTTATTATTTTCTTTAATCTGGGCTATTCATCCAGTAATGATAGAGCCGATACTCCTATCAACAAATATAGGTGCAACATTCAGCTACATGTTTTTATTGGGATTTATTTTAGATTTTCTAAAAAATAGATCTCAAAATTTATCTTTAGTAAGAATTATTTTAATACCAATACTTTTTTTAATTCCCATGCTTACAAATGAGTATATAATCTCACTACCATTTTTACTTTTCATGATTTCATTTAGTCAAAGCTATAAAGAATCTGGATTTTCTTCAAGCATGAAAAATGCAACAAAGGAGACTGTTCCATATATAATTGGTTTTTTAATTTATTCATTTTACTTTTTTTTCATAGCTGGATTTAAATCCTCACAAACATTAAACCCAGATATAGAGATTATCCTTGAAAGAGTATTTTGGCTTTCACCACAAATATTTTTCCATTTATTAAAACTTGTTTTTTACCCGTACACACTTTCTATCGATCAAACTATATTTGTTAAGCTCGGAGACTCCAGACTAGATCCTTATTCAATTTTTTGCTTAATGTTTTTATTATGTTTTCTGACAATACCATTGATCTACTTTTTAAAGCAAAAAGAAGAGTGGGCTCTATTTTTATCATGGGGATTTTTTATTTCTCTTTTTCCATTTTTACATATTCTATTTCCCTCTTATACATTATCAGCAGAGAGGTATCTTTATATTCCATTACTATTTATATTGCTTGGCATAGCACTACTAATCAAAAACAAAACAAAGAATAAAATAAAATCCTTTGTTTTTATTTTATTGATTTTAGCTCTAAGTATTTGTTTTACAAGATCAAAGCTTAGAACAAGTGAATGGAGTGATAATTATTCTTTCATTAATTCGACGTATAAAAACACAAATAATAATTTCTTCAAAGCTGTAAAGCTCGGGATGTTAGGAAAAATGATTCCAGTATTTGAACCATTAAAGACTCAAGAATCAAAAAAATATTTTATCGAAGCTATCGATTTCCTAGAAAGCGCAAAAAAAGATTTTGAAAATAAAAAAGCTTCATCAAAAGAAATTAAAATATTAACGTCTTATGGCATTGACCCTGATTCTTTTTTACTTAAAATTGCTTTCTTATTAGCATCGTCAAAATGTATAGAATTAAATGAGCCCGTAACGGTAGGGCTAGAAATTTTATCTCCATTCAAAGATAAAATTGAAAAAGCCAGCCCAAGTATTGTAGAGCTTTACTCTTATTTTTTAATTAAAGAAAAAAGATATGGTGAAGCAAGAAGCATCCTTGAAAAATCGCTAGATCAATATCCCAATGATCCTTTAATATTAAACAAACTAATAGAAATTCATTCAGAACATTTAAGAGATTTAACAAAAGCAGAGTACTATCTGAAAAAAGAATTTGAAAAATTTCCATATGATCCTTCTATTCTAAAAAAGGGTGTGGAGTTTTATTATAGAAATAATGATTTAAGTAGTGCTAGCAAATATAGTTATCTACTGGGATTAAGGACTCAGTCCTTAAAGTATTACACCCAAGCATTTTCCATATTTATGCTACTAAAAGATTTTAATTCTCCTTTAATGGTTTCCATAGCTAGTAAGCTCGAAAAATATGGAAATAATGATCCAGAAACACTTTATTTACTTAGTAAATATTTTTATATAAAGAACGATCCTAATAAAAGCTTAAAAGTCCTAACTAAAGCTTACGAAATAAGCAAAAGTATAAATATAAATCCAGACTTATATGTAGAGATTATATTTAATCTTGCTAAGCTAAATATTATTAGTGGGGACAAACGTATTGCCGCTTCTTTAACTGAAGACTTAGCTCAGCTTACGAACAGTTATCCCAAATATTCTCCATTACTTGATACTTTATATAAAATGCTAGAAAACTAATGAAAGAATTAATCTTTAAAAATAAAACATTAGCAAGCATAACAATATGCATAATTGTAGTCTTATTTATTTATCTTCATACCTTAAACAGACCCTGGATTTTCTATGATGAAAGATTAATTTATAATGAGGACTTAATTCCGATTCCACATTCCTTAGAAGAAGTTTTTGAAATAGTTAAAACTTTTGGGATAGAGAATAACTTAACTTCATCAAATTACTTATATTCTTCAGTCGTATCAATTAAAAGAAATAGCATTTTTTCAACACCATTTCTTTTAATAACTGGACTGTTTTTTGGTAAAAGTGCTTTTTTATATCATTTATTTAATTTAATCTTGCATATGATCAACACAATCTTTGTATTTTTAATATTAAAATCTTTTACAAAAGATAATTTGATATTAATAATACTTACGCTACTCTGGTCATGTCATCCTGTACATGCGGAGTCTATTCTTTTAAGCACAAATATGAGTGCAACACTAAGCTATACAGCATTCTTTTATCTATTTTATGACTTTATTCTAAATATAAGTAATGATCTTTCATTAAAAAGAAGTATTTCTATACTAACAATTTTTATTTTATTCCTAATGTTTAATGAACATATCATCATGCTACCTTTGACAGTATTTGCTTTTTCAATATTAAATGAGCTTAAAAAAAGTAATCTTAGAGACTCATTACTTCAATCAATTAAAAAAACCAGTCCTTATTTAGTTGGATTTTTATTGTTTGTAGCCTATTTTACTCTCTCCAAATATGAGTTTATAAAAACTGGTGAGAGCTCTATAAAACTAATAGTTGAAAGAATTTTATGGTTATCGCCACAAATAATTTTTCATGCTATAAAATTGTCATTTTTTCCAAAAGCTTTATCTCTAGATCAATCATCATTAGTAAAACTAGGAGAAAGCTTATTTGATACGTATAGTATTTTTTGCATTTTAGCAATAACTGCATGGATAACAGTTCCATGTTATTTATATCTAAAAAACAAATCAAGATTCTGGCTTGTCACGACATCGTCTCTTTTTATAATCAGCATTCTTCCTTTTTCACAAGTTTTATCTCAGACATATTGTCTTTTTGCAGAAAGATATTTATATACACCTATTTTCTTCTTAGTATTTGGATATTCTATATTTTCTTCAACTGTTAAAAATAAAAAAGTAGAGAAAATTGCTCTTTTAATATTATTAATATGTTTTTCCACAAGAACAATGATTAGAACTCTTGACTGGACAAACAACTACGCATTAATAACATCGAGCATAAAAACTTCAAATAACCTTCTTCTTAAAGCCTTTAGATACAACGATTTAGCAGTCAACTGTTCAAATTCAAAAGAAGAATATGAAAACTACAAAAACACTGCAAAAACATATGTCAATAAAGCCTTGTCAAAATTAAAAGATGAGAATAATAAACCCACTCCTGGAATCATCTATTCTTATGGACTAGATAAAGATTCTTTTATCTCTAAAGGAATTTATTACTTATCATTAATTGATTTAGAATCAACAGATCAAAATCTTTTAAAGAGCAATCTATCTAACTATGAATCGAGCATTAAACATATTAAAAAGCTGGATCCATTAGCTTTAGAACTTTATGCAAATCTATTAATTAAAAATAATAAATTAAACCAAGCTAGAGATATATTTCACAAGATGTATGATGATTATCCAAAGCTACCAATTACAATACTATCTTTAATAAGGTTAAAAAGAGATATAGAGAAAGACCTGCCAACCTCAAAAAAATATTTATTAGAAGGATTAAAACTTTTCCCCTACTCTAAAGAAATATTGCTTGAAGCCTTAAAAACATCACAAACAGAAGGTAATCTTTCAGAATATGCAAAATATTCATATTTAAATGGTTTGAGAACACATAATAGTCTTTTTTACAGAGAAGCTTTAGTAGCATTCTTAACTATAAATGATTTAAAAAGTGCTGAACTGGTAGTAAAAAAAATTACTGGAACAGATAGCGAAAATCCATTATCTCTATATTTAGTATCAAGCTTTTTTATTAGAAATAATGATTTTGATAATGCAATAAAATATTTAACCCTTGCAAAAGATAAAGCTAATGGAAGTAATGCAAATGAAAATCTTAAGTTAAAAATAGACTCTGCATTAGAGAAGCTTTTAACCATTAAAAAGAATTAAAGATATTTAACTAAAAATCCATTTTGCTGTGCTTTCCCGAGAATTAAGTCCTTTTCAACAGCATTAACAAATGGTTTATAAAGATCAAGATTTTTATTCTTTTTGATAATTTCTTTCAAGAAGTTATTAGCTTCTTTTTCAGTTTTAAATAAATAAACGCTCTGTATTTCATTTCCTTCTGGAATGACAATTAGCGTATCATTCATATATTTTACATAGGTCCAATAAACCCTTCTTTCATACTTACTTATATAATCATCTAGATTTACAAACTCATAGAGAGAAGAATATTGATCTGACAATTCATCATGCTCTGTTTTTATTAACTTTAAATAACCAAATTTAATCATTTCATTAATAATTTTTTCATCTATATATTGCTGAGATTGACTATCTATATAAATCCACTTTATATTCAATTCTTTTAAAATAAACGGATCTAAGGTCTTTAATAAAGTAAAAAATGAAAGTCTTTTTGGGAGTGAAGCTGTTCTAGAAATATAGCAGGGAATTCCTGCCAAATCAAAAGGTTTTGGATTAATTGATATTCCACATTCAATACCAGTATAATTCTTGAGCAAATAGTTAGATAAATTTTTATGGACATCAGAACATGCATATGAATTCCTCACCATATTTTTTAGATTCTTAAGCTGTTCAGTAAATAATACAACGTTATTTTTAGCTACTGACTCTCTAATAACAGAGTTAAGTACTTCGGGGTATTGGGAATTTACAAAAATGCTTAAAGTAAAGATTCCTGCAAGTAGGAATTTTAAGAGTGGTTGAAATGTAAAAAAGAAGAAAAAAATTGGTTTAAATATATTCTTTAAATTAGATAAAGCAAAGAGACAAAATAGCATGTTTAGAAGTTCAATTCCTGGATGAAGTAGCCTTAAAGAATCTGGCGGAGAGCTTTTTATATATAGGAGCATTGAAGAGATAGTACCAATAAGAAAAATAGATATCGCAAGGCTTGAAAACTTTGAGTTGTTCTTTACAACCCACCAAAGAATAATAATTGATAGAAGAAATTGAATGCCCAATTCTGAAATATAGTCCCAGGAAAAGACTGAAATGTTCATATGATTATTAACATCTCCAAATCTTCCAAAGATCTCTATCATTGGAAAGTTTGGGTTTAATGTCAGCTCTAGAAAAGTTGGCAGATAATAATAGTTTGATTTTAGAAAATTATAAGAAATGGAATTTAAAAATATTATTAGTAAAATTAAACCTGCAGACATAAGACAGCGTAAAACCACTTTTTTAGGATTTTCTTTTCTTGAAATAAGAACAGTTACTATTGGCATTAAGAAAAGTGAACAAAGCAAAGTAAAAAGTATTGATTCTGCAGTATGAATCAATGCTATTCCTAGTACAAAAAGTAAAATAAACTTAAAATAGTTAAATTTATCACTGTTTATAAACTTATATAAAAACACTAAAAATACCAAAAAAAACTGGATACCAAATATAAAAGAAGGAAATAAAATCCCACCACTAGCGATATCATTAAACACTCCGCCATGAAAGCCTAGATTTAATACCGTTTTCAAAAAGCTCCATCCTTCTTGAACAGGATACAATTTAAATAAATACCTGAAGATTGAATCTGTAAGTAAGAAGTTGCCAGTAAAATAAAAGAATATAGCTCCACTAAAAGTTGTAAAGAAATCATTGGAATTATTTTTAAGATTAGGGAAGCGCTCAATTATAAATTTAGAAAGAGCAAATGCTGAAAGGAACGTAGTCACCGAAGAAATACTCACTATGAACTTAAATATTGTTGTAGCATCAATTCTAAAGAAGCTAGCTAATCCTGCACAAATAATATCAAAGCCATAATGGTATGGCGTAAATAAGTGAGGCCAATTAGAGAAATCATTCGGAAATTTATTTGTCTTTAAAAAGTGATTAACGCTAGATAGGTGAAAATCATAATCTGAGATTGGCCACGTATCTGTGATAAAAATGGTAACAATAGAAAGTATTAATAAGAAAAGTCCTAAAATTGATAGTTCATTTTTTGTAAAGTTAATATCAACTTTAGATAAAGTTGTTTTCTTGAAATATACAATTAATAGAGAAAAAATTAGCATTAGTATTAATGCAAGAATAACTGCATTACTAATACCAAAGAAATAAGCAAATATCGATATTATATCCAGGAAAAAAGCCATTCCTATAACAAAAGAAAATGGCACCAGATAAACTAAAGAATTAATTAAAAGTATTCTTTTAAGAAAAACAAATCCTAAAGAAAAAATTATGGAAATAAATATAAATAATTTCAGAATAAGCATATTAATAATGTAACTTATATATTAGGATTTAACTTACGTAATAAAAAGATCCTTCTCAAAAAGAAACTTAAAGTTAATGAATTTTTTAAATCCTTACATCATATTTGGAATATTAATATTATTAGTATACTCTTTTGGATTTATCACATTAAATAAATTCTTTAAAATTAAATCATTAATTTATTTATTGGCTCTTTCATTTTCCTTAGGAACAAGTACTTATTTATTTATATTTCAGCTTATAGCCTTTATTTTTGGACCAATCAAGTCCACATACATCTCATTTTTAGTTTTATTGGTATCAGTAATATTTGTTATTTTTAAAACAAAAAATGAAAAATTTGAATTGGAAATAGAATATTCAAAAAATAAGCTTGTGGTATTACTTCTTATTTTTCTATGTGTAGATTTACTCTCACTTATATGTCTTCAAAAATACGGAGTAATTGATAAGAATTTTCATACGCCACTTGTTCTTACCATTTTCCATAATGATATATATCCTCCGAGAGATTTTTTCAGACCTGCATATTCAGTCCTATATCACTACGGAGGGGATATTCTAGCTGGTGCATTTTATATGATTAGCAAAGTTGAAATTGTCAGATGTTATGAATTGATTTGTGCTTTATTTAGTGGCACAATTTTTCTAGGATATTTCTTACTCTCTTGGACCTTAAGCAAGAGTTATAAGATTTCACTCTTATCAGCTTTCTGTACTTATTTTAGTGGTGGATTGTTGTGGTTAGATACTTTTTTTAGATTTTTCACTAAAGCACTTCCAAAAGATTTTATTAATTCAGGATTTATAGAAGTTCTTTTCAACTTTGGCGCACATGGATCAGTAATTAACCCACCATCCATTCTTACTTTTGTTTCCACATGGGCACCTGGGATTGCATTTTTAATTTTTTCACTCATCCTTTTCTGGATAATGATTAATTGCAATGAAGTAAATAAAAAATATTATATTTTAGCTCTTATAATTTCTCTTTTTTCATTATATTTAACAGCTGAATGGCTTTACTTAACTTTCATGGTAGGAGTAATTCCTTTTTCATTTGTATTTATCAAAAATAAAGACTGGAAAAATCTTAAATACACCTTTGCAATTATCCTAACTTGCTCAGTTTTAAATAAAACTTTTGGGAATCCATTTTTTTTACAAGATGGCTTATATTCTTTAGGTAGAGCAAATATATTTAACATCGAATTGAAAAAAGATTTGTTCTTACCTACGTGGGGAAGATTTAATGATCAGTTAAATCTATATTCAAAAATTAATATTCTATCCTGGGATTTTGTATGTGAGTTTGGATTGAGTTTATTACTTTTACCTTTTGCCATAAGATATATCATAAAATCAAAGAATCTATTTGGTATTTTATTATTTCTTTGTGCGATCTGCACAATGCCAGCTCCTTTAATAATAAATTTTAAAACTAATCCAACTGACTTCAATAGAATGTTTGGCTTTGGAAATACTATACTAGTAATATTAATTATCATCGGACTATGGGAGCAATATAGAAATTTATTTAAGAAAAAGATTTTTATTGCACTAATACTAATAGGATTCTGTACTTCACCAATTTTACAACTATTTATCAATATCTTTTTCACTCCTTATTTTTTCAGTGATAAAGTTTTTTCAAAATTCGTTTTCAAGAATATTAGAATTATTAAAAGTGTAGAGGATATGAAGCTTTTCTCTAAGTCTTTAAATGATTTCTTGTACCAGATTAAATACAATCCTACCATTAAATATGCTGACACTATTAAATACTTAAAAGAAAACAGTAATCCTGGAGACTTTTCTGTTAGTTCAATTCCTGCATTGCCTCTATATGCCGGAGTTTATTCACTATCTGTTCCAGGTAAATTTATTTATCAGGATCAGATATATTCACAATATGATAGTGTATTTTTCACAATCTTCTCAACTTTTGATCCTCACCTTCTAAATGAGTTAAATTTAAAGTGGGTTGCTGTTGAAGAATCTCCAAATAACCTTATTCCAATTAACATTTCGTCCCTACTTGAAAATAAGGAGATTTTTAGACTTGTTTATTCTAAAGGTTTAGGGGATACATGGGTAAAGATTTACCATACTACTAACATTAAAAATACTCTTAACCACTACAAAAGAAAAACTGCATGGGTACTTATTAATAACAGTGGTGAACCAGTAGAAATAGCCAATTTAAAAACAAGAAAAATAGTTTTAAAATCTTCCATGAAAGATGCCTTAATATATTTAAAAGAATTGCAGAAAAAATATCCACAACTAAAGAGAGATTTAATAACAGCTCAAACTATTATTATTAGCGAGTTTGAAAGTAAAATCCAGTCCGTAAATGGTTTAATAAATTCAAACATTAGCATAGAAAAAGATTTTTAAGATCTCTCTCCTATCACTTTAGCAGGAATTCCAGCTACTATAGAATTTTCAGGAACATCTTCAATTACTACACTACCAGCACCAATTACTGATCCACTATTTACAGTTACATTTCCTAAAACAGTTACCCCACACCCTATATAAACATTATCTTTTATAACTATAGGTTTTTTTGTTAGCCCCTGATGCCATATGGGTTTTGTAATATCACTAAAATTATGATCATGAGAAAAGAACATGCTATTTGCACCTATTAAAACTTTATCTCCAATTTCAATTCCACCATATCCATTAAAATAAACAAATTCAGCAACCATACTTTTTCCCATAGAAATATTTTCAGGAAAGTGAAATGTTACACCTTCTCTTATCCAAATTGTATTTATTTTTTTCAAAAATAGCTTTAAAAAAACAGCTCTCAAAATATCACCGATTGGTGTTGGAAGATATTTAAATATTCCATATATAGTTAAAAAAATGTATCTCTGTAATACCGTTAGCGGATTACCATTAAATACATTTTTAAAATCCTTATTAAATTCATCTAACATAAGTTAAAATTATAACCCACTAGCAAATGATATCCTTAATATAATTATTATGATTACATATTTAAAAAACTTAAAAGAAAAAGTTGATAGACAAGTAGGATCTGACCTCTTAAATAGAGTTATCCAGTTTCAGGGATACAAAGGCTTAGTTAACCTAGTAAATGTTTCAGTGTCTGCAATAAAAGAAAAACATCCCGGTCGAGTAAATTATTTACCACCATGTTTATTTGTTGAAGTAACAAATCGCTGTAATTTAACATGCCCAACCTGTCCTCTAGGAACAGATATGGCATATAACGGATATAGTAAAAATGATATAGATTTTGAACAGTTTAAAAAAACGATTGATCAGATTCCTTCTCTAGTATATGTAACTCTCCAAGGAGTAGGTGAACCTCTTTTGAACAAAGACATAATGAAAATGATTGAATACTGTACTGAAAAAGGAATTTCTACCTATATAAACACAAATGGCACTATTTTAACAGAGACAAAATCAAGAGAATTAATTTCTTCAGGTTTAAGCAATTTATCAATTTCTGTAAATAGCTTCAATGAAGAAGTCTTTGCTAAAACCAGAAGCGGCGCATCTATAGCTAAAATTTCAGAAAATATTAAAAGATTTATTGAAATAAAAAAAGAGTTGGGAATAAGTAAGCCTATAGTATCTTTTAGAGCAATTCTAATGAAAGAAACTGAACCTTATATGGAAGAGCTAGTTCGTAAATCCAATGAAATCGGAATTGATGTTTTGTATATTCAACTATTTATGAGCTCAGTCGCTGATAAATCTTTATGTGAATCCTCATTAAAACCAGAAGAAATAGAAAGTTTTTCAGAAAAGCTTGAAGTATGGAAAAAAGAAATTAAAACTGAAATTATTACTGAAAGTTTTGGAAAATCCTCAAATAACTTAGGTCAATGTAAATTGCCGTGGTTCAGCCCAAATATTACAGCAGAAGGATTTGTAACTCCTTGCTGTACTATAAGCAATCCAAGTATCTTAAACATGGGAAATGTCTTTGAAACTCCATTTGAACAGATTTGGAATTCAGAAGAATTCGTAGATTTTAGAGGTGGCTTTTACAAAAAAATGCCATTAGCATGTACTGGCTGTCAAAACTATAGATCGGGTTAAAATGAAAAAGAATTTTTTCTTAATTCTAAAGCTTTCTCTACTTATAATCTTAATCATTTGGCTTACAAAAATTGTTGATTTTAAAGAAGCATTTAAATTGCTAACTAAAGCTAGTCCTGGATATTTATTCATTGGGATTATTTTCAGTACTTTATCTCACTTTTTTCTTGCATTTAAATGGTATAGGCTTGCTAAACCTCTAGGAATTAAAAGTAACTTCGTAGAACTTTTAAAACTAAACTACATATCAATGTTTTACAGCATTTTTGTACCTGGGCAAACTTCAGGCGAGTTAATTAAAGGGATAAAGTTACAAAAAAAAGAGAAAGGTTCAGTTGAAAAGATTTGGGCTCCAATAATATTAGATAAAGCAACTAATTTACTTATTATTTTTATAATAGGTGGAATTGGTTTAGTTCTTGATGATAACTTTAGAGAAAACAAGAAATTGATCTTTTCTATTTCTGCAATTAATCTCATAACTTTATTTTTCACTGTTTTATTATTTACAGAAAAGATAGATACGCTATTAAACTTTGTTAAAACTCTTCTAATAAAGATTTTTGATATGTTGAAAATTAATTCTGAAATCATTAAGAACTTCTCGCTTACATATTTTCAAGAATACAAAAATCATAAATTGATTCTTTTTGAAACATTATTTTGGAGCTTTATGACTAAAGCACCACATGTATTTTCTTTATTCTATTTAGCCTTAAGTTTAAATATTAAGATAAATTTAATTGAATCTGCATGGTTATTCTCTGTTATTTCTTTAGCTAGTTTATTACCAATAAGTTTTTGTGGATTAGGAGTTCGTGAAGGAACGCTTATTGTACTGATGGGTAAAATTGGGATAGAAAGCTCATCAGCACTAAGTTACTCATTATTAATTTTTATAATTGGTATATTTACTAGTCTAATTGGCGGGATCATTGAATTTTACAACTGGTTTAATGTTGAGAAGAAAGAAAGTGTTAAGATTATTTCATAATGGTAGTTTTAGAAGAAAATAAGAAATCAGAGTCAATTAACCTCAGGCAAAATGCTATCAGGCAGGACAATAGGGTTAGTCTATCAATTTTTAATTACTGCTTTTTAGTATATTTTTACCTTATCAATGAGATTAAAAAAAATTCTCACTTTGCTAAGGGTGTTCTATTAGATGTAGGATGTGGATCTTCACCTTTTTATAATTACTTTATTAAAAATATAGAGAAGTATTTAAAACATGAACACCCATCTGCTATTAAACCTAATATCACATATGATTTTTTATCAGAGCTTCCTAAAATCAGTGCTGAAGATAGCTCTGTCAACACAATAATTTCGTTTTCAGTTTTAGAACATGTATCAGAACCATTTGAAACTTTAAAAGAATTTAAAAGGATTTTAAAGAAAGATGGTGTTTTTATTATTTCAGTACCTCAATATTGGCATTTGCATGAAGAGCCACATGATTACATCAGATTCACAAAACATATTTTAAATAAAGAAATTACTGATACAGACTTTGAAATCCTTTATATGAAAGAACTTGGAAAATCTTTTGCTGTAGTTGGTCAAGCTTTTTGCAATGCCTTAATTTTATTATTTGACCTTAACCATGTAAAAAATATATTCGGTGCTATAAAAGGCGATAAAACAGTTTCCAAGAAAGAGTTATATGGATCACTTCTATACGCTATTTATAAGTCACCCTTAATCATTATTTCATCACTATTAATCCCTATTATTAATATTATCTTCTTAGTTTTAGATTCAGTAATAGGCAGTCCTAGAGATACAATAGGTTATTTTGTCATAGCAAAGAAAAAGTCATAGCAATTAAATGCTATATTATTATTCATGAAAGCTGTAATACTTAGTGGTGGCTCAGGTCAAAGACTGCTCCCTTTAACAAGTACAATAACCAAACAACTTTTGCCAATAGCAAATAAACCTACTTTATTTCATATTTTAGACAGAATTAAAGAAGAAACAAGTATCAAGTCTGTAATAGTAGTTGTAAGTCAAGACTTTGGTCATCAAGTTAAAGAGACTTTAATAAATTCTACATATAAGAATTATTTTGATATGGATTTTGTTTTTCAAGATAAACCGCTTGGACTTGCACATGCAGTACAGTTAACTAATATGCAAGTAGGTGATGAGCCTTTCATCATGTTTTTAGGTGATATTTTAATTGGTAAGAATGAAGTTAAAAATGCTCTTGATAAATTTACAAAAAATAATTACGAAACTCTTGTCTTTTTAAATGAAGTTGAAGATCCAAGACCATATGGAGTAGCAGAAATTAATGGGGATAACGTTTTAAAGCTTATCGAAAAACCACAAGACCCAAAATCAAATTTATGCTTATCAGGAATCTACTTATTTAAACCTTCAATTTTTTATGCAATTGCCAATATTAAACCTAGTTACAGAGGCGAATTAGAAATTACTGACGCTGTTGACTTTCAAATTAGTCAGAAGAAAATAGTTGGGTATCATAAGATTTTAAGTGATTGGTATGATGTTGGTACTCCTGAAAACATGCTTCTTGCAAACGATTTTCTACTAAATTCTATAGATGAAAAAATAGAATCAAATATAGATAAAGCCTCAAAAATAAATGGTAAGGTATGGATTGATAAAGATGTAATTATAGAGAATTCTGAAATTACAGGACCTGTAATAATTTCACATGGATCAATTATAAAAAATTCAAAAATTGGACCACACGTAAGTATTGGAAAGAATAACCAGATAGAATCATCAACAATTGAAAGATCAATTATTAGAAATAATTCAAAAATAAAGTGTTTAAAAGAAATTATTTATGACAGTCTGATTGGTGAAAATACAATTATTGACATAAAAGGTAATGGTAAGAGTAAATTCATACTAGGAGATTATACAAAATGCATATCTTCGTAACTGGTGGATTAGGTTTTATAGGATCTAATTTTATTAGAGAGATACTAAATAATACTGATGTATTCGTAACAAACATTGATGCAGAAACATATGCTGGCAATCCAGAAAACTTAAAAGATATTTCATCAAAAAAGAACTATCAGTATTTTAAAGGGAAGATTCAGGATTATGAATTTATTGATGGTTTAATAAAAAAGTATAAGCCTGACGCTATTATAAATTTTGCTGCAGAAACACATGTAGATAGAAGCATAAAACAAGTTGATCCTTTTATTGAAACAAATATTGTCGGGACACAGACTTTACTAGAAGTAAGTAAAAAAAATAATTTAAAAAAATATATTCAAATTAGCACTGATGAAGTTTATGGCTCTATTGAACCACCTGATAAATTTACTGAAACAAGTCAAATTAAACCTAATAGCCCTTATTCTGCAAGTAAAGCAGGAGCAGATCATCTGGTAAGAGCCTATTTTAAAACCTATGGTTTAAACAGCATAATCGTTAGATGTTCAAATAATTTTGGTCCATATCAATATCCAGAAAAAGTAATTCCATATTTTATTTCACTTGCTATGGAAAACAAAAAGCTTCCTGTTTATGGTGATGGCTTAAATGTACGCGACTGGATTTATGTACTTGACTTCTGCTCAGCAATTTCTCTCATTTTAGAAAAAGGTATTGTTGGTGAGGTCTATAACGTAGGCGGAGAATACGAACTCACAAACATAGATCTAACTAAAAAAGTGTTGAAAATTATGGGGAAAGATGAGTCACTAATTTCATTTGTAACTGATAGACTTGGACATGACAAAAGATATGCAATGGACTGCTCAAAAATTAAGTCTGAACTGGGGTGGAAGAGAAAGTATAGTTTTGACAATGCATTAATTAACACTATTGAGTGGTATAAAAACAATAAGGCTTGGATTAAAAGTACTGCTACTCCTTCCTAGCCTTCACCTTCAACATTACTAACATTAAAATCAACACTATCAATGTTAAACCTGTAATAAATAATCCTATATAAAACTTCTTAGGATAGAAATAATACTCAACTTCATATTCACCCTCAGAAGGTAGAAGAATCCCTGTTTGAACAAGATTAACCTTAAAGAAATCAGCAGGAGTATTATTTACCTTTACCATCCACTCATTATTTAAGTTATTTCCAAGAACTAATATTCCACCAGAGTTCGTTTTAACATTTAAGATTATGTTTTCATTTTCATATTTTGCAAACTTTATTTGAGATTCAAGGCTTAACTCTTTGCTCTTTAAATTATCCAAAATAACTTTAGTCTTATTATCTATTGATTGAATCAATACTTCTTTCAGAGGGTCAAAGTCTTCATTATCTAAAGTCACTATTATTTCAGGCTTAGTAGAAATAATTTTATAAGAAGGAACAAGAAAGGCTCTTGGCAAATAGTTTTTATTTAGCCATAGTCTAGAATCTCCATCAAAAACTTTAATAGCTCTATCTGGATCTAAAGAAAAATCTGGTGAAGTTAAAAAGTATTTTGCATTTAATATGTCATAGATCCTACTTTTATATTCTGGGGATGGGAAAATAAGATTTCTATTATTTCCTATTTCAGGGTTATGCTTACCATAAAGTAATTTTTGATCCTTAATTATCGGATACATTAGAAGCCAATATAAATCTTTTGGGATAAAAGAGCTATAGCCATGAACTTCTTCAATACCATAAGGTAACAAATTATTTGACTTTGCAGATGTTGGTTTTAATCCAAACGCAATATTATATGGATTCTCCACGCATAAGACTCTAAACGGTTCAGAGGATTTCACTTTCTCATTAATAAGATATTCTAATACTCCTCCTTTATGAATAGGCTTATAATCTTTTCTATCCGACCAGGTAATAAAAAATGATGAATAATGAACCAAATCTATTGTAGTTATTAATAAAATTAAAGCAGTTATACAAAACTTTTTTTTATAATCCATCTCAGTAAAGTGTTTTGAAAAATTATTAAATCCAATACCTGCCAAAAATGGTATACAGTATGAGTAAATTTCAATAAATCTTGAGTTTTGCAAAAGATTAAAGCCGGGAATTATATTTCTAATAGTTAGGTAGAAATCTGCTGATGAGCTATTTAAAAATGCAAATAAAATAGCTATAACTAAAAAAAGTACAAGTCTATCTTTTAGAAGATTTTTTAAACTGAATATTGAAAAGAGAAAAGGTAAAGCTCCAAAATAAAGATAGTTTTTAAAGAATTTAACTTTATAATCCATAAAAACTGGATCTAAACTATACCTGTCTGTAATTAGAAATGAAATAACTCCTCTGTAATAAGGATAAAGAAAACTTTTCAGAGCAGATAAATCCGTGCAGTTATCTCTTAACTGCTGTACTGTCATAGGAAGTCTATGGGAATCCGATAACAAAGGGAAAAACTGAAATAAAACTATCCCACCAATAGAAAGTCCCAATAAATTTATAAAGCATATATTAAAAATATGTTTCAAAATCTTTAATTTCATATTTTGAGGATCTATTAACAATCTAAATATTGCATATAAAATAAAAAAGAAAATTGAATAGTATATAACTTGCAAATGTCCAGATAAAACTAAGATTCCATATATTATGGTTGAAAATATTAAATCGTTATTCAAAAGTTTTTTATTATTTAAAGTTTTATCGTAAAACAAAATCAAATATGGAATTACAGCATTGCACATTAAAGTATGCTCATATCCAAACCAAGGCACTAGATAAGGATTAAAAAGATAAACTAATGATGTAAGCAGTCCAGAAGGGATATTCAATCCCCAAGATCTTGCTAGCAAATAAGATCCAACCCCACTGATTAAGAAAAATAAAATCAGAACAACCAGATGAGCCGTAAAATGATCAAACATCAAATAAGAAAGGAAATATATGGGGTTAAAATACCCAACCTGAGGTTCAGAAATAAACTCAGCCCCAGTCAAGATATAGTTATTCCAAAATGGGATCTTACCACTTTTTATAGAATTTGAAAAAAATTCTCTAGCAGATGTGAACCAAATAATTAAGTCTTCTGTATAAAAACTATGTATTGCTTTTTTATTTATTGCAGAGAAATCTTCAGTAGTTATTTTTGGATTGCTTATAAATAGTGTAGAGATATTCTTATTGTTATTTAAAACGACCAGGACTAATTTACATTCTCTCAGACCATTAAAAGACTTAAGCTCATCCAGAACAAAATTTAGATTTACTTTGGCAAATAACCACTTAGAATTTGAATTAGTATAATTTTCCTTTCCTTCTAATGGAAAAGCAGAAAAAGGTAGTTTTGCAAATTTGTTTTTGGAGTTTTTTACATATACTGCAAAATTAAGATTGTCATTTTTTTCAAGAATAGGAAGAAACTCATAATAAATATAATAATTAAACTGATCACTTACAGTCTTATTTTCAATGTCATTTATATTAATCTTAAATTCTAATTCTTTTTGTTCTCCGGGTTTCAGAGGAACTTTAAATACTTTAGGGGAGTAGTATTGGTTGGATTCTTTTGTTAAATCCTGAGCAATACTTAATTTAACTAAATCGCTTTTAACAACATGAATATCCGTTGAATGATATTTCCAAGGATAAAAATGAAAGTCTCTAATATCAATTGGACACTCAATCTTTCCCTGAAGTGCTGGAAAAAAGAATGTTATAGTTACAAAAAATATAAAAGAAAGTACTATTAACTTTTCATTTAATGGGTTCTTACTTTGAACTTCTAAATGAGATTTGTTTTTAGCTCTTTTGCCCATAATTAAATTTACTTTTACGAATGTATTCTTGATATTATTCTAAAGATTATTAATTGAAATTAGTGTATATAGATATAATCTTTTTATTAACAATAGTCTAGTAATACCTAATGCCCTAATATCACGAATGTTTATTAACAATTCAATGCTATCTCAATGTATACTATTGAAAATGAAGATTCTATCAATTTCTACAGAGCAGGATGCAGGAGCAGTTATAAACGTTGATGGGGAAATAGTTACTGCAGTCAATGAAGAAAGATTTAACAGAGAAAAACTCTATATAGGGTTTCCAGAATATTCAATAAAAGAGATTTGTAAAAAAGTCCATTTAAAACCAGAAGATTTTGATTATATTTCAGTATCAACTTTAAATCATATTCCATCACTAGATTATTCTAATCTTGCCTTTCATCAAATATTAGGAGAAAAACTTTCAAAAATAAGTTTTATCCAAAAAGCACTTAAAACAGTAGGTTTTACTGAGTTCGTAAAAAATTCTTATGGTCTTATTCAAAGCTTATACAGAAAAGAAGTCATAAACAAATTAAGAGATCTAGGATTTAAACAAAAGGTTATTTTTATAGATCATCATACATGCCATGCATCATCCGCATATTACACTTCAGGATGGGATGATTGCTTAGTAATCACACTAGATGGTGCTGGAGATGGATACTGTTCAAAAGTTTTTATTCCAGAAAATAATAAGCTTAAAAATGTGCATAAGATACCTTTCTACGGCTCACCTGGATACTACTATTCATATGCTACAAACATCTGCGGTTTTAAGTATGGTCGGGAAGGTAAATTAACAGGTTTAGCCGCCTATGGGAATGCAGAGGAAACTAAAAAGATTTTCTCTGAAAGAATTTACTATGATAGCGGTTCAATGACATTTATAAATAAAGGACATTATTTCAATAGTGAAATTAATTATCTAAAAAAAGCTCTCAGTAAGTTTTCCAAAGAAGATATTTCAGCTGGTATTCAAACATATACTGAAGAAATGATCATTTCATACATAAAAGATTTAATTAAAAGATTTAGCAAATCAGAAAAAACTAAAATTGCTCTATGTGGCGGAGTATTTGCTAATGTTAAATTAAATCAAAAGATAAGTGAAATCAATGGTGTAGAAGAGTTATATGTTTATCCACATATGGGTGATGGTGGACTTGCTGTTGGTGCTTCATTTTCATTAATGGTACAAGAAGGTAAAATCCCTAAGCCGTATTTTCTTAAAAATGCTTATCTAGGTCCAAGTTATTCTGATGAAGAAATCTTAAAAGAATTAGAGGCTCAAAATTGTACCTACTCCAAGCCTGATGACATAAGTCAAATAATGGCTAAAGCAATAAGTGAAGGAAAAGTAGTAGCTCACTACAACGGTGGAATGGAGTACGGACCAAGAGCCTTAGGAAATAGAAGTATATTTGTAAGTGCAAAAGATCCTTATATAAATCAATCCTTAAATGAGAAATTAGAAAGATCAGAGTTTATGCCTTTTGCCCCAATTATTTTAAAAGATAAAGAGGATTTATATTTTGAAGATATAAAAAACAAAAGTAAATGTACTCAATTTATGACAATAACTACAAAGGTCAAAGATAAAGCGAAAAAAGATATTCCAGCCGCAGTTCATATTGATAATACAGCCAGATTCCAGTCAATTACTGAAGAACAAAATCCAATTGTTTATAAAATGCTAAAACTACATGAAGAAATCACTGGAGTACCTGCTGTTATTAATACCAGCTTTAATATGCATGAAGAACCAATAGTAGAATCACCAAAACAAGCTATAGATTGCTTTCAAAGAGGGCATTTAGATATGCTCATAATAGGAAATTATATTTTAGAGAATAAATCAAGTTCAAAAAATATTACTGAGAATAATCTGGTTTCAAATAAAGCATGAAAAAAATAAAAGTATTAATGGCAAATCATGAACTGCCACCGATAGGCGGAGGTGGCGGAACAACAACAAGATTTTTAGCAAAATATCTTTCTAAAATGGGTGTTGAAGTGAATGTTATAACTTCAAAACCTTATGATAAAAGCTTTGTAGAGCACCCAGATGGCTTTAATATTTACTATATAGGACCACAAAAAAATAATTTTGAAACATCTCATATCCCTGAAATGACAAGATTTATCTTAGAATCATTGTTTAACGCAAAAAAGATTGTTAGAAAAACATCTCCAGATTTAATCCACTGTTTTTTCACTATTCCTGCAGGATGTTTTGGACTCTACTGCAAAAAGACCTTTAACATACCATATATTTCATCTACCCTTGGCGCTGATGTACCAGGATTTAATATCGGGGACTGGAAATTAAATACATATCATTCAATTACTCACTTACTTTCAAGGTCCATATGGAATAATTCTTCAAACATAATTGCAAATAGTAGTTCGCTAAAAGAATTATGCGTGCGGTTTTCACCAAAGCAAAGAATTGAGATGATAACAAATGGTGTTGATACAGAAGTATTTTTCCCATCAAATCAAAAACAAAATAATGATTGTATAAATTTATTATTCATAAGCAGACTCTGTGCTCAAAAAGGCGTTGAACCTCTAATTAAATCGTGTGGAGAGTTAAAAAAGCTTGGAGTAGAGAATTTTAAACTTACTGTAGTTGGTGATGGTCCTTTAAAAGAGAAAATGTTCTCATTAGTAAATGAATACGACATAAGTAGCAAGGTAGAATTTTTAGGATGGAAGAAATTAGAAGAACTTCCTGATATTTACAGAAGTGCAGATGTCTTCCTACTACCATCAGTGATGGAAGGTATGCCTAGTGTAGTACTTCAAGCAATGGCTTGTGGGTTACCAGTTATTGGTTCTAAAGTAGAAGGGTTTTCTGAAGTATTAGAAGATGGAATAAATGGTTTTTGTATAGAGTATGGAGACCATAAGGCTATTGCACATGCAATTGCAAAATTAGCTACGGATTCTAACTTAAGGCAAAAAATGGCACAAAACAGTTTAAAGAAATCAGAATCTTTCTCCTGGAAAAAAATTGCTGAGAACTATTTTAAAATATATGAAGAAGTAGCTTATGGTAAAAAGCCAGCTAAAGAACCTATTTTAACTTCTTAAAAGTTAAAACTATAGGAGTATACATTTCAAATAGATTTAAGGTACTTGAAATAAGGGAAGATAGTTTAATTTTTTGTACAATTTCAACTAGCGGTCTAATTTTTTGTAGAGATGCCCAGTCAGAATAATTTCCATTTTCCAATCTGTTTTTAAATACTTCTTTTCCCCAACCAATTACTTCAATTTTATTCTCTAAATCTTTCAATATGTTTTTTAAATAACCAGGATTTATAAGCTGAAGAGAATCAACATATTTAGGGTTTTTACCTATAATTGTTGCATATATCTTTCCTAATGTTTTGTTTGTAATACAAGGCCAAAACACCCCGTAATGTCCCTCCCAAAAAGAGAAATAGTTTGGGATAACAAACTGCAAAAATCCACCTCTTTTCAGGACTCGGTACGATTCATTTAAAACTTTAACAGGATCATTTACATGTTCAAGAACATTTGTAGAATAAACCAAATCAAAGGTTTCACTTTCAAAAGGAAGACTTTCAGCAGTAGAATTAATTATTATTTCATCTGATAAATTATGCTCTTTAAATAAGAGTAAAGATATTTCTTTAAATGAAGAGAACTCTTTAGATGATGGTTCTACTCCAAAAGCATCTATAGAATAATCTTTCTTAGCTACTATAAGTGAAGATCCTACTCCACATCCAACCTCTAAGAATTTCTTATTTTTAAAATCATATTTTTCATACTCATTAACTGTTTTAATAAATAAATCAATTTGTTCTTTAGCTCTTTTATAAGACAGAAACTCTTCTGCGATTACTTTTGAATCTAAATCCAACAAGTCTCCAGTTGATTCATGTAAAGCAGTTGACAGCTTCTTTAAAATATCTTTATCTTTTGAAATAAGTTCTATCAATCTTCATCCTCTATAACGATAAATCACAGTATTAGTAGTAGGCTCATATGAGTAATAAACATAACTATTATTTAAAATTGGTTCTGATTTTAAGATCTGTTCTTTATTATTTACAGCCAACCAGTCTGACTGTTTTAAGAATAAAAATCCTATGGGCTCTGGAAGAATTTTGTTAATCTGAAGTAGCTGTTCATTTGTAGCATCTTTCATAATCTGAATAGTTGGAAATGATGTAAAAGCCGTATGTGATCCATCGTTTAAATAAATAAACCTTGATGGATATTTTTCAAGGACTTTGCTAACTAGCATTCCATTCATTTTTGCCTGGTTATGATAGTAATCATAAGATATTTTTTGCATTTTCATAGCAGAAAATGTAAGAGGAGTATAAATAAAAACGATAAAAACCAGAACAAACAGATATGAGAATATTTTATTTCTTTGATAGAAATTATCAAAATAAGTATTTAAAGACTTTAAAACTATTCCTATAGTAATTAAATAAAGTGGTAGATAGTAAAGATTATATCTCCACATATTTTCATAGGTAGTAATAAATATAGTAAAAAAAGTTACATTAAATCCCAAGATAGAGGTAATAGTAAAAACTATAAAAGTTTTTTCTTCTGGCTTTAACAAATGCCAAACTAAAAACAAAAACAAGATACTAAATATTAATACCAAAAAATAAAAGGAAATTAAAACGATATACGGTATAAAAATAAAGAAATGACTTTGCGGCTCTACATAATGACTCGGATAAATAAAAAAGGTCTTTAGTATATAGAAAGAGTTAACAACATTAGTCAAAAAGCTGTTAGGAAAGTCATTAAAGTAGCCTGCTAAAAAGTCTGAGTAGACCTGACTATATTCTTTATCAATAGTGAAGTTCATCATTGGAGCAACTGGCAAGAATATCCATTTCATACATATGAAAAGTAGTCCTGCAAATATAGCGAAATTTAGAAGTGTAAATAATATGGGATGGATTTTAAAAGTTACCTTTTCCCCAACAAGATCTTTAGAAGATAAGAAAATGAAAGATAAAATCCCATAAAATATTCCTACAAATAAGGTTTTATAGATCCATAAAATTAAGCACATAAAAACTATCTTTAATAGAGTCCTCCAATCAAACAATCCTTTGATATAGTCTTTAAAAATTAAGTATGTAAATAAACACAATAAACAATTCCCTAACTGTTCCATCATTGCACTATCAAAGTTTCTTATAAACCCTGGATATAACAAGTATGATAGTGAAACTAAAACTGATAACTTTTTATTCTCTGAGAATAAGTTAAAAATAAAGTAAATTAAAATACATACGCCTAGCCCTGCCAACCATGTAGAGAAATAAGCAACTTTCAAAGATGCTCCAAAAAGTTTAAAAAAAAGTGCTATGTAAAACGAAGATACTGGGTAATTAATAGAATGCGTAGGAAACCCATGTTTTAAAAGTCCCATAACAGTATAAGATCTAGCACTATAATCAAAGTTTTCAGCTATCCCTCTAGCAACAGACAAATAATTTATTTCATCCCACCCAAGTTTTTGTTCTAAAATTACCTGACAAAAGCAGTAGACAAAAAACCAAACTATGGTTATAAAAAGAAGGTTTTTAAGATTGTCATTTTTTATATTCATTTATTTACCGGATTAAACCTATAAACAAACACTTTACTATCTTTATCAAATCCATAAAAAGTATACCAATTATCAATTATAGGAAGGGCTTTTAAGATTTTATCCTGATTTTCTTTAAAAAGATAATTATGAGGAAAAATAAAAAGATATTCTATAGGTACTCCAAGCTTATAATTCAGCTTCTTAATCTGTTCACCAGTAGCCTCCATAGCTATAACCCTTAAAGGGTAATTATTCCAAGTAGAATGATTTCCCACAGTAAAATAGATAAATCTTAGATTTGTGTTTCCTGTAAATTTCTCTATTAGTTTTGAATTCCCATTAGCTATACCAGAATAAGTTTTTTTCTCCCAATCCATAACAGCATTTGCAGATCTATAATATGGAATATAAACAATCAGAAAAAGTGTGCAAGAAATAATATTAATAGCTACTTTATTTGGTAAGTAAAATTTCATAAAGTCATTTTTTAACTCATTTAAAATAATTACAAATGAAATTAATAAATTAGGGACAAAATGAATATTGTACCTGCAAAGTATTCCCGGAGAGCCTCCAGCAATTAATGCAAAAAAGAAATTCATAAAGAATATTGATGATATTGTAAATAAAATATACAGTCTTCCAAGCGAATTAATTCTCTTCCATAAAGTTATTAGAAATACACTTATAAAAAATATAGTAATTAAATAAATATTATATTCATAGACATTTGGAATAGAAACATAAAAAGCATCTAGTCCATTTTCTCGAACAACATTATAAATAGAGTAATTAACTATAAAATTTTGGTACAAGATAGCAAGGCTTATTTTAATATAGCCAAAAGGATCACTTAAAAATCCTCCTGCAAAATCCGCATAAGCACCCTCAGGAGTTTCTAATCTAGATAGAAAATTCATCATGGGCGCTAGTGATAAAAATATAAATTTGGAGAGAACTATATATAAGAAAACAAAAAGCCCAAGATAGACACAAACATTTTGAAATCCATTAAATTTAGACTTAATATTTAAATCTTTAAAAGCAGATGAAAGTATTATTAAAACTAAAAAGCCAAAAACAGTTCCAACAAAAAGACTTTTATAACAATAAAGCCATATTGAAAACAAAGCAATCAAAAAAGGATTTATTTTTCCTAACTTAAGATTCTTAAAAACGAAACAGGAAGTCATTGAAAGCAGTGCACAGCATGGGATTTCCATCATCCCCGAATCAAAATAATGAAGTATCCTAGGGAAAAACATAAATGAGATCCCAACAATAAATGAAAGGAATTTTTTCTCTGGAAAGAATAAATTGCAAGTTAGATAAATAAATAAAACTGTTATTAAACCACTTATCCACACAGAGAGATACCCAGAATTTAAATTGTCTCCAAACAGTTTAAGGAAAATTGCCATATACACAGAATGTAAAGGGTAATGATGGGTATGCTGGGGAAAATTATATTTTAAAGTCCCTTGAACTGTTGTAGTTCTACTGCTGAAATCAAAGTCCCTAACAATTCCTCTAGCTGTACTTAGATAAGAAGTTTCATCCCACCATATTTGATGTTCCCACAAAGAGTTACAAATAATATACATGAAAAGCCAAATTAAAAAGATTAATATGGGATAAAAGAACTTTGAATTTTTTAAATCAGCCATTTATCTATCAGCAAAAATTCTTTTCTTTAACAATAAACAAATTAACCCCAATGAAAAAGTAAAAACTGCAAGTCCTTGAAGTATAAAGAAACCTGTTATTGCCAAAGAACTATTTACAACTCCAAATAAAAACGAAATAAGTAATAAGAGAAATCCAAAACCACTTATTTTCAAGGCAAACAACATAAAGATTTTTATAGGGTTATATAGAGCAATTGTTTCTACTAGGATCTGAGCTGATCTTAAAATATCTCTCAGATATTTAACTTTAGACTCACCTATTCTCTCTCTGTATTTAATCGGGTGATAATAAACAGCTAAACCTTCTAAAATATAAATTAATGTTGTCGAAAGGGAGAAAGAAAATCCACTAGAAGTATTCACAAAATACTTAGAAATTACACTTTTGCGAAAAACCCTCAACCCGGAATTAACATCCAATATTTTTTCACCAGCAACGAATTCTGCAATCAGTTTAAATAGAAATCTTGAAATCTTTTTTAAGAACGGATCAAAACTTTGTAAATTATCTCTCTTACCTATAATTAAATCAAATCCTTCTTCAAGTTTTTTCACCATTAATAGGATTTCTTCTATAGGATATGTCCCATCTGCATCTGTAATCGCAATAATATCGCTTTGTGCAGAAAGAATTCCTTTTTTTAAAGAGAAACCATAGCCTTTATTATATGAATTCCTCAAAAGTTTAATATCATTTCTTTTTTTTAAAACTTGATAAGTTCCATCAGTAGAACCATCATCAACTACAACAATCTCAGATAAAATTGGTTCAAGCAAAAATTTTATGTCATCTATTGTTTTCTCAATAGCACTGTTTTCATTAAAACAAGGAAGAACCACACTAATTTTTTCTTCATTACTCATATTTAACACTTATTATAAGGTATTAAATATGTCACTTTTTTTGTATATTTACATTTAGGATATTATCTATTTAAACTACAAAAAAACTATGCTAGACTTTGCATAGAAACTATATGAAAAAAGAAGTAAGAACACTAGTTTTACAGCCACCAATTTCTGATGAAATTATGTGGGGAAGATTTAAAAAAGGCAGTGGCAATGTGCCACCACTTGGAATTATGTACATTGCTGGCTATATGGAATCAAAAGGATTTCATTGTGACGTTTTAGATTGCTTAGTTGAAAGATATAAAATAAATGACTTAAAAGAATTTATTAAAAATAATAAATATGATTTAATCGGTATCACATGCATGACTAATTCAGCTCTAGATGCTTTCGAATCAGTCAAAGCAATTAGAGAAGTTTCTCCTGAAGCCATAATTGTTTTAGGTGGTGTTCACCCTACTGCATTACCTGAACAAACAGTTATCGAATGCAAATCTGCAGACTTAATAATAACTGGAGAAGGTGAACAAACTTTTGTTGATATAGCTAATTGTTTAAGCGAAGGAAAAGATTTTCATAAAGTTGATGGATTGGCCTACTGGAGTAAAGAAGAAAATAAAGTAAAATACTCTCCTCCAAGAACACCGATTCCAGATTTAGATTCTCTTCCATTCCCTGCATATCACAAGGTAAAAATGGAAAAGTATGTTCCACATGTAACTCAGTATATTGATCTTCCTAATTATCCTATGGTTTTACAAAGAGGGTGTCCTTATCAATGCACTTATTGTGATCATGGAGCAGTACTAGGTAGAAAAATAAGATCTCTTACTGTTGAAAGAGCAATTGAAAACATTCAATTTCTTGTAAAAAATTATGGGGCAAAAGGAATTTATTTTCTTGACAGTGTTTTTACTGTAAGAAGAGATTTCATAATGAGTCTACTTAAAGAGATCCAGAAACAGGATTTTAAAATCTCTTTTGCTTGTAATGCCAGAGCAGATCAGCTAGATTATGAACTTCTAACAGAATTAAAAAAAGCTGGATGCTGGATGATTCAGATTGGTATTGAATCTGGGAATATTAAATCACTTGAATTAATTAAAAAAGCATCTTACTCATCTGCTTTTAAGCCCGATCCAAATGATCCGAACGGAAATCCTTATCTATTAAATAAATATGAGCAAGAAATAAGAAACTGTCAAAAGCTTGGTATTCAAGTAATGGCGAGTTATATCTTAGGACTTCCTGGTGAAACAGTAGACGATGTTGAAACTACAATTTCCTTTGCTAAAAAGCTCGGAACTGAAACAGCATTATTTTTCTTACCAGTACCATATCCTGGATCACATCTTTTACAACAAGCTAAAGATGATGGTGGACTAAGAAGCGATGTTACATGGAAAGATTATAGTTGTGTTGACTATTCAAATCCTGTTTATGTAAATCCAAAAATTGGAAAAGAGAAAATGCAAGAGCTTCTTAAAAAAGCATTTGATGAATACTATAAACAACCTAAAGTAATCTATAGAAATTTTGCAAGGATAAGAGGACTAAAAGACATAGCAAAATATACAAAAGCACTTAGAGCTCTTACAGGAGTGTAGCTTAAACAAGTAATATGTATGCCTTTTTGCACTAATAAAGTTTAAATATCAATAAAAAATTAAGCAGTATAATAAATATACTTAAAATGCAAACAAAAAATAAACTTAAAGTACTACTTCTTAATCCTCCTGGCAGTGAGGTTTTCCTTAGAGATTACTACTGTAATAATGTCTCAAAAAGCAGTTACATCCACTACCCTATGGATTTGCTTTATTTATCAGGAAGGCTTGATTCAGAGAATTTTGATGTAGCTTTAATTGACGCTTTAGTAAAAAATTACTCTCCATTAGAAACTAAAAACAGAATCTTAAAACTTAATCCTGATTATTTAGTAGTTTTAGTTGGGACAATATCATGGAAAGAAGATAAATTATTCCTTCAGGGAATTAAATCCTTAATTCCAGACCTGAAAATAATTGGAACTGGAGATGTGTTTTTAGATAACGGTGAAGATTTTATAAAAGAAAATGACTTTTTTGATGGTTGTATTTTAGATTTTTCAGATGATTCAATTATTAAACTAATAAATAACTCAGATTCAAAACCTATTGAAAACTGTATTTTTAAAAGTGAGAATGGGAAAATAATTAGTGGTAGTATTTCAAGACCAAAAGGAGAGTTTTCATTACCTACACCAAAACATGAATTATTTCCTTTAGAAGAATACAAATATGCTTTTTCAAGAGAATTTCCTACAGCTCACTTAATGACTGATTTTGGGTGTGCATTTAACTGCTCATTTTGTCCTATAAGAAATGATAATCTTGGATTTAAAGTAAGACCTGTTGATGAAATCATTGAAGAACTAAAGTACTTAAAATCATTGGGCGTAAAAGAACTTTATTTTAGAGACCAAACCTTCGGAGCAAATAAAAAACGTGCTATAGAACTCTGCGAAAGAATGGTAAAAGAAGATTTAAAATTCTCCTGGTATTGTTTTTCCAGAGTAGATGTTATAAATGAAGAGTTGGTTTCTGCCATGAAGTCTTCAGGATGTCACACGATAATTTTTGGGATTGAAAGTATAAATGACAAAACACTTTTAGATGTCCAAAAAAGAATAACAGTAGAAAAAGTTAAAAATGCGTTTGAACTCTGCAAGAAAAAAGGTATAAGAAGAGCGGCTACTTTTATAATAGGGCTCCCTGGTGAAACTGAAGAAGATATTATGAGAACAGTTAGTTTTGCTAAAGAAATTGATTGTAGTTTTGCATCATTTAACGTAGCAGGAATCAGACCTGGGACAGAGTGGAGTCATAGTCCAGAAAAAATTCATTTTCTTCCAGAAGAAGAACTCTACAGAATTAGAAATAAAGCTATAAAAGCTTTCTATTTCAGACCAAACTATATTCTTAGTCGAATCCTTGAAATAAGAACAATTCATGATATTAATGTTTTATTTGAAGAGGGTATGGGAATCATCCTTAATATTCTAAAAACTAATAATAAAAAGCCTAAAGCAAACTTACATTCTTCAGCTGAAGAAATTAATATTAAAGTCCAAGAAGAGGAAAAAGAAATACAAAAGGTATAGTAAGATACGCTATAATCTAACCCATGTGCGGAATTATCGGGATTTATAATTTTACTTCTAAAGAACCTGTAAATAGAAAGGTACTAGAAACTGCTACTTCTGCTATTAGTCACAGAGGTCCAGATCAGGATGGTTTTTATTTTGATGACAGAAATGGCATTGGTTTTGGACATAGAAGATTAAGTATCGTAGATTTAACAACAGGGAAACAACCTTTATTTAATGAAGACAATTCCATAGCATTGGTAGGAAACGGAGAGATCTATAACTTCCCTGACCTTTTAAAAGACCTTGAATCAAAAGGGCATAAATTTAAAACAAAATCTGACAATGAAGCTATAATCCACCTTTATGAAACATATGGGCTGGATTGTCCAAACCATATGAATGGAATGTTTGCTTTTGCTATATGGGATCAAAATAAAAACAGATTGTTCTTAGCTAGAGATAGAATGGGTGTAAAGCCTCTCTATTATGCACTTCAGAACGGTTCAATTTATTTCTCTTCTGAATTAAAAGGCGTTTTAGCTATCCCCGAAATTAAAAAAGAACTAAATCTTGAAGGTCTAAATAAATATCTTTCTTTTGAAAACATTCCTTCCCCACATTCTATTATTAAGAATATTTACAAGCTTGAGCCAGGCAAGGCTCTCATTCTTGAAAACGGAGAAGTAAAGATACATCAGTATTGGGATATACCTCTCGATGCTCCAAAATTAAAAATCACAGAAGAGGAAGCTACAGAAGAGCTAGAAAGACTTTTTGGAGAAGCAGTTAAAAGACGCTTAATGAGCGATGTTCCTCTGGGAGTATTTTTAAGCGGTGGAATTGACTCTAGTCTTGTGGCAAAATTTATGACTTATCATTCTTCTGATCCTATCAAAACTTTTTCTATAGGGTTTGAAGAAAAATCTTTTGACGAATCAAAAATAGCTACAAGGTTTGCTAAAGAACTAGGAAGTGATCATAATCAATTCTTATTCGACAGTAAAGAGTGTTTAAAGCTAATTCCTAATATGGCAGATTTAGTAGATGAGCCAATGTCAGATGCTTCTATACTTCCTACATATTTCCTTTCAAATTTTGCATCCAAACAATTAAAAGTCTGCCTGGGCGGTGATGGTGGTGATGAGCTTTTCGCAGGTTATCAGATATTTCCTGTTCATAGATTAATTGGTTTATATAATGTTCTCCCACGTGAGATTAAAAATATAATTCTCTCTGGTGCAAACAACCTACCTGCACGTGAAACATACTTAAGCTTTCCTTTCGCATTAAAACAGTTTTTAAGAGGAGTAGGATTGTCTAACGAAATCAGAATGTTCGTGTGGATGGGGGCATATATTGATAGCGAAAAAGAAATGCTCTTAAATCCTGATATTAGCTCTCAGATAAAAGAAAATACTTTTACTGAAATAAACAATTACCTAAGGGGTAAATTTATTTCAAACGATGAAGACAGGATGCTTTATCTTATTTCAAAACTTTATTTAAGTGATGATATTTTATTTAAAGTCGACAGAGCAAGCATGGCTACCAGTCTTGAAGTTAGAGCACCATTTCTAGATTATACAATTCAGGAATTCGGGGCAAAACTTCCTTATGATTTAAAACTAAATAGACTTACATCAAAATATATTCTTAAAAAAATGGCAGAAAAACATATCCCCAAATGGATTATCTATAAGAAAAAACAAGGGTTTGCTATTCCTACAACTAAATGGCTTAAGCATGAGTTAAAAGACACTTTATTACATTACACCAGCAAAGATTACATTAAAAAACAAGGGTTATTTCAGCATAACTTTATAGATAAAATTGTTCAAAATCACTTAGATGAAAAATGGGATAATAAAAAACTATTATGGAATCTTTTAGTATTTCAGTTGTGGTATGAGAAGAACAAGCCATCAATCGGTTTAGAGTCATCTACATTCACTACTCAACAAGCTTTAGTTGGCTAATGCTTTTCTGTTTTTTTGAATCTGCTAGGACCACAAAAACCAAATAAACTGCAAGTGGAGCGACAAAGCCTGCAAAACACATTATAAAAAGGAAAATATTTTCATCACTAATAAACATACTTATCTGCCTTTACTTAATAAAGTTTTTAGACTTTCATGTAACCCTCAGTTACATTCCGCCACTTTTAGCTTTAGAATTTAAGATTACAAATCTCTCAAAATCAACAGGCTGACCAAATAAAAAGTTTAACCCAAACTGTGTTTGCTGACGGAGTGCATCCCAATTAACAAGCATCTTAAAATCTTTTGGTCCTATCTTTGCTCTAATTTGTTTTTCTACGACTTCACCAGCTTTTATATTATAAGTGCTATATCCACCTAAACTTAATCCTTCGAAAATTTTCAAATCACCATCAAGAGCTACACTTTGCATCCCCTGAATATACTGGTCATAGAGAAGAGGAGATTTACCTTTTACAAAACCTTGGATATATCCCACTTCAAAACTTAATGGACCAACAGTGTTATCCAGCAAAGGACCGCCAGTAAAAACTCCCTGAAGATTTCCAGTAGAATAAGCTCTGAAAGCATCCCTAGTTCTAACTCTTAGAGCAGTATTAAAAGTATCATTTCCAAGCATAATTATTGGTTTTGAAATAATGTTTATTTGCTCTTGAAATTTAAAAGCTGATTTTTTAAAGTCAGTTTCATTGTTTGTAGCATCTTTCAAGAAATTTTTATACTTAGTAGGGGCGAGATTAGGGTCAGTTTCAATCCACCCTATTGAACTTCTAAAATTAATACCTGACTCAGTAAATGGAAGTCTTACTCTTCTTCTATCTACAACTTCAGCTAAATATTTTGTAAGGGTACTGCCGATAAAGCCATCATCTAAATATTGGTTATGAGCTAGTCTAATCTGAGTATTTCTTCCTACTGTTTGAACTGCTCTCAATATATATCGATTTTTCAATGAGCCATAAGCTCCTTCAATAGAGCTGTTTGGACCATGAAATCCCAGCTTTCCACCAAAGCCATAGTTATCACCACGAGAACCTATTTGAGCAAAAGGAGCAACAGATATAATATGATAATCAGTTACATTTAAATTGAAATTAGGTCCTATTGCAAACCCACCCAAAACGCCCTGAGTACCAAGAACAGGAGCAATAAGCGGTGCACTTCTTACATTAGGATCAGAACTAGCTGTAGTAGTAAATTTTGGGTAGGCTGGAAGTGAGAAGTTTTTAAAGTGTAATTTTGCTCCAAGAATAGTTAAATTGTTTATTTTTTTTGTGTTATCAAAAAGAATCTTTTCAGCTGAGACTCTATACCTATCACTCTTTGAAACATCTTCCCAGCTTGGCTTTGATTTCGAAGCTCTTGCTTTTCTTCTGCTATAAAAAGAAGGTGGATTACGTCTTGCGCCGAATCCCTGAGCAATTCTAATAGGTTCATCTAACTTCAAAGTACCTCTTTTATACTCAATGTTATTTTCGCTATCAGAGTTTGCAAGACGAGCCTTAATAACAGCTCCCATAACAGTTGTATTTGGATTAGTTAAAAGATATTTATTAGAAGTGACATCAAATTTAAAAGACTCTCCAGTAGTAACTATTCCATCTCTGGTAATTTTTATATTTCCTTTAGCCTCAACCTCTTCATTGGCTCCATAATATATAATTTCATCAGCTTCTAGTGTGGCATTCTGATCGATGATATGTGCTATAGACATACCTGAAGTAATATAAACATTATTTTGGTGATCATACTCAACCGAATCACCTTCAAGTTCTAGATAAGCAGCACTAGCTTTTAATTGATCAGAAGAAACTTCTTCAGTTCTTTTTTGTGCTTTTTGATTTTTCTTTTTTGTATTCTTAAATGCATAGGAAGAAAGATTAAATGAAGATGAGAAAATCAGAATGAAAAGCAATAAAACAATTTTAATTTTTCTATACATTAGTTTCTAAGATTATAGCTGATAAGAATATTTATTTATTCAGCTTTAAGAATTGACGTATAGCAGAGTCAAATAAATCCAGAATATTCATGTAAGCTTATATACTGATATGTTTTTAAAAAAGTTAAAATTAGCTAATTTCCGCAATTATACAGATTTTGAGCAGGAATTTAAAGAATTAAAGACTATTATCATAGGCCCAAATGCACAGGGAAAAACCAATGTTTTAGAGGCTATAAACATTCTCGCAACAAGTAAATCAGACAGAGCAGAAAGGGACAGCAACTTAGTTAAATGGGACTCTGAATATGCCCTTATTTTTGCAGATATTGAGACTAAAAATGACCGATTAGATATAGCACTTCAGATAAATAATAGTGGAAGAAGAAAATTAAAAATAAATGGTGTAGCCAAAAAAGCTCCACAAGCAGATTTACTTGGGAACTTTTTTTCAGTCATGTTCTCATGTGAAGATCTTTATCTGATCAAAGGGTCTCCATCAACTCGCAGAAATTGGCTAGACTCAATACTTTTTCAACTAGATTCAAAATATCATAAATCACTTCAAGACTATCAAAAGTCAATCACTCAAAAAAATGCTCTACTAAAAAGTGCTTTTGAAAGCGGGATATCAGGGAAGCCTCTTAAAGATCAGCTAGATATCTGGAATGAACAAATAATAAATTTTGGTTCGGATATTCTCTTAAAAAGAATTAAATTTATAGAAGAAATTAAATTAATTGCAAAGGATTTTCAAAGAAGTATTTCTAAGAACAATGAAAATCTTGATCTGCTTTACGAAAGTACAATTGACTTAGGGCAGGTTAGTGCTATATCCATTGAAAAGATTCAGAGTCTTTTCAAATCAAAAATCGAATCTTCATTTTCTGCAGAAACTGCTCGCGGACAGTGCTTAGTAGGTCCACATAGAGACGACTTAAATTTTTTAATTAATGAAAGAGAAGCAAAATCTTTTGCCAGTCAAGGACAACAAAGATCAATAGTTTTAGCTTTAAAACTTTCAGAGTTAAAAGTAATTGAAATTCGAAAAAATGAAATTCCTATTTTATTACTTGATGATGTTTTTGCTGAACTAGATGAGAGCAGGCAAGATTTCCTTTTACACAATCTTCCAAAAGATATTCAAACCTTTATTACTACAACTCATATAAGCGACATACAAAAAGAGCTTTTAGAAAATGCAAAAGTTTTAAAAATTGAAAATGGGAAAGTTGTAAGCATCTAAATAATTTAATGAGAATGCTTTTTCCCTTCTTTAATCGTTCTAATAAGGATTGTCATTCCAAGACTTAAAATCGTAATAAAAAATGTGATTACGATACCTACACCTACAGCTGGACTCATTTACTCACCTCTTTAATAAAACATTATACATCAATTGGGATCTGCTTATTTTGAAATATAGCTAGAGAAATAGATTAATAACTTTAATGACAGGTTCCCAAATTGATATAATTTTTGTATGAATAGAAAAGATATTCGTCCTAAAGGTGAGCTCGTAAAACTTGAACAATTAATTCCTCAAGTAAAAGAAAACCTTGGAATTGAAAATAATTTGAAGATATCTGCTCTGAACGAGTTATGGCCTCTTGTTACTAGTTTTGATATAGCCAGCAACAGTAAAATTGCCTATTTTGACAAGGAAAACAATCTTGTAATTAGCGTTAAAAGCAGTACTTTAGCGACCGAATTGTCTATGCAAAAAACGTCAATTTTATCTCGGCTAAAATCTGCCATTAGAAATACGGATATCAATTTTAAAGATATACGCTTTAAGTATTAAATCTAGCTTTTAAGTATCAAAAATGTTAAAATATCATAGTATTTTTTACAAATTTTGAGGATTTAAAATGTCAAAAACCGAAGTTAAAAGTGAAGGTTCTTACTCAGCAAGTGATATTGAAGTTTTAGAAGGTTTAGATGCTGTTAGAAAACGTCCTGGAATGTATATCGGTGGAGTTGATCAAAAAGCCCTTCACCACTGTATTTATGAAATAGTTGATAATTCTGTCGATGAAGCGCTTGCAGGTTTTTGTAATGAAATAAGAGTCACTCTTAATATTGACAACTCAATTTCAGTTCTAGATAACGGTCGTGGAATCCCTGTTGATAAAGTTACAAAGACTGGAATGTCTGGAGTAGAAACTGTTTTTACCATGCTTCACTCTGGTGGGAAATTTGGAAGCGGTACTGGTTATAAAGTTTCAGGTGGATTACATGGTGTAGGAGCTTCATGCGTAAATGCTGTATCTTCAAAAATGCATGTTGAGGTTTATAGAGAAGGAAAGGTTCACTTTGTAGAATTTCTAGGAGACAACCCAAAAGGACTTAGTGGTAAAAGTAATGAACCATTAAAGGTTACAGGTAAAACCGATAAAACTGGTACTAAGGTTACATTTTGGCCTGATCCAAAAATCTTTAAAGATCAAGAAACTGGAAAAATGCCTACTATAAATAGAGAAGTAGTTGCAGCAAGACTTCGTGAAATGTCCTTTTTAAATAAGAGTTTAAAAATTGTTTTCACAGATGAAAGATTAGCAAATACTGATCCTCACTATAGTGAAACTTATTTCTACGAAGGTGGAATTAAAAGCTATGTAGAATTCTTAAACTCTACAAAATCAATTCTTCACAAAGAAGTAATTTATTTCGAAGCGACAAAAGAAGATGTTCATGTTGAAGTTGCACTTCAATATACTGACACTTACAGCGAATCAATATTCTCTTTCGCAAATAATATAAGCAATCCAGATGGTGGAACTCATTTAACCGGTTTAAGAAATTCTTTAACCAGAGTTATAAATGACTACGCTAAAAGCCAACAGTTTTTAAAGGAAAGTGAAGGAAACCTTTCTGGTGAAGATGTTAGAGAAGGATTGACTGCTATTGTTTCTGTGAAAGTAAAAGATCCACAGTTTGAAAGTCAAACAAAAGTTAAACTTCTAAACAATGAAGTCCAAACTGCTGTAGGTGGTGTTGTAACTGAAGGACTAAAGGACTGGTTAGACAGAAATCCAAAAGAATCAAAGATAGTAATTTCAAAAGCTCTTCAAGCTAGAGATGCAAGAGAAGCAGCAAGGAAAGCTAAAAGTTTAATTAGAAGACAATCCGTACTAGAATCTGCAGGGGGGTTACCTGGAAAACTTGCTGATTGCACAAATAGGGATCCAGAAAGATGTGAACTTTTCATAGTAGAAGGTGATTCTGCAGGAGGTTCTGCTAAACAAGGAAGAGACAGATTGTATCAAGCAATTCTCCCTCTCCGTGGAAAGATTTTAAACGTTGAAAAAGCAAGAGTAGCTAAAATCTATGATAATACTGAAGTTCAAGCTCTAATTCAGGCTATCGGACTTTCCACTATAGGCGATGATGTTTTAAGACCAAACATTGATGAGCTTGATTTAGATAAAATTCGTTATCATAAAATCATAATTATGACCGATGCTGATGTCGATGGTGCACACATTAGAACACTTTTATTAACATTCTTTTTTAGATATGCTAGACCACTGATTGAAAAAGGACATGTTTATATCGCTCAACCACCTCTTTATAAAATTGAAAGAAATAAACAAACTACTTACTGTTATAACGAACACCAGTTAGAACTAGCAAGAGCCGAACTAGGAGAAAAAGCTACAGTACAAAGATTTAAAGGTCTTGGTGAAATGATGCCTGAACAACTCTGGAATACTACTATGAATCCAGAAAAAAGAACTTTAAAACAAGTGTCTTTTGAAGATGCGGCTGAAGCAGACCGTATTTTTGATATTCTTATGGGTGATGCAGTTGCTCCACGCAGATTATTTATTGAAGAACATGCTGGCTTAGCAGTTTTAGACGTTTAACCAATTCCCAAATTAAGATAATTTCTCTAGTAGAAATCTGCTTAAAATTATTTGATATATATATCTAATATTCTTAACCTGCAAATTTTTCTTTACAAGCAAGATAAAAAGCTGACTTTAAAAATTGCTCTGGTTATACTTTTCTTAATTTCACAGGTAATACAAAGTAGTAACTACCATAAATGATTCATAGACTCCCACCACATTCATCTCTTAAAGTAAGACAACTTGCTAATTGGGTAGGTGAATTTCGAGATAAACCTAAGCAAGTTTTAAGTCAAATTGCATTTAATCCTACTTGGCAAGTAACTAATTTAAATGAGAGAGCAGTTGCTCTTGAATCAATTATCCATCAAGGGATTTCAAGGCAAGATGTTTTTAGTCTTATGAACTTTTTAGCTGACAATGAGAACTTCCCGGTATTAATTGAGCCAGATGAAATTAGTGAAAATCTCATACCTGAGGGTTTAGATAGGTCAAGATTTCATGACCCGTTAGAATTTACAAGAACTGAATTTTTAAGAACCCTTGCCAGATTAAAACAAAGATCAGCTGAAACTATTGCAGAATATATATTACAGAATGGTGATCTATACGAACTTTTACCTGATCTTCAAAAAATCACTCTTGAAATTGTTGAAAATATGCTTGGAGAACCTTACTTTATGCCTATAAATGACAATTTAAGACCAGATGATCATTTAACTGATTTTATTAGAGTCTTATATCTTATAAATGAAGAGTCTGCACTACCTATTATGAAAGCCTTTGAAATTAGTGAAGGTGATCTGAGTTTATCAATAAATCAAAGAGATCTAATAAGAAAAAGACCAAGAATCCTTCCAGAATATACTATTTAACTTTATTTACTTTGTATAAGTCTCTTGTACTTTTAATTTAAATTTAGGAGAATGAAGATGAAGCTATTTAATTTTCTATTAGAAAGGTATATTTAATGTTAGAGACTCTCATAAAGAATCAAACCGAAGAAAACCCATTATTATCACAAGTGAACGGAAAAAGAGCAGTAAAAATATTTTCAGGCCGAGCAAATAAACCACTTGCTCAAGATATCTGCAATAGTCTTGGTCTTCCACTTGGGAAAATCAATATTCAACCATTTTCTGATGGTGAACTCTATGTACAGGTAGAAGAAAGTGTTAGAGGTTGTGATGTATTTATTATTCAACCCACTTGTCCACCTGTAAATGAAAACGTAATGGAATTATTAATAGTTTTAGATGCTTTAAAACGTGCAAGTGCAGAAAAGATTACAGTAGTAATGCCTTACTATGGCTACGGAAGACAAGACAGAAAAGCCGCTGGTCGTGAACCAATCACAGCAAAACTAATTGCTGATCTACTTTCAAAAGCAGGTACTTCAAGAGTTCTAGCTTTAGACTTACATGCTACTCAAATGATGGGATTTTTTGATGTAATTGTAGATCACTTATTTGCTACACCAGTAATTGTTGATCATATAAATAGCTTAAATCTAAAAGACATTGTAGTAGTAAGCCCTGATGTAGGTGGTGTGACAAGAGCTCGTGCATTTGCAAAAAGACTTAACGATGCGCCGATTGCTATTCTCGACAAAAGAAGACCTGTTGATAAACACAATACTGTAGAAGTTATAAATATCATTGGTGAAATAAAAGGGAAAACCTGTGTTCTTGTCGATGACATGATTGATACAGCAGGGACTATCACTCTAGGAGCAAGCCTTCTAAAAAAAGAAGGGGCAAAAGAAGTTCTTGCCTGCTGTACCCATGCTGTTTTATCTGGCAAAGCAAAAGAGAGAATTGACAATTCCCCGATTACTAAATTAATAGCAACAAACTCAGTCCCTATCGCTCCAGAAAAAGCACCTAAGAATCTAACAGTCTTAAGTGTTGCTGGACTTTTAGCAGAAGCTATTAAAAGAATTCACTTAGATGATTCTGTAAGTGAATTGTTTAATTAGAATGTCACCAGACAAGCTGGCGACTTCCATCTTTAGCACATTTACAAAGACCGAATTTACTGGCAAAGCCAGGTAAATCCTTAACAAAACAAGTTAGTTATATAATTTATCTTATGGGTAAAAAATGTTTTTTATTGTTTATATTACTGATTTCATTCTTTAATCAGGTTTCGTTAGCACAAACAACAAAAGAGAATCTTCAGTTAAAAGATCAAGTAAGTAAGTTACAGGTGGATCTAGAAGAACAAAAGTCTACAACAGCTAAACTTCTTGAACAAGTAACAGATTTAATAGAGAATCAAAACACTCTTATAAAAGATTTTACTCAAACTTCAAAAGTAGTTCAGGATTTACAAGTAATTACTGAGCAAAATAAAAAACAATTAAAGTTTAAAGATGCATTTGTCTTAAATAAAGAAGGGAGACCAGTGGCTTTTATAGATAATGATTTAAAACTATATGATTACTATGGTAAAGATTTACTTGGGTGGATAAAACTAGAAACAAATGAGCTGGTAAGAAATTATGATGAAAGTGTAATTGCTCAAATAGAAAATGATTTTTTAATAGATGATACAGGACATGTAATAGGATCTATAGAAAGGTCTGAAAACTTAAAATGGGACAGAGAAAAACTATACCCTCAGGTACAAAAAAGACCACTTTCTCAATATTTTATAAAGCTTGAAAACCCTAAACAATTTAATCCAAATACGTTTAGATTTAGCGACTGGTCTAATCAAAAATTAGAAGACATATTATTTTTTAATGAAAAGAAAATTCAGAGACTACGTTAATACGTCTGTATTGCATACAACATACCTACATCGAATTTCACAATAATTTTACGTGGTACGTTATAATATTTCTGTCCTATGGGCAGTTGGCGCAGCGGTAGCGCACCTCGTTTACACCGAGGGGGTCAAAGGTTCAAATCCTTTACTGCCCATTTTCTTTTATGAAGGTTCAGACAAGCTGAACCTTCCCTCTAACCTAAATAGCGCTCTACCGGACCCGCCGAATAAATCGGACGGGTCCTTTTAAATTTATAAGCAATAATCATTATAATTGAACCCTGTTAACATTAGCATTTCTATCCAACCCATTCTTATCACAAATAGTGTAGTGAAATACTACTCCTTTTTCATTAACGTGACTACACTGAATAAAGCCTCTCGATTGCCTCCCATGTGCTGATGGTAAATTTTGTGGGATGAAAATTTCTCCAATTGAAGTATCTAATGCTACTGATTGAATTCTGCTCTGCAAAATGCTTTTACCAACAATATTACAATTTGTTCCATGTTTTATAATTTCAGAAATAATATCTTTTGATGAATTGACTACGTCTTCAGTAATATAACTACCTAGTTCACTAGTAGCAAAGCTACTTGATTGTCCATTTACAATTCCACCAATAATAGCTATTTTTACATCACTTCCTAATCCTTTATAAATTATATCCATTACATTTTTAGTTTTATTAGCTTCGTCTATATGTGCAATCATTCCAATTTTTGTTTGACTATTATAAGCAACAACAGCAACACATGGTCCAAGTCCACCTGTAGCCAAGATTACAGCTCCCTTAACATTTGGTGAGCCAAATGAATAGAATCCTTGAGGAATGGAAATGGTTTTCTCTTCATCCACAGATCTATACTGAACATTGGTAAATACTCCTGAGATTTCAGGAATAATAAGATTTCTTTTTAGTTCTTGTGATTGCAACTGCAATGCTTTAATTAATCCAGTAGTAATATACGAATCTATTCTCATTAATAAAACTATATAAAGAACATTTAAATTAAGTCAACCTTTAAAAATTAATTTAATTTAATATTATTAAACGACACTTTAGCTATAGGTTATGCTAAAAGTCTTTAAGCAACTAATTTTAAACATTGTTCGCTTAGCTTAGGATTATATCTTCCTATTTCTTTTAAAACATAAGGTAAGTAATCAGGTTTTATTTCCTTTAACAGTGCAGTTAAATCATCTAAGAAAGTCTCATCTTTAGGGTTTTGTCTGATAAAGCTATTTGTATAATCAAAAACCTCATTGTTAGTTAGTTGTTTTATATTTTGCCTAAAGTAATCCATAATATCTACTTCAATAAACCTTTCTTCTGGTCTTGTAAATGGTCCTTCCCAGGTAGCTACAGCCGTTTGAGCTGGCATAGAAGTAGCATATCTCTTCACATAAGTATTAAGCGTACAAATAGTCATAATTCTAGAACTCATAATTTACCTCAAATATTCTTTTTATTAAAACCAATTCTAGCACTACTTCTTCTCTCCCCACTTAACCACAGCCACACCAATGTCATCTTCTTTATTTCTAGTATAAAAACATCTGTTTTCCCTAACTAGCTCTCTTGTATAATCTATAAGCATTCTAGCTATAACATGTGGTTTTGCTGTTTTCCATAAATCAATCTGTTTTTTTATATCATCTGTAGGCAAAACATCACTCAATCCATCAGTACAAAGGAATAAAATATCACCTTCTTCTAAATGAGTTTTAGTAATTGAAAGATATGGAACTGAAGCAGAATCTATGGATCTGACAATTATATTTCCCCTATTTACAATTCCGGCAGGAATAACACCAAATGTTTTTTCTGTAGAAGTAGCATCATCAATATCTTTGAATTGTATATTAGAAAAATATTCCTGAAATGCTAACAATAACCTCAACTCAGATTCTTCTCTAAGAATTACTCTTTTACTATAAAATTCCAATGCTTCATCTGCAGTTTTCAATCCCTGCATTGCTTTAATTCCTTCAATACCATCATTAACAGAAAGCTTTTCATATAATGATTTATATGGTTCTTCTAGATCACTTATACTGTGAAAGCTTCTGTCATCAATAGTTAACATCTGTAGTTCGCCATCACGAAACCTATAACATCGTGAGTCTCCACAATTTACGATAAAAGCCTCTCCACCTGGAAGAACAACTACATATGTAGCAGTAGAAGATAAACCATTAGCTTTATCTTCTAAGGGATAATTTCTTAAAGCCTGGAAAGCACTAAATGAAGCATTATATAAATCACTAACTATAGATTCAGGACTTAAAGGTCGTTTTAAATATCCACTTACTGATCCACATACAGTTTGACTGGATAAAACATCATTATTACAACTACCAACACCATCAAATACACCACAAGTAACTATCCTTGATTCTAAGTCATATCTAGCGAAACTACTATCACCACAATCTTCACGAGTAGCTACACCGTCCCCATCAATGTCTGAAACTGCAGAACCGTACTTATCTTTCGATGGAGATAAAACTTGTCCTACTGAAACTACTCTCATATTTTATAAATATCCTAATTAAAAAATATGCTATCACAGTGTCAAATCAGTAAAATTAAATTCTTCTAATAATACAAGTTGGGGACGCAACTAGAACCGTCCCCAATCAATCTACTTCTACTTACCCATGCCAAGCTTCTGAGCTTTTTGGAAGACTTTTCCTTCAGTGAGAATAGATGGTGCAATTACTACTTCTACACTCTGCATTTCCTTTATGTTAGAGGCACCTACTGTAGACATAGAGGTTTTTATAGCGCCTACAAAATTATGCGTACCGTCATCAAAAGTCGCTGGACCTAAAAGTATTTGTTCAAGTGTTCCTATAGAGCCTACATTAATTCTGGTACCACGAGGAAGAACTGGACTTGGTGTAGCCATTCCCCAGTGAAAACCACGTCCTGGTGCTTCTTTTGCTTTAGAAAATGGTGAGCCTATCATTACTGCATCAGCACCACATGCTATAGCCTTACAAATATCTCCACCAGTTGCCATTCCACCATCAGCAATTACATGTACATATCTGCCCGTTTTACTAAAATAATCATCTCTTGCCGCTGAACAATCAGCAATAGAAGTAGGCATTGGTACACCAATTCCAAGAACGCCACGACTAGTACAAGCCGCTCCAGGACCGACTCCTACTAAAATAGCACTTGCTCCTGATTTCATGTGCTCAAGAGCAACTTCATAAGTTACACAATTTCCTACAACAACTGGAATTTTCATTTTTGTTATAAAGTCTGAGAGATTAAAGCATGAATTTTTATCGTTAGATTTATGTTCGACAGAAACAACTGTTCCTTGAACCACTAAAATATCTGCTCCTGCTTTTTCTATTATTGGACCATAATTATTTGCAACATTTGGTGTACATGAAACTGCACAGATTCCACCAGCTGATTTTATTTCTTTAATTCTCTGTTCAATTAAATTTTCTTTTATTGGTTCCTGATAAAGCTTCTGCATGAGTGGCACAAAACTATCTCTATCTGCCTCAGTAATTTGTTTTAAAATATCCTCATAGTTTTCATACCTTGTATAAATTCCTTGAAGATTTAAAACTCCTAAACCACCCAGCTTACTTATTAGAACTGCAGTCTTTGGACTTACACAACTATCCATGGCAGAAGCAATAATTGGAAAATCAAATTTGTGTTTTCCAATCATAAAGCTAGTATCGCAAAGATCTAAATCTAAAGTAATTCTTCCAGGCACAATTGATACTTCATCAAAACCATATGTCTGTCTCGCAATCTTTCTTCCACCTATTACAGCTTTTTGAGAGATTGAATAATTTTCATTTTGTAAGTTAACCATATTAGTCAAATATGGTAACTCTAAAACTAGAATCTTTGTGAAAATATAGAATTAATTAACAATTCTCTAAAGATAATTAATTTACTCGAGATTTTCTATGCGGCCATCCTACATCCAAAACGGTCACTTAAAACTTCAAACATTTCACCAGTTGGATAAGCTTCATAAAATTTGTTATAAAGGAAAAATACATAATTAACAGCAACATCAGTTGGCATAGTATCTAATGTTCTTAAATCTGAATCACCGATTTTCTTCATAAAATCATCATATAATTTTTGCATTGAATAGTTCATGATAAATACCCCCTTGTAGTCTCAATTCCCTATCTATTTATAATGAAACAATACTACCGTAAAGATTTGATTAATGCAATACATGTTCCAGTTTATTTCCTTATATAAATCAAAAAGCAAGGCTACTAACCTTGCTTCTTAACCTATCTCTAGATTTTGAACTAATACGAATTAATGAGCTAAATAACCCTCAAGTTTTGTACATCTATCAGGCTGTCTAAGCTTCCTCATCGCTTTAAATTCGATTTGGCGTACTCTTTCTCTAGTTATACCAAAAAGTTGACCTACTTCTTCAAGAGTTCTCTCACGTCCATCATCTAAACCATAACGTAAGCGAACTACTTCTCTTTCTCTTGGAAGAAGCGAGTTTAAAACTTGCTCAATATCATTTCTCAACAACTCATCAGTTGCTGAACTATCAGGCTGAGCTGATTCTGCGTCAGCAATAAAATCACCAAGTCTGCTATCTTCTTCTTTCCCTAATGGGGTTTCAAGTGAAACTGGTGTTCTATTTGCCGCAACAATCTCTTTTACTTTTTGAACAGAAATATCCATAGCCGCCGCAAGCTCATGTTCAGTAGGTCTTCTATTTAAAGCTTGTGAAAGTTCTCTGGTAACTTTTTTAAACTTATTAATAGTTTCAACCATGTGTACTGGAACACGAATGGTTCTGGACTTATCAGCAAGAGCTCTTGTTATACCTTGTCTAATCCACCAGGTAGCATAAGTAGAGAATTTATAACCACGCTCAGGATCAAACTTTTCTGCCGCACGAATAAGACCAAGATTTCCTTCTTGAATTAAATCAAGGAAAGGAAGCCCTCTGTTTAAATATTTTTTAGCAATAGATACTACAAGTCTTAAGTTTGCTTGGACTAATTGTCTTTTTGCAACAATACCATCGTATCCACCACTAGCAATCCTTCTTGCTAAATCAATTTCTTCATCAGCACTTAAGAGATGAATCCTACCAATTTCTCTAAGATATAGCCTAATTGAATCATCGGTTCCTAACTCAAATTTAGGATCAAACAAATCATCTTCTGCTTCTTCTACATCTATGTCATCTAAGACATCACTAAATTCTGATTCTATTTGATCTAGTTCTTCTGCTTCTGGGAGACCAGCATCAACCATGAGGTTAGCAATTGAACCTTGACTTACATCCATACTTTATTAACTCCTATCTCTATCTTTCTAATCCAAACCAATAAAATAAAAAGAATTGCCCCATTGCAATTTTAAAAACTTCGCATGCAAAAAGAAAACTTAATAAGTCTCTCTTTGTTTGTTGATCTATTCTAAAAGGCCCAATCGTATTCTTTAAACTTTTTTGAGGTTTGCTTATTCAGCTTTGATTAAGAATAGGTTAAGCTCCTAACTTAATATTACATTAATACTGACGTGGATTTCAAGTCAGTATTCTTAAATAAAGATTAACATTTTAAATAGGTTAAATTTCCTAAAATTGAGAGCTAATTGTTGAATATTAATCAAGTTAATAGTTAGGGATAACACTAATTAGTTTCTGCTTCATTTTTACCAAAATCTATTAAAGGATTAAGAACTTGAATCTTAACATAAGCGATTCCTTCGCTTTTACTGTCTAATTTTTCAGCGGCTTTTTCAGAAAGATCAACTATCCTATTTCCATGGAAAGGACCTCTATCGGTAATTCTTACTACTACTGATTTATTGTTTTTTAAGTTTGTAATTCTAAGCTTTGTATTAAAAGGAAGGGACCTATGTGCGGCAGTTAATTTTCTAGGATTTAACTTTTCTCCACTAGCTGTTCTTCTACCATTAAAATGTTTTCCATACCAGGATGCAGTTCCATACCAGATCTCACCACGAAGCAATGGTTTATTAGAATCTTCTATTTTTTCTACCATCTCTAAATCTTCATCAGTAACCCTGGCTAAAATATTTAAGATATTAACTGAACAAAATAAAAATGCAATAATAAGACATAAATGAAGCTTATCAATTAGTTTTTGAGTCTTATTCATATTAATCTCCCTTATTTCTGAACCTTGTTATTTTTACACTACCTTTATAAAAAAGATTTGTTTTATTAAAGATTATTTTATTTTTGACATGAAAATTTATACAAAATCCTCAATAAAAGAAGAATACTCCTAATTTATAGTTCTCTTTTTTTAACCTAGAATAAGAGATTTTTACAAAAAATTTACGTATGATTTACACGATTATTTTATTCAATAGCTTTAGTTTTAATTTCTTCTGAAATTTTATTTCCAATTATTTCTAAATCCATACTTCCAAGATCAGCTTTTTTTCTATGGCGAACAGAAACTTTATTTTCAGAGATTTCTTTATCACCAACAATTAACATATAAGGAATCTTTTCTATCTGTGCATCACGAATCTTAGAGTTAACTGATTCTGCTCTGTCGTCTACCTCTGATCTAATTCCTTTTAACTTAAGTACTTCATTTACTTTCTGTGCATACTCTAAATGTCTGTCTGCTATAGGCAAAACAATAGCCTGCTTATATGAAAGCCATAGTGGAAATGCTCCAGCAAAATGCTCAATAAGAACAGCACCAATTCTTTCAAGACTTCCAAAAATTGCTCTATGTACCATTACCGGCTGCTGCTGTGTACCATCTTTATCAGTGTATTTAATATCAAATCTTTTTGGTAAATTAAAATCAAGCTGAACAGTAGCACCTTGCCATACTCTGCCGATAGCATCTTTTAATTTAAAATCTATTTTCGGTCCATAGAATGCACCATCACCAGGATTTAACTGATAAGCAAGTCCATACTCTTCAAGAGCTTTTTTTAAACCTGCTTCAGCGAAATCCCATATTTCTGGAGTACCTATAGCATCTGCTGGCTTTGTAGAAAGCTCTGCTGAATATGAAAGTCCAAACTTAGAATAAATTTCATCAATTAGTTTAATAACACCCTTTATTTCATCTACAAACTGATCTTTTCTACAAAAGATATGAGCATCATCCTGAGTAAATCCTCTTACCCTGGCTAAACCATGCATAACTCCAGATCTTTCATATCTATAAACAGTACCGAGCTCACCCATTCTTATAGGAAGCTCTCTGTAACTATGTCTACAAGAATCATATATCTTCACGTGAAATGGGCAATTCATGGGTTTTAAAACATACTTTTGCTCATCAATTTCCATACTGAACATATTTTCTTTATAGAACTCATTATGTCCTGAAATATCCCAAAGCTCATTTCTCGCTATATGAGGAGTGAAAACTAACTCATATCCTGCCTTTTCATGAACTTCTCTCCAGAAATTTTCTATCTGTGTTCTAAGATAAGCAAGCTTCGGATGCCACAAAATAAGTCCAGGACCAGTTTCTTCCTGAATAGAAAATAAATCAAGCTGGCGTCCTAACTTTCTATGATCTCTCTTTTCAGCTTCTTCAAGTCTTTTTAAATATGCTTCTAAATCTTCTTTACTCCACCAAGAAGTTCCATAAATTCTTTGAAGCTTTTCTCTGTTTTCATCTCCATGCCAGTAAGCACCTGAAATAGAAGTAAGTTTAAAAGCTTTTATCTGTTTAGAGCTAGTAATATGAGGACCTTTACAGAAATCGTTCCAAACTGTTTTTCCTTCTTTCTGTAGCGTATATAAAGTAGGGTTATGAGATTTATGTTCTTCTAAATTTTCAGCTTTAAACTTTTCACCTGCTGATTTAAACTCACTAATTTGTTTATCTGGATTTTCTACATTTACTTTTAAAAATTTTAAGTCTTCATCTATAATTTTCTGCATTTCTTTTTCAATTTTAGAAAGATCTTCAGGAGTCAGCTGATGATCAGGGATTTCAAAGTCATAGTAAAAACCACTTTCTATAGCAGGACCATTTGCAATCTTTGCATTTTTAAAAATGTTCTGAACTGCACATGCCAAAATATGTGCTGAACTATGCCTTAGGAATTCAAGACTTCTTGGATCATCAACAGTAACAATTTCAACATTATCACCATTTTTTAGCTCAGTAGTAATATCACTCAATTCATTATTTAATAAAAGACCTATGCTTTTTTTCGCCAAACTGTTGCTTATCGCTTTTGCTAAATCAATACCAGTAGACCCAGAAGCAATTTCTTTTTTTGAGCCATCTTTTAAAGTTATTTGTATAGTTGTTTGTGTTTGCATGATAGGAGAAATTATAGCAATAAATATATGGCAAATGTCATTCCCAACTTGATTGGGAATCCAGTAATTTTGTTACAAGAACTGGATTCCCGTTTTCACGGGAATGACAAAGACTAAACAGTATTAACTTAAACTCTTTGCTTTCTCTATAATCTCTTCAATATCAAAGATATAGTCATAGTCAAACCCTTTATCTTTATAAAGCTCTCTGCCACCTTCATTTCTATCTACTATTGATAAGACTTGTTCTACTTTACAACCAAACTCTTCCACTTTTTCTATTGCTTTTATAGATGATCCACCTGTAGTAACTACATCTTCTAAAATAGTTACTTTACTACCAGGGACAATCGGTCCTTCAATCCACAAACTTCTTCCATGTTTTTTGGGTTCTTTTCTAACATAAAAAGCATCGATGTTTTTTCCTTGAAGTAAATATGCCATTTGTGAAACACCAGTAGCTAAAGGATCTGCACCCATAGTTAACCCGCCTACAGCTTGAGTGCTTGGTTTTAACATTTTAGAAAATATATATGAAATCAATGTATTCCCTTCATGATGAAGTGTAGTCTGTTTACAATCAACATAGTAATTGCTTTCTTTTCCACTTGCTAAAGTAATTTTTCCTTCTATATAACTTTGTTTAGCAAGAATAGTTAATAGTCTGTTTAATAAAAAATCTTCATTTGTATTGATCAATGTGTTTATAAGTAGGTTTGTTGGTTGCATATTTTTATTATAATCTATAAGAGTATTATATTTCTGAGAAAGAAAATGAAAACTTACGACAGAGTTTATAAAATAGTAAAAAAGATCCCTAAAGGAAAAGTATCTACTTATGGTCAGATCGGACAAATACTCGGACTAAACCCCAGAGTTGTTGGCTGGGCATTAAACAGATTAACAAAAGTATCTTCAGAAAAAATTCCTTGGCAACGTGTAATAAATTCTAAAGGTACAATCAGTACAAATAAACTTCACAATATTCCATTAGACTTACAAAAAAGATTACTTGAAACTGAAGGTGTGAGATTTGACAAGCTTGGGAAAATTGATTTAAAAGAATTCTTATGGAAAAATTAGTCTGCTCGCATGTAGTTTAATAAGGTTTTCACTTGATCAAGGTAAGTACTAATGTATTTTGATCTTTCAGATCTTTTAACATACTTTTCAAGACTAAGCCAATCCTTGACTTTTAACTGAAGTAAAATTAATTTCTTTTCAATATCACCAGCTTTTTCTGGAGTATAGTTTTTAAACTCATTCTTGAGATCCTGAGTTAAATAATAAACTTCCTTTTGTATCTGACTATCAGAAAGAATTGTATGAGGTTCTGATAAAATAAATTTCTCAATTAAACCAGTAAAATCATCTAAAAGTTTTTCACAAGCAATATATGGTTTGTTATAAGGAATAAAAACTGTTTGTTCTCTAAAAGGACCTTTCTTCAAAAGACTTCTCTTTGTAGCCTCAAGATGCTCATTAGCAAAAAGGCAGATTCCCAAAGCTCCACCATTTCTTGCCGCCGCTATTCTTTCTGTTAATTCTCCAAGACTTAAAGTTCTCAAATTAAAACCAGGAATAATAATTGCTCTGTCATTTAAACTCTGTCTAACATTTTTTAGTTTTATCTCAATCTCATCTTTGGTATAGGAATAATAAAAAGGATAAGCTACGTCTACCCACTTATTTACTAACCATGTTTCCCAGTCTTGCTGTATTTGACTTAAGCGCAGATTTCTATCAATACCAAATACTGCAACAGAAATCTTTAGATTTGGTTTTATTTGTTTCAATTTAGAGCTAGTATCTTTTACAAATTCACTAACTTTCTTTGCTTTCCATTCTTTCCACATTTTATTTACAGGACCATCTATCGTAGGGAGTTTTCCAGTATCCTTAAGAAATTCATTTTTGGTAGCGAAATCAAAGCCTACCTGAGTTTCTCTTTTTTGAAATGGAAATCTAATATAATCATACTGAATTCCATCAACATCATAATTTCTAACTATTTCACTATAAACATCCAATAAAAACTGAGTAGCTTTTTTATTTGCCGGACTAATCCAATTTTCTGGCTGAGATTCTATTCTTAATTTTGAATCTATATCAGTAAGAGAAAGAATCCTACCTTTAGCTTCAATAATAGGACCTGGATACTGAAGTGGTTTTCCTATTAATAAATTATGCCTTGTATTCCCGACAGCAAATACCCAAACCCATGCATGGAGTTCAATACCATTCTCATGCGCTTCTTCAATAGCCGCTTTTAATGGATCCCAACCATTGATAAGTGGATTCTGAGGAAGTAACATAGATGGATAAATAGGAAATCCAGCATTCAATGTTTCAAGAAATATTACATTAAAACCTGTTTTTGCAAGATTTCTAATAAGCTTTTTAATATCACTCTCATTTCTACATGCAACAATACTTCCACGATCAAGCCATATAGCACGAACTTCTACCTTTCTAACCGGAATCCCCAGCGAATAAACTAAAGCAAATTCTTCTTTTGCATCACTCGCAGACTCTCTTGCAGAGTAGAAATTTCCAAACAAATAGTTCGAATGATAATTATGGAGAAAATCTATTCCATCAGCAAAATGCTTTTTTAACAACGACTTCGGGACCGGTAATTCAAGCTGTTCAGAGACCTGCATAACTGATTCTGCCTGATCTTTAAGTGCACTAATATCTTTAACTATTTTTTTATACTCATTTTTAGAAATTTCTTTTGTAAGTCTTGGAGGTAAATCTGAAGAGAAGTGTAATAAAGTCCTCTGAAAAACTTTTATATCCTTGCCTTTATCTACTGATTGCCCCCAACTATAGCCTATATATATAACATTAGCTGTACCACCTATCGCTGTTCTATCATTCTCTTTCCAACGAGCAATAACTTTTTTATCAAGTCCAGAAAGATCAAAGTCAGAATAAAAATTTCCTTGATTTAGGCTAAATGAAACTTCTTGGATTTTATGAATCAAGTTTAAAGTATTTTTTGCAATAACATTTGTTTTAAATTGAATGTTGTTTTCACTTAAAAATAGTTTTAGAGCCGGTGATATAGGACCTACCCCACTTGAAATGATTAATTTTCCACCAGAATCTAAAAACTTTTTTAAAAATATTTTTTCATTATCATCAATATCAACAGCCAAAGGAAAATAAATTACATTTACTCCAATATCACTTACTTTTGTATCTTCTGAAAAATTACAGAGAAATTGATAATCAAGATATGTTTGTTCAAATGTTTCTAAAAAGAACTTCCACTCTTGCTGAAAATTAACAATGTCATTAGCAGTATAAGTCTCAACATTTTTGTAACTATAAAGCACTCCGATTTTTTCTGACTTGTTTGCAAAAGAAGGAGTAGAATTAAATATTGATAAAAGAAGAAATAAAATGACTAGCTTAAATTTAAAACGAACCAAACATACTCTTTTAAAAATATTTGACAAATTTAATTTTTCACCCCGTTTTGCAATTATAACTGGCTCTGGAGTAAAAGTTTTTAATAATCACAAACCTTTATTTGAAATTAAATATAGTGAGTTACATATTTATAATAAGTCAAAGAAACTGTCTTTTAATAACAATCCACAATCCACAATCTCTGGTCATGAAAGCAAATTAAAACTTTTTAGAATTAATAAAAAAGATGTGTTAGTTTTTTCCGGTCGCAAACATTTATATCAAGGATATGACATTATCGACGTAGTTTCAAATATAAAAATTGCCTCTTTATCTGGAGTGGAAGAAATTCTAATAACAAATGCCGCCGGAGGGTTAAATAAAGAGTTTAAGGCTGGTGATCTAATGTTAATAACTGGATTCATTGATTTAATGCAAGCAACTGAGAGAGGAACCTTAAGTGGAATTACTCAGCCACCAAAAATTATTAAATCTGATTTGACAAAAAAAATTAGTGCTCGATATAAAAATAAAATGAGAAAAGGTGTTTATGCTGGTGTCATAGGGCCTACCTATGAAACATATTCTGAGATTCAGCTTTTAAGATCTTTAAATGCAAGTGCTGTAGGAATGTCTACTGTTCCAGAATTAATAACAGCACAGAGCCTTGGCTTAGATTTTGCAGGAATATCTATCATTAGTAATGTGTGGGATAACAAGCATAAGCCTTCTCATAAAGAAGTAGTAAAACAAGTTGAACTAGCAAATAAAAAGTTAAATGATTTAATACTTCAGATCATTTAATTTGCTCTGTCATTCCCATTTTCATGGGAATCCATACTAACAATAATCACTTCTGGATTCCCGCTTTTGCGGGAATGACATTTAAGATATAATATTTAAATACAAAAGGAGCTATATCATGGATCAAATGACTATAAAAGATATTCCCCAAAAAAATCTTGAAGGAAAGAAAATACTAGTAAGGGTAGATTTTAATGTCCCTATAGAAAAAAAAGAAAATGAAATCGTAATAACGAACGATTTAAGAATCAAGTCAGCAATCCCAACTATTAAATATTTAATTGATGCTAAGGCAAAAGTAACACTCGTTTCACATTTTGGTAGACCAAAAGGTTTTGATGCTGATTTAAAAATGGATCCCATAGCAAAAAGGCTTTCAGAATTGCTCGGGAAGAAAGTTCTTAAGCTAAATGACTCTATCGGACCTGAGATACAGTCTGCCATAGAAAAAATGCAAACAGGTGATGTCTGCCTTCTTGAAAATATAAGATTTTATAAAGAAGAAGAAAAGAATGACTCTGACTTTGCACATAATTTAGCAAAACCATTTGAAGTCTATGTTAACGATGCATTTGGAACTAGTCATAGAGCTCATGCAAGCACAGCAGGTGTAAGTGCATTTTTAAGTCCATCTCTTTCAGGATTATTGCTTGAAAAAGAAGTTACTGCACTAGGAAACATTCTTTCAAATCCTATAAGACCTTTTACAACTATATTAGGTGGAAGTAAGATTTCATCAAAAATCGAAGTTATAAAACAGCTTATTCCTAAAATTGATACGCTACTAATAGGCGGTGCAATGGCTTTTACTTTTATAAAAGCAAAAGGTGGAGAAATAGGAGAATCTCTTTATGAAGAAGGTTTTATACCACTGATAAAAGAAATTGATAGCTTGAAAGAAGAACATGCAGTAGCAATTATTCTTCCAGATGATATGCTATGCGCTAAAAAAGAAGACTTGGATAATAAAAAGCAAGATAAAGAGTTAAATATTTTCCCTATAGATAAAATTCCTAAAGGGTATTTAGGTTTAGATATTGGACCCAAGTCAATTGAAAAATTTCAAAAGTTAATCAGTCAGTCTAAAACATTGTTTTGGAATGGTCCCATGGGGATGTTCGAGGATCCACAATTTATACCTGGAACAAAGGGGGTCGCTTCTGCACTAGTAGATGCTACCAAGAAAAAATCTATTACTGTCGTAGGTGGTGGGGACTCAGTTTCTGCTATTGAAGAATTAGGAATCTCCTTTGAGTCCTTCAGCCATGTAAGCACTGGAGGTGGAGCGTCTATAGAATTTATAGAAGGCAAATCACTACCAGGTATTACTTGCTTAGATAAAAAAACTGCTGTTAAAAATTAAGGTGTTACTGAGACAATATGATTATTTCCAGTAGCCTGCATAGCATTATATAAATCTCTGGTACTTACTGTAATTGGTTTTTGTTGTAGTGGATCAAAAAGTTCTGCTCTATCACCTTTTATAGAATTAACAACTACAAAATGATTTATATTTCCACTTCCACCATACTTAGAAGGAACAACACCAACAATAGCTTTTCCGCCATTATTTAATGTACTAAACAATGAATTCATATCATTACTATAGTTTGCATTTAGTCCTAAACCTTTTGCACCCTGAACAAGTTGTGAGGCTGTAGTACTACTGTATTCATCATTACTACCACCCATTAAAGATCTCATTTTTTCTATTTCGCTATCTGCTGTAGAAGCATCACCACTGGATTTTCCAAACATTCTAGCTATCATGGCTAAAGATGTAGGTCCACAGTTTGCATTATTACCTTTACTATCCTCATTTGTATTTGCTTGACCACGGATTTGACTTATAAAATCACCAACGGCTTTTCCAACCTGCTGAAACCCTTGTTTCATCGTATCAACAAAACCTCTTTTTTGAGTACCACCTTGTTGTGTCCCACTTGAAGCCTTGCTACTAGCCTTATAGCCCCTCATAGATTCGCTTGAAGCTCTTAACTGATTTCTATCTCCAAAAGAATTAGATGATGACGAGGATTGATATTTCTTTAGTCTTGTATTATTTGAAGCAATTTCTCCTTGGACATTATCCATTTGACTTTGATAATAAATTTTCATATCATCTGCTTGAGAATTGGTATCTTTACTTCCACTATTTCCATTTCCTGACTGTCTTAAAGTTTGCATATACTGCTGAAGATATGAAAGCTTTCCCATTAAAATAGAATTATTGTACTGAATCTTGCCTATTTCAAGGGCAGAACTCATACTATTACTATTAACTGATTGTTTTTTTGAAACGTATGACATTGCGGAAGGTTTTATCTCCAAGAAATAATAAATCAAACAATGTTTAAAACTAGGTAAAAATTAAATATTTTTAATGATTCTTATAGAGGATATTTAAAGAAGGTTAAGTACAGGTTAATAAAATTGGGTTTTAAGAGAAGATAGGTTTATTTAATTAGTTCTTTTTTACAGGGAATTTCGAACCTCAAGCCAGCAACTTCAAGAGGTTTAATCCAATTATTTCTTTTTTCTGGCTTCCAACTTTTTAAATCCATAGAATCTAATTTTTTCTTATTACAAGAGGTACAACATGCATATAGATTCTCTTCTTCGAAATTAAACTGCGGCAATTTACTCACTGGTAAATAATGATCATAGGAAGCTAAGTGTTCTCTCAACAAATGAACAGTGACCTCTTTATCATTTTCATTTAAATATTTTGAGAATGCATCTTTCGAATCTGAAGTATATTCATTTACAAGTTCAGGATCTAAAAGCTGTTTCCCACAATAAACACATGTCCAATTATCTCTTGACCAAATTTTATATAAAGTAGAAGAAGGTGGCTTTTTCCTAGAAATTTTGCTCTTCCTAGAAAGCTCATCATCTTCAGTAGCTTCATTTTCAATTAATAGTTTTACCTGGAAAGAATTTTCATTGTTAAAAATTTTAACTAGTTTGTCAGCAAGAGTTGACAAGCTATTGAAAAATTCTTTTTGGATATTTTCACCACCAACAATTTCACCACTAAAAACCACCTGGTTATTTTCATCAAATATATGACCAACTTCAAAAATAGATTTATTACCGATTTTAGTAATATTAGCTATTGGTTTATCGGAACTGATTTTATAGCATTTTAGATTATTTACTGAGAACAGATTTAAAGTAGTGTCCGTCATTGTAAGCTCTGAAGGAACGTAGTAATCTCTATTAATTATTGACTCTTGATGAGATTCTTTCGCCTGGCTTTGCCCTTCTCGGAATGACAAAATATCTAAATTCTCACTAGAAGGATGATTCAGGGTATCATCCTTCTCATAAAATGCAAATGCAGAATCAGAGTAAGGCTGAGATGGTACAAATGGTGGCTTTTGAATAAAATTAGATTTTTCTTTATAAACCTCTTTATAGTGTTTTGATATCGAATCTTGAATAGTTCTTTGAACTAGATTGTAGACTTCATTTGGGAAAGTGTATCTAACTTCTTTTTTTGTAGGATGAACATTTATATCTACTGATTTCGGACTAAATAAAAGATTTAAAATAACCACTGGATATTTTCCAGGTGGCAACAATCCCTCCATAGAACTTAAAATAGCTTTAGAAATAATATTACATTTAACTGGTCTTCCATTTATAAAAACAAATATGGATTTTCTATCATTTCTAAAAATATCGAGAGAAGAAATAAAGCCTGTTAAAGTCACAAAATTGTTTTTTGAATTTAGAGGAATTAAATTTTTTCTTAAATCATCACCTAAAAGCTCACAAATGCACTCTTGCAAATCACCAGAACCACTTGAGTTTAAGAGTATACTTGAATTATTTTTCAAACATATAGCTACACCTGGATTTGCTATTGCAATAGCAATCACAGTATCATAAATATGATCAATTTCTGTTTTTTCTGACTTTAGAAATTTTAACCTCGCTGGAACATTGTAAAAAAGATCATTAATTTCAAATTCTGTACCTTTATTTATTGAGCTGGATTTTTTTGTAATCTTACCTTCTAAAACACTTATTTCAAATCCTGAATCTCTTTTCTCATGCTTTGACTTACAAACAATTTTACTAATAGAGCTTATAGAAGCAAGAGCCTCTCCCCTAAATCCAAGACTATGAATATCCCACAAATCTTCAAAAGATTTCAATTTGCTAGTAGCATGTCTTTTAAATAAAAGCTCTATATCATCTGGATCAATTCCACTTCCATCATCAGAAACTTTAATATATTTTCCAGCTCTTTCAATTTGAATTTCAATTTTTTCAGATCCTGCATCAATAGAATTTTCAACAAGCTCTTTAACCACAGATGCAGGTCTTTCTATAACCTCACCAGCGGCAATTTGTTTTATTAATTCTTCTGAAAGTTCTTTTATGTAACCCACGGTTACATTTTCGCATTTTTTGAAATAAAAAATGTCGTATTTACAAAGCTAAGAAGTCTATTTTTTAATCCTTATATGATAAATTAAGTATTTAAGAAGAAATTAAATGACTGAACAAAAAAAAGACATTAAGAAACTCTCAAGTGAAGAACTAATAAAAATCATAAGTACTATTCAAGAAGAAGCAAATAAAAAATGCATGCCTTACATTGAAGAGTTAACAAAAAGAAATCAGTAGACTAAAACTTTAGCGTATTATTTTTAGTTACTATATTTTTATTAATAAGATTTGCTAGGCTAATGTTAGATATTAAATCTAATTTATGAGTAAAAAGTCTTTAATTATAATAATTTATATTTTGTTTTTTTCCTGTTGCGCTTATGCACAAGTATATTTTCAAACACCTTTTTCTGTTAATGGAAATGTTTTTGCTATAGCCAACTCTAGTGGAAACACATTTATAGGCGGTGATTTTACTAAAATTTCAAACAATGTTGGCACTGCACTTCCTATCTTAAAATCAACAGGACTAGCAAAAAGTGTTTTCCCTAAAGTTGATGCTGATGTATTTGCAGTTACATCGGATGGGTCTGGTGGCTGGTTTATTGGTGGGAGTTTTACCGGTGTAGGTGGTTTATCCAGAACAAACCTGGCACATATTTTATCTAATGGAAGCGTAGACCCAAACTGGACTCCTTTTACAAATGGCACAGTAAATTCTATTTTAAGAATTGGTTCTAGCGTTTATATTGGAGGAGCATTCACTCAGGTAAATGGAGTTACCAGAAATAGATTAGCCTCTATCAGCACAACTGGCACACTAGAAGGTTTTAACCCCGATGTAAATAGTACTGTTTCTTCAATCACAAATAATGGTACGACTATATATATAGGGGGTTCATTTACTACTGTTAGTGGCCAAACAAGAAATTTTATTGCGGCCATAGATACACTAACTGGATTGCCTACAGGTTGGAAACCATCAGTGAATACAACTGTTAACAGTGTTTCAGTTGCTAATAACAATATTTATGCTGGTGGAGCATTTATTAGTGCTGGAAATTTTTCAGGAGGTGGAGTGCCTATAGTTTTAGCAACAGGTTTAAACGTAGGAACTTTTGCAAAAGTAAATGGAACTGTTAATGCAGTAGCTTCAGATGGAACAGGGGGATGGTTTATAGGTGGTGCCTTTACTGAAGTAAATAGCATGGCAAGAAATAACTTAGCTCACTTACTATCTGATGGGACTTTAGATGCTAGTTGGAATCCAGGAGCAAACACTACTGTAAATGCACTTTTTAGAGATGGCACAACTTTATATGTTGGTGGAGCATTTGCAACAGTTGCAAGTCAATCAAGAGCTTTTATAGCAGCATTAGATACAACCACAGGCACAGCAACAGCTTGGACTCCTACAGCAAATAATACCGTTAGGAGCATTGTTGTTAGTGGTGCAAATGTTTTTGTCGGCGGAGACTTTACTACCATTGGTGGACAAACTAGAAATAGAATTGCTATTTTAGATTCCACAACGGGGCTTGCCACTGCCTGGAACCCAAATTCTAGTGCAACAGTAAATAGCCTACTTCTGTCAGGAGGAAATATTTATGTCGGGGGAGCTTTTACAACAATTGGTGGACAAACTAGAAATAGAATTGCGGCTATTGATACTGGTACAGGACTTGCTACTGCCTGGAATCCAAACTCAGACAACACTGTCAATGCATTAGCTTTAAATGGAACAAACTTATATGCTGGAGGACTTTTTACAAATATCGGTGGGCAGGCTAGAAATAGAATTGCGGCTATTGATACTGGTACAGGACTTGCTACTGCCTGGAATCCAAATGTAAACTCTACAGTAAATAGCATAGTAGTATCTGGTGGAAATGTTTATACGGGTGGGGCTTTTACTACTATAGGAGGAACTACTAGAAATTTCTTAGCTGGGATAAGCGAAGCAACTGGTTTATTAATTGCTTTTAATCCCAATCCAAACAGTACCGTTAACACTTTACTCATAGATGGAGCAAATATTTTTGCAGGCGGCTCATTTTCTTCTTCAAACCATTTAACAAGAAACAGAATTGTTGCGTTTAATGAAACCACTGGAGATTTATCTTCCTGGAATCCTGATTCAAACAATACAGTAAATATAATTCATGCAACTAACTCTGCAGTTTATGCCGGTGGAGCTTTTACAAATATCGGTGGAGCCGTTAGAACAAGATTTGCTGTTTTAGATCCTGGAACTGGGAATGCAAATGCTTTAGATATAAGCTTTAACAGCACTGTAAATAGTTTTCACCTTGATGGTAACACTTTATATATTGGGGGATTATTTACTCAAACTGGTGGAAATGAAAGAAATAGATTAGTAGCAATTAATCTTACAAACAGTAGTTTAGATAGCTGGAATCCTGATTGTGGAGGCAGTGTAAATGCTATAGCTGGAGACTCAGATAGTGTTTATGCAGGAGGAACTATTTCCACATTAGGAGGAAGTCCAAGAAATAGAGTAGCCTCATTTGACCAGTTTGGAAACATAAGAAGCTGGAACCCAAATGCAAATAGTACAGTAAGAGATATTCTTATCAACGGAGATAATATTTATATTGCTGGATTATTCACAAACATTGGAGGACAAGCTAGAACTGGGCTAGTAGCAGTAGACAGCACTAATGGCAATTTAACATCCTGGAATCCTGCCCCAAACAGTTCAGTATTCACTCTCGCTACAGATGGAACAAACATTTATACAGGAGGAGCTTTCACAACAATCGGTGGACAAACTAGAAATAGAATTGCGGCTATTGATACTGGTACAGGACTTGCTACTGCCTGGGATCCAAATGCAAACAATAATGTTCTTGATTTAGTTTTATCTGGAATGTCTATTTATACTGGCGGAGACTTTACTACCATTGGTGGACAAACTAGAAATAGAATTGCGGCTATTGATACTGGTACAGGACTTGCTACTGCCTGGGATCCAAACTCAAACAACACTGTCAATGCATTAGCTTTAAGTGGAACTAATATTTATCCTGCAGGTGCTTTTACAACTATTGGTGGTCAAACTAGAAACAGGTTAGCGGCTATAGATACGACAACTGGACTTGCAACAACATTTAATCCTAATTTAAATAATACAGCTAGTACTGTAGACATAAATTCAACCACTAATATTCTTTATACAGGAGGTTCTTTTACTTCTGTAGGAGCTACTATTAGAAATAGAGTATCAGCATTTGATTTAACGACAGACTCTATTACAAGTTTTGATCCTAATATTAACAACACTGTTCAAAGAATTGTAGTTTCTAATCCTGATGTTTTTATTGGGGGAGGATTTACAAGTGCTAGTCAAAAAGCACAACCTAATATTGCTATTTTTGGAACGAATATTGCTCCAAATACACCTACGATATCTTCTGCAACCATTCGCGGACAGAGTGCTGAAACAGGAGGTATCTATAATTTAGATACTGGCAACACAATAGTTTTAAATTTTTCTTCAATGGATCAAAACGGTCTTGACCAACCTACATTATCATCTACAGCATTACCCAGTTCAGGCACATTTGTTACTAATACTCCTTCAAACCCAGGTACCGCTACATTTACTTTTACACCAGACTCTTCTAATGCCGGAATGATTTACAACTTTAGCGTAAAAGCTACAGATATAAATAGTACAGAATCATCATCGTTAGCTATCTCTATTAATGTACTTAGCATTCCCACCAGTGGAGGTGGAAGTATTTCTGGAGGAGGAACAACACCCCCGCCAATACCTACTCCTACTCCAACATCAATGGCATCATCTTCATCATCAGGGAATTTAAACACTTCAAGTAGCTCTGGGAATCTAAATACTTCAACCAGCTCTGGAAGTTCAAATACTTCAAGCAGTTCTGGAACTGCAAACACCTCAACAAGCTCAGGCAATTCAAATATTTCAAGTAGTTCTGGTAACTCAAGTGGTTCTACTAATTCTCCATCTCCCACACCAACAACTCAAAACATACCTAATGAAAAAGTAACTTTCCCTGGTGATTCAACAAATGATGAAAATGCGGTTTTTAACTCTTCCACATTTAGTTTTAGTATTGATCCTGAAATAATAAATCAAATCACTTCTATTTCAAAGATTGAGTCTATAAAAGTTACTTTAGTAGATAATAAAAAGAATGAGTTCATTTTAGATAACTCATTCTTTCTAGCTATGAATGGAGCATTAACAGTTTCAACAAAAAGTGATTTCCCTGCGGAAGCAAACATAGGGGAAGGTAAAATTGTAATAGAAATTAATGGACAACCTTTCGAATTTAATATAACAATTAAGAAGCAAAATATTGAAGACATTCAACCTAAAATCAAGCTCACATCAATTAAAATTGTAAATAAAAATGTTTTCGTAACAATAAGTGGAGAAAATCTTATTGATAGCTCTGGAGAACTACCAAACATTTCTATTCTTCCTAACAACATAATAGGCATAAAAAAATTATCTAAATCAATTAATGGCAAAAAAATTACTATAGTTTTTGCTAAGCCTAAAAAACTATTACAATTTATTCTAATTGTTACAAATTCTTTTGGAAAAGCTGAGACTCAGATCAATATAAACAATCAACCAATAAAAACTAAGCTTTAATCTTTTCAGAGATTTTAGAAAACACCATCTTACTCCCATCAAAGTCCACCTTTACAGTATCACCTTCAAGGAAATTACCGCTTAATAGCTCTTTTGCAAGCTCATTCTCAAGTTCTTTTTGAATAAGTCTTTTAAGTGGTCTTGCTCCAAACATAGGATCATATCCTACAGTAGCGAGGTGATCTTCTGCAGAAGAAGTAAGTTCTAATTTCAACTTTCTATCTTCCAGCCTCTTTCTTACCCTTTGAAGCTGAATAGAAACTATTTTTTTAAGTTCATCAATCCTAAGAGGACTAAATACAACAATCTCATCAACCCTATTTAAAAACTCAGGTCTAAAATGTTCTTTTAAAAACTCCATTGCTTTATCTTTAACTTCATCATACTTAAACCCACCATTGAGACTGGATTTCAGCTGATATTCTAATATAGCCTGACTACCAATATTACTAGTCATAATTATAATGGTGTTTTTGAAGTCTACTAATCTTCCTTTAGAATCAGTGAGTCTTCCGTCATCTAAAACCTGAAGTAAAGTATTAAAAACATCTGGATGTGCTTTCTCAATTTCGTCAAATAAAACTACTGAATATGGTTTTCTTCTTACAGCTTCGGTTAGCTGACCACCCTCATCATGCCCTACATATCCTGGCGGCGCACCAATTAACCGACTTACGGTATGCTTCTCCTGATATTCACTCATATCAATTCTAATCATATTCTGTTCATCATCAAATAAAATAAGTGCAAGTGCCTTAGCAAGCTCTGTCTTTCCAACCCCTGTAGGTCCTAAAAAAATAAATGAACCGACTGGTTTCTGAGGATCACTTAGTCCTGAGCGTGACCTTCTAATCGCATCACTAACTGCTACGACAGCTTTATCCTGTCCTATGACACGAGCATGAAGCTCTTCCTCTAATTTTAATAGTTTTTGCTTTTCACTTTCAAGCAATTTACTAATAGGAACTCCTGTCCATTTAGAAACCACTTCAGCAATATCATCTTCATCAATTTCTTCTTTTAATAACTGAACTTTTCCATTAGTAGATGCATGAGAAAGTTCTTTTAATTTTCTCTCTAGTTCATTTAATTTCCCATATTTTAATTCTGCGGCTTTTTGAAGATCAGTTTCTCTTTCTGCCTTTTCTACAAGCCTTCTAGTCTCTTCTATCTGTTCTTTAATCTCTCTAACATGTGAAATACTTCCTTTTTCAGCCTGCCACTGTTTTTTTAGAACTTCTGACTTACCTTGCAAATCATTCAGCTCTTTTTCTAGCTTTGAGAGCCTATCTCTAGAATCTGGATCTGTTTCTTTTTTAAGTGCTTCTTTTTCAATGCTTAGTTGAATCCTTCTTCTCTCAAGCTCATCCAGCTCAATAGGCATTGAATCAATTTCTATTCTAAGTTTAGCCGCCGCTTCATCAACTAAATCTATTGCTTTATCAGGCAAAAATCTATCAGAGATATATCTATGACTTAGTACAGCCGCATTTACTAAAGCTGAGTCTTTAATACGAATACCATGATGAATTTCATATTTTTCTTTCAAACCACGAAGGATAGAAATAGTATCTTCTACGCTTGGTTCATCCACCAGCACTGTTTGAAATCTTCTTTCTAATGCCGCATCCTTTTCAATATACTTTCTATATTCATCTAGAGTTGTTGCTCCGATACAATGTAATTCTCCCCTTGCAAGAGCTGGTTTTAGTAAATTCCCCGCATCCATTCCACCTTCGCCAGTAGCACCTGCACCTACTACGGTATGAAGTTCATCTATAAATAGAATTATTTCTCCTTCATGAGACTGAACTTCTTTTAACACTGCTTTTAATCTTTCTTCGAATTCTCCTCTAAATTTTGCACCTGCAATTAATGCTCCCATATCAAGAACAATAACTTTCTTATCTTTTAGACTTTCAGGAATATCTCCTCGAACGATTCTCTGAGCAAGCCCTTCAACAATAGCTGTTTTACCCACTCCTGGTTCACCTATTAAAACCGGATTATTTTTTGTTCTTCTGGAAAGCACCTGAATAACTCTTCGAATTTCTTCATCCCTGCCAATTACTGGATCAAGTTTTCCTCTTTTTGCAGTTTCAGTTAAATCTCTACCATATTTTTTCAATGATTCATAAGTAGCTTCTGGAGTCTGATTAGTTATTCTTTGATTACCTCTAATTTTACTTAAAACTTTTAATATCTGCTCTCTTGTAATTCCTTCTTCTTTAAGAATTTTTTGCGCTTCGATTTTTTGTCCTGGATCAGTAAGAGCAAGCAAAATATGTTCAACACTTATATATTCATCTTTCATATTGTTTGCTTCTTCAAATGCTTTTTCAAGTAGCAAATTTGCTTTTGACCCTAAATAAAGCTGGTCACCTACAGCTGAGGCTCTCCCTTTTGGTTGTTTTTTTAAATACTCATCTGCTTTTTCAAGAATTCTTTTTTTGCTTACACCCAACTCATCTATAATTTGTGGAATCAATCCATCTTTTTGATCTAATAAAGAGATTAAAATATGTTCTGGTTCAAGAGCTGAATGTTCATATTTATCAATAATTGATTTACAGCCTGCTAGTGCTGATTGAGAATTTACTGTAAGTTTATTAAAATCCATAAAAACATCTTTCTGAAAATAATTATAATAATTCTAAGAAAATTTGCCTTGTACTAAAGAATGATTCATTTAAGATATACCTATATATAGTTATACCTTTTTTAAGGATTTTTAAAAATTTGATATTGAAAAATAAAGAAATTATTAATGTAAAGATAATTGAGGCTATTAAAGAAAGACTTAACTCACATAACTATTAGCTAATTCTCTTAAAAGCCTGCTCTCTCTAGTATTAGATCTTAGAATGCTAATCACGCTTTCTCTAAATTTATCATTCTTATTTGTTTTAGGATTTAAACCTGCTAAAAATATTTCTTTTGCATTGTTCATTAAAGTTACATTTTCTGAAAAGCAGATCCAATTAACAAGCTTTTCTACACCTATAGCACTTAACATTCTAGGAAATACTGCTTTTATTTCTTCGTAAGAACCATATTTATCATAGTTTCCAGCTATTGGAATCTTTTCTTTAGAAATCAGCTTTAGATTTTCTATAATACATTTATGTTTCGAGAAAATTCTTTCCATGAAATCATCGTAGACTTTAGTTTTTCTTGAGTCAATTATTACATTAGCCAGAACAACAGATGGCTTAATCGTAGAGATATCCATTTCAATTATTTCTTCAAGTATCTTCTTACCTTCTTCACCAAGATATGTCACGGACAAATTACAAGCAGTTAAAACATTCATTGGAACTGAAGAGTTATCAAGTATATTTTTTATAATTTCTTTAGCCTTTTCTTTATTTAAAGAATCTTTTACATATAAATAAAATAGTCGATTAAATTGAATGCTATCACTATATTCATCAGCAGATTCTACAGAAGTTTTCACTTCTGCGAAAAATTTATCTTTTGAAATTTTTAACAATACTTTCTGCGTTGCATTGAGAACATCCCAGGAAACAGCAGAGTTAAAGACATCACTAATTTTTCGATAATACAACTCATGCTCTTTTTTACCAAACGAATCAATAACGTGAGTTAAAAGAAACTGTCTGTCTTCTAAATCTTTTAAAGATGTATCTTCCACTATGGCAACTCGGCTAATTTCACTACCTAAAATTTCCACAAGATCCGATTCATCTTTTATTTGAGCCAGTGATCTTGCAAATTTTCTTGTTTTTTCTTCAGAATCAAATTTTAATCCTTCTATAAATTTTTTAAATTGTTCTACATCTTGCTCTTTTAAAAAATTCATACAATCATTAAACCTAAAATCGCTCTTTCCTCTCTCCAGAATCCATTTTATAAATCCTGAGGATCCATTTCCAAGAACTGTAAGCATATTTAAGATTATTCTTCTGCCAGTACTATCAGCAGTTTTAAAGTTTTTTATTAACAATTTTTCAAGACTTAATCCTAACGAGCTAAATCTCCGATTCAAATCTAAGGTTTCTTCTTTCAAATCAAAGTCAAAAGTTTTTAACTCTTCAAGTTTTTCAGACAGAATAGCTTTCTCTTCCTGACAAGCATAGATTCTTGCTTTTGATGTAAGTCCTTTACCTATTAGATTTCTAAGAGTAACAATAAAGGGTCCATCTTCCTTTAAAGAGAGATTATTTATAGGTTTCACTGGTTTTAATTTTGAAGTCAGAGCTAAACTAGCATCTGATTTTAGTTCAACTTTTTTAGAGTCAATTTTTGTTATTTTCATAATGGTTTAGGACAAGAGAAATAAACAGTATTACTACCTAAATAAGAAAACATATTTGAAGGATTAATTAATATATTAACTTTTACTTTGGAATTTATCAATAATTGCTAAACTATTGTAGATGTTAGCTCAAGCTAAAAATATTGAAATTGAAAGATTAAGAACTGACTTTTTAATAATCGGTGCTGGGGCTACAGGTTGTTTTGCCGCTTATGAAGCTAAAAAGTTAAATCCAAATATTGATATTTTAATCCTTGAAAAAGCACATATAGACAGGAGTGGTTGTCTTTCTGCTGGAGTAAATGCTATAAACGCATATATTACTCCAGGACAAACACCAGAAAGTTTTGTTGATTATGTAAAAAATGATTCTGTGGGGGTCATTCGTGAAGATCTAGTATACAGTATCGCTAAAGAAGTTAACCATGTAGTTGATTTACTTGAAGAATGGGGTCTGCCAATTCCTAAAGATGAAAAAGGAGAAAAGTTTGTCAGAGGAAGAGGTTCCATTATTGTTCAAGGAGAAAGAATAAAACCCATTATTGCTCAAGCGACTAAAGCAACCAAAGCAAAAATTTTAAATCGCATTGTAGTAACTAACTTAATAAAAAAAGAAAATAAAATTCTTGGTGCGTTTGGTTTTGGAGTTAGAGATGGAAAGTTTTACGTAGTAGAAGCTAAAGCTACCCTCGTTGCTACTGGTGGAGCAAGTGGAATTTATAAACCAAACAATGAAGGTTTTGCCAGACATAAGATCTGGTATTCTCCATTTAATACAGGAGCTGGTTATGCCATGGGTATCAGAGCTGGAGCTGAAATGACTAGCTTTGAAATGCGCTACGTAAGTATGCGTATCAAAGATCTAATGGCACCGACTGGAGCAGTAGCACAAGGAGTAAAAGCACAGCAAGTAAATTCTCTTGGAGAAAGATATTTAGAAGAAAGATATGAAAGTCTTGGTGGGAGAAAAATGCCTACTTCCATGCGTCTATGGGCAACACTAAAAGAAAATACTGAAGGGCGTGGACCTTGTTACCTCGATACTACTCACTTATCAAAAGAACAATCAGAAAGACTTAAAGCTTACTACCTACATATGACACCAGGACTTACCCTTTACTGGTCAGTAAGAAATTCAAGACCTGATTTTGATCCACCTGAAATTGTTGGAACAGAACCTTTCATTGTCGGTGGTCATGCTCAGGCTGGTTACTGGGTAGACATAAATAGAATGAGTACACTAGAAAACCTTTATGCAGGTGGTGATGTAGCAGGTGGAGCTCCAAAAAAATATCTTTCAGGCTCCGCCGTAGAAGGAATGATATCAGCTAGAGATGTAGTAAAAAAATTATCTTCGTTAAAGCATGAAAAGATTTATGAAAAAGATATTCAGGATGAAATGAAAAGAATTTTTAATCATTTAGAAAAAAGGCAAGAGTCAATTCTTCCTGATGAGTTAGAACTTAGAATGCAAAAAATAATGGATGATTATGCTGGTGGAATCAGTAGTGGATATATTATCAATGAACAAAAACTACAGAAAGCAAGAAAACATATTAAAGAACTAAAAGAAGAATCTAAAAATCTTTATGGTGAAAATCTACATGAACTTATGAAATGTCATGAAGTAATAGATAGACTAGATATAGCAGAGGTTTTAATTGAACATTTGTCTTATAGAAAAGAGACAAGATGGCCTATTTATCAAAGCAGGGGTGACTATCCAGAAAGAGATGATAAGAACTGGATGAAATTTGTGAACTCAGTGTATAGCAGTAAAAATAAAGAAATTAAAATTCTTGAAAGACCTGTAAAAACTCTGGAGAAAGCAAAATGATAGAGAAGTACGTCATTGCGAGGAGCATTGAAAATGCGACGAAGCAATCTCATTACGATAGGAGGTTGCCATGTCAACTCTTTGAGTCTTCTCGCAAATATATAAAAGGATAATATGGGAATAAACATTGATCAGAATTTATGTAACGGCTGTGGACATCCTGAGTCTGAAACTCCCTGTAACATGGCATGTCCTGGGGATTTAATTTTTATGCAATCAAATGGAAAAGCAGAAATCTGCTGTAATGCTGACTGCTGGGACTGTGCAGCCTGTATTAAGATTTGTCCTCAGCAGGCTATTGAAATTGTTTTACCTTTTGAAATTACAGGAAAAGAAGGAAGTCTTAAAGCCAGAGCTTATAGAGAAAAAACCATATGGACAGCTAAAGATTCTAATGGGAAAGAAGAAGTATTTGAAACTCCAGCCAGAAATGATGCCTCTTTAAAAACACTCTTAAATCCTGAAGAATTTACTGATGTAATCGATTCGTATAAAGGTATTTCAAAAACATTTGTAGACCTTGGATCAGATATTTAATATAAGCTCAAGACAACCCTTAACAGGGCAGGGTTTGAGCCTTCTATCTTTCAGTTCCTTTCACAATACCGGATTCACCCAATAAATGGGATGAATCCTTTTAACTCTTAAGCTCAAGACAACCCTTAACAGGGCAGGGTTTGAGCCTTCTATCTTTCAGTTCCTTTCACAATACCGGATTCACCCAATAAATGGGATGAATCCTTTTAACTTTTAGTTTGAAATTCGATATAAAACAATACAGTTTTTATATTGAAAACTTATATCTATAATGCTAAGATTTAATCAATTCAGTAAATTTAAAAAGGGGAACAGATATGGTTGAACGTATTTCTAGTAAGATTTCTAGAGATGATTTTAGTGGGCAATTAAGAGCAAGAACTACTTTAAGAACAACAAAAGAGCCTTCTGCTAGAACTGCTCTAGAGAGTTACCTAAATGGTGACAAGTCACCAAAAACAACTAATGAAGTTAGAAGAATTACAAAAAATAGCAGTCAATAAAAAGTTAACATTACGACAGAACATTTGATATTTTTATCTTTAAGTTCTAATATGGTTGTATGTATTTAGATGCCAATGCTGGAAGTGTACAAGAGATATCAAACTGCTTTTACTATACTTTCAATACAATTTCACAAGTTGTAACTACAATGGTAGGTCTTCTTGGTGCTTTTAGTTTATTTAATATCCAACTTCTAGATACAGAACTGTTCAATACTGCAAATGTTTTATTTACTTACTATATGGAATCTAATCTAAAACTTCCATCTCCTACATTGCTAGAAACTAAAAATTTTACTGATTTTCTAAATTACATTAGAAGTAACCCTCGTCCAGGAAATATACATTTCGAACCCAGGCTTGAGAGATTTGAAATTTTACTAAATAGAAAAATTAAACTTATTAAAGATTTGAAATATTCTCTAATTCTAACTTCTGTAGTAGTGATTATATCTATCTGCTTTATTATGCTTACGCCAGATTTAAGTGTCTTAGAGCAGAGACATAACTGGATTGATTCTTCTTGTATGGGAGTAGGGATCGTAGGAGTAATGTTTTGTCTAAGAAGCTATTACATCCTAATAATACATTCATTAACTAAATAATTTTACTTTAGAAATAACTTATGCTACTTCTTGTAGCTCTTTAGAGGGAGTTCCATTATTTACAACAATTTGAAGAGGAGTAGCAGACCCTTCAGATTCAGTAGAAACTTCTGCTTGATTAATGATTTTATTAATTAAATCAAAGTTTTCAGAAGTGTAAAAATCATAGTAATTAGTATGATCTGCTTTTGGTTGAAGTATCCAATTTCTTGATTTCAAGTTTTTGTTTTGAGCTGAAATCTCATATAATTCTTTTCCTTCAGAACTTGGAGTTATTAAATCGTTTTCTCCATGAAAAATAACAAGGTTATCTGCTTTAACATACTTAATATCTTCTGCAGAATTAAAATCTGTACTTAAAAGCTTACCCATTCTGGATGCTATCACTTCTGGAAGAAGTTTTTTTAATGCTTCTTCTGCACACTGACTTGTTTTAGTAAATGTGGATTGTAGTATAAGACTATTTACTTTTCTTTCTTTTGCTACACCTACTGCTATTGCACCACCTAAAGAGTGACCAAAGATAGATATGTCTTCAGCTTTTAATCCTTTCTCTTTTATAAGATAGTCATACATTGCTTTTCCATCAGTAATTAAACCTTGAGTAGAAATAATTTTATTATTTAATGTGCTATCACCAAAACCCCTTGGGTCTACAACTAAAACATTAGCAGGAACTTTCTCCTGAATTTTTTTAATTTCATCTAAACATCTTCCCACATTACTTCTCACCCCATGAATATAAATAATAGTTTTTTGCGTTGGTACAGGTGCTTTTATAAAATGTCCTTTTAATTCTTCATTATCCTCTGTTTTAATATTTACAACCTCTGTGTTGCTTAGTCCAACATCTTCAGGCTTAGTACTTACTCCAGTAGCTCCACCAACTACAACTTTCTTTTGAAGACTTCCTAAAATATCTAACTCATTTTCAAGAAATTTTGAAACTAAAGCTACTCCAACACCAATTGCACCTAAAAACATTCCGCCTACTTTTACAAAGCTATTGTTTTTAGCAAAACCAAGAAATGAAGAAATAATTCCTAAGCCAGCAACTACCATTCCTGCTAAACCAAGCATTTTTGAAGCAGGTCTTTCAGGATTAGCCTTATTGTCACTTAAACCTAAATTGTATGAACAACTATCAAGAACAGTATTAGCATATATATTGGCCCTTTTTAGAACCCTTCCAAAAGCAGGTCCAAAAAAATAATTATTTCGTGTAATGGTATTTGCCATTTAAAATTTATCCTAGTAGTACTTTTAATCTAATAATATCCAATTACCATAAGTAAAGGCAAGACCTTTTTAAAGAGAAAGTCTTAACCAAGGTTCTTAATTTATTAATGAAGCTCTACTTAAAAATAATGCTTAAGATACAATGTTTAAGATGTTTTTTCAATTAATTTTATTGTTTTTAATAGTTTTTTCAATTAACACTCCTTGCTTTGCACACCATGGTGGAGAAGGAGGACTTGGTGGTGCCGGAATAGCAGGTCCAATAATAACCATTCCAGCATACCCTTTACCAAAAGGCAGTAAGTTTATCAGCTTAATCACAAACTACAATAATGCAGATATTTTTTCAGATTCAAAGTTAAAAAGGTTTGGCAGAAGAGGCGAAGATGTAGACGTAGTAGAAAACACATTAAGCCCTTCACTAACAGCAGGATATGGATTTACAGAAAAATCATCTTTAAGTATTTCAGTACCCTATAATTTTAAGTTTGGAGTTAGAAGGGTAGAAGGAACTCCTGATGTAATAAGCAAAGGAAATTCAATCGGAGCCGGAGATATAAATCTTTTTGGAATATATGAAATACTACACAATGAAAAGCATGATTTTCACTCCGCATTATTATATGGATTAAAGATTCCTTCTGGTGTCAGACGTGCAAAAGACCATTCAGGACAGGTTTTCAGGGCAGAGCATCAGCCTAGTACAGGTTCATGGGACCCATCTGTAGGACTAGCTCTTAGTAAGCATGCTGGTCCTTTTCACCTTGACTCAAATTTCTTTTATAGATTTTCTACAAGAGGAACTCAAAGTACAACTTTAGGCGACATTATAAGTTATAATTTTGCAATTTCATACTTAGTAGACAGTCATGAACATTACTTAAAGAAAATCTTTGTAAATAAGGTTTTTAATAAAGATGCAAAATGGCATTTAATTATGGAAGCTAATGGAAGCTGGGTAGAAAAACCAAAGACTAGAGAAGGAAGAGAAGAAAATGAAGGTGGAACACTTATCTATCTTTCTCCTGGGATAAGATTAGTTTTAGATAAAAAATGGGTAACTAATTTGTCTGTAGGACTTCCAACAATTGACGACTTAAACGGAAGAAGACAACCCCCAAACATCAGAGTTCTATGGGGACTAACAAGAATCTTTTAGAATCTTAGAATTCAGCTACAATTCCAAAACATGCAATTAAAATTAACCAGATAAAAAAGTGTAAATAGAAGAAAGTAAAGCTAAAGAAAGTACCTATTGGGGTAGCTTTAGGGTCTTTTGCTATTAACTTTGCATCTTTAACTGTTGCCATTGTTTAAATCCTTTTCAAAGCTATTAACCTTTTCCATAAATTTTTCATAGTCACATTTTGCAAGCCAATAACCACGTACTTTTTCTTTTGGTACTGTCTTTTTAATGTTTGGTGGTCTAAGTCCTAAAAGTCTATCCTGACACCATTTATTTCCCTCACGATAATGACAATCACCAATCTGGCAACCCATTACAAAAACTCCATCAGCACCTTGTTTAAAAGCTTCCTCAATCATTAGAGGCTGAATCATACCAGAACAAGTCAGCTCAAGAATAGATACATTATCTTTTTCAGTAAGCTTGTTATTTTTGATCTTTTTCTTAAGATCAACACTTCTCTCACAAACAATTCCTAATATTTTCTTTTTCTTTTCAGCCATATTATGCTCCTACAGGCTCCTTAAGTAAATCACCAATTTTAGTGATTACTTCTTTTGAGTGTTTTTCAGGTAAGTCTATAGCTTTAAATGCACAAGCTCCTACACAAAGTCCACATTCTGAACATCTAGCATCAATAACAATGGCAAGCTGTTTATATTTAGGGTGATCTGTTCTTGGAACCATATAAATAGCTTCATAAGGACAGTCCTTAGCGCACAAAGTACATCCAACACAGTTATCAAGGCTTACTGCCGCTGGTGATTTTTGTTTATCAGTAACTAAAAATGGTAATGCAAGTAAAACTGCAACTGATAAAAATAGAATTGTCCAAACAATTAAACCTGGCATACCAGAAAACATTGGGAATACCCAAAGATAAAACCAGTCAACAGGAAACTCTGATGGAATCTGAGTAAGTACTGCTGGCTTGCCACTTACTACAGGATAAATTGATGCTGGTAGCATAACAGAAGCAAAAAGACCCAAACCAAGCCCTAATGGAACATCTGTAACAGGTCTTGAGATTCTAAGATAATGAAGCCACAAGAAAAATAAAAGTGAGAATGAAATACCAACGTGTAAGAAGAATGACATTGCCATTGTGTAATGGCTTATAACTTCACCATTAACAAAAAGCTTAGCTAAAGGAAGTCCCATTAAAGGTATTTGTTTTAAGGCATCAGTCATTGCAAGAACAATCATGTAAGATCTTTGATCCCAAACCAGAATATATCCAGTTATACCAATTATTAACATTGAAACAATTAATAGAACACCTGAATACCATGCAATCCAACGGTACTTTCTATATCTGTCTGTAAAATAAACTCTAATTGCATGGATTATTACTGAAATCATCATTGCATCAGCAGAATATCTATGTAATCCACGAAAAATATTTCCAAATGGAAGTTTTGTAGTAATAAAATTTACTGAAATATAAGCACTATCTAATGTAGGTTGGTAATAAACAAAAAGTAAAAGTCCAGTGATAAAAAGAGTCCACATGAAAAAGTTTGGAATAGCACCATGATAATAAAAAGGATTGTATTGTTGAGAAAATACTTTATTTAAAAGCTTTTCAAAGCTTATTGTGGCTGATTGAAGTTTATCTAATGTTTCTTTATACATGCTTTCTTTTTTTCTCCAACCTATTTTTTAACCTTTTCCTTTGCAGGATTAGTTTCTTCATTATCATCATTCTGAGTAAGAACAATAAAGGAAATAAATGCAAGAACTCCTAAAACACCAAAATACTTCCCAAATCCTGGATCCTGGAAATTAAGTTCATCCATAACCATTGAATAAAGGCAAAATGCTGTTCCTAGAGCACAGACTAAAGCTATTCCAAATTGAATAATAGTTTTCATTTACCTTCTTTCCTCATCGATAAAGCTTTATAAAGCCATTCATATGGTGCAAATGATTTACTCAGATTATTTTTTTCTTTTTCTTCTGCATAAATCCAGTATCCAATTATAAATAAACATCCAAAAAGCATAACTAAAGATAAAACTGATAATGGAATATATTCAAGGGTTTGAGAAGACGAAATAAGTCTGCCAGCTTCAAAAAAGAGTGAAAGAGTATAAGTAGCTATACAAAAAATAAAAAATCTAAATAAGTTGAAATTCTTAATTAAGTTTTTCATTGTACTGCTTTCTCCTGCTCCTGACCGACCATATTTTTTCTAATAAATAAATGCCAAGTATATGCCATTACTGTAGGCACCATACAAATACCGACACCGATCAACTGATCTTTTAAAGTTAAAAATCCATTTATTAAACTAGGGAAAGACCAATATAAAACAAATAGTGGACAAGCTACATAAGCTATAAAATCCAAAACTAATACTGGTAGCTTTTCTGGTTTTTCAATTTTTTGCATGACATACTGCCATACAACACCAATAGCTATAAGTAGCCAAGTACCCCATCTCCAAATCGGTGGATCAGTGTGAATGTTTGCAATATTCATTATAATTAGTGCTGAGAAAATAACAAACTCTAAAAATCCCATTATAGTAACCATTAAAAAGATCGGTCTTCTAAATATCTTTATTTCTGGACCAAGATCTAAAAATGGAAGAATTACAACTGTAACTGGAACAAGAACAGTAAGACCTGTAGCCCAAACTGGCTCAATATATTTCAGGAATTGATAAAGAGCAAGGAAGTACCAGTCAGATAAAATCGGTAATGGTGTAACACTTGGATCTGCTCTATGACCGATCTGAGCAGGAAGTGCAATAGCGGCAAAGAAAACCATTGCAGTAGGAATTATAGCCATTTTCCATGGCATGTTAAATCTCTTTAAACCATTTCTATAAAAATATAGCTCTACAGCAATAAGTGCAAGCAAACTAAAAGCTGTATGAAAACCGTAAAATCTTGTCATCGTAGCCTGACCAATTGAACTGCCACCTAAAAGAATTTGTGAAGTGTTAACTCCTATATGTGTAGGTCCAAGAATATAAAACTGTTCAACATAGGTAGGGAATGTAGCAAAAACTTTTGTCGCCCAGAATGCTCTTTGATTCCAGATTAAAAGATATCCAGTAAGACCTGAATACATTCCAAACAAAAGTGTAATAAGACCAATAGCAACATTTAGTTCTCTATTTGGCTTATAGTCAGCACAAATAAAAATACGATAAAGTCTAATAGTAGCGGCAATAATTACTGCATCTGCACCATATTTATGAACCCCTCTTATAAGCGCACCAAATGGAATCTCTTCCTGAATTTTTACAATAGAGTCATAAGCTTCATTAATAGATGGGATATAGATGGCCATTAAGAGACAACCAGTAATCATAGTAATAACCCAAAAAAGCCAAACAAGAGAACCTAATGTATACCATGGATTTGTTTGAGCTCTATCTGCATAATGCTCATCAAAAATATCAATGCCATTTATCATGGCTTTAATTTTTTCTATAAGTGCATTTGCTGATTTTTTTACTAACTCAATCATATCTTTTTATGCAACTCCTCCAGTTTCCAAATCAGATATAACTAACTTATTGTTTTCAACTTTATAAACAAATTTTCTAGGTGGTCTTGGTGCAGGACCAGAAACAACTTTTCCTTCATGCTGAATATCAAATACACTTAAGTGACATGGACATGCAAAAACTGGTCCATCAGGTCTAAAGTTATAACCTTTTGCAACATCATCTGGATTTGGCACAAAGTTAAAAACACACCCAAGATGTGGACAGATTCTACTATAAACAGCAAAATCACCTGTAGGTAATTTCACAGCATAACCTGGAATATCTCTGGTTTGTGTACCAATAGCTGTGTATTCTTTATTTACTTGAGTAAATGTAAATGCTTGAGAATCAAATGCATTTGGAAAAAGGGAAAGATCTATTTCTACAGGACTTGCTGATTTAGGAAGATCTGGACCTTGCATAAAATTTAAAGGTTTAATGGTAGGTTTTAGAAATCTCATTAAAGGTGATACTGCGGCGGCAAGTGTACCTAAAACTGGAATTGCAAGTATTCCTTTTAATAGATTTCTTCTTGTTGTTTCCATGTCCATTTAAGATTTCTCGCTCCTTATTTTTTCTTATATTCGCTGTCTGTAGATGATTCAAAAAGTTTATTCTCTCTTAAAATATCAGCTTCAGAGCTATATCCAAAGTGTCTTACAAACTTAACTAATTCCCATCTAAATTTTTCATCAAATTCATAATGTTTATCTTTATCAATTCTACCTGCCCATGGAGGCATTGCTGTCCATGGAATACCATTTGAGATTTCATCAAAGATCTTTTCATCGGTTTTTTCATATAATCTATCAAACTGATTAAAGTTTGCTGGCTTTGGTGTTAAGTAATAGTGAATATTTCCATCTGCGAAACCTCTTGTACCATGACAAACAGCACAATTAGCTCCAAATTTTGTTTTTATATCATCATATTCTTTGGGTAATCCAAAAAGCTGATACCTAAGATACATTACAACATCCCATCTCTCTTTAATTGGAAGTTTTTCTTTAAATGACGGGTGCTTAGGATTGCTTGTAATAGATTTAAAAAGATGAGAAGGTGTAACACTGTTTATATATTTAAGGGTGAATTCATGTTTATTTGCTTCTTTTGAAAAACTATGACAACTAGCACAGTTTGATGCAAATAATTTTTTACCTTCAATCACTGAAGGATCTTTTGTAGGATATGCAAAATCCTCTTCTGCAGATTTTTTATCTATTAAAGGATTATTTTCAGATGGAAGAGAAACTTTGTTTAGTTTTACATTTGACTGGCAAGCAGAAATTAAAAGACCAACAACAACAATACAAAACACAAGTGTTATTGTCTTAATTATTTCTGTAGATTTTATTTTTTTATCCATCCCTCTTACTTATCCTTACTTCCTAATATCCAAAAAATGGTATCCATGAAATCATTGCCCAGACAAAAACCAGAAAAAATAAAACAATTAAAAAAAGTGGTGGCTTATGTTCACCCATTCTATATTCTTCAGGTTTTGTAACCTCAGGAATTTGGCATAGTGGCTGATAATCATTTTTATTTTCTGACATTAGCTAACTGCCTCCTTCTTTCCATTATCTTCAAGCATCTCAAACTTTATTGATTCAATGTCATCCATTTGTCCTGACTTAAAAGCCCAGAAAAAAATAATTCCTGCAAAAACAAAAAACACTAAACACATCCAGATAAACATACCTAAACCAGGCTGGTTTATTAAATCACTCATTACTTGTTCTGGTGTTACTTGCATTTAGATTTAATGACCTCCTCCTGCTCCTGGTGGTGGTCCATCAGTTTTAATAATTTGTGCTGGTTTTGCAGAGTTTAATTCTTCAGCTGAGGTTTTATTTACTTCATTCCATTTAGCAGGATCTAAACTTTCATATCCTTTTGGATAAACTTCTGTTTCTCTAGGCAGAGTTTTTAAGAATGCAACTAAATACCATCTTTGTTCTTCTGTCAAAAGCTTACCCCACTGAGGCATTCTAGTTCCTGGAACACCTTCTGATACTCTCCAGAACCATGTCACATCATCATAATCTTTATAGAATGGTCTTGAAAAGTTAGCAGGCTTTTTAGCAATTGCAATTGCATTTGGACCATTTCCTAATCCATGAGTTCCATGGCAGGTAGCACAGTTTTGCTGGTAGATTCCACGTCCTGCATTTGCAGCAGCTGAACCATCAACATTTACTTTTCTTTTTTCAAGAACCTTCTCTAACTCGTCAGGATGGTATATTCTCTTGTACTTAACCATTCTTTTTATACCAAGAGTTTGAATATACGATACAAGAGCTTTCATTTCATCATCTTTTAAATAACCAAATGGAGGCATAACAGAACCAGGAGTTAAAGATCTAGGACTCTTAAGATGAGAGATATGCCACTGGTCAGGATGTTTTCCACCTTCATTAGTAAGATCTGGACCAGTTCTAATAGTACCTAAAACATTCGGAGATTCATATACATAATCACCAGCCATAGGTAGTGGACCAAAATCCCTGTCTTGAGGTCTTGAAAACTGGCTGTGGCAATAAACACAACCTTCTCTTACGTAAATTTTTCTTCCACGTGCTTCTAATGGTGTATAAACGACTGCAAACTCTGAAGGTTTTGGTTTAAAAATAAAGTTTGGAAGTAAAACAGTAGAAAATATAATTAGCGAAAAAGATGCTAAAACAACAAATCCAGGGAGTATATAGTTCTTATTCATTTGCTGTTTTTATATTTTCCTTTCTTTTATGCTTTCAATCCTGGAGGTACCATTGCTGGTTCTTTACTTGCAGAGTCAAGAGGTTTAATTCCTCTTGCTGTTTGAATAACATTGATTAGAAATAAAATGTTACCAAACCACATCATGCCACCACCTAAAGCTCTAAATATCCAGTACGGGACAAGCTCAACAACCCAGGTAGAAACTGAAACGCCTGCATGCCAACCTGCTGATTGTACTAACCCAGCAATAGTAAATGCTGCGTAAAAAATCCAAAATCCTAAAAATGTGAACCAGTAATGAGCTCTCGCTAAACCTACACTGTAAATTTGTTTTCCAGTAACTCTAGGTAAAACATAGTAAATAGCGCCCCAATCAAAAAATGAAAATGCTCCAAGTAATGCAGCATGAGCATGTCCTGGAACCCACTGAGTAAAATGGATGTACCAGTTAACAGATCTTGTAGCTTGAAAAGGTCCTTGAATACAGGTAATAAAATAAAAAAGTGTCCCTGTTAAAACAAATCTAAGAGGTAGATTATTTGCTAATTGCCACCAGTTGTCTTTCATTGTCATAAAAAAGTTAGTAAGAACAGTAATAACTGGGATAACAAGAGCAACACTAAATACAACTGCAAGTGCTTTTAACCACTCTGGAACTGGTGACTGAAGAATATGGTGGGTTCCAGTCGGAGCATAAAAGAATGCAATGGTCCAAAAACCAAGCATAGATAAACTATGACTCCATAATGGTCTTCCAGAAAGCTTAGGAATCATATAGTATGCAATTCCAACACCAAGAGTAGTGAACCACATTCCTAAAATATTATGTCCATAAAACCAGTTAACAATTCCATCATTTAATCCATCTAACCTAACAAATGTTCTGTTACCAATAAAATAAACAATAGGCATCCAGAAAAATGCACCTAAGATATACCATAAACTGACATACAATTTTTTAACTTTTCTATTTATAGCTGTTAAATATACATTATATGATAGTGAAATTAAACCAATTAAAACAAGAATATCAATAGGGACTGGAAGTTCAGCATACTCACGGCCTTCAGAATACCCGTTTAGAAGGCAAAGTGCACCAGCAAGCAAAGCAAAATTCCAAACTAAACAAATAAAGTTAGCAAACCTTTCACTATAAAGCTTTGTTTTAGTAAGTGTAGGAACTATATAAAGAACAATACCAATGTTTGCCATACTAAGCCAGCCAAATGCAACTGCATTAATATGTGTAGGTCTAATTCTAGAAAATGTTATTTGAGCAATGTTTGAACTCATATCAGGAGAAACAAACTCTACTGCAGCAGTTAAACCTAATGTCATTCCTATAACTAACCAAACTGAGGCTGAGATTATGAAATTTTTACTTGCTGAATTTTCTTTATCTGAAAAAAACATTTTTTAATTTTAAAAAAAACCTATAGAATTTTTAAACCGTTATCAATTGTATTAAAAGTTAAGAAAAATCAAGTGTATTAAAAAAAAATCTTTATAAATAAGGAATTTACATTCGTAAATCTACTCTAAAAACAGGAGAATATGAGTGAAGTCTATATACAGTAATTTAAGTTCAGCTAAAGCTATACAAAAAAGGTAATTTACATTTTCAATTTCTAAAGTATGAAAGTAAATATGTAATTCTCAACACACAGGAAAATAAGAATTTCGTACAAATTGTTTTCCAAAACTCGGCCAAAAAAATATTAGATTTAATTTTTGTTTCAGGAACAGAGCAGGAACATTTTTATTATCAGAAATAATTTTCATTCTTAGATTTTCTTTAATTATTATCAAAAATGTTTTCTGATAACAAGTTTAGAAAGAGCAAGAAAAATGGAACAGGCATTTTTCATTTCCGACAATGAATAAACGTTCATATTCAAAACAAGGATTTAAATGCCTGCATTATTAAAAAATAACGATTTAAAAAAAATCATTGAAGAAGAAAATATTTTTGAATATAAAGACTCTGACTACCTATACACAAGCAGTTACAGCATTAAAAATACTTGGAGAAAAGAAGGCGCTCCAAGAAATTTCGGACATCCAATGCACAGTATGGCATCCAGGTCAGGATCCTTTCCACCAGCACTTGCTGATTATTTTATAAATCATTTTTCTAAAGTCGGTGATTTGGTTTTAGATCCCTATTCAGGGAAAGGAACCACCCCCTATCAAGCATGCTTGTTAGATAGAATTGGATTTGGAATAGACATAGCACCGGAAGCATATGTTTTAACTGGTGCAAAAACAAGCTGTATAAAACATGATGAAGCAGTAGAATATTTAAACTCTATCAAATTTGGAATTTCAAATACAAGCATTAAAGATGTACCTGCTGAAGTAAAAATATTCTTTTCAACAAAAACCCTTGCTCAAATCCTCGTAATAAAAGAAAGACTATTAGAAGACCTTGGGCTAGAAATAGAAAATCTGGACTATGATAATGGAAAAGTCTTTCACACAGCAAAAACAAAAAAAGAACAACTTGCACAATACTGGCTTGGAGTATTAACAGGGATACTTCACGGGTCTTCTTCATACAGCTTAAGTCTTCCTTGTTCACATTCTTTTTCAATGGCTCCAAATTACACAAAAAACTATGCAAAGAAACATGGCTTAAAAAAGCCTGATAGAAATGTGAAATCTTGCATGATAAATAAGTCTTTCTATCTTCAAAGTGCTGGCATAGCAAGAGTTCAAGGAAAAGCATATCTAAGTAAAGCACAAGAACTTCCAGACTCCTGGAGTGAGAAAATTGATTTAGTGGTTACTTCTCCACCTTATTTTACTGCCCAAAGTTATGCATGGGACAACTGGCTTCGTGAATGGCTTTTAGGTTTTGACTTTAAAGATGTCAGAAAACAAACCACTCAAACAGCAAGCTATGAAAAGTATTCAAATGCAATGTATCTTTTCCTTAAAGAAGCAAACAGAGTTCTAAAGCCCGGGAAAAGAGCATTTGTAGTAGTGGGAGATGTTACTAAAAAAACATGTGATGAAAAGATTATTATAAGAACAAGTGATGTCATCGCTACTGAAGGAAAAAAAGCCGGATTCGATGTAGACATTATTATTAACGATGACATCCCACCCACAAAAAGATACAACTCCTCCTTCCTCTCAGAAAATCAAGGACTAACAATAGATAGAATTGTTTGCTTGAAAAAGAAATAAAGATTTAAACTTGTTAACTAATGCAAACAAAATAATTCTTTAGCATTGATTTTTTTATAAAATGTGATAACATATTAAATTAACTAAGATATATAGCTAAAAAGCACTCAACAACTAGATTTCAGCATTTACCTAAAGTCAAATGTGGAAAGCTTTTTGCTAATTGCTTTATAAAGGAGGTATTTATGACTCTTCAAACTTCACCTGTCAATCTCCAGCACCACAATTCATCTTTAGCTAAAAATTTAATTCAAACACTAGCACTAGGAACAGCTATCGCTGTAGGAACCGGGTCAATGCCAGCTACTGCACAAGCATGTGGAACACCTAAACCAGATAATCAGCCAGCAGTAACTCAAGTTCAGAATGAACAGAAACCAGCACAAACTGAAACTGGACATATCTGCCCTCTTAAAGTTCTAGGCGCAGTTGCACTTGGTGTTGGTGCCGCTGGTCAAGCTTATCTCTTATATAAGGATTCACAACAAAGCGATGAAGATGATTCCTTAAATAGTGATCAAAAAGATACAAGTAAAGAAATCTAGGAGGTACTTATGCTAGCAGTAATTTCTCCATGTTCAGCAAGTGGGACATTTAATCCTGCTCTATTAGACAAGAAAAGCCTACAGAATACCAAACCTAAAATATCTGACTCCACTATTCAGAAGCCAGCTCAAGCTCAAGGAAAAGAAGACTTTTTAACTGTATTATTAAGAGCTTTTAAATATTACTTGTAGCTGTAATTAAAAAAATTAAACCATCATTAATTTCCTAAAGTTTAGATTTTAATGATGGAATTAATTTTATATTTAATCGACTTTTAGATAAGACTAGGCTATTATAGTTTTAATGCGTATAGAACGGAATTTCTTTTATAGCCCAAATGATACAGGTGGAGGCGGAATACCTCAAAGTACTCCTAAGCCTTCAGCTAAAAAGTCTGATCCTAAAACTTCCCCTAAAAAACCAGAACCTGAATCCTCAGAACAAACTCCCACAACTCCTAAAGAAAGTCCTTTAATAGCAAATCAAAATTTAATTAGAAGAGTTAAATTAGTTTATGAAAAATCATTAAATTCATCTTTAGAGATTGAAAAGTTATCTACTAATGGGCTTGAAAAACTTATAAATGAAACAAGCCAATCAGATCACTATTCTATAAATATGGAAATCCAAAAACTCGGGAAACTCTTTGAAAGAGCTGGAGTAGACCTAAGAGGTAACTTAATAGAGAAATTTAATGAACTAAGTTATTTTTCAAGTGGTGAAGAAGCTACAAAAAAAGCAGTTTTAGCAAAATGTATTTTGGCTCAAAGTGGTGTACTACCAGGAAATGATCCTTCTTATTCTGAAAATGAAACAAATGAGCTTTTAGATTGTTTAATGGATATGGATTTAAGCTCAAAAGGACTATATTTAGAAGCAGTTATTTTTGATCCCGATATAGATGAAGAAGATGCTGATGCATTATTTAAGAATATTTCTGTTATATTGCAATTTATAAAAGTAGAAGAAAAAAAAGTTGATAAAAAATCAAAAGAATCAGACCCTGAACTCCTGTATAAGCTAAATGAAGTCAAATGTGCACTTGATTCTATTTCCAGCCAGCTAAGTGAGCATATTTTAAACATAGGCAGATTTAACATTAATTACACTCCACCAATTGTTAGTTATTCCACAACGATAGAATCTGATGACAATGATGATTCACTTGAATTAGAAGACTTTGAAGCTACAAGAATTGATATGTTTTATGAAGGACTTAGAAGAAAAATCTTTGAGATAAGTTTAGACGAACTGCTTGCTCACTATGATAAAGCAGGTGATGATGAAGTAAGGCAAAAAATAGCTTTAACTATAATAAAAAGTATTAAACATGATGACGAGAGAAACTTAATAGGAGATTTATTTTTACATGAAACTGAATTCTCTGGTGGTCTTGAAGATGATGGCGATAAGATGAGGAAGTACTATGCATTTTTAAATTATATAAGTGTCATGGGTAAAAAAGCAAAGTCAAAAATTATAGAAGGATTTAACGGGGAAAGTAGAATAATTAAAACAGCATCTTTAATAGCAATGGCTACAGAGAAATCACTTAAAAGCTGGGGTAGTAAAAAAGTTGTTGAACACATTGAAAGAGAATTACAAGACTCTAATAATCCAAGCTATGGACTAGCACATTTATTATTACTAGCAAGTGATTCTCAAGATAGGAATTTTGATAGCCAAAAAAGATATAGAGAAATTTTAAAAGAGATTTTATCACTTGAAAACATTAACTTTGAAAAAGCATTTAAAAATCTCCAGAATATTGAAACTGTTAAAATCTATCCATCAGGAGTCGTGGTAAATCAAGAAGTAACTTATCCAAACCTGGCTAATACAATTTTTATTCCAAAGCTTGTTCAATGGGCTATGGACAAAGAAAGTTCTTCATTAAAAACAAATGCAGAAGCAATTTTAAACACCTACCCTGAAGAAGAACTAGTTAAATATTTAATTACAGATCCTGGATCTGATGATCTATTAAAAGCCTGTGGAGTTGAAAAAACATTGTAGATTAAATTACTATAACAATACTTGTTTAAAATATCCTTTTGAGTTAGTTTTATAGCAATGGCAATGGTTCCAAAAGTTCTTCAAAGACTAGGACAAACAGGTGTTTTGCTAACAACTGGATTTGTTTTATCTGGAGAAAAAGCCAGTGCTAATCAAATAGACAAACCATTGGTTCAAGTAGTACAAAAAGAACAAGCTAATAAAGAATTAGAAGATTTAAAAAAAACTGTAGAAGAACTTAAAACCCAAGTCGAAAACTTAAAAGATGAAAGATTGTATCAAGCTATAAAAAATCTTATTATAGTTGCTTTAATTTCTATTTATGCAATAAGTAGAATTAGAAGCCAGTTTAAAAAAGAGTTTAATTCAGCTTTCAACTCTATCAGCAAAGAAATTAATGATCTGAAGATTCATATAGAAACATCTGTTAAAAGTAAGTTGGGATTTGTAGAAGATATTAATCAAGCATTTGGTAATGTGAATAAAATAAATAATTATCATCAAATGGTTAGGCATTTTGATACCAGATTTGCCAGCATTGATATACCTATAGCAATAACTCCTTCTCCTGTAGAAAGAGAAAGTGATCTGCCTGATTTTTTAAGAGATCATCAAGATTCAATACCAAATTTCAGATACGATGAATTCACTGATTCTACAGCTACCTTAGATAGCGGATTTTTAGATCTTCATTCTTTTTCTACAATTAGGGATATGGGATATGAAGAAGATGAAGGTCCTCAAAAAGCAATATTTTTTCTAATCCCAAACTGTAAGTCAAACGACAATTTAGCATTATTTATATCAATTATCAGAGAATATATAAGAATGAAAAACTTTATTTCTTCTGAAACTGAAAATCATAATGAGCATTTGGCAGTTTCTCAAGTAAAAGTCTATACCGAAGAAGTAGAGCTTTTAGAAAAACTGTTAAAGCTTACAAAATTAGTTGGAAGCAATCCAGAAGTTAGTCTTAATCAGGTAAAAGAGCATCTAGAAATTAATATCAATGAAAATGAAACATTTGAAGGCTTTAGAAATTACTTTAAAGAACAAGGATTTAAAGAAGAAGATATTTTAAAAGCCATAGGAAGTGAGAGTAAAGAGCTTAATAAATGGAAAGAAGCAAAAGAAAAACTACACGTTTAGTTATTCTTCTTCTCTTAATTTTTCTAAGATAGATGAGTCTTCCAGGGTGGTAGTATCACCTGTAGTCTGCTTTCCACTAGCTATATCACGAAGAAGTCTTCTCATAATCTTTCCTGATCTTGTTTTAGGGAGCGCTTCTGTAAAATGGATCTTCTCTGGTTTTGCTATAGAACCGATTTCTTTTGAAACATGGGTTTTCAACTCAGCAATTAGCTCCCCTTCAGACAGGGCTTTATCATTATGATGAGATTGCTTCGTCGTTTCACTCCTCGCAATGACACCAGACTTTAATACTACAAAAGCACAGATAGCCTCACCTTTAATATCATCAGGAAATCCCACAACTGCCGCTTCTGCTACGGCAGGATGACTAACCAGAGATGATTCTACCTCCATAGTGCTTAGTCTGTGTCCAGATACCTTTATCACATCATCTATCCGTCCAAGCACCCAGAAATATCCATCTTTATCTCGACGTGCACCATCTCCTGCAAAGTAAGTATTTTTTAACTGACTCCAATATGTTTTCTTATATCTTTCATCATCTCCCCAAACAGTTCTAAGCATAGAAGGCCATGGTTTTTTAATAACCAGATTTCCACCTTCATTTGGTTTTACTGAATTTCCTTCAGCGTCAACAATATCTGCAAATATCCCAGGAAGTGGTAAAGTCGCTGAGCCTGGTTTGCAAGAAGTAATCCCAGGAAGAGGTGAAATCATAATCCCACCTGTTTCTGTCTGCCACCATGTGTCTACAATCGGACACTTTTCATTTCCAATATTTTCATGATACCAAATCCAAGCTTCAGGATTAATGGGCTCACCAACACTACCCAAAAGCCTTAGAGAAGACAAGTCATATTTTTTCACCCAGCTTAAGCCTGCTTTTGCAAAAGCACGGATAGCAGTAGGCGCTGTATAAAAAACAGAGACTTTATTTTCTTCAATTATTTTCCAAAACCTCCCCCAATCGGGAAAATTAGGAGCCCCTTCATAAAGTAAAACAGTAGCACCATTACTTAAAGGTCCATAAACTACATAAGTGTGCCCAGTAACCCATCCTATATCAGCACTACACCAGTAGACATCACTGTCTTTAATATCAAAAATCCATTTTGTAGTAAGTGTAGCCCATAGAATATACCCTGCAGTAGTATGTAATATTCCTTTAGGTTTTCCAGTCGTTCCAGAAGTATAAAGAGTAAAAAGAGGATGTTCAGAATCGAGTTCAAGAGCTTTATGAGAACTGGAAGCAGAAGACATCAATTCATGCCACCAATGATAACTAATTTTGTCATTGCAAGGCAAAGTCGAAGCAGTTTTACTTTGCCGCTCTCGATCAACAGAGATTGCTTCGTCGCTACCGCTCCTCGCAATGACACTAGCAATCCTATTCACCACAATCACATTCTCAATAGAATTACTTTTCTTTAAAGCTTCATCAACATTTACTTTTAAAGGAACTACCTGTCCACGACGATATCCACCATCAGCAGTAATCACGAGTTTTGCTTTTGAATCATTAATTCGATCAGCCAAGGCTTCCTGGCTAAAACCACCAAAAACCACACTATGAACAGCACCGATACGAGTACAAGCAAGCATAGCAACTACAGCCTCTGGAATAAGAGGCATATAAATTACCACTCTATCTTTTTCTTTTATTTTTAGATTTAATAAAACATTACTAAATTTACAAACTTCTTCATGTAACTCTTTATATGAAATAGTTTTTCTTTCTTCATTTTCACCAATCCAAATAAGAGCAGTTTTACTACCCTTATCATTTAAATGCCTATCCAAGCAATTATAAGAGACATTAGTCTTTCCACCTATGAACCATTTAGCAAAAGGCTCATTCCACTCTAAAACCTTATCCCACTTTTTAAACCAATGAATATTTTTTTTGGCAAGCTCACTCCAAAAACCTTCAAAATCTTCACTAGCTTTTTTTATTAATTTCTCATATTCTGACTTAGAGAGATTAGCCTTTTCAGAAAAAGATTCTGATGGAGCAAATAATCGATTTTCATGTAAGATCGATTCAATATTATTTACATTAGACATGTCTTTAATTATATCGCTATGATTTTTTATGAGACAATTTATTTATGCTTTCATTAAAAAATATGAATGATTTTCAGTCTGTGATTAAAACACTCAATTTAGAGGTTTCAGAATATCAAACTCTCCAATTTCAAAAATACTTAGATTTTTTGCTTGTGTGGAATGAAAGAATTAACCTTATTTCAAGACAAAATGCTAATGCTGAAACAATTTTAGAAAGACACTTCTTAGATTCTATAGTTTTCCTTCCAGAAATTAAGAGCCTGATAAATCAAAACCCAACAATCCTTGATGTAGGATCAGGAGCCGGCTTTCCAGCGATACCTTTAGCAATCATGGAACCTAATTGGGAATTCACATTATGCGAGTCTATTTCAAAGAAAGCAGTCTTTTTAAGTGAATTAATTAAACATTTAGAATTGAAGAATTCAAAGGTTGAAAACAAGCGTGCTGAATTATTAAAAGCTAAATATGATCTTATAACAGCTCGAGCTGTAGCGAAACTAGATGAATTAATTAAGTACTCATTACCACTATTAAAAAAAGGTGGATCACTTCTTGCATACAAAGCAAAAGACATAGATGAAGAAGTAAAACTTTCAGAGAAGCTGATTAAACAGTATAGTCTTAAACTTAAGATATTTTCAAAAGAGCTAAATAGTATTGAAAGAAAGTTAGTTGTGGTTAACCAACCCTAGTATTTTTAAGCTTTCTAGCAAGCTCTACAGCCTCAAGCATTACAAGCAATCTGGTTAATTCTAATTCTGCCCTTTGAACTTCTACCTGTTCACCTTTTTTCTGAGCAAGTTTCGCTTCTGCAATTTCTTTTTCTCTCTCTGCAATTACAACATCAATATTTTCAGCAAGTGCAGCATGATCTGAAATAACAGTTACTCCTTCTTTAGAGACTTCCATCATCCCCCCAAGGACTGCGGCAACTTTTCTTTCTCCAGAACTAAAATACTGAAATGGTGCTGATGTTAATGGCGTAATAAGTGGAATATGATCTGGAAGAATACCAATTTCTCCATCTATACTACGTGCAATGATTTGTTCTACTTCTTCATCTAGTACAGTTGCATTTGGAGTTAATACTTTTAATTTAAATGTTTTAGCCATAGTAAGAATATTTTAGCATTTTGCATCATTGCAAGCAAAGCAATCTTACTTTGTTCTTCCTCGCAATAACATTATTATTTTTATGTCACCGTAGAGACAGTTTTCAAATCGTCTCTACAAACATATGAACCGCTTCTTACCTGCAACCAATCAACACATGTTTTCCAGACAGTATTTCTAGCTCTATCACTTCCCATAATTGATAAATGTCCAAAAGGGAATTCCATATACTGAAAATCATTTGTAGAAATATGCTTTTGTATGGCTCTAACGGAATCAGCTGGAATAAATGAATCTCTACTACCAGCAATTGCCAAGAGGTTTGCCTTGAAGTTAGATAGATTTACCGTTTGATCAAGTAGTTTTAACTCCCCACTTACTAAACCATTATCAGAAATTATTTCAAATATTTGCTTAAAAGTAGTAGCTGGTAAGCTTTGAAAATTGCTAAAAAAATTATTTAAACAGTTATTTTTAACTAAGAAGTCTCTGTCCCAAGATCTATCTAAAATATGAAGTGGTCTTCTTAAAAAGCTTCCTGTATTTGAAAGATTAAAAATAGTAGTTAAAAGTTCTCTTGGGATACAACCAAATTTTTCAGCAATTGAAAACCACTCTTTCTTAAAAGGTTTAAATATTAGCTTGAAAAAATTAAGGTATGAGAGATCTAATGGTCCAGCAATATTAATAACATTTTTAGCATCATTTTTTATATCAATAGAAACACTAGAATAAATAATACTAAATACGCCACCAAGACAATAACCAAGCAATGAAACCTGATCAGAGCCAGAGTGTTTTTTCGCCATATGAACAGCTCTATAAAGGAAATTTAAAATATAGTCATCAATTCTTACATGTGAATCAGTTTTATCAGGTTTTCCAAAATCAACAAGATAAACATTAAACCCTGCTTTTAAAAGAGTTTCAATCATACTATGATCAGGAGAAAGATCAAAAATATCTGTAGTAGTCATAAGTGGAGGAACTATAACTACAGGAATTTCAAAAGTATTTTTAGACTGGGGGTAGTAATGATAAAGAGTTACATACTTTTCTTGGTATAAAAGTTTTTTTAGATTCTCCCTGTTTGGTTTAAGATCTCCTTTTATAACCATTTCTAGGCCATTAATAGCTCTAAGAAGTGTTTTTTCTGCTTGTTCTTCAATAATTGGCTGGAGATCTTTAGGTATTTCCAAATTAAGAAGTTTTTTAATATTAAATAACATACATTTAAAATATATCATTTCCTTGAAAACATTAATTCATGTAGGTAGAATTAACCTAATTAAACCCATTAAAGGAGAAGATTTATGCTTAAATCTTTACGAGCATTAGTGATTGGAGCTACTTATTTTCTAGGAAATATCCCCTCCTCTTTACCTGCAGAAGATTCTAAATCATATATAGTACCTGAAGAAACTTTTAGCAAAGAAGAAATAAACAATATTAGAAAGAACTATGATAATGAAGTTGCTAAAAAAGCTTCTAGTCCTCATTATATAGGCGATAGAAAAGATACATTAGATGACATAAATTTAGCATGGAGATACCCTAACAGTGTTTTTGCAGAGGCACTTTTTTTAAATCCTAACTTGGTTATTTCTAAAACTACTTTTGACACAATGATGGGGAAATCTTTTCAAAACACAAAAGCTCTTAACTCACTTTTACAAAACCCAAACACTCCAATCACTAAATCACTAGTAGAAAATGCACTTGCTAATCCTAACTCTTCTTTAGCTAAAATTTTAAGTTCTAGAGAGAACTTCCCAATTACTTCTTCAGTACTTAAAACTATAGAGAAACACCCATCTTCTGAACTTGCATTAAATTTAAAAGGAACAGAAGCATATACTAGAGCGGTTGAAAGAAATAACCTACCTAAACAAAAACATATTTTTGATATTGTAGGACATATGAAAATTGAAAATAAAATTAAAGAGACAAAAGGACTTACTGTGGTAAAAACCTGGGCTGAGTGGTGTGGTCCTTGTAAAGCTTACGGACCAAACCTTGATAGTGCATCAGATAATTTTAATGGCGATGTTTCAATTATTAAAGTAGATTTTGACAAAGATGAAAATAAAGAATTTATTGAAAGACATCAGATTTCTTCCTTGCCTACTACTTTAGTTTTTAAAGGCGGAGAGCTTGTTGACTTCTTTACTGGGGCAGAGGATGAATTTACACTTACGTCTAGATTTCAAAAGCTTTTAAAAGAGTAAATTATTTAGCAGCTATACCCTTAATTGTAGATGTTGAATTCTGGCTTAGCTTTAATCCATAAGCTTTTAAGAAATCATGAATACTTTCTACACTTATTGTAATAGCATCATTAGCCGCATCGCCAGCCACATTACCAGTAGTAATTCCTATAAGCTCATCAGTACTAATATTGAAATTACCAGAACCAGATTCTCCACCTCGTGCATTTGTGGTTGGAAATCCTTGAAATACTTTTGTGATATGACCTGGACGCCCAATTAATGGTTTTTTTTGACTACCTGCTTTTCCTACATAATAATTCATGCCATGAACATTGCCTGCACCTCCAAAATTTCCTACAGACATAACTGGAGTGTCAGCTGATGGATATTCATTTGCAACTACAGCTGATTTAAAACCTAAAACTAAATCTTTGAATTCTGCATCAGGAACTACTATACTTAAATCACGCTCAGGGTTAACTACAGCTTTTCCATCCTTAATAAGAGTCTTCCCATAAATAACTTTGCCATCTGGTAAAACTATTTTAATTCTGCTTTTTTTTGCCTCATCTAAAAGAAAACTATATCTTACCTCACCAGTAGAATCAATGGCTTTCTGGTTATCTCCAACTACATTGTGCGCGCAGGTAAGGATCCCTCTTCCAAAATCAAAATCTACTAATACCCCTGTAGCTAATCCACCACCTTTATCTGGAGTGTAATCAATACTTACTGAAGTAGGTCTAAGTCTCCTATAAATATCTACATAGTAATCCTGCTTTTCCCTTGTAGCTAAAGCTGTTTTTAAGCGAAGGATTTCTAAGTCTTTTGAATCAGCTGGAGCCTTTGCTGAAGATGGTTCATTCCCAGGTTTTGCTACTTCCTCTGATCTTACACTATTCGGAATTAGTGAACTCAGCAAAAGCACTGGTACTAAACATACTTTAGGTATACGCATAGAATTTCTCCTTGATAAAAATAATAGTAATTTTAAATTAAAACTATTATATATCAAAGATATGTCTTAAATAAATCAATATAGGCTTAAATTAATAAATCCTTAGGTATCTGTTTTCTTCCCATGAAGAAACCTGAATCCTATATTTATTTATTGAGTTTCAGACAAGCTGAAACTTCCTTCTTTTATTTACACCTAAAGACCGGATTTGGAGGCAAAGCCACACAAATCCTTTCATAGTCATTTGATATTAATTTTTTTAATAAATCCTTAGGTATCTGTTTTCTTCCCATGAAGAAACCTGAATCCTATATTCATCCCATTCTTCCCATTTTAGGGCAAGAAATTGTTCGTAAATATGATCGCCAAGTGCTTCTTTAGCAATTGCACTTTTTTCCATTTCTTTAAGTGCTTCTTCTAAAGTGCCTGGTAAGCTATCTACTTTTAACTCTTTCTTTTCATCTGGATTTAAGTGATAAATATTTCTATTTACAGGAGCAGGTGGCTCAATCTTGTTTTTCATACCATCAAGACCAGCAATTAACATACAAGCAATAACTAAATATGGATTTGCCGCTGGATCTGGAGATCTTAACTCTACACGAGTAGACGCACCTCTTTTATCTGGCACTCTACAAAGAGCTGATCTATTTCCTGGTGACCATGCAATATATACAGGAGCTTCATATCCTGGGACTAACCTCTTATAGCTATTAACTAAAGGATTTGAAACTGCACAGATACCACGAATATTTTTTAAAAGTCCACCGATATAATATTTCATTTCTTTGCTTAATTTATCTGGTGTTCCTGGATCAAAGAAAATATTCTTTCCATCTTTCATAAGTGACTGATTACAGTGCATACCTGAACCATTTTGACCAAAAATAGGTTTTGGCATAAAAGTAGCATGCATACCATGTTTTGCACCTACAGCTTTAGTTACCCATCTAAAAGTAGCTATATTATCAGCCGCACTAAGAGCATCTTCATATTTAAAGTCAATTTCATGCTGACCAATAGCAACTTCATGGTGAGAAGCTTCAATTTCAAATCCCATATTTTCAAGAGTATAAATAATTTCTCTTCTTACCTGTTGACCAATGTCTAGAGGCTCTACATCAAAATATGCGGCGACATCGCTAGGATCAATAGTAGGATTTCCATTCTCATCTTTATTAAATAAGAAAAATTCACACTCTGGTCCAACGTTCATAGTAAAGCCAAGTTCTTTTTTTACTCTCTCAAGAACTCTTTTTAAATTATTTCTTGGGCAACCTGGAAATGGCTTACCATCTGGATCATAAATATCACAAACGAGTCTTGCAACACGTCCTTCAGATGGTCTCCAAGGAAGGATTCTAAAAGTCTTTTTATCTGGATAAAAATATAAATCTGATCTTTCAATTCTTTGAAATCCTTTTACAGAACTTCCATCAAGCATAAGCTCATTATTTAATGCTTTTTCTAACTGACTAATAGGAATAGCCAGATTTTTTACTATCCCATAAATATCAATAAATTGCATACGGACAAACTTAATATCGTTTTGTCTTGCAATTTTGATGATCTCATCATTTGAGGGATTTTCTGAAGTTTTAAAATTTGGAATATCTAGCATAGTACTCATTCAAATCTCCTTTTTTGGGCCGCCTTAAGGTTTTTGTCTTAAATGCTACTGTCTTAGGAGCTTTTAAAAAAAGGCTTTAGCCTTATAGATCTAATGATAATGGCTTTTTATATATTGAGTCAATTTAATTGTTAATGAAGGATATAATATGTACAGGTATGTTTAAAATAAGATCTCCTAAATTAGATGATTATTTAAAGCTTGAATCTTTATTTAAAGACCATCCTTTATTTATAAGGTTAAACAAAAACAAGTTTATATCCTGCTTGCAAAGTCTTATACCTTATAATCTTCGTACTTTACCAAGTGTACATCTTGCTGTAGAAGAAAAGGAAATTCTAGGATTTATAATCTTAAGCTCAGCAGAAAATCCAAACAATGTATGGCAGATAAATGAAGTATTTGTACTTGATGAAATTAGAAAGCACGGTGTAGGAGAAGAGCTAGTTAGATACTCTCTGTCTATTTACGGAGGTTATGGAGTAGAACATTTCTTAGCAGAGGTTGACTCACAGAACTTCCCAGCATTATCTCTTTTCCATCAATGTGGGTTTAGAAGATATGCAAAAGTTTATTTTTATGAAAACAATATAGATCTATCAACCTCAAATCATCTTCATATACTTGATAAAGATTTCATAATTCGCCCTCAAATAAAGAATGATTTAACTGAGCTTGAAAAAATTGACTTATCAATCATTCCCCCTGATTTAAGAGTAGCTCTAGGAAGATCAAAAAAGTATTTTAAAGAGACAAAAGATTCATTGGTTTTAATCGATAAAAAAAGAAATATAATAATTGGTTGGGCACAGTTAATTCCACTAGAACAAAATAGTTTTCTAATTGAAATCTTAGCTAGCCCAGGATGGACCCATCTATATGAGCAGTTTTTAAATACTTTAATAATTGAAAGAATTCCTTGCAACAATTTTAAATTAACCATTAAAGCTACTGATTATAATACTGACCTCTCAAATATTCTTACGAAGTCTGGATTTCTACCCAGAGAAGTTAAAGAACTTTTAGTTAGAACAATCTGGAATAAATCAAAAGAAAAACAAAAGAAAACAGCAAATGTAGGAGCACCGTCAATCGCACCGACTTAGTTCGTTCTATAATATTCTTATGCACTTCTTATGCCCACAAGCATTATTTCTTTATATCTTAGTTCCACTATTCATTTTTTTACATTTTAATTTCGAAGCAAAGAAAAAGAAAGATGTTATTCCATTTGGAAATATGGATGTATTAGTAGAAGCTATAAGTAAAACAAAAAAAATTGATTTCTTAAAACACTTACCAATAATCTTAAAAACACTTATTCTTTGCACCCTTATTTTTGGACTAGCAAGACCCATTAGTACTGTTTATCTTCCCGTAAAAGATACAAAAGTTATGTTACTTTTTGATATCTCCATCAGCATGGAAGCTGAAGACATTAAACCAAACAGGCTTACTGCGGCAAAAAAATCCGCCATTAGATTTATAAAAGAACTCCCTCCTGGTATTCAAATAGGAATTGCATTTTTTAGTGGAAATGTAAAAGTTCTTGCAAACCCTTCTTTTGACAGAAAAAATATCATATCTTTTCTTGAAGGTTTAGATCTAAACAAATTAGAACCTGGTACTGCTATAGGTGATGCTATTCTAGCTGGAACTGAAGCTATTTCTATAAATGATAAAAATATAAAATCAAACAATAATAGATTTTTAATTCTTGTAACTGACGGAGAGGCAAATATAGGCACCGATCCAATGTTCTCAGCCGCTCAAGCAAAGGTAAAAAATGTAGTTATTCAGTCTATTGGCATAGGAAACCCAATGGGTACAATAATTAGAGGAGGAATACTAACTAGACTCGATGAATATACTTTAAGAGAAATTTCCAAACTCACAGGTGGAGAGTATTTCAATGCACAGGATGCTGGCGAATTAAAAGACGTTTATAAAAAAATTAAAAGTAGCATTAGACTGGTTCCTGAAGAGACTGAAATAACATTTATACCTCTTATAATTTCATTTGTTTTATTATGTATTCTTCAAATTCTTAGATGGGGTAAATTTAGATTTGCCTAAAAGGCTTATTTAATCACACTAAACCCATTAAATTGTCCACTAGCTTCTTCCCATGTGATTTTCACTTCTTCGACCTTTGCTGATGGTGGTCCAATCTTACACCACTCTATAAATTTTTCAATCTTATCTTTTTGTCCCTGAGCAAGTGCTTCTACACATCCATTATCTAGATTCCTTACCCATCCTTTTAATCCCTGACCACCTGCAAAATCTCTACATGAGACCCTATAACAAACTCCCTGAACTCTTCCAGAAATTATTAAATGTGCTTGGTACATTTATTTATGAAGTCTCAGGCAAGCTAAAACTTCTATACCCACTTCCTCTCACTCGACCGGATTTGTCGAATAAATCGGACAAATCCTTTACTTTATACTGATATAGATTTCAGATTCCAACTCTCCTCAAATTCATCAATCATACTCTGAACCAGAAGAGACCAATCTCCTTTAGTTTCTTCATGTTTTTTTCTCTGCCTATAACTACTATTTCCACGTTTAAAGATTTCACTTAACTTTTCAATTTCTTTTCCAGTTTTTAATTCTTTTATAGTAGGAGAGATTTCATTAATAATTTTCTCAACACCATCTTTTATAGAAATGGTATTTCCAAGACGATCATAAATTAACTCTGCAGACATTCCATACCTAGCCGCTCTCCATTTGTTTTCACGAATTAGATATGAAGGTAAATGTCCTATTTCATCCATTAGTCTATGTCTTTTTGCAAAGTATGCCACTAGTGCCTGGACAAGTGATGCAATTGCAATTACATCATCAAATATAGGAATAGCATCACAAACTCTGACTTCTACAGTTCCATAATCAGGGTGTGGTCTGACATCCCACCATATTTCTCTAATAGATTTTATAGTACCTACTTTTTGTAAAACATAAACTAGTTCACTGAATTCTTCCCAGCTGTGAAGTCTAAAGGGAAGTCCAGTCGTAGGTAAGGTTTCAAGGATTTTCACTCGATAAGATTCCATTCCAGAATCTCTACCTACCCAGTATGGAGAACTAGTAGAAAGTGCTAACAAATATGGCAGATAATTCATTAAAGCAGATTTTACTGCTATAGCTTCATCACCACTTCGAACTCCTACATGTACATGAAGTCCATAAATAAGCATCCTTTTAACAGGCATTTGAATTTTATTTACTATATCCTGATACCTAGGTATAGGAGAAATAGTTTGTTTTGCCCAGTTAGCAGTAGGATGAGTCCCTGCCATTGTAAGTTTAATATTATGTTTTTCAGCATGTTCATGCAAAAGTGAAACATATTTTTTTAAATTTACCTTTAATTCTTCTATAGAGTTACATGGATCACTATTAATTTCTATTACTGATTCAAAAAGCTCATGTTTAAAATTGTTATGTCCTTTAAGACTTTTAAGCAAATCAGATGTACCAGACTTTAGCTCTTTAGTATCCTTATCGATTAATTGAATTTCTAATTCAACACCTACAGAATGATCTTTTACTCCATTAAAATCTAAAAGCTTCATGTTTGTTATTTTAGCAAATAATCAACAAAAGCGCTTAAGTCATTATCATTGTTTCTGGACTATATTCGAACTGTACTCCTGATATAAAAACTGTATCTCCCTCTTTAGCTCCTTGTTTTTGCAGTTCATTAAATATACCCATTTTTTTTAGCACTCTCATAAGATGAGCCACGGATTGATAGTCACGCATATTTGTAACTGAAACAAGACCTTCCACTTTTTTACCTTCAACATAGAATTTCTTTTTCTCTCTAGAAACAGTATATTCTTCGGTTTTGTGATCTATAGCTTCAGGATCATAATAAGTTTGAAATTCTATAATCTCTTCTTTTGGATTCTTTTCTAAAAACTCAAAAAGCTTATTTAAAAGCTCATCAAGATTTTTCTTAGTTCCAGCAGAGATTAATATTGGTTTTAGTTTTTTCTTTTTAAATTTTTCAACAACTTTCTTTAATTCATCTTCTAAAATTAAATCAATTTTATTTAAAACCAAAAGCTGTTTTTTCTTCACTAAAGATTTATCGTATTTTTTTAATTCATACTGAATAGTCTCATAAGCATCCATAGGGTCAAAACCATTTGTCCCACTAGCATCAACAATGTGAATAAGAAGACGTGTTCTCTCAATGTGCTTTATAAAATCGTGCCCAAGACCTGTTCCTTCAGAAGCCCCTTTTATTAATCCCGGAATATCAGCCACGACAAAACCACCACCATCTGGCTTTTTAACTACACCTAGATTCGGAACAAGAGTAGTAAAGTGATAATCAGCGATTTTTGGTTTTGCAGAACTGATAACGCTTATAAGTGTAGACTTACCAGCACTAGGTACTCCTATAATTCCAACCTCTGCAATAAGTTTTAACTCTAATTCTAATTCTCTTTCTATAGCTGGCTCACCAGGTTCACAAAAATGTGGCGCTTGCCTAGAACTGTTTGCAAAGTGAGCATTCCCTCTTCCACCACGACCACCTTCTGCTAATAAAACTTTTTGTTTGTTAACTACCAAATCAGCAATTACTTCATCGTTCGAAAGATCTTTTACTATAGTTCCACAAGGAACTTTAATAATTAAATCTTCTCCTGCTTTTCCAGTCATATTTTTTGGACCACCTTTTTCACCGTCTCCACCTTTAAAAATGGATTTGTATCTGAAGTCTAAAAGTGTACCCATATTTTCATCTGACTGAATATAAACACTACCACCTCTTCCTCCATCACCACCAGCAGGTCCACCATGAGGCTCATACTTCTCACGTCTCCAAGCAACAATTCCATTCCCACCCTTACCTGAAGCTATTTTTATTTTTGCTGTATCAATAAATTTCATTCGGTAATATAATACTCTGTAAAAACACTGTATGCAATGTTTCTAGCCACAATAATGTATTGCACTTTCAAAGATTCTTTTAAACATTACTTTTGTTAATCTCCCAGTTTGAGTGTTTTGCCTGCTGGGATGATAGCTGGCTATTAGTGTATGTGGTAAATTATTTTCATAAATAGCACCATGAGAAAATTTGAAATTTTGTTTCCGTAAAACGTCATTGAAAGAAGTAACTTTGTTGCGACGTTGTTCGATAGCCCACTTTAAATATCCATCAAAAGCAATTTTCCCAAGACAAACTATTGTTTTTAAATTTTTCAAAAGTTTTAACTCTTCCACAAAATAAGGAAAACAATTTTCTAGCTCTTTTGGTGTGGGTTTATTTTGAGGAGGGGCACAACGTCCAACTGCAGTAATAAAACAATTTTTTAATTTAAGCCCATCATTAATATCTGTGGATTCAGGCTGATTACAGAGTCCAGCTTCATGTAAAATTGGATACATAAAATTTCCCGACGAATCTCCCGTGAACATTCTTCCAGTACGATTAGATCCGAACCTTCCAGGAGCAAGACCAAGAATTAAAATTTCAGCATTATAGTCTCCAAAACCTGGAACTGGCTTACACCAGTAAGTAGGATATGTTTCATTTATTTCAGAAATATATTTAACTAGACGTGGGCATTTTTTACACGAAGTAATTTCATTTTCAAGCTGTAAAAGTTCTTTATGAGATTGCTTAGTTGGGCTTTGCCCTCCTCGCAATGACATATTATCTTCTCTCTATTGGAGTGAATTCTCTTGGCGGAGCTCCTTGATAAATAGCTCTAGGTCTAATGAGTCTGTTGTCTGCTAACTGTTCTAGTACATGAGCTGACCATCCTGCTGTTCTGCTAAGTACAAAAATAGGAGTATATAAAGGAATAGGAATACCTAAGAGATAATAAGCAACTGCTGAGTAGAAATCAGCATTTGGGAATAAGCCCTTTTTCTCCTTAACTGTTTTTTCAATAGCTTCAGCAATTTCAAAAAGTTTTGGATTTCCTTTAATATCAGCTAACTCTTTTGCATACTTTTTCATTACATGAGATCTACCATCACCTTTTTTGTAGACCCTATGTCCAAATCCCATAATCTTCTCTTTTCTCTCAAACATAGCATTTATACCAGAGATTGCATCTTGAGGAGAATTAAATTTTAAAATTAAATCCATTGCCGCTTCATTCGCACCACCATGCAATGGTCCTTTTAAAGTGCCAATACCAGAAGTAAGAGCAGAGTAAATATCTGAAAGTGTAGACACTGTTACTCTGGCACAGAAAGTAGAAGCATTTAATTCATGTTCAGCATAAAGAATCAAACTAGCATTCATGATTCTTTCTTCCATCTGACTTGGTTCATTACCTGTTACTAACTGTAAAAATCTTCCAGCATAAGTTAAGTTTTTATTGATTTTTGGAACATCACAATTTTTTGATGAATGATACCAGGTCATTAAAGCAAGAGGGAGTTTTGCCATTATTGAGTAGACTATTTGTTTTGTATCATCTATAGAGTATTGTCTTGGTTCTTCTAATGCACCCATAAAAGAAACTGATGTTCTTAAAACATCCATCGGGCTAGATTTTGCAGGAATTTGTTTTAAAACTTTTACCAAACTTTTAGGAATTTTTCTTTCTTGAACTAAGAGCTTTGTAATTCTTTTCAATTCTCTTTTCTTAGGAAGTCTGCCTTCAATTAATAAGTGTGCAACTTCTTCATATGTAGCTTGTTGTGCTAAGTCAGTAGCGTTATAACCTCTATAAAGAAGGCTTTCATTATCAGGATTAATGGTACAGATTGTAGTAGTACCTGCAATTACATCCTCTAGCCCTTTTGAAAATTGTTCACTTACCATAGTAGACATTTTACTCTCCTAAACTTAATTTAAATCTTTTCGTAATAATAATGCATTTATTAGTTTTTATCAATGACTACCCTTTGATTTTTGCTTCTTGTTCATAATAGTTAAGAAGCTTATATAACTCTTCTCTCGTTTGCATATGTCTTAGCAATGATGTTTGAGTACCTTCTTTTTTTATAGTTCTATATGTTTCCTCTACCGCTTTCATCATTCTTCTAAATGCTGTAAGTGGGAAAATCACAAGCCTTACGCCTATTTGTTCAAACTCATAAACAGATATATATGGTGTCTTACCAAACTCTGTCATATTAGCTAATACAGGAATTCTAAGTGTATCCACAAACTTTTTATACTCATCTTTACTTTCAAGTGCCTCTGCAAAGATAGCATCAGCTCCAGCAGACTGATATTTCCTAGCTCGTTCCAGAGCATCATCAAAACCTATAACATTTCTAGAATCTACCCTGGCAGTAATAAAAAAATCTGGATCTTTTCTGGACTTACAAGCAAGCTGAATTTTTTCAACCATCTCTTCAGCAGGGACAACTTCCTTCCCTGTTCTATGGCCACAACGTTTAGGGAAAACCTGATCTTCTAAATGTATTCCACCAGCACCAGCTTCTTCTAGCCTTTTAATACAGTTCTCTACATCTCCAAACCCAGTATCAGCATCTATTAAAATAGGAAGATCAACAGCATTTTTAATTCTTTTTACCTCAGTACAAACATCATCTAATGTAGTAAGTCCTAAATCAGGAAGTCCAAAACAACCTGTAGCAATTCCAGAACCAGAAATATAAATGGATTCAAATCCTATATCTTTAGCTAAAAGTGCTGAACCAGCATTAAAAGCTCCAGGAATTACAACTATCTTATTTTGTTTTAAAAGCTGATGGAAAGATTTCATGAGTTTATTTTAACTCATAATTTAAATCTCAGGGACTAGGTCTTTCAAATCAATTGCTTTATCAAGATTCATAACTCTATCCACAATCTTATCCATATCTTCTTTTTTAAGGTGTTGTTCTGCAAGCCTCGTCCATTTTTTTACAAGATCACTGTCACTCATTTTATTTTTAGGATGACCAAATGGATGTAAAACCTCTTTTACTATTTTCTTACCGGTAAAAAGATTTATCTCCAGCCTATTTCCAAAACTTTTTGGATAATCAGCAGTATAGTTATGATCTTCAACCACTTTTATTTTTTTCATAAATCTAATCATATTAGAATCACGATAGTTTTTCTTATGAAAGCTCTCATCAGAAACATCTCCATCACGAAGAGCTATCGCTGTACAATAAGGAAGACTGTGGTCAGCGGTTTCTTTAGATGTAGGTCTCCATTTCTCAGGTTCAGAACCTATAATTTGATATGAAGCACCATGAGTATAAATAGTCATATCTTGAATTTCATCTAGCTTTAAACCTTCTTTGTTTAGCTGAATTGCCGCCTCTACAGCGCTTTGAGCATGATATTCAACAGGATAAGGTTTTATATATGTTTCAAGTATTTTTGTAGGTGGCATTCCCATCCCTGGAAGTTTTAAATTGATCGGTCCAGAAATCAATGTTTCAAATCCTCTAACTCCTTCAAAAATAGGAGAAGGTCCAGTCATACCCTCGCTAGCAAGTCTAACTGCAAAAAGTCCTTGCCTTGCAGCATTAGCGAAAGCACATGCTTTCCACATAGACATTTCACCTACTCTAGTCTGACGTGTAGCAATATTACAAACCCCAGCTATTCCAAGAGCATTTTCTAAACTTTCACTATCTAGACCTACTAATACTCCTGCTCCACAAGCTGTAGAAAAAGCACCATAAGTAACATGATCGATTCCTTTTGCTCTAAGCGAAGCACCATCACAGAGCTGACACTGAATTTCATACGCTAAAGCTATCGCCAAAATTAAATCCATTCCATCTTTTTCATATGCCTGAGCACAAGCAATAAGTGGAGCAATATTATCAGATGGATGTGCAGGTTCCAGGGATAAGTAAGTATCATTGAAATCTAGATAACGCACTAAAGACCCATTTGCAAAAGCAGACTCTTCATAAAAAACTTCTTTCCCTTTTCCAAAAAGTGGTGCTTTATGTTTTCCTTTAATTTTAGAACATGCTTTTAAAACTATTTTTCCAGCTTTTGAATCATATGCTCCTATCGCACAGGCAAAGCTATCTAGGATTCTTCTTTTTACTTCATGAATGACATCAGAGGACAGAGATTCTTTTTTTATGGATAAAACATAGTTTGAGATTTCTTGTGATTTATTTTTTTGCTGGGTAATGGTTTCTTGCATAATAAAGCAAGTATAAAACAAGAATTTGATTATTTCAACAAAAGAAGCAATTTATATACACAAGTCTATCTTAATTAAATAGTCCAAGATAACGAATTACGTTCTCTTTTATCTTATTAAAATCACCACTATATACAGCAGAAGAATCGAATATTCCACTTCCAACACAAACACCATAGTATTTATGTTTATCAATGACTTCTTTTAAATTGCTTTCATTTACTCCACCTACAGCATATGTTCGGATTTTTCCTTCTACATCCATTACTTCTTTAATTCTTTCAAAACCATGGGTTCCCTGCGGAAGTTTAATAATTATTTTCAGGTTTTTTAATTTGTCTTTTAAAAGATATAAGTTATAAAATTCTGTAGGGGAATTTATTACTTCATGCTCATCTAATAAACTATAATTCCCTTCTTTTGGATTAAAAAAACTGATTTCGCAATTATTGTTTTTTAATTCTTCAAACTCATCCCTAAACGGTTCCATAATTGCTTTAAATAATTCTTCATCAGTTTTTACATAGGCTGGAAAGAATTTCTGATCAGGGATTTCTAGATATTTTGCTTTTAATGCTTCTGATACTAAATAAACACCTGGTATTAGTGGTACATTAAATTGCTTTGATTCATCCACCACATCATCAAATAGTCCTGGACTAACAAGGAATTTCGCACCTAGTGATATAGCTTCTCTAGCAATTATTCTATTTTTAACAGACCCAACACCAATATTTATATTTTCTTTTAAACATACTTTCAGGATCTTTTGCCAATCCTTCGAATTAGACGTTATTTCACAGGCATCTAAACCATTTTCATAAGCTATTTTAATAGCAGAAACAGCATTTTCATAAGGAGTCCCTGGTTTAGTACGTAATATTCCTACTAATTTAGAATCCAGATATTTTATAGTTTTAGGCATTTAGTGAAAGGATTAACTTTTCATCAAAGTTTATTTACTCAATCCTATATTCTTATTTATAATAATACCATGCATGATCTCAAACAAATGACTTTAGGCTCGCTTCTTGATACCACAGTACTTAAACATTCTGATAAACCTGCAATTGTTTTTACGGATATCCATTACAAAATTACATATAAAGAATTCAAAGAAATAACTGATCAGATAGCAAAAGGTCTTCTTGCTTTAAATATAAAAAAGGGTGAGCATATAGGAATATTTGCTGTAAATTGTCCTGAATGGGTAATACTACAATTTGCATGTGCAAAAGCAGGAGCAGTTTTAGTCAATATAAACCCTGCACTTAAAAGTCATGAACTTAAGTATATTTTAGAACAAGGTGATATAACCACTCTTTTTATTACAGAATTTTTTAAAACTCAAAGTATGATTGAGGTTTTAGAATCCATAGACACACTACAAACAACACATCTACGCAAAATCATAACTATTCGTACAAACAGTTACCCTGAATATATGAAATGGGATGATTTAATATCTCTATCTAAAAATGTTTCTGACGAGGATCTTGCTGAACACCAGAATAGCTTAAATCCACATGACGTCGTAAATATTCAGTACACCTCTGGTACGACAGGATTCCCAAAAGGTGCACAACTAACACACTATGGGATTTTAAATAATGCTTATTACTGCGGAGTAAATATGAATCTTACTGAAAAAGATTCTATTTGTATTCCTGTTCCTCTTTACCATTGTTTTGGATGTGTGCTTGGAACACTAACATGTGTGAATTTTGGAATTAAAATGGTTTTCCCATCAGAAGTCTTTGATCCTAAAAAAACTCTTGAGGCTGTTCATAAAGAGAAGTGTACAGCTCTATATGGCGTACCTACTATGTTTATTGCAGAGCTTGCCTTAAAAGAATTTAATGAGTACGATCTTAGTACGCTTAGAACTGGAGTAATAGCTGGCGCACCATGTCCTATGGAGTTAATGAAACAATTGATAGAAAAAATGAATCTGAATGAAATTACAATTGGTTATGGTTTTACAGAAGCATCTCCTCTCATTACTCAAACAAAATTTGATGATCCTCTCGAGATAAAGGTAGGCACTGTAGGGAAGCATCACCAGTATGTAAAAGTAAAGATCTTAGACCCTGAATCTAAAAAAGAGGTCAAACCAAATACTCCTGGAGAACTCTGCGCATATGGATACAATGCCATGAAGGGTTATTATAAGATGCCTGACAAAACAAAAGATGTAATCGATTCTGAAGGATGGATGCATACTGGTGATTTAGCTACAGAGGAAAATGGTGTTTATAAAATTGTAGGTAGAATTAAAGATATGATTATCAGAGGTGGTGAGAATATTTACCCTGCTGAAGTCGAAGATTTTTTAATGACGAATGAAAATATTGAGCAGGTTCAAGTAGTGGGCATTCCTGATCAGAAGTTTGGGGAGCAGGTTGCGGCAGTTATAAAATTGAAGCAAAAAAAAGAAATTACTCAAGATGAGTTAAAAGAGTGGTGTAAAGGAAAAATCGCAAATTATAAAATACCTTACTATATTAAATTTACAAGTGATTTTCCGATGACAGCTAATGGGAAAGTACAAAAATACAAACTTAGAGAGCTACTAAATAATGAGTTAACTTCTTAACCTTTTAGGGGTAATTCTTTATTTCTCTATTTAGTTTTATTTGCTATAGAAATATGCCTGATAATTATCTTTAACACTATAAAAGCTTAATTTAATTTAGGTGTTAGCACTAGAAGCTAATTCCTACTATGGGTAATATTCATACATAGACCCTAGGGATCTGGTTATTTGAAACAAAGATACCATGAAAAATTGTTTAGCTCTTAGAAATAATTCAGGACTTATAGTAGCATTTTTTGCTGTCTTTGTACCTGTTTTTATCGGCATACTAGCTTTAGTAATTGACTTATCAAAAATGTATGGAAATGCATCTAATGTAAAAAGTGCTTTAGATACTGCTGCCCTTGCAGGAATATCTCAATTGCAAGTTTCACCTACTGATGTAACAACTGTTAAAACAACAGCTCTTACTTATTTAAATTCTAATTTATCAAGTACTATTCCAGGATTTACTACTCTTACATTGGCAAGCCCAGGATTAAGTATTCAATGTGGAGTTTATGATTATACTACTGCAACGTGGACATTTGATGAGTCAACTTCAAGTGTCAATTCCGTCAAAATAACATATTCATATAGCGCACCGTCATTACTTTCTGGTTATTTCATGATTGATAATTTTACTATTTCATCTACTACTACAGCTGCAAAAACTCTCGCTGGTATTTCATCTATAGGATCAGCTTATGCAAATCCAATCAATGAAACAGCTTTAGCTTCAGCACTGGGAGCTTCTAATATGGTGAAGTTGTATGCTAGCGGTGCATCTCAAAATTCTTACTTTACAGAATTTGATTCTTCCAGTGCAAATATTAGTGATGTATATGATAAACTTCGTTTTTGTTATAACGGTGGAGGATCAGCACCACCAGCTGTTACTATTGGAGACAGTTATCGATATATAACCAGTTCATTTTCTGTAAGTCTAGTATATATTCTTGAATTCATTTCTTGGATATTTGGGGCAAACACTTCTAAGTTAATAATTCCCGTGGTTACTGCCAGCAGTCCTAACCTAACAGTAACAGGATTTGTAATAGGTGATATAACTGGATATTCTGCAGATGGAAATGGCTGGTATTCAAACCTTACTGTTTATCCAAAATATGTTGATAATAGCAGATATGGACTCAAGGTTGGTCCTACACCTACCGTTTCAAACCCCACTAGTAAAGCAGCATTAGCTAATGCTGTCACCCTGGTAAATTAATTTTTTAATCATTAATGGTTATATCCATGGGTTAAAAAAAACCACATGTTAGCACGTAAGCATTCCCCTAGAAAACAGGTTTTAAATTTAGTAAGTGGGAATAGCTTAAAGTAGGAGATATTTTTTAATCTCTTACAAGGAGGATGTAAGCCATGAAAAATCTTACTTTTATGCTTGCAGGGTTCTTAGTATTAGGACTCAACATCAGTGCAGCTAAGGCATATGAATGCGACACCGCACCAGATGATTATGATAGTTGTGTATGGGCAGTAAATAACTGTGGAGATGGTCCTTGGACTGATATTAGTCCGTGTTCAAGTTCTTCACATCCTTGCTTTGCATATTGTTTTGAATAAACGACACTATAAAGCTAAATCCACTGTTATCGGATTATGGTCTGATATACGACCAGGATAAGCTTTGTTTATAAGTTTTAAAGTTCTTCCATAAAATGGATAACACTGTCCATTTGCTGGTTTTATAAAAAACCAGTCTAATTTAAAATAGCCAATAACATTTGGTTTTTCAAACTCAAAAGTACTTTCAAAACCTTTTAATTGTCTCTCATTGGAATTTGCTAGAAGCCCTCTTTTACCATTAGAACTTCTTTTTGAATCTCCACCAAAATCGAAATGTCCACCATCATAAAACTGAAAGTCTTTTAAATAATTAAACAGCTTTCTTTCCGAATTCGGTGAGATTACTGGAATACTTAGAGCAATAGGATCTTTATATTTTAAGGTAGTACTAATAGCGGCCGCGCTGAGATTTCCTACTCCAGGAGGCAAAACAGGAATAGTTAAAAAGATAGCTTGTCTAGCTAGAAAATTAGGATCTTTTATTCTTTTTAAAACTTCTTTCTTGAAAGATGTAGGAATGGAATCACTGGTAGTAGTATTTAAATCACCACCTATTACTACAGGATTTCGAATATTCTGAATGCTAGTCAACAAGGTTTTCATCTGTGAAAAACGTCCTTTTGGAAAACATCTATCTTCTAAATGAGTAGAAATAAAAGTTGCTGTTTTTTTATTTGGTAATTGAATCTCAACAATTAAAGCATTTCTACCACCTCTTCTTAATTCACTTGTAATATTTTCTCTAAATATTTTTTTTGCACCAATTCTTCTAATCCCTTCAACTGAGGATCTTCTCTTTTTTTCTTCTTCATACCAATTATAATAATCAGGCAGTCTGATTATTTTTGCATTTAATATAGGATATTTTGAAAGAATAGCATTTCCATGTAATCCTAAATATTTCTTTTTATCTAAAGATTGTTTAGAATAAATAGGACCTAATTCAATAAACTCAGTAGCAAAAGCATAATTATAATTAATTTCATTAGCTAGTTCTGAAGCTATATTTTTATATTCAGTTCTTGGCATACCTATATCTACTTCATTTAATAAAATGACATCAGCCTTTGAAATGATATCCAGCTCTCTATAAAGATTTTTTCTTTCACTAATATCAACATTTCCAACATTTGCCCCATAGTATTGATCTTTCGATAAGAATATTTTCTTTATTTGATCAATATTAAATCCTCTTTCAACATTCCAATGAACAGCTCTAATATATTTTTTTTCTTTCTCTAGATTCAAACTGTTTAAAAAACGCCTATTTACAACATAAGGGGTGTTTAACTGCTTTTGTAATTTAGAATAAAGATTGTTGCCTATTTTATTTGAATTAGTTAACTTTAGTAAATCATTAAATGATAGATAGTTTAGTGGCTTGACTTTTAAGTCCTGATTAACTAATCGATCCTTAAAGTAAAAAGGTATAAGCAAAATTACAAGAAATACTATAAATGTAATATGATGGAAATTATTCTTTACTCTTTTCATTACTTATAATAATCACAATACAAAGCTTTTGGATAAATAAAATAGCTCTTTTTTTCTAAACATAGGAGCATATTTATTTGTTATTATAGCTCTGGGGAACTCAGATGAGACAAATAATACAAAAAATAATTTATTCTACTTTATGTTTTCTACTTACTATAGATTTATCTTCTCATGCCAAAATCTCTAAAATTAATGAAGAAAAAAGTAAATTAACATATGCTTTGAGTGAATTTGGAATAGTTTTTAAAAGAAAACCCCTTCCAATGATGGGAACCATTAACATTGAAAACAATAATTTTAAATCTGTTGACCTTGTAGTTAGATTTACCTCAAAAAATCCATTTTTCAGAAGGTTTATCGACTATGATAAATATCCTGACTTTTCATTTTCTTCATCATTATTAAAACCTTTAAAAATTACGGAGGGAGTACCCTTTAACATTGAAGGACTTGTGACTTTTCATGGGGTAACAAAAAAAATTAAGATTGCACTTATAAAAGAAATTATAGATGATAAAGATGCCATACATGGAAATATTGAAATTAAAATGACAGAATTTGGATTAACACCACCAAGATTCCTATTTTTTAGGGTAGATGACTTAATTGAAAATAAAATAGAAATATATCCAGAAGATACATGTCAAAATTAACTAGTTTAAAGCATAATTATTCCATTTAGATAAAATCAAACTCTTATTTCCAGCAAATAACTCTTTATAATACAAACTATTTTTAATAACAATTTCATCAACAATATTTTCTTTTAAGATTTTCATGAAAGATTCTGGTTCTATAATTTCTTCCAGAGAAATGGGCTGAACTTTCATTTCATCAGCTTTATATTCAGATTTATAAAAATTGATTCCTATCCCACAGACTATATACAAAAGTCCTTTAGAAGATAACTTACTTTCAACTAATATTCCACCAAGCTTCTTCCCCTCAAAATAAATATCATTAACGGGTTTTAGTTTTACCTTTATTCTATAAATTTCATTTAAAGCTTCTACACAAGCAACTCCACTAGCCAAAGTATACTCTGAAGTTATTTCAAAAGTTTCTTTATTTTCAGGTAAATAAATAATGGACATATATATACCTGCGTTTTTAGGAGAAACCCATTTCCTGCCTTTTGTACCTTTCCCATGAGTTTGAGAGTTTGATATTATGCAGGTTAAATTTTTAATTTCTTTATCATTAATTAAACGCTTTGCCTCTTCATTAGTAGAGTCAATTTCATCTAATTTTATATAAGTTATATTAGCTAGTTTCATTTACAGTTTAGTTTTTCTAATTGTTTGCTTGGTAGTTTTTTTCCTAAAACATCTTGCATATATAAAGATGCTTTTGACAGTTTTTCCAAATTAACACCACAATTAATTCCTACTTCATTTAACATATATATTAAATCTTCTGTGGCTAAATTACCAGATGCGCCTTCTGCATAAGGACAACCACCGAGCCCACCGCTAGAAGAATCAAAAGTACTTATTCCAAGATCAATTCCAGTTTTTACATTATCTAAAGCATGTCCATAGGTATCATGAAAATGAAGAGCAATTTTCTCTTTCGGGATTTCTTGTAGTAAAACACCTACTGTTTTAATTACATTATCAGGCTTTGCTTTACCGATAGTATCTCCTATAGAGACTTCATCAACACCAAGATTCAAAAGCTCTTTTGTAATTTCCAGAACTTTTTTACTATCAACCTCGCCTTCATATGGACAAAAAAAACAGGTAGAAACATATCCACGAACTGTTAACCCTTTTTCTAGGGCTAGTTTAACTACTGACTTATAGTTTTCCAATGATTCTTTTACAGTCATATTTATATTTTTCTTATTAAAAGTTTCAGAAACTGCAGTAAAAATAGCTATTCTTTTTATAGAAGTTTCTAGTGCACGCTCTAGTCCTTTCATATTTGGTACTAATGCTGAATAGCCCGGTTTAATTTTTACTGACTGAATTATTTCTTTAGCATCATAAAGCTGTGGGATGTTTTTAGGATTAACAAAAGATGTTAATTCAATGTTTTCTAAACCACTTTCAATAAGCTTTTCAATGTATATAATTTTATCTTTTGTAGAAACAATACTTTTTTCATTTTGAAGACCATCACGAGGTCCAACTTCTACAATTTTTACACTTTTCATATATTCCAGTTAGGTTTTCTCTTTTCAAAAAAAGCTTTCATCCCTTCCTGCCCTTCTTTGCCAGCACGGCATTCAGCAATATATTTTTTTGAAACATTTAAAGCAGGTTCTATTTCTTTATCCACAACATCTCTAATAAGTTTTTTACAAGCAGAAACTGCCTCTGGTCCATTCTGGAGAATGGTACTTATAACTCCAGAGATTTTTTCGTTTAGTTCCTCAATGTTTTTTACGACTTCTGAAATTAAGCCTATTTCTTTTGCTGTTTTTGCAGTAAATCTTTCACTAGTCAAAAAATATCTACTGGCATTATTAATGCCTACTTTTTTTATTACAAATGGTGAAATAACTCCTGGTACTAAGCCAATCCTGGCTTCACTTAAAGCAAATAGGACATCTTCACATGCAAAAGCAATATCACAGACACTAATTAAACCAACTCCACCACCGAAAGCACTTCCCTGAACTGAACCTATAATTGGTTTAGAGCAGTCATAAATAGCTTTAAACATTAACCCAAGATTCTCTGCATCTTTCAAATTTTCCTCATAAGAAGCATTTATCATGGACTTCATATAATTTAAATCTGCACCCGCACAAAAGGATACTCCTTCAGCCTGCAAAACAACTGCTTTAACATTTTTATCTTTATCAAGCTCTAAAAAAATCTTAGTCAGATCACTAATCATTTCAGGAGATAGAGCATTATGAACTTCTTTCCTTGCCAAAGTAATATAAGCAGAATTCGATTTTATGTTTTTATTAATCATACGTTACATCCTAAAGACTGCATCTTGCTTAGGAGGGAATGGAGCATTCAATGAAGCAGAAATGGAACTTGCTAAAACCTCTCTAGTATCAACTGGATCTATAATCCCATCATCCCATAATCTGGCTGTAGCATAATAAGCACTGCTTTCTACTGCATACTTTTCAAGGGTTGGACGTTTAAATTCTTCTTCTTCTTCTTTATTCATAGGAGGTAACTCTTTAGAGAACATTTGATCTTTTTTTACTGTTAAAAGAACACTTGCCGCTTGTTCTCCACCCATTACAGAAACTCTTGCATTTGGCCACATCCATAGCATTCTTGGAGAATAAGACCTTCCACACATTGCATAATTTCCTGCACCATGTGAACCTCCTATAATTATCGTAAATTTTGGAACTCCAGCATTCGTAACAGCCTGAACCATTTTTGCTCCATCTTTAGCTATTCCACCAGCTTCAAACTGTTTCCCCACCATAAACCCAACAATATTTTGTAAAAATACAAGAGGGATTTTACGCTGGCTACAAAGCTCTATAAAATGAGTAGCTTTTAAAGCGCTTTCACTAAATAGGATTCCATTATTTGCTACTATACCTACAGGATAACCACAAATTCTTGCAAAGCCACATACTATAGTTTTTCCATACATCGCTTTAAATTCATGGAACTCACTCCCATCTACAAGGCATGCAATAATTTTTCTCACATCATATGTTCGTCTTATATCTTTTGGAATAATTCCATAAATTTCTTTGGGGTTATAAAGAGGTTCTTTTGATTCTCTTATATCTAAATCTGTTTTCTTTTTTAGATTTAAATCATCAACTATTTTGCGAGTAATATCCAAAGCATGCTCATCATTATCTGCATAATAATCTGTAACTCCAGAGATTTTACAGTGTACATCTGCTCCGCCTAACTGTTCAGCAGTAACTTCTTCTCCAGTAGCTGCTTTAACAAGTGGAGGTCCACCTAAAAAAATTGTCCCTTGATTTTTTACAATGACTGCCTGATCACTCATAGCAGGAACATATGCACCACCTGCCGTACAAGATCCCATTACTACTGCAATCTGTGGAATACCCATAGCCGACATTTTTGCCTGATTAAAAAATATACGACCAAAATGATCTCTATCAGGGAAAACTTCTGCTTGTAGTGGAAGAAATGCACCACCAGAATCCACTAAGTATATGCATGGGAGATGATTCTCCATAGCTATTTCTTGTGCTCGTAAATGTTTTTTTACTGTAATCGGATAATATGTACCGCCCTTTACAGTGGCATCATTAGCAACAATTACAACCTCTTTACCACATACAATACCAATGCCTGTAACAATTCCAGCACAAGGAGCTTCGTTATCATACATTTCATATCCAGCAAGTGAACTAAACTCTAAAAACTTTGTACCAGGATCAATAAGCTTTTCAATTCTCTCTCTTACAAAAAGCTTCCCTCTACTTTTATGTTTTTCAAGAAGAGATGGTCCTCCACCATAATTTATTTTTTCAGTTTTTGATTTAAAATCATTTACTAAACTTTCCATGTAAGATTTATTTTCCTGAAAGGAAGGGTCTGAGGAGTTAATATTTGTAGTTAGTACTGCCATAAGAAATCTATATTTTTATTTTACCCTTTTTAATAGCTTAAATCTGGTATTATCTTACTTATAGCATGTTATTTTTAGTGCAGGTTTGTAAGATATATCTTATTATTTTAAATACTAGTCAAAGGAGACGAAAATGACATTAACGAAAGTAAAAGAAGCAATGAATTTTGACTTAAACGATGAACAGTTAATGCTCCAGCAAACTATTAAAGATTTTGTAGAAAAAGAAGTCAAGCCAAAAGCAAAAGAATGGGATGAAAAAGAAGAGGTACCATTACCTATCATAAAAAAGCTTGGTGAACTAGGGATTCTGGGAATGAGTGTTGATCCTAAATATGGAGGATCTGGTCTTGATCCAGTATCAGTCGCAGTTGTAATTGAAGAGCTAGCAAAAGGAGATGGATCCTTAGCTCTTACAGTTGCCGCCCATAGTGGACTTGCATGTGGTCATATTTCTAATTTTGGGAATGAAGAACAAAAGAAAAAATACCTTCCAGATATAGCAAGTGGAAAAAAACTTGGCGGCTGGGCACTCACTGAACCAGGATCAGGCTCAGATGCCAGTGCTATGAAAACCAAAGCTGTAAAAGACGGTGACAATTGGATTTTAAATGGGACAAAAATGTTCATTACAAACGCTACAGTAGGGGAGACTTTTACTGTACTTGCAGTCACTGACCCTGCAAAAAAACAAAAAGGAATTACCGCTTTTATTCTAGAGAAAAGTGACAAAGGGTTTAAAGCTGGAAAAAAATTGGAGAAGATGGGGATGAGATCTTCTGATACCGGCGAACTTATCTTAGAAGATGTAAAAATCCCTGACTCCAGAAGAATCGGAGAAATAAACCAAGGATTTATTAACACTTTAATGATGCTTGATAAAGGAAGAGTCAGTATAGGAGCACTTTCTGTAGGACTTGCTCAAGGAGCATTTGAAGAAGCTTTAAAATATGCCAGTCAAAGGGAAACTTTTGGAAAATTTTTAAAAGATCATCAGGCTATTCAATTCATTCTTTCAGATATGAAAACAGAAATTGAAGCAGGAAGACTTTTAGTACATAAAGCCGCCACATTAGCTTCTCAGGGTAAGTCTTTTATAATTGAAGCTTCAATGGCAAAATTATATGCTTCAGAAATGGCAATGAGAGTTTGCTCTAAAGCTATTCAGATTCATGGCGGATACGGTTATACCAGAGAGTTTCCTGTAGAAAGAATGCTTAGAGATGCAAAACTTTGTGAAATTGGAGAAGGGACCAGCGAAGTTCAAAAACTTATAATCTCCAGAGAAATATTGAAAAAATGAAGTTTTTAATTATTGGAGCTTCAGGTTTAATTGGAAATGCTTTATTAGAAGAAGCAAAGAAACAAGGTCATACAGCATTAGGAACTTACTTTAATCATAAGTATGATGATTTAGTAAAGTTGGACTATGGAAATAAAAATGATGTGGAAAAGTTAATAAAGGAGTTTTCTCCAGATGTAGTTTTTTGTCCTGCCGCAAATCCAAACGTAGACTGGAATGAAGAGAACTCAAAAGAAGCATGGGTAAATAACGTACAGAAATTAACATCATTATTAGAAATCATATCCAGATATAATATTGATTTTGCTTTTTATAGTACTGATTATATTTTTGATGGGGAAAATGGACCTTATAAAGAAAGTGATCTACCAAACCCATTAAGTGTTTATGGAAAACAAAAACTGTCAGCAGAAGTATTAGTAAATAGTTTTTTACCTAATAAAAACTATATTTTTAGAACAACTTTAGTTTATGGTCCTGAATACCAGGAAAAAAATTATGTCTTTTCTACTATTAGATCATTGTCCTCAAACAAAGAGCTAAAATCAGCAAAAGATTTATACGCTACACCTACTTACTCATTTGATATTGCAAAATTTTCTATAGAGGCTGTGAAGAAAAAACTTTACGGTACTTATAATCTTGCTGGAGATGAATTTATAAGCAGATATGATTTTGCAAACAAAGTTGCAGAGACCTTTAGCTTAAATAAGTCACTTATCATTCCAGTAAATTACAATGATCTAAATATAAAAACAAAGAGACCTTTAAAAGGCGGTTTAATAAATAGAAAAATTACAGACTTAACCGGATTAAAATGGACAAGAGTAGAAGATGCATTAAAAGAAATTAAAGTTACTCAAAAAAATAACCATTATCCTTCCAAAAATGGTTCATCTCACCAAACCAATGAAACTCAGAAATCAAAGATCTGTATATTTATCCCTTGTTATAACGCTACAATAACCCTGCCAAAAGTTTTTGAAAGAATACCAAAAGAAGTGAAAGATAGAGTGGAGGAAGTTTTTGTAATTGATAATAACAGTGCTGATTCTACCTATTTAATGGCTATAGGTTATAGAGAAAAGAAATCAGATATTAAGAATCTCAAAATCTTTAAAAATGAAAATAATTTTGGCTATGGTGGTAGTCAGAAACTAGCATATGCACATGCTATAAAAGAAGGCTATGATCTTGTGGTAATGCTACATGGAGATGCTCAGTACGCTCCAGAAAAGTTACCTATAATGATTGAAGAAATGGAAAGGGATAAGTCTATTGACTTACTTTTTGGATCCAGAATGAGCGGGGATCCTTTAAAAGGAGGAATGCCAATTCATAGATATCTAGGAAATAAGGCTCTTACTTTTTTTCAAAATGTTCTTTTAAAAACCAACATAAGTGAATTTCACTCTGGATATAGAATATTCAGAACCTCAGCTCTTAAAAAAGTACCTTTTCATCTTTGTAATAATGATTATCATTTTGACACTGAAATAATAATTTTATTTATAAAAAATAAACTAAATATTGGTGAAGTGACCATTGATACTCACTATGGAAATGAAAAAAACTATGTAAAAATCTGGGAGTATGGATTTAACGTTTTAATAGTTACACTAGCTTTTTTCCTACATAAAAATGGCTTTGGGAATTTGCTTAATTTTAAACCAGAGAGATATGAGATGTACCAGGATAACTTAGAAGCAGATGTAGAAAAAATCTTAAAGGATTTTAAGAGCGAAGAATATTAAGAAAAATCTGGGTAGTTTTTATCCTTATCTGAAATTATTGGATTAGTAGTAGGCCATTTAATATTAAAAGCAGGATCATCCCATCTAACGCCTACATATGACTCCACATGAAAAGCTTTAGACATGTGGTAAGTCACTTCTGTATTATCCTCTAAAGTCATGTATCCATGAGCAAATCCTTCAGGCAAATAAATCATCTTATAATCATGTTCTTTAATTTCTGTAGAAAACCACTTTTTAAATGTAGGAGAATCTTTTCTAAGATCTATAATCACATCATAGATAGAGCCTCTTATACACCTAACAATTTTTGCTTCTTCATGTGGTTTTTTTTGAAAATGCATTCCACGAAGAGTACCTTTCTTTTCATTAACAGCTATGCTTATTTGAGAGATATCGGGATTTAAGCCATGTTTTTTAAATTCCTCTTCACAAAAATATCTAGCAAAAAAGCCCCTATTGTCTTTTATAAGCTCCAGCTCAAGAATATATGCACCTTTTAAACTTGTTTCAATAAATTTCATTTTATACCTTTATTAAAGCTAACTGATATTTTTTTATTTGATTAATAGAAAACTTTTTCATGTCTTCTTTATTTTTATATGCAAGATACCATTTAGCAGTAAAAGAAAGAGCTTCATTTAGAGAAAGTCTATAATTCCACTTAAGAACATCTTTTGCTTTTGAACAATCAAGCATTAATAATTTTGCTTCATGTGGATTTGCCAGACTATCCACTTTCCAATTTATTTTTTTATCTTCAGATTCCCATATTTTAGAGAACTCATTTAAAACCCAATCTACAGTTTTAGTATCTGTTTCATCCGGTCCAAAATTCCAAGCACTTGCATACTTAGGTCCATTTTTATAGAGCTTTTCTGCTAATAATAAGTATCCACTTAAAGGCTCCAATACAAACTGCCAGGGTCTAATAGCTTTTGGATTTCTAATTAAAAGTTCACTGTTAAACAGTACTGATCTTACAATATCAGGAATCATTCTGTCATTTGCAAAATCTCCACCACCAATAACATTTCCAGCTCTAGCTGAAGCTAATGCTGTACCATGAGATTTATAGTTATCAGGATTAAAAAATGATTGCCTATATGCATTTGTAACCAGTTCAGCACATCCTTTACTACTAGAATAAGGATCATAGCCACCCATTGAATCACTTTCTTTGTATCCTTGCTCCCATTCCTTATTTTCATAGCATTTGTCAGAAGTAACATTAACAACAGCTTTCACAAAGCCCGCTGTTCTAACTGCTTCTAAAACATTAGCAGTTCCAATTACATTTACTGAGTACGTTTCAATAGGATCTTTATACGACTGGCGAACTAAAGACTGAGCCGCCATATGAATAACAATCTCTGGCTTATTCTCATTAATTATATTTTTTAAATTTTCCAGATCTAGAATATTTCCATTTATTGATTTAATTTCATTTTTTAAAGAAACAATTTCAAACATATTTATTTCAGTCGGTGGATTTAAGGAATAGCCAACGACATTAGCACCTAATTCTTTTAGCCAGAGAGAAAGCCATACACCTTTAAATCCAGTATGTCCTGTAACTAAAACTTTTTTATTTTTCCAAAAATCAAGATTCACTTCCATACTTTCCATGGAGCACTATTAGAATCCCATAGAGAATTTAAATAGTTCTTTTCTCTTAAAGTATCCATTGCCTGCCAAAATCCAGAGTGTTTAAAAACAGAGAGTTCACCATCTTTTGCTATCTTTTCCATTGGCTCTTTTTCCCAATTAATTGAACTTCCTTTTATATAATCTAAAATTTTTGGTTCTAAAATAAAAAATCCACCATTAATCCAGCCACCATCACCATCAGGCTTTTCAATAAAGTTCGTAACTTTTTCTCCCTCAATATCCATATATCCATATCTTCCAGGAGGTTGAACCGCTGTTACTGTTGCTAATCTCTTATTTTTCTTATGAAAATCAATTAGTTTTTTAATATTTACATCGCTAACTCCATCACCATACGTAAAGCAAAAAGAGTCATCTTCAAGATAGTTTTTAATTTTTTTAAGTCTCCCACCAGTACCAGTAGCTTCACCAGTATCAACAAGAGTTACTTTCCACGGTTCAGCATGTTTTTCATGAATCTCAATTTTATTACTTTCAAGATCAAATGTAACATCAGATGTGTAAAGAAAATAGTTAGCAAAATATTGTTTAATCATAAAAGATTTATAACCACAACAAACTATAAAATCATTAACTCCATAATGGGAGTAAATTTTCATTATGTGCCATAAAATAGGAAAGCCACCTATTTCAACCATTGGCTTTGGTTTAATATATGTCTCTTCACTGATCCTAGTACCTAAACCACCAGCTAAAATTACTGCTTTCATCAAAAACCTCTAGTTATATTATTACCCAAATCAATCATTTTTAGCTTACAATTATCTTTATATCAATGGGAAACAATGTTACAAAATCAGAAGAAGAAATTCATGACTCAATAATGAGTTTAATTAGAGAATGGTATGACATAAAGCATAGAAATAAACCATTTGTCCCGGGTGAAACATATCTAAATTACAGTGGAAGAGTTTTTGACGAAAAAGAATTAATAAATTTAATTGATTCATCTTTAGAATTCTGGCTAACAGGGGGGAAGTATGATGATGAGTTTTGTAAAAAACTTTGTGATTTCTTAAACGTAAAACATGCACTAACTGTAAATTCTGGTTCTTCTGCAAACTTACTTGCATTTTCTGCTTTAACCGCTCCTGAACTTGACAGAATCGGAAGAAGAATAAAGCCCGGAGATGAATTTATAACAATTTCAGCTTCATTTCCTACCACTATAAACCCTGCTATTCAGTTTGGATTAAATCCAGTTTTTTTAGACATAGAGCTTGGGACTTATAACATTGATGTTTCAAAACTTGAAGAAGCTATCAGTGAGAAAACAAAGCTAATAATGATCGCTCATACTCTTGGAAATCCATTTAATTTAGATGAAGTAATGAAAGTAGCTAAAAAGCACAACCTCTGGGTTATAGAAGATACTTGTGATGCTCTTGGAAGTACTTATGATGGAAAATTATGTGGAACGATTGGAGATATAGGAACACTTAGTTTTTACCCGGCACACCAGATCACTATGGGTGAAGGTGGAGCAGTAGTTACAAATAATTCCATTTTAAAACTTTACTTATCTAGTTTTCGCGACTGGGGAAGAGACTGCTGGTGTCCACCAGGAAAAGACAATACCTGCGGAAAACGTTTTGGGTGGGAACTGGGTAGCTTGCCGAAAGGATATGACCACAAATATATTTATTCTCATATTGGTTATAATTTGAAAATCACTGATATGCAGTCAGCAATTGGCACAGCCCAGCTTGATAAACTTCCTGCTTTTATTAAAGCAAGGAAAGAAAATCATAAAGCTATCTACTCCGGATTAAAACCATTTGAAGATTTTTTCCTTTTACATGAGGCTACTAAAAAATCAGATCCATGCTGGTTTGGTTTTATGATCTATGTAAAAGAAAATGCACCTTTTAGTAAGCAGGACATTGTTTTACATCTTGAGGAAAAGAAAATTGGCACCAGAAATCTTTTTGCAGGAAATATTCTCAGACAGCCAGCATACTCTAGCTTAAAACATAGAGTTGTAGGAGATTTAAAAAATACAGATGCTACTATGAACAATGCATTTTGGGTAGGTGTTTATCCTGGCATAGACACTGCAAGAAGAAATTATTTAATCGAAACTATTACAAATTTCTGTAAAAAGTTTTAATGAAATAAATTTAAGTATTTCCCTATAATAAAACCAAGAATCAAAGTAAGATTATGACTCATATGAATAATAATAGAAGGAATTAAAGATCCAGTAAAATATCTAGCTAAAGTTAGAACTACTCCATAGAAAATAAACAGACAAACTAAAATGTTTGTATTGCCAATATTCATGTAATGAGACAACCCAAAAAATAATGAAGCTATAACAATTCCCCAAAAACTATTTAATTTGCTTTGAAAAAACGGAAAAATATATCCACGATAAAATACTTCTTCAAGAACTGGCGCTAACAATGCTCCGATAATAACAAGAATCAAACCTCCTCCAGAAATCATATCCTGAGCATAGAAATCTTCAGGTGCACACTTCAAAAGTATAGGAGAAGTTATAACTGGCATTAGAATTCCAACAAATATTGATTTGATATAAACTCTATTATTCTGAGGAATGAAGTAAAATCCTTCTTTTAAAGATTTCCTTTTCATCTTACAGACAAAAAGATAAATCACATAAAAATTTAAAAGCAGTGACGGATAAGATAAAATTGTCCTGAAGCTCATTGATTCATAAAGTCCTGTATTTTGAGGTAAGATTGCAGATAGTATCGATGGAATTATCAAAATAAAAAATATCAAGTTAAATCCCATTAAAACGATTGAAAGTATAAATTCTTTTATAGATAAGAATTCAAATTTGCTTCTTTCGTCTTTTTTGAAAAGCATAAGAAAATTATATAGCTTTAAAAGATATTTCTAACATAAAATGTCATTGCGAGCCAAACAAAATGAGGCGTGGCAATCTAGCTTACAATTTAAGTATTTGTTACCTAGATTGCTTCGTCGGCTTCAATAAACTCAGCCTCCTCGCAATGACGTGAATTCGATATAATATTACTATGTCAAATAAAATTTCAATAAATACAAAAGAAATTCCTTATCAGGATAGATACAAGCTGTTAATAGGTTCCATCATTCCACGACCTATTGGCTTTATTTCAACCATAAATAAAAATGGAGCAAATAACCTTGCCCCATTTAGCTTTTTTATGGGGGTATGCTCTAATCCCATGACTGTATTATTTTGTCCGGTAATAAGAAGTTCTGACGGACAGGAAAAAGACACTTTAAAAAATATAAGAGACACTAAAGAATTTGTAGTAAATATTGTCTCTGAAGAAATTGCTGTCCAAATGAATCAGTGTTCAGCAGAATACCCTTCAGATATAGATGAATTTAAAGAAAGTAAATTAACTGCTACAGCTTCAAAAATTGTTAAGCCCTGCTTGGTCAAAGAAGCAAAAATAAACATGGAGTGTAAATTAACACAAATAGTTGAGATTGGTGATAAGTCTCCAGGAAGTGGATCTATAGTTATCGGTGAAGTAATTTACTATCATGCTAATGAAGAAGTTTATAAAAATGGTAGAATTATTCTTAAGGAATTAAAACCAGTTGCCAGACTAGGTGGTACAGATTACTGCAAAGTAACTGATATTTTCAGCCTACCCCGCCCCACTATGTAAATGTAAAAACATAAGGAGCCACATGAAAGATTTAATGACTAAAAATGAATTATATGGTTTTATATCACCAAATGAATTTAGAGAAATTAATAAGAAGAGAAATAAAACTTTTACAGAAAAACTTACTGATTTAAAAAGTGCTGTTAATGATTTTGTAAAAGATGGAGACTATATAGGATTAGGTGGCTTTGGAATGGATAGGATTCCATCTGCCGCATTGCATGAGATTGTCAGACAGAAAAAAAGACATTTAACACTTGCTGGACACACTGCAACACATGATGGTCAAATCTTATGTGCAGGAGGGTGTGTCGATAAAGTAGACGCCGCATATGTAGTAGGTGTAGAGCTTTTAGGATTATCACCTCACTATAGAAGAACTTTTCAGGAAGGAAAGGTAAAGGTTACTGAATGGACTAATGCCACTCTTGCATGGAGATATAAAGCAGGAGCAATGGGAATCCCTTTTCTTCCTGTTCGCTCAATGCTTGGAACTGATACTTTCACAAAGAGCAGAGCAATAGAATACAAATGTCCTTTTAGCGGAGATACTTATGCTCTTGTTCCTGCATGTTTCCCAGATGTTTCTATTATTCATGTGCCTCGTTCAGATGTTTATGGAAACTGCCAGATTGATGGGATCTCAGTCTCAGACTACGATTTAGCAAGAGCCTCAAAAAAATTAATAATAACTACTGAAGAAATAATTTCTACAGATGAAATTAGAAATAATTCTGAAAGAACAATTATTCCTTTTTATTTAGTTTCTGCAGTTGTTCATGTTCCTTATGGTTCTTATCCAGGGAATATGCCAGGGCAATATTATTTAGACATAGAACATTTAAGTGAGTGGAATTCAGCAGAGAAAGATTTAGTAAGTCTTGAAAAATTCTTAGATAAATATATTTATGGAGTTAATGACTGGAGTGAATATTTAGAAAGATGTGGTGGTAAAAAGAGATTACAAGAATTAAGATCAATTGAATTATTAGATTCTAGTATCATTGCGAAGAGCGCTAACGACGAAGTGATCTCACATAAAGACAATAAATATAACATGACAGAGTTTATGATTTGCTCGGCTAGCAGAGTTTTAGAAGACAGTAAGACGATTGTAGTTGGAACTGGCTTACCTATGTTAGCGAGTATGCTTGCACAAAAAACTCACGCTCCAAATCTTCTTATGATGTTTGAAGCAGGTGGAGTAGCACCACTATTACCTGCTTTGCCAATGTCTGTCGGTGATTCAAGAACACAGTATAAATCTATCTTAAATAGTAGTATGCCAGAAATAATGGAAACATGTGCACGTGGAATGGTAGACTATGCATTTTTAGGCGGTGCTCAGATTGATAAATATGGAAATTTAAACTCTACTATTATAGGAAGTGATTACGAAAAGCCAAAAGTAAGACTTCCAGGTAGTGGTGGTGCCAACGATCTGGCTTCCTTATGCTGGAACACTATAATCATAATGAAAATGGATAAGCATAAGTTTGTAGAGAAGCTAGATTTTTTAACTACACCAGGATATTTAACAGGAAAAGGCTCTCGTGAAAAGGCAGGGCTTCCTCCAGGAAGTGGTCCTTTTAAAGTAATAACTGACTGTTGTGTCTTGAATTTTGATGCTGAAACAAAAGAAATGCAAATCGAAAGTATTCATCCTGGATTTACACTAGAAGAAGTTCAGAATAGATCTTCATTTAAATTAAAAACAAAAACTAAAGAGGTTCCATTTACTAAAGAACCTACAGATAGAGAGTTAGAAATTCTAAGAAAAGAAATAGATCCTAAGGGACAGGTAATAAATAAGGGATAGTAAAAACAATTAATCTTTCATTTAACCAAATTTTTTATTATTACTTTCAGGCTAAAGCCTCATCAATGACAAAGAAGCCAAACCGTTCAGGATGACATTATTTACTGTATTTGCAAGTACACTTGTCTTCATAATGGTTGACATACAATCCATTTTCGGCGAAAATAGACATCATGCGGTACATTCATAGACAAGTCGAGACAGAGATTCACAAAGCCATCAAAAGGAATAAAAGTGTGCTTCTTCTTGGGCCCAGACAAACAGGAAAAACTACTCTTATAAAACGATTAGAGCTTGATCTGTTTATAAGTATGATTATTCCTAGTGTTAGACAGTCTTATGAAAGATCTCCAGAGCTACTACTAGGAGAAATTCAGGGATTAAAAAAGAAAATGCCTACAGTAGTACTAGATGAGGTTCAAAAAGTGCCAGATATTCTTGATGTTGTTCAGTATGCTATTGATAACTCACTAGCAAATTTTATTCTCACTGGCTCATCTGCCAGGAAATTGAGAAGATGGGGAGATGTAAATTTACTCCCTGGAAGAGTAGTGTCTTTTAAGTTAGATCCCTTTAATTTTAAAGAGCTTTCTGAGAAAAATATTTCTGATTTTATTATGTACGGTTCTTTACCTGGCATTTATTCAGTAAAAAATAAAAATGATAAAGAAAGGGACTTAGAAGCCTACGTTACTACCTACCTTGAAGAAGAAGTAAGATCAGAAGCCTTAATTAGAAATATAGGACCATTTGCCAGATTTTTAGAACTTTCAGCCTCTGAATCTGGCAGTATTATTAATCTAAGAAAACTATCTCAGGAAATAGGAGTTTCTCACTCTACCATAGCCTCCTATTATCAGATACTTGAAGACTGTTTAATTATTGAAAGAATTGAATCTATTTCTGAGAGTAAAACTAGAAAAAAACTTACAAGATCAGATAAATATTTATTTTTTGATATGGGCGTAAGAAGAGTTTCCGCCAGGGAAGGAGTCAAACCATCCAAAGAAAGTCTTGGCAAGTTATTCGAACAGTTTATAGGATTAGAATTTATAAGACTTACTAGAAATCTTCATAAAAAAATTAAACTTAAATTCTGGAGAGATCCTGACGGTCCTGAAGTTGACTGGGTTTTAGATACTGGGAATTTATTTATACCGATAGAAGTAAAATGGACTAATCTTCCTAAAAAAAATGATGTTAAACATTTAAAAGTTTTTTTATCTGAATATAAGAACTCAAAATGTGGCTATATTATCTGTCAGTGCCAGAGAAGAATTAAACTAGATGAAAATATTTACGCTATTCCATGGCAAGAGCTAGACTCTCTCATATGATCCTGAATCCTCAAAATGACAAAGAAGCCAAACCGTTCAGGATGATACTTTTTCGAAAGAGTTCACGATATACTATATAAATGAATACTTTATACTAAAAAGCGTTTATATAAATAGATGAATAACAAACTAAAAAAGTTAAAAAATTATGGGGTTGGACTTGGACTTAGAAGAGATATTTTTGATGATATTATTGCAAATAAAAATAAAATTGACTGGCTTGAAATTGCCCCAGAAAACTACATCTGCAGAGGCGGAGCTGGATATGAAAGACTTTTAACAGCTAAAAAGCATTTCCCGATAATCCCACATGGATTAAATCTATCTATAGGTGGGACAGATCCTTTTGATAATGAATTAATTAAAAACATTAAAAAGCTTTTTTCAATAATTAATCCTCCTTGGTATAGCGATCATCTTTGTTTTAATTATGTAGACAAGACTTATATCCATGACCTAATTCCTCTTCCATATAAAAAATCAGTAGCAAAACATGTAGCTGACAGAATAAAAAGAATTCAGGATATATTTCAAATCCCTTTTTTAATAGAGAATCCTTCTTACTATATGGTTTTAGATAATGAAATGAGTGAAGAAGATTTTATATCTGAGATTTTAGAAAAAGCAGACTGTGGGCTTTTACTCGATATTAATAATGTATATGTCAACAGTAAAAATCATGATTATAATCCTATAAAGTTTTTAGATAGTCTTCCACTAGAAAGAGTGGTTCAGGTACATATAGCAGGTCACTTAAATACAGGAAAAATTATTATAGATACACATGGAGCAGAAATAATAAAAAATGTTTATGATTTGTTTGATGAGCTAATAAAAAGATGTGAGCCTAAAGCTATTCTTTTAGAAAGAGATTTTAACTTTCCTGATTTTTCTGAATTGTTAGATGAGATTAAAATGATAAGGGATATAGCTAACAAAGTAAGGCGGGGCAGTCTAGTCAAAGAAAGGAGATTACTTCGTCGCTAACATTCCTCGTAATGACGTGCAGTAGAAACAAAATGAAAAACGATCTAAAACAAACCTTAAAAACTGTTAAAGATCTTATCTTATTTGAATCAAAATGGAAAAAAAGAACAAAAGATAAGTCCGCTAAAAAACTTCCTCAAAAAGCCATTAAAAGATTAGAAGTCTACAGAGAGTTAGTGTGGAATTCTTTTGATCAGTTAATTACAAAGATCTATCCATATACTTATATTTTATTAAAAAAAAATTGGGGACATTTACTGAAAGATTACATTGAAAAATATCCACCAAGATCTCCAATTCTAAATAAAGTAGCAGAGAATTTTCCAGAGTATTTGTCAAAGCAAAAATCAATAATAACAAAATATCCTTTTATATATGAACTGGCTTTATATGAGTGGTTAGAATTAGAAATAGTAGAAAGAGATATAGCAGGAGATTTTCGAAAGGGGGAATTAAATCCTATTCATGAAATCTGTGATTTTTACTATGATATTCCAGAAATAATAGAAGAAATAAAAAGTACTAATAAAATAAAAAAGGTGGCTCCAAAAAAAACTAACATCTTAATATACAGAGATTTAAAAACGAAAGAAGCAAAATTTTTTGCTCTTTCACCAGCAAGCAGAGCTTATATAGAAGCTTATAAACAAGGTTTAAATGACGATTTTATAACCATTACACTAAGTGAAATATTTAATGTAAGTGAGGATAAATTTGACGAATTCAGAAAACAAATAGGGAAATTTAATAAGCTTTTGAAAGAAAAGAATATTATTTTATAGTTTAGATTTATCCCACAAACCACATAATTCCTGAATATAAATAATAACCACCTAAAAGTCCTAGAATTACAGCACTTACTATAGACACACTTCTGGAATGCTTTTTAAAACTTTCTAATTGTTTTGCTATACCTGCAAAAACACTAGTTATAAAAATAATCCCTGTATATCCAACAGAATAAGCAATCATTATCAATGATCCACCTATCAACGAACCCGCAGATGTAGACATGGCAAGAATAGCAAATAAGATAGGACTTGCACATGGTGAGCTAACTAAAGCAAATGCCATTCCTACTACAAATGGTCCAGCATTAGGAACGTGAGTAACAAACTGAGGAAGCGGAATATGAATAATATCAACTTCAGAAAGTGCCATAAGTAAAATAAATATTCCTATAGCAGTATGAATATACCCTCTATATTCAATTAATACAAAACTTGCAAATGAAGCAAAAAGTCCAAGCAAGCTAAAAATTATTGCCGCACCAATTACAAATAAACTAGCTTTTTTGATTGCATCAGATTTTGAAGAAATATTTGACGTGCCTATATAACTTAAGTTTAAAGGAAGCATGGACAGACAGCATGGAGTTAAGCTAGACGCCAATCCACCACCAAAAGATAAAAGTATTAATATAGGAACTGGAAGTCCTTTACTCTCTTTTATAAATTCTGATATTGTTTGCTCAAAACCATTTAAGCTCATATTTTCAATCATTTATTCTCTCCATATTTTGTGACGTAAAGCAGTTTTTTTTATTCCCAAGCAAGAAATTTAATATTCTTTAGCTTTTAATTTGATTTCATGTTAATTTAATAGTAAATAATATGGGGAATCTATGAAAAAAGTAACACAAATCTTAATTAGCTTATTAATAACTGTTATCACTCTTACAGGTTGTTCAATAGTAGAAACATCTGAAGAAAAACAAAAAACAGCGGAGCTTATTAGCAAAGCAAAATCAGCAAAGTATCTTGTAGTAGACATTCATCATGATCATTGTGAGCCATGTAAAATTATTAAACCTATTATAGAAAAGCTTGAAACTAAGTATGCTGATAATCCTGAAATCGTGTTTTTAAAATATGATTTGTCTAATCCTTTTAAATCAATGAGATCTATGAAAACTGCTAAAGAATTAGGGCTTGAAAATATTTATAAAGCTCAAAGATATACTGGTGTAGTGCTTTTTATAGATGGGAGCTCTAAAGAAGTTACAGAAACCTTGGTAGCTGATCCGGAAGAAGAAAACTACGTGAATTTAATAGAATCAAAGCTGGTTAAAAAAGATAGTGGAACATAATATTCCATACAAAAAGCATATTCTTGTCTGCACTCATGAAACATGTAAGGGTCAGGGTGGAGAGGAAATTTTTCTTAAGTTAAAAGAGAAAGTAAAAAATCTAAATCTAAAACAAACTTACAGACCCTCCAGAGTTATATGTATGGGACTCTGTGGTAAAGGTCCGAATTTATTGGTGTGGCCTGAAGGAACCACATACTGTAAATTTTCAGAAGGCAGAATTGATGATTTAATTGAGAAACATCTTTTAAAAGATGAGATTTTAGATGATTTATTATATAGACCAAATGCAATCTAAGAAATTAAAACAAAGAACATTTTTAGATCCTATCCATGGACCAATAAGAATAAATCTTTCTGATGACAATGAGAAATTATTGGCTGAAATAATTGACAGTAAAGAGTTTCAAAGATTAAAAAGAATCCATCAAATGGGTCTTGGTTGGTACACATTTCATGGTGCAGAACATACCAGATTTGGTCATAGTTTAGGAGCTATGTTAATTGCAAAAAGAATGATAATTCATTTAGCTAAAGCTTATCCTGATATTAAAAAATATAGAAAAGAGATATTAATTTCTGCCCTTTTACACGATATCGGACATGGACCATTTAGTCATACTTCAGAAAAACCTACAGGATTTAATCATGAAGAATGGACAAAAAGAATTATTTCAGGTGATTCTGAAATAAACTTGATTTTAAAAAGTCATGATAAAAATCTTCCTGCAAAAATAATTGATATTTTTAATTACAAGCCATATAAATATCTTGGACAAATTATTTCAAGCTATGTAGACTGTGACAGATTAGACTACTTACATAGAGATTCATATTATGTAGGTGTTCCTTATGGTTTGACTGGTGCAGATAGAATTATTGATTCTCTTGAAATCGACTCGAAAACAAAAAAACTGGTCATAAGAGAGAGTATTGGGTTAGATACCATTGTTCATTATTTACATGCCAGAAACTCCATGTATCAACAAGTCTATCAACATAAAAAAAATCTTGCTTGTGATTTTCTCCTCAGAAAAATAATTGAAAGAGCTAAAGAAGTTAAGCCTTTAAACATTTCTAAGCCTTTTATGGAGTGGTTAAACTATAAGAATAAATCCATTACTGAAATTGATTTAAATTATTTTATCCAGGTAGACGATTTTCTTGTTATTTCTTCTATTCAAGACTGGGCAAATAATTCAGAAGACAGGATTTTAAAAGATTTATCCTATTCATTTATATACAGAAAACTTTTTAAATCATTAGAAATTAGACATGAAATAAGCACCTCAGAAGTTAATGAGATTTTAGCCTCATTAAAAAATACCTGTAAAAGAAAAAAAATTGATCCTGACTATTATTTAGGAATTGAAAAATCTGCAAATAAACCATATGAACCATATTCAATTTCAAGCGAGAAAACAGGTAAAGCAATTTTTGTAAAACAAAAGAATGGATCAGTTAAAGAACTATCAAAAGTAACCGATTTAGTTACAGCTTTACATAAGAACGTTGTAAAAACATGTTTAGTTTTTTCCCCTAAGATAGAGGAAGAAATCTATAGTGTAAAAGGTTTCCATAGAGTATTTAAGTAATTTAGTAAGGAATCGTATTCTTTGCAATACCTTATATAGAAAATATAAGATATAATATTCTTCTGGATTTATAGTTTCATTGTTTTTATGGTTCTATAGTCCTTTCCGGGCCCATGGCTCAGTTGGTAGAGCGCCTCCCTTGCACGGAGGAGGTCAACGGTTCGAACCCGTTTGGGTCCACCATTTTAAATTGTTACAAATCAAATTGCAAAATATTAATAATATTTTTTTAAGTATATTGTTATTATGTGAATAAAACAGTCTTTAAGTTAGAAGAAAATTTAATTCTTCCACTGATAATAGTGTTCTGGCTTATACTTTCAACCTTATATATTCTTCATACCCCTCATTATTTCAGAACACATGATTTCAATCCTCTTGTTGACTACACCAAATACATTCTTGATCATAAATCATTTCCCTCCCCTACCTACAATTACGTCACTTATCATCCACCTTTATATTTTTTAATCAATTTTTTTGTTTTGCTCTGTTTTAATGGTGATAATCTTTTACACATTGAAGTAGTAAGATTTTTATCAGTATTTTATGGTGCAATTACTATTAGTTTAATTTATGGTGCTTTATCTGAGATTGGATTGAAGAAAAGTGCAATAATACTGGCTTTACTTCTTACTATAACGACTCCAGCATTTATTTTCGTTTTTACTACTTACAACAATGATTCACTTTTAGTTTTACTTACAGTATCAATATTAGTTTTTAGCTACAGCTTATATAATACCTGGTCACTCAGTGATGCTATTGCACTACTTATAACTTGCATTTGCGCTCTTTATACCAAATACACTTCTCTATGGTGTTTTTTAGTCATTATCCTATTCTGCATAAAAGATTTTATTCTCAATAAAAGATTTGAAGTGAACAGAATTAAACTTATAAGTATATTCTTAATAGCGTTTATTTTTTTTACACCTTGGATGATTTTGCATAATTATCACCACACAAAGAAATTATTCCCTACTAGTTTTGAAAGTAAAATAATTCATAAAACAAATATCTTAGAAAGTATAAAAACAGTAAGCGGGATTTTAAATTTTTCCAGCGAAGTCCTTGAGAAAAATCTTTCTTCTCCATGGGCATACCCTGGGTTTCATGCCGCACATCCCGAGACCAAAAGAGATAATTATTTTTCATTTGCTTTTGTAACTTCTATTATTGGAGAATTTATTTTTACAGCACCTTGTGTAATTTTTATATGGTTTATTTTTATCGTTCATTTATTACTAGGGGTCTTTTCATTAAATGAGATATTTAAATCAAGAATAAGCAAATTTGCTATCTTCATAATTGCAACGACTTATTTAATACACATCTTATTTTGTGCAAAGTTATATTATCCTGTCTATGGATCTTACATAGATTTTAGGTATATAGCATGGTGTTATTTTCCATGGGCAATTTTATATTCAATACTCCTAGATAAATCTAAAATTTCTCGAGCTCTATGTCTAGCGGGTATAATCGTTCAGATATTTATAATACTTACTGTTAAAGGTACAGCCTCACTATAATCACATGAGTTTATTTTTTAATTTAATAATAAAGATCATTCCTCTATATGTTTTGATATTAATCGGATTTATCGCAAGCAAAAAACTTAATGCAAAAAAAGAAACTGTTGCTGGAATATTAATTTATACAATTGTACCTTTTGTTGTTTTTAATAGTGTTATTTCTATAAAATTAAGTCCTGAATTACTTTCACTACCATTCATTTTTTTTGTTTTATGTTCCATAATCGGGACTGGGTTTTATTTTATCGGCAAAAGACTCTTTAAAGATAGTACAAAAAATATTCTTGCATTTAGTGCTGGTACTGCAAATACCGGGTATTTTGGTATCCCAGTAGCCATAGAACTTTTTGGGGAAAGTGTTATTGGGCTTATGGTTTTAGGCATTCTTGGTTTCACAATCTATGAAAATACTCTTGGATTCTTTCTCACAGCAAAAGGACAACATACAAGCAAAGAAGCTCTGCACAGACTATTTAGACTTCCTACTATATATGCTTTTTTGGCTGGTGTATTAGTAAATTACACAGGAATAGAATTTGGGGAGAGCTATTCAGCTTTTACTAAGAATTTTTTAGGAGCCTATACAATTCTTGGAATGATGTTGATTGGAATGGGACTTGCTGATGTTAAAGGTTTTAGTTTTGATTTGAAATTTATTATTAGTACTTTTTTAGCAAAGTTTATAGTATGGCCTCTATTTGTCTTAGGATTAATTTGCCTCGACTATTATTACTTTCATTTCTATGATCAAATTACACATAAAATAATTTTCTTACTCTCAATAGTACCTCTAGCTGCTAATAGTGTCGCTTTTGCTGTAGAACTGAAAGCAAAACCTGAGAAAGCCGCAATTGCAGTGTTTTTAAGCACCATCTTTGCTCTTTTTTTTATTCCCTTTGCAATGAATCTCTTTATGAATTTAAATCTATTTAAATAAATAAACGTAAATATTTGAATCTGATATTTTTTTCCAATCAGTCAAATTAGAGTAATAGAGTGGCTTCTTTAATACAACCGCTTTAACACCACAATGTTTAAAAGCATCCATTATCTTATCTTTTTCTTCATTGTTTAGTTTATAGAATTCATTTGAATCTTTCTCAGTAATTTCTGCTACTATTTTCACTTTTGCAAGTCTTGCCCAATACGGTAAATAAGGAACAGAATAACCAATAGTCCCGACTTTATCACCATGAGAAATGCCTATTTTGTTTAACTCAGAAACTGTTTTCCATTCTATATGTTCATTTCCATTCCTAAGCCATGAAGAGATTTCTCTCCCATCTACTACCCCTATCGTTATCATTAGCATAAAGAGCATTACTATCAATATTTTATTTACAGCTTTTTCTACTTTTTCATTTTTTATAAATGCTGGAACTGAGAATAATCCTACAAAAAGAACAGGAATAAAAGCCCCTATATATCTTGGCTCTAAATGAACAAGTGAAAACATAATAAATGCAAAGACAGAAGGAAATAGTAATAGTTTGTATTTAAAAAAGAGTTTTTTGTCTGCAATTGAAAGTAAAATCAAAATCCCAGCAATTAAAAACCCCAACAATTTTAAAAGAAGCTCATACAGGATTTGACCGTTTGCTGAAATTGCTGAGATTTGTCTAATAAAATCAAAACGTACAGTTACTCCATCGTACCAGTAAGAAGGGTCTATCCATGGTGGGTACGTCCCAAATAAAGGTTCAGAGAATTCATAAATATCTGGATTAGCTAAAATCTTTTTCGTAGGATGTGTTAGTTTATTTTTCACATCTCCCTGCCAGTGACAAAACAATGGAACATTATTCACATACCAAGCATAATTTAGCCTTCCACTTTCTCCTACAGTAAAATGTTTTTTATATTTTGATAGCTCAACAATATAAGGAGAAGCTATTAATAAAAAGATGAAGGCAGACATAGCAATTTTGAATAGAATATTTTTATCAGACCTGCATGAATGATATAGTAAAACCGTCATGAGTAAAGAGATTGGGAGCATTGGTGCTTTAGCTAAATAACCAAATCCTACAGACAATCCAAACAAAATGAAGTTAAGAACAGTATTCTCTCCAGAAGATATTCTAAGAAGAATCCCTATTGATAAGTATATAAATGCAGAAAAACATATGTCAGGATCTGCTCCCCATACACCCATGATATTTAAAGATGAAAGAATAAATAAGGAATAACCTATAGATGTTAATGCCCAATCAGGCACAAAAAACAAATCTGAGGTTTTCTCTTTACTATTTGATTTCTCATTAAATCTTAAAAGAGAAGAAAGCAAAAAGTCAAAAGAAAAAAGAGCAAATAAATAGATTAAGAAGTTAACTATATGAACAACAGGAAATTCATTATATGAATCTGGTTTGAAAAAGAAAAACCCTAGACTTATTAAGAATGGATATAACGGGCTCCAAATACCGTTAACTAAAGCTTTGTAATCTTTATGTAAGAATTCATCTGCCATATCAACGTAAGAGATTCCATCAGCAGTTATAGAAAATCTTGCAGAATATGAGTAGATTAAACCAATTAAAATAGCAAAGGTTAAACAATATATTCTTAATTTTGAAGTGTTAATTTCTTGATTCAACTATTTTCACTCTTTATTCTTAACTTTCCACTATAAATGATTTATAAACTTGTTTATTTCATTCAATGTAAATTTTCTTTACTTCAAATATTAAATTTCTCTGGACTTTTTAAACAGTAATGATACAATAATACATAAGATAATACTTATGGGAAATTCTATTCATATTGCTGATGCAAATAATGCTATTTTTGGCGAGTTGGCTTATGCTCTCGAAAAAAGTGGATTTAAAATAACTCGTTCTATAAACGGTAGAGATGCTCTTGATATTATCCAAAGAGAGAATCCTTCATTATGTATTTTAGAAGCAAATCTTACTGAAATAGATGGATTTACACTTTGTAAAACACTCAGATCAAATGGTTACAAAAAACCAATTATTTTTCTTACTGAAAGAATATCTGAAATCGATGCTGTTATTGGTCTTGGCTTAGGAGCTCAGGATTATATAAGAAAACCTCTTCAGCTAAATGAAGTCATGGCTAGAATACAAATTCAGCTCAATAAATACAAAGCTGAGATGAGTACTAAAATTAGTTTAAATGATATAGAGATAGATATTGAGCAAAGAAAAGTAAGATACAAGGGTAACTTAAAAGAGCTTACTAATAAGGAATTCCAACTTCTTTATACATTAGCTCAAAAACCTAACAAGGTATTTTCTAGGGATGAACTTTTAAATCATGTCTGGGGATGGACTCATATAGGGGAGACTAGAACTGTAGATATTCACATAGGATATCTAAGAAAAAAATTCGAGGAAGACCCCAGAAGACCAAAGATACTCCAGACAATAAGAGGTGTAGGATATACATTAGTGGATGAAACAGACAGATTAGAAACACCACAAATTAATTCATTTCAAAATGCCAGTATTACATAAGTATTTTATTTTTTGTAACTAAAATATTAAGAAAGTTAGTTTATATTTATTCACAATAATTTAGATTGATAAAATTAAATTGTTTTGAATCTCTCGCCTAATAATTAAAAGGATTTAGTAAATAAATTACCAATTCTGAGTAGCGAGAAGAAGGAAATGGAAGAAGAAAGAAACTTCAGCCTTGCCCTGGTAAGGACTCTCTGAAACTGTAGTAATAAGATAAGAAAAATCTCACGCATTCCAACCTAAAAGGATTTGTGTGATTCATTCACCAAATCCGGTAAGGTAAAATAAGAAAGAAGAAAGAAACTTCAGCTTGTCTGAAGTATAAAAATGAACAGCGAAGCCGCATTATTTACATCTTTAGTTACCATGGCAATTTTAATTTCTGCCTGTGGAAATTTAATTAGTTCTACATCAACAAGATTAATTAGAGTCGTTGATATTTGCAGAGGACTTTGTGAAACAGTTAAAGGTATAAGCGATAAAGATGAGCAAGAGCAAATCTTTAATCAGCTTGAAAAAATTGGACCTAGGATTAAACTTCTTGAAACTGCCCTTACAATGTTTTACGTTGCAATTAGCTCATTTGCAATAACTACTTTATTTATGTCTATTGATCAAATTGCCAAGGCTGATTTAGCTACTCTTACTCTAATAAGTGGCATTGTTGGTGTAATAATTCTACCTATAGCAAGTATTGTACTAGTAGTTGAAAGACAGTTCTCGATGAAATCCATATGGGAAGAAATAGAATTTGTCCACAAGAAATTTTCTTTATAGTTATAACTTAACGTACTTATTTTCTTGAAGGTAGTAAGCAGTGAGTCTTTTCACCACTAAGTGAAGTTAAACTTGTAGAATCTGCATAAATTCTAGGTGTTTTAAAAAGATGTTTTATAGCTTCTACCGTAGGCATTAACTGGAATCTGTCTGGGTAAAGTTTTAAAAGCACTTTTCTAACTTTAGGATAATGTTTTGAAGCCATTGCTGGAAACAAATGATGTTCTACATGATAAGAAAAATTAGAGAATACTTTATCAGAGATTTTAAAATCATCTAATGAGAGTGAGTTTAACAAAGGATCATCAACATCACCAGTTAGAGGTGAGAGGAAGTGGTTAGTGTGGATATATGACATCGCTGTAAAATGCGCTATTCCAACCGGAATAATTGATATCATCAAATAATTTAAGATATTGCTTGAAGCAAGTCCGAAAAATAGAAATGCTTGAAATGAGAATATTGCTATTAATTCAAGAAAAACAAAATAAAGGAATTTACCTTTAAATAGTCCACTTATTCTATGATACTTTACTGAATCAATAGCTGTAACATCTAAATTCTTTTTAAAAATACCAGAGAAAGTGCCCATGAAATACCAGAAAAACCCTGTAGAAATTAAAAATAAACTAATTATAGGAAAAATCGATTCAGAAGAAATTCTTGTCCTATAAATAAATTTCTCAACAAAGGTTTTTGGTTGTTCTGATTTTATATAACTACGATCTGGATCATCAATATCACCTGTTCTTGCATGGTGAAGGTTATGAACTCTCTGCCAAAACAAGGGGGGAAAGAAATTAAAGATTCCTACAGATATCGCTAATGGATATGAAAGAATCCTTGATTTTACTATTGAACCATGTTGTAAATCATGAAGAAAAAATGTAAGCGAAGCCAGTGATATACCCATAACGATAGAAATTAAAAGTTTTACAGGCAAAACTAGCTGAAAATTTAAAATTGAGTACATTCCTGCAAAAAAAACAGCGAATGAAGCAATATAATGAAGCACATGTAAATTATCTGGCTTAAAGCAGTCTTCTTTTAAGAATTTTCTAATTTCAGAGCGATATTGACTCTTAGATATGATTTGCAGACCTTCTTGTTGTTTAAACTCAAATTCTTCTTTTTTCTTTTCTAAAGTTGGGGTGGGCATTTTCTTCATTATTCCTCTCATAAGACTCTCATAAGAATTTTACATTAATAGTTTTTTTTTAACAAGAAAGTAAAGACCCCTGTCTGTATATAACAGGGGTTAATTTACATATATATTTTGAGAGCAAAAGAATATTAGTCAAAGCTTCTTCTTTTGAAACCACCACCACCGGAACGGCCTCCGCCTGCTGCGCCTTCTTGCTTTCTAGCAAAGCTTACATTTACAGGTCTTCCTTTTAAATCAGCGCCATTTAAAGCTTCAACAGCTTGTTTAGCTGAGTCTTCTGTCTTCATTTCTACGAAACCAAAACCTCTTGAGCGTCCTGTCATTCTGTCTACAACTACTTTTGCAGATTCAACTTCTCCATATTGCTTAAAAAGATCTTCAAGCTCAAAATCATTTACCTGAAATGATAAGTTACCAACAAATATTTTCTTTTCCATTTATATCCTCTTTCATATAACATGTACTTGATCATTAACAAAAGAGGATAAAGCACAGATCGAAAGAACCAGAACTTAACACTCTTCAATAACTCAAATACCCTAAACTACGGACATTACAATTATACCACAATACAATAATTAATTCTCAATTTAGTCTTTACTTAATCAAAATACCTATATTTTCTTCTTTAATGGGCAAGTATCGTTCATATTATAGTAACAACTTCTTTCTTTAACTTTCTTTTCATAAATTTCCTGAAGTTTTTTTTCTGCGAAATTATTTTTAAATAACGGGTTTAAAAGCTTTGTTGCCGCAAGATTATCAATCACGGTTCTAAAGACTTCATAGCCTACAACCACTTCTCCTTTTGGAGTAACCATGTGAACATCTTTTTCACATTCTTCTTTTTTTAGATTCGGAAACATCTTATATGTTAGTGGATCTCTAAATGATAAAAATTTAAATTGTCCTTGCCAGTCTAGTGCTTTTATATGTTCTTTTGACTCTTTGCAATATGGACAAACATTATCATATATAACCCAAAAATATTTATCTTTATCAGTTTCACAAACATCCTTATCACTTATAACTTCAAGTGGATTTTCTTCAGCGAAAGAATTAATAGGGAAAAAGATTGAACAAAACAGAACTAGAAATAATAAGCATCGTTTAAATTTTTTCATGTTTATAAGACTACCTTTTAAAAATCTCTAACAGTGATTATATTACGAAGAACTTTTTTTATTACCAGTATTTAGGAATATATTTTTAATAACCCGATCTTAACTTTAAGTAAATATATTTAGGGAGTACTCCTGAAAATAAGAAAATATCCTCGTTAACCCCAGACAGATTTACTAAATTACCCCTGATGTATGAGCTAAATCACAAGAGAATAGGTTAGCAAATGGGAACGTTATTAAACAGTAAGAAGATAGATTTTGAGGTAGCAAAAATGAGTTCTGACTTAAAAAAGAAATTGTCGATATTTTTTTCTATGGCCACGGTCTTGTGTTCATTACCTTCTCACGCAATGTTCTTAAATGCTGAAAAAGTAAGAACTGTACTGGCCAAAGAAAAGTTAGCCTCAGAAATACTACCTGCATTTAGATATGATAGAAATAACCTGGAGTTAAATCAAAAAGCTACTGTAGACTTAATTCTTGAACCAAACTCAAGAATAGTTAAAGTTGAAGTTATAAATGCCGACTCAGCACCATTTGGAGTAGATAATAAAAAAGCTCTTTTAGATGGGATTAAAGTTATAAAATCTGAGAGACCAAGACATGCTAGTGAAGAGTTAAAAGATTTAAAGTCACAAAAGAAAACCAACATTGCCATATTTAATACAAACAAACTTGAAAATCAAAGTTTAATTATCAAAGCAATTGATTTTAAAGTTTTTAAGATATTAGTTAGACCCACAATTTCTGGAACTTATATTTTAAAAGCAACTGTTGATAGTAATAAAACAGCTGAAACAATAATTGTTACTAAGCCTGATTTTAGAATTGATTCAATAACACCAGGAATTGTAGACTTTGGAAAAGAAGTTAATATTACAATCAATGGTAAAGGGCTAGATTCGCTTACTGAAGTTTCTATAAGTAATGATATAGAAGTAATAGATACTGAAGCATTAGATAATGAAACTTTAAAAATTACTGTTTTTGTACATGAAGATGCAAAAGCAGGGTTTCATAACATAACTGCTTTTAGTCCACTATTAGGGAGTCAGGTAACTTTATTAAGTGGTTTATATGTAGGTCCAGCTAACGGCATGGATGGTGCTACCGGTGCTACTGGTGCCACAGGGGCAGCAGGCGCAAATGGTTTAGATGGTAAAGGGTTGTGTAATGATCCTACTGCTCAAATTATGATTGTTACAAATACTCTTATGGCTGGTAGTGATGCTGTTGTAAGTATTGATCCTACACAGTGTAATATTACTTTTGGAATTCCAGCTGGATTTAATGGAATAAACGGTCAGGGTGCCGATGGAATGAGCGGTACTAATGGTACTAATGGTACAAAGAGTTTAATTAACGTTTCTGTAGAAGGTGCAGGTTCAAACTGCGCTACAGGCGGTAAAAAAGTCGAGACTGGTTTAGATTCAAATGATAATGGGACCTTAGAAGCAGGTGAAGTCGTAGCAACTAATTATGTTTGCACTGGCGCTACCGGAGCTACCGGAGCTACTGGTGCTACCGGAGCTACTGGTGCCGCTGGTTCTAATGGTTCAAATAGTTTGGTAATGGTTTCTAATGAATCTCCTGGTGCTAACTGTACTACTGGCGGGAAGAAAATCGAATCTGGTATTGATTCTAATAACAACTCTACTTTAGACGCTGGTGAAATCTCTGCTACTAATTATGTTTGTAATGGTGCTGTTGGAGCTACTGGCGCTACTGGTGCTACAGGAGCAACTGGCGCTACAGGAGCTACTGGTGCCGCTGGTTCTAATGGTACAAACGGGACTAACGGTTCAAATAGTTTAGTAAATATTTCTAATGAATCTCCTGGTGC
>CAZRTB010000001.1:663849-669507 GCA_964602915.1 uncultured Gammaproteobacteria bacterium | reverse complement strand
ATCTTCTGGTGGATCAACTACTTCTTCATCTTCCGGTTCAACCACCTCATCTTCTGGGGCTTCATCTTCTGGTGGATCAACTACTTCATCTTCAGGCGCTTCTTCATCTGGTTCAACCACTTCTTCTTCTGGTTCTACTACTTCTTCTTCTGGTTCTACTACTTCTTCTTCTTCAGGTTCAACCACTTCATCTTCTTCAGGTTCAACAACCTCATCTTCAGGTGCTTCTTCATCAGGATCCACCACTTCATCATCGGGTTCAACCACCTCATCTTCTTCAGGTAGCATTATTTGTGGTAGCGGTCAAATTGTTTGTAGTAATTCTTGCGTAACTGGTAATTGCTGTGATAATTCACAGTGTTCAAGTGGCCTTAGTTGTTTAGGTAATCAATGTTCAATTCAAGCTCCTATTATTACTTCCCCTGCTAATAATTTCATGACTACTAATACAAACCTTATCATTATGGGTACGGCTACTCCAAACTCTAATATTCAAGTAATAAATATCAACAGTAGTTTTACTTTCGATACTCTTGGAATAACAACTACTGATGGAAGTGGAAACTGGTCTATCGTCGCTACTAACTTAGCTTATGGTTCATATAGCATTTTTGCAGTCTCTTCAATCGGTTCAGTAACTCAATCTTCTACATTGGTAAATGGAACTATTAGCTTAGAAGTTCCTGTTATTCTCTCTCCGATTAACGGATTTATGAGTAATAACACAAATATAATTATTTCTGGCACTGCCGCTCCAAACTCAAACATCACCATTCTTGATTCAATCAATGCAAGTCCAGTAACAACTGTTGGTGGAACTATGACTGCTAATGATGGAACTTGGTTTGCTGTTTTAACTGGACTACCTCTCGGCACTCATTCATTTACCGCTATCTCTAATGTAGGAAGTAACTCTCAGTCCTCTAGCAGTGTAAGTGGAATTATTGGAATAGATATGCCTGTTATTACTTCTCCTTCTAATAATTTCTCTACTACAAATACAAATATCACTATAAGTGGTACTGCCGCTCCTAATTCCTCTATCACTCTTCTTGATTCATTTAATAGTGGTCCTTCTTCTCCTATCGGTAGCACTATGGCTGCTAATGATGGTAGCTGGTTTGTTATCACCAACAATTTAGCTCTTGGTAATCACTCATTTACTGCTGTTTCTACTTTAGGTTCTATTACTCAATCTTCTAGTAACGTTAATGGAATTATTGGAATAGATATGCCTGTTATTACTTCTCCTTCTAATAATTTCTCTACTACAAATACAAATATCACTATAAGTGGTACTGCCGCTCCTAATTCCTCTATCACTCTTCTTGATTCATTTAATAGTGGTCCTTCTTCTCCTATCGGTAGCACTATGGCTGCTAATGATGGTAGCTGGTTTGTTATCACCAACAATTTAGCTCTTGGTAATCACTCATTTACTGCTGTTTCTACTTTAGGTTCTATTACTCAATCTTCTAGTAACGTTGGTGGAGTAATAATTCAAAATACATCATCTTCATCATCAGGATCTACCACTTCATCTTCAGGCGCTTCTTCATCTGGTTCAACCACTTCTTCTTCTGGTTCTACTTCTTCTTCTGGTTCAACAACCTCATCTTCTTCAGGTTCAACCACTTCATCTTCTTCAGGTTCAACTACCTCATCTTCTTCAGGTTCAACTACTTCATCTTCTTCAGGAAGTATCATTTGTGGAAGTGGTCAAATAGTTTGTAGTAATGCTTGTGTAACTGGTAATTGCTGTACTGATCCAGATTGTTCATCAGGATTTGTATGTTTAAGTAATGTTTGTTCGCCAAGCTCTTCTGGCTCTACTACTTCATCTTCTGGATCAACCACTAGTAGTGGATCAACAACCTCGTCTTCTTCAGGTTCAACCTCGTCTTCTTCAGGTGCTTCTTCAAGTGGATTAGTACAAACACCTATACTACATTTAAATGCATACAATTTAGATGGAATGGGTACTATAGCAACTGGATCAACTACAGACACTTCATGGATAGATTTAGCCTCACCTCAAGATGATGGAACATTGAACAACTTTACATTACCAAGTAGCGGTGGTATCTCAGGATGGAATGGTAGTACAAACATTACAAATCCTTCCACACTAAGTTTCGACGGAAACGATGATGTCGTTGATGTAGCAAATCAAGCTAACTTTAATTTCTCAAATGGAACCTCAATTACTTTAGAAGGATGGATAAAACCTACCAACATTTTAAGTAATAATAGAGAGATCGTAATTGCTAAAGGTCAAGATGGCGGAGAAAGACTTTTCGTTCTTGATGTATTAGGCTCTAGTACAGGCAGTGGAAAACTTGAGTTTTTCTACAAGGACTTTAGTGGCAACTTCCATTTCTTTATTACAAACTCCGATGTTATTCAAAATAACAATTGGTACCATATTGCTTTAACTTACACTTATGGAACCGGCTCTTCAGCTATTCTTTATGTAAATGGATGCCCCGTTAGTTCCAGTTATTTATCTGGCGATGGAAATGGCGCTCCAGTTAGCAATAACCATAATGTTAGATTAGGTTCTGAAGTTAATTCTACAGCAAATGAAATATTTGATGGTTCAATTTCAATTGCAAGAATCTATAATTTATATTTATCATCTAGTGATATAAATCAAAATTATAATAGTGAGTTCTCAATGTTCCACTCTTCTGCTTTTGTTTGTAGTTCAACTACTTCATCATCAGGATCAACCACTAGCAGTGGATCAACCACTAGTAGTGGATCAACAACCTCATCTTCATCAGGTTCTACTACTTCATCTTCCGGATCAACCACTTCATCTTCTTCAGGAAGCATTATTTGTGGTAGCGGTCAAATAGTTTGTAGTAGTGTTTGTGTAACTGGTAATTGCTGTACTGATCCAGATTGTTCATCAGGATTTGTATGTTTAAGTAATGTTTGTTCGCCAAGCTCTTCTGGTTCAACCACTTCTTCTTCTGGTTCTACTACTTCATCATCAGGCGCTTCATCTTCCGGATCAACCACTTCATCTTCTTCAGGAAGCATTATTTGTGGTAGCGGTCAAATAGTTTGTAGTAGTGTTTGTGTAACTGGTAATTGCTGTACTGATCCAGATTGTTCATCAGGATTTGTATGTTTAAGTAATGTTTGTTCGCCAAGCTCTTCTGGTTCAACCACTTCTTCTTCTGGTTCTACTACTTCATCATCAGGCGCTTCATCTTCCGGATCAACCACTTCATCTTCTTCAGGAAGTTCTACTTCTGGAACTACAGGTATAATTCCAGGATGTACATTTGCCCAGTGTGGTGCTAATTGTTGTATTAATGGGTGTTGTGCATTTAACACTAGTATTTGTTCTGATAACATAGCATGCACTGCTCCTTCATCTTCATCGTCTGGTTCAACCACTAGCAGTGGATCAACCACTAGTAGTGGATCAACGACCTCATCTTCATCTGGTTCAACCACTTCATCATCTGGCTCCACAACATCTACTTCAAGTACTAGCAGTACATCTTCTTCTGGCTCAATTTCTTCTTCAAGTGGAAACAACACTACAACATCTTCCACTTCATCTACTTCAAATGGAGGGATTTCTTCAAGTTCTGGCAATACTCCTTTCTGCGGTTCAAATGGTCCTGAATGTCCAAGTGGATTTACATTCTCTTGTACTTCTGGAGCTGTTCCCACCTGTGAATTAGTTGGGATTCCACTCTGCAAACTAAATAATAATTATATTGAGGGTAGCTGTATAGCAAACACTTCAAACTCTTCACAACTCAATATTTCAGCATCTCCTAGACTGCCAGGTATAGTTGATATATTAACTACTGATGAATTTATTGGTCAGATTGGATTTGCCTTCCCTGGTTCAAACCCTTCATTTGAAATAGTTACTACTTTAAATAAAAATCAAATTGATATAAGCTCGGTTGCTATTATTGATAAATCTGGAAACATATTTAATAATGTTCCTTTTAAATTTACTGATATAACAAATATCTCAAATAAATTTATTTTAAGCCTTGAATTACCTGACAACATTTCACTTGGCAAAGCTAATTTAACTTTAAATTTAAAGAACGGCGACAACTTAACTGGGACCGTTGGAATTATCGAACAGGTTGATGTAGACGTAAAAACTATTAAAAATCCAAAGAGAAGAGTTATTAATAAAATTAAAATTAACAGAGTATCCGTTCGTAAATCTGGCAAAAACATCTTTATAACCTTAAAGGGTAAGAATTTTGTCAATAGACAAATATTCTATACAAAAGATGGTATTCCACAATTCTTAGCAAATCCATCTATTCCAGATCCAAATACAATAGTAACTTTATTCCCTAGCTCATTAAATGCTGGCGTAACCAGAAGAGCAGTAACTCAGAAAAATACTACATTAAGGATTAAATTAACTCTTCCAGAAAATGTAAGTGAAAAAATTGAATCTGTTTTAGTAGTTGCAACTCCAGAAGATATAGCTTCTTCATTCTTCTCGATAAAAAAGGAAAACTATAATACAATTAAAAGTATAAGTAGTAAATGAAAACTTTAATAAAATTTATTCTTGTACTTCTATTCATATTTTCTTCAATTCCAAGCTTCTCATCACCACCCGGGTTTTTCTGTAAAAAAGGAAAGCCTAGATGTTCAAAAAACAGAAGATTGGCTAGATGCAAAGATGCTTCATATAAGCCTACTTGTCTTCGATCATTTATGAGAAGTCCTGACTGTTGTAGAGAAGAAAGTGATGAAAATTCAGTTAAGTGCAAGCCTGAGCTTTTAACATGTAATAAAAAAAGCCCAAAGCCAGAAACCATCACAGGTGCTATACCATTTTGTTCTAGCGGACAAATGAAATGTGATGATGGAACCCCTTCCTGTACTTTTAGCCCCCACCTAGGAAAACCAAAATGCACTACTATCAACGATATTGACACACAAGGGTGCTTAAATAAAAATGCTTTTTATCCAGAAGAAGCAAAATGTACTAAATAAACAGCAGTATAAATATCCCTCTTTTCTTAACTTTAATTTAAATCCTTAAAAAACAATAAAATTTCTCTTGTTAGTCATTTTGTCATGGTCAAATTTACATGTTAACGACATCTTTTATTAATATGAAATTTAAAAAACTTATAAGTATATTTTTTGCATTTTACATTTTACTAATTCAATGTACTGCGCCTTCTTTTGCTGATTCAATACCTTCTTGTAATGGCCAAAATCTGGTTTGTCCACCAGGTGAAACTGCTAGCTGTATTAGTAGTTTTGTAGGCTTCCCTCAATGTAATAATGTCAATGGTCAATTGTTATCCGGCTGTAATACTGGAACAGGATTTCTTCCTGGTTGTGCTGAATGTAAAACATCACAAAATGGATGTCTGCCTGGATGTAATCTGCTTTGTCCTCCTTGTGCTGTAGACCCATATGGTAATCCTACCCAAAGCTGTTCATGTACATGCGATTGTTCATCTGGTAATTCTAGTGGTTGCGTTTATTGCCCTTTAGTAGTAATTAGCTGTATGGATGGTGAAACTTATTTCCCTCAAACATGTACTATGTGTGCATATTGTTCACCGACACCAACTGCTACTCCGACACCGACTGCTACTCCAACACCGACTGCCACTCCGACACCGACTGCTACTCCTT
>CAZRTB010000001.1:586281-663749 GCA_964602915.1 uncultured Gammaproteobacteria bacterium | reverse complement strand
CTGATACCTGTGTACCTGTTTCTAACACACCGACACCGACTGCCACGCCAACACCAACTGCTACTCCAACACCGACTGCTACTCCAACACCAACTGCTACTCCAACACCAACTGCTACTCCAACACCAACTACTACTCCAACGCCTACTGCTACACCGACACCGACTGCTACACCGACATCAAATAAGCCTTTCTGTAATAGCTGTGCAACAGGTGCTCAACCTCAATGCACAATCGGAAATCCTGCTTGTCCTAGCGGAAAAGGTTCTTTAAAGTGTATAAATTATCTAGGGACATGTACTGCTGTATGTAGCACAAGCTCCTCAATAGATCCAAGCGCAGATGTTTGTCTGGTTAGTTTATCAAGCGCTTCCAATAATTCAAACTTTACTTTAGGTTTAGATGATTTAACTCCAACATGCTCAAATAATAAGCTCTCATGTAAAAGCGGGATTCCTTCTTGTAATAATGAAAATGAGTCTGCTGTATGTGGATCTGCCCTTGGATTTAAGGGTAATTTATCTAACGGAACATGTTTAAATTCTATTTCATCAAGCTTAAATTATGATTCAATTTCTTGTTCTAATTCCTCACAAATAAAAGAACCACTACGATCTTCCTGCAAGAAGAATACTCTATGTAAAAGAGGAAGATTTAAATCTTGTCGAAATAATTTAGTTAATTGTTCTTGTGATTGTCCTTTTAATACAGAAGTAAAAGATACTCCTTTCTGCAAAGGAAATAATCCTTCCTGTCCTTCTAATTTAACTGCAAGTTGTAGAAAATCTGAAAATGCTCCTGAATGTAAATCCGGGAAAATCTTCTGCAGAAATCAAGCAAATAATACAATTGATCTAAGTGACTTAATAGACTGTAATTAGATTTGTTAAAGTTTAAATTGCTAGCAAACAAACATTATGTTTATTTGCTGTTTCTACAGTCAGTTCTTTGTTTGCAATAATTGTTTTTTTTGCTTCAAAAGCTAAAATACCACCACCATTTTTTGCTAATACCTCTACTGTTCTCTCTCCTATAGCAGGGAGGTCAAATCTTTCATCCTGGTTCGGTCTTGTAACTTTTACCACTACCACTTCACCTTTAGCAAGCTGACATCCTCTTTTTATCGCTTCATCAGTTCCTTCTATAGCTTCTATGGCTAATATCATTTTATTTTTTACTACTACTGTTTGTCCTATATCCAGACTTCCTACTTTTTTTGCTATATCAAAACCAAACTCTATATCAATTCTTTCTTCCATCGTAGGTTTTCTTTTACTTAAAACTTCTTTTTCAATTAAAAGGTGTTGTAAAAATTTTGTTTGAGGAAGAATTTCTAAATCATATTTTTTTAAAAAATCAATCAAAGCAAAATGAATCGTATCATCATTCAAATTAGACATCTTACTAATTAGACTAATAGCAGTCCAGTCAAATTTATAAGCATTTCTAAGTAAGTCTAGTTTTGGTACTTTTCCGATAAAAACTACATTTTTTATCATCTCAGTTTTTACTGCTTCTAAAATTTTAGAAACTTGTCCTGGAGAAAATTTTTCAACTTTATCACAAATTCCACCTAGTCTATATTCAGCATCATCTGTAACAGCCACCCCGTAGGTTTTATAACCTTCTTCCCTAGCTGACTTCGCAACTTCTACAGGAAGCTCTCCACTTCCAGCTATTATTGCAAGTTTTTTATTTTCTATCATCAGACCTATTATATCCTTAGAGTCTAAAATAAAAGAACGTCTTTACTTAGAGTTTATTTCGGTGGAAGAACCTTTTCTTGTCTTCCAGTAAGCGATTTTAAGAATTCCACTAAATCTTTTTGTTCTTCTTCATTTAAATTAAGAGGTTGTTTTAAAGGATCCTTATATGTATCCTCTCCACCACCAGCATTATAATAAGCGATTACTTGTTCTAAAGTCTCAAACATTCCATTATGAAAATAGGGAGCAGTGATTGCAATTTCTCTAAGTGTAGGTGTTTTGAATTTTCTTGTATCTTTTCCAGAAACTGAGATTTTTGATCTTCCAACATCATTAGTAATAGGAAGACCAATATTATGAAAATCTCCATCTGTAAAATCCTGACCTTTATGACAGGCTATACACATGGCTTTTCCTTTAAACAAATCTAGCCCTCTTTTAGCAGAAGGGGTTAAAGCCATTAAATCTCCCGAAATATATCTGTCATAGTTTGAATCTATAGATATTTGTGTTCTCTCAAATTCTGCAATTGCGCTTGCTAATTTTTCTTCAGTAATAGGACCTGGTCCATATGCTGATTCAAATTGCTTTTTATATTCTTCATTAGCATTTAATTTAATTAAAACATTTTTTATGGTTTCTCCCATTTCAACAGGATTTTGAATCGGTCCAAGAGCCTGTTCTTCAAGACTCATAGCACGCCCATCCCAGAATAATAGCTTCAAGTATTTTGTATTATAAATAGTAGGAGTATTTCTATCACCATTTTGATCATTGATACCTAAAGAAACCGGTTTATCATCTGCAAAACCATGTTCTGGTTTATGGCAACTAGCACAACTCAATTTTCCATTTTTTGAAAGTATAGGATCAAAAAAAAGTTTTTTCCCTAAATTGACTTTTGGGTTAATAATTTCTATTTTTATATCACCCAACATTACAGCTTTCACTGGGACATAGACAGGTGTATTACGAAAACCATCTTTATTTTCATCTGACATAATAATGGATATGGCTTTACTTCCTATTAAAAAAACTATGGAAATTAAAAGTAAAATTAAAAAAGTCTTTTTCATTTTTTTTCTGCTCTCTATCTTTCAACGCTGTAGTATTAGTGCTTATTCTTTGGCTCCTGAATCAAATTATAAACCGGAATATAAATTTTCAAAGAATTGTAGCAATGATAATAAAGAATATTTCGTTAAGGAGGTTTTTGATGGTGACACAATAAGCATAATTCCCATTAATCACAATAAAAACACCAGATATGAAAAAATTAGACTCCTTGGAATAGATGCTTTTGAAAAAGATCAAAATGAGTTTGGAATGCTTGGAAAACAATATTTAACAATGTTGTTACTGAGCAAAAAAGTTTGCATTGAAACTGATGTACAAGAAAAAGATAAGTATGAAAGAACTTTAGGATATGTTTTTCTGGGTGGAGCTCTAGACAAAAAGAGATTTATTAATGAGGATTTAGTTAAAAATGGTTATGCACTTTTATATAGTTACCCGCCAAATATTAAATATATTGAGGGGCTAAAAAAAGCTCAGGTATATGCCAGAGCTAATATGCTTGGAGTATGGAGTAAAAATGAATATATTTTAGAAACTCCTTCTGAATATAGGAAAAAGCATAAAAATGATAGTAAGTTTAAGAAGAGGTTAAAAAAGAGTAAAAAGCTAACTAAAAAGCTTAATTCTTTCTAAGAAAAGTTCTAAAAACTAAATTTCCCAGATTAGAATCCTTTTTAAATTTACAGGGTTCTAGAGATATTTATGACACTAAACGGATTACCTGTTTCGAGAATAAACATTGCTCCAGCACGGCCAAATATTCAAGCCGGCTCAACTCCTCCTATGGAAGAAATCAGCTATGGTTCGAAACCTTATGAAAGTGATATTAATGTTATTAGAGCAAGGACAGAAAATATTGAAAGTGTATACCAAAGTTCAATTCCAGTTTTAAATCAATTTTTAACTATCTTAGGTGATAAAACAAATCAATCTTTTGCAAATCAGGAAGAAGCCTTTAAAAATAAAGTAACAACGATTGCTCTTGGATTAATTGAATTAAAATCAAAAGTAAAAGTTAGTGATGAAGAATCTGCTGTAATAGACCAATTTATCGAAGAACTTTTTACTGCTGGTAACTTTACTGAAAAACTACATAGAGTTAATGAATCAAATGAAAGTGAAGAATTAATAAAAGCATACTTATACAATTTTAAAGATTATTCTGAAAGAGTTTTCACGTGGCTTAATGAACAAGACGTATTTCAAAGACACTGTAGAATTAGTGAAGCAATAAAAAGAACTGCTGATCAACAACATTCTTCTAGTCCACAAGAGAGTCCTGTTCATGCTGGAGAAATAAGAGCTATTGAAAGATTACAAAGCGAACCATTTCATAGTATAGATGGTTCTTTAAAACTCGAGGAAGAAGAAGGAATAAAAGACTTAAAAGTAATAACGTTTCCTACTGAAAAGAAATTTATAGGGACGATCGATAAAGATGAAGATGAAGGAAATGGTTTTTATATTTCTACAATTAATTCTCCAGTAAATATAAGAGGTGGTCAAAGATTTTTTCAGCCTGGTAAAAAAAGAGTTGACTTACATGATTTAAGTACTTTAGGAAAAAGACAAAGTGGAGAAATAGATATTGAACTACCTATAGAAATAACTGGCAATGGGTCAGATAGCTGTGTCATACTCCCTACTAAAATAGGCTATAGAGCAGTAGCTATATCTTTCGAGGGCAGTGATGGAAAAGAAGTAGAAGCTTATCAGAATGATTTAGGAGTAACTATTTTAAAGAACTTAAATCCAAACATTAAAAAGGTTAAATACAGACTAGTTAAAAGTGAATCCAAGATTGAAGATATTCCTAAAGAATGGCTTTTACATTTCCCTGTAAAAAATCAAAGTCAAGTAAGTTCTCTTTTACAGTCAGCACTTAAAAGCTGTAAATCCAGAGAAGCTTTTATAGGGATACTTTCTGCACATTTATCTGATTCAAATCCAGTTTATAGTATGGATCCTTCTATTCAAGAAATTACGAGAAGGGCAGAGAATTATTTTGAAGTTCAGGAAGCTATAGGATATATAGGACACTGTGTAGATGACTCTCTTATTTTGTGTAATAAAGTAAGAGGTTATGGAATCCCTGCTTTAATAGGAGGTGGTTTTGTAGTAGGAAAAGCTGAGGATGGAAGATATGCATTTCAGGCAGATACAGGACATGCAAAACTAATTTTCTTCGATGAACATGGAGTTCCTAAGGAATTCGAGTCTACATTAATTAATAGCAAAGATCATGTTCTAGATTCTGAAAAAGTAGAAAGAGATTTACCACTAGTAGTCCCTGTTATAGAAAATGGCTCAGAAAGTGAAATAGACAGAACCTTAAAAGCTCATTCACCATCATGGAAAAAGAAAAGAGAAGAAAGCGAGAGAAGTCCATTAGAATCTATAGGAACAGGAGAGTACGCTGAAACTCTAAGAAGAGAATATGAAGACATAAGAAGAGAAGATAGAAGTAGCCATAAATCAGATGTTCATTTTGATGCATATAAAACTGCTCTTGAGTTAGAGAAGCTTTTAAAATCCTGGGATACAATATTAGGGAATAATAATATTAAAGAAATAGTTGAACTTTCTTTAGCAATTGATTCTAAAAAAAAGTATTTATCGAATTACATTAGAAGCTTACAAAAAACAGGTGAAATCCCTCTAGAACTAGCCAGATTTTTAAGAGAGATAAACAATAAAGATATTATCGGTATCACTAAAAAGCATTTATCAAGCTTAGAAGCTTCTGCTAGTTCTGTTCAAATACTAAGGCTAATTAAAGAACATAGTCATGATTGGTCTTTTTGTAGGACTTATGGAGAGATTCTTTTTAATTTAGTAGATCCTGAAAAATTATCTGAGATTTCTCTTTCAGAAGCTAAAGAAATATCCTTTAACTTACTTGCATTTGATACCTCTAATGGTAATGAGAAGAAGATATCAGAAATATTACTCTCTCTGAAAGATAAGATATATTACGAAAATAATCACATCTTTCATCTACAAACAAGAATTTCTACCACTTCAAAAAGTAATGACGAAATGGCTTTAGGAAATTATTTAAAACTTTTAGAAACTATACCTAATCAGGAAAAACATATAATAAATCTGTTTATAGAATTAGCTCGGGAGAAAGATAAAACTCCTATGGAAAACCTTTTAAAAGCGCTATCTAAGAATGAAAGCTTTAAAAAATATACAGAAGAAAGAGATGGGAGGATTATTCCCTCCGAACTCTTAAAAAGATGTATAGGCGAAAGGTGTAAAAAAGGATTGTTTAAAAGTCAAATTGTAGACTTGGCAGGTAATCGAAGTCATGGGAGATCTATTACTAAGGAATCTGTTCCTTTTAACAATCTAATTGAAGAAAAGATTGTTTATCAGGATGATATGTTTGAAATAACTTCTCATGATTTTGAAACTGAACAATATCACTGGTCTTTCCATAGTGATATAAAAACTCTAATCTCTAATTTTGAAGATTTAGGGATTTCTTTAAAAGAATATATTTCAAAAGAAGAAGCTGAAAGAATATTAGAAAAAGATTTTCTAACTCCTCCTACTTTCTGGAGAAATGCAAGCTCTCAAGAAAAAGAACGCTTTTACAGAAATAGAGACAGGCTTGCTTGTTTTAATGAAGATGGGTCTCTTGATTTATCAAGACCTTGTTTAGCTTTAGATCGTGGCTTATCAGAGTTAGAAAGTCCAGAACTAAAAAATGCTCTTTACTTTATAAAGTATTTTGGGCTTGAGATAGAAAAACCTCCTACTTCTGAAGAAGAGATCTGGAATAGTAAATTAAAACCTAAAATAGAGAGAAGAGAAATATCTTTTTCTTTAGAAGATTTACCTAAAGACGTTATTCTTGAGGTTTTATCTTCCAATGATGAGCATAAAGAGTTATTAGATCTTTTTGGCTGTGAGTGGGAGATTAAAGGAGAGAAAGCTAAAATTTTAAAATCCTTGTTTGAAAAGATTCCTGGGGCTAAAGAGCTAATTTTAAGTCATTGCTGTATTACTACAGAAAGAGTTCATTCCTTTTTATATGAAAAAACTATCTCTCAAAGCACGCAATATAGATTTAACATCATAAATAACATGTTACAAAAGAGAGATGATTTTAGTAATCTAAAAGAAGAATTGGCTTCACTTTTAAAAAATAATAATTTAACCCCATCGGAAAAAGCTAAAAAAGTAAGAGAACTATTAATTCCCAGAAATTCCAAAGAACTTTATTTTCATGAGTTAAGAAATGAGCTTAGTACTCTCAACGACAGAGAAGTTTTAATTCTTGCTTTAAGGGTTTCAAGAGGCTTACCCATTACTCATTCTGAACCTAAAGTAAGTAAGCCTAGCAAAAAATTTGACCTGAGTGGAATTAGCAAAACTCTAGTAGAGATTCTTCCCACGCTTATGAAAATACCACCTATTCCAAATACCGGTCATATTAAGTCTGAGATTTCAAGTATAGAGCGTGAAATAGAAGATCCTGAACCTTCATATACACCTAAAAATAAGGGTTTAAACATCTTAAGTAAAATTTCTTCTGTTAAAACTAAATCTTACTGGGTTGAAAGGTTAGTTGAGAGTATAAAAGAATTAAAACAAGCTGATGTTATTAATTTCCTTTCAGAAAGTGGTCCTTATTTTGAAGAAGCCTGTAGAATTGCTTCTGCACCAATTCAAGGAAAAATTTATTCTGAAGAGCCTATTTTTAAAAATGGACATGTTAGTTTTATAAGAAGAACAGGTCCATCAAAAATATATGGAAAAAGTAACTCTGGAGAATTTCATACTCACAGAGAATATGTTGCCGGTGATGATGTAAGACAAATAAACTGGAAAGTATATGGAAAAACTGACGATTATGTTGTTAAAGAAAGCAGAGAATCAAATGACCCTGCTCCTTATCACTATATAGTAGACATTGAATGGTTAATAAATAATTCTGGTGGAAGAATATCTCCAAACATTGAAAAATTAATTTCTATACTTAAGAAGAATTTATCTAAAAGGCAAGCTCAGCATTTACATTTTTACTATAGGGGAGAGATAATCGAACCTTTATCGCTTAATCCTAAAGAAATAAGCAGGTTATTAAGTTCAGAAAAAATAAGTGATGAGTTTGGAGAAAGAACACATTTAGTAGATTTTATTTTAAATTTAAATCTACTCGGACATGTGGCTAAAGCCAGAAGAAGTACTGAACAATCTAGCAAATATCAATATGCAGGAAAATCTATTTCTAACAATCTATGGATTCCACCATCTAGAGAAGGTACAGCAATTATACTTTCAGATAATGATAAAGAGATTCAGTCATCAACTCCTCTTTTTGATCACTGGATAAGAAGACATATAGACGTCAGAATAGCTAGATTTTCTTAATTATGATTCTAGTTTTTGAACTATGAAATCTAAATAAGTTAAATAATATTCTGGGGCTAAAAGAGGAGTATCACAGGGAGTTAGGTCTGGAATTAATTCCTGTAGTGTTTGCGGTATAGAGTCCCCAGAAATCTCCACATCATAGCTGGAAACATTTACTTTTCCGCTTTGAGATTTATTATCATGGTTATTAAAAAGATAATTAAATGTAAGCTTAGGACCTTTGTCTTTCAACAAACTAAATTTTACATTTAGACATCCTGCTATGTGGTGATCTGGAGTGTTAGAAAGAACTACTAATGAAGAGGCATCAGCTTTTACATCTAAAAAATACTCAACAGGAAATTGACTGCCTAAATTTCTTGAGGGAGTATTTTCTTCTTGCGTATGAATCCCTCTAGGATTTCTTTCAGCAAAAGATTTAAATTTTCCTATAAAATAATCTCTTTTTTGGATCGGTATTATTGTTGGCATATTGGGATATATTCTAAACTAGAAAAAATAATTATCAAGGCCTTATTTTCTTAACCTAGAAATAGTTATTCTAGAAAGGCTAAAGGTTAAAACTTTAAACTTCAATATACTAATTTACTTATACTTTTTGTTTTTCTTTAGAGATTTTATCGAGTTCAAAAACTTTATGTATAGCTTTCACTGCTTTATCTCCATCTTTTATATCCACAACACAACTTACTTTAATTTCACTAGTTGAAATCATCTGAATATTTATGCTTGAATCTGCAAGTGCTTTAAACATAGTAGCCGCAATCCCTGGACGTCCTATCATCCCTGCACCGACAATAGATACTTTCGCTATGTTTGTGTCTATCGTTACTTCTTTAGCACTAAGATCCTTTGCAATTTGACCTGAAACTGATTTAGCTTCTTCTACATTATCCTTATCTACAGTAAATGCAATTTCATTAGTTCCATCTTTACTGGTGGACTGAATAATCATATCAACGCTGATATTCTTTTTCGCTAAAGTTTCGAAAACTGCGGCCGCAATTCCTGGTTTATCAGGAACTCCTGTTATTGCTATTCTTGCTTGGGATTCATCTATTGCTACGCCACTCACGGGATTATTTAACTCCATTTTTCCTACTCCTTGTACAAGTGTACCCTCATCCTGAGGCTTAAAGCTACTTCGCACTCGCATAAGCATCTTATAATTTTTTGCTATCTCTACAGAGCGTGGATGCAAAACCGCAGCTCCAAGACTAGCTAGCTCTAACATTTCTTCATAAGAAATAGATTTTAATTTTGATGCTTCTTTTACTATTCCAGGGTCTGTGGTAAAAACACCATCAACATCTGTATAAATATCACAGCGTTCAGCCTTTAAAGCTACAGCCAGAGCCATTGCTGTAGTATCTGAGCCTCCACGCCCTAAGGTGGTAATTTCTCCAGTAATTTCACTGATTCCCTGAAAACCAGCTACTATAACAATATTTCCCTCATTTAAATGTTTTTTTATTTTATCAGTTCTAATTTCTGTAATTCTTGCTTTTCCATGGCGATCTTCAGTCATTATTCCGACTTGAAGTCCAGTTTGTGAAATTGCTTTTTCTCCCATTGACTGTATAGCCATAGCAACTAATGGAATACTTACCTGCTCACCAGTGGAGAGTAAAAGATCATATTCTCTGGGATTTGGTTTTGCTGTGATTTGTTTTGCCAGGTCTACTAATTTATCTGTAGTATCTCCCATAGCAGAAACTACTACAACTACCTGGTATCCATCTTTTTTAGCAGAGGTAGCAATGCTAGCTACACGCTTAATGCACTGGGCATCTGCTACTGAAGTTCCACCAAATTTTTGTACTAAAATAGGCATTTCATTTCTTACACAAACCATAATATTATATACGGATTTATCTGGTTTATCCATGAGGTATTACATAAAGCGTAGTTTTTATTTGTTTTAGTGTTGATATACTCTTATTTAGTTTTTTAGTTTTAAAAATTTAGAATTTTATATATCAAATTAGGTAATGGGTTTATTATGTCAGCAATTGATAGTGCAACTATTCAAAGAGTTAAGTTATTAGTAGGTTTTTTAACTTCTCCTAAAGCAAAAAAGCCTGCTCAGGCAAACCAACAAACAAATCAATCTCAAACCTCTTACACTTCTTCATCCGAATCTGAACTTTCGCTTATCAGTGCTAGCAACGAGCTTGCAGAAATAATCGGTGGTGAGCAAAATCATAAACTAATTATGAAATATTTTTCCAGAAATAGTGTTGGTCTGGAAGAATGGAGAGTACTTAGAGCAGGACTCTTAGCCTGTGTGCATGGAAGAAATATAGACCCTGAAACAAGAGCAAGGTTTAGAGAAGCTTTTATGCATGTTACAGCACATGATGATGTGCCCGTAGACAGAATAAATAATCCTTTTTTAAGTAAAGTAACTACTGAAGAAGTTTTTTGGGCTATTGATCATCTGCATAATATATTTTCAAATGCTTCACATTTTCATATAGCCACACAAAGAACAGGAATAAATTCTCCTTCTTTACTCGAGCAATTTATTAGACATGCAAATGGTGAAGCTAAAGCATTTTCCCCTGCACAAACATCACATTGGACATTATTAGGCAGAAAAGAAAAAGGAACTATCGATGATTTTCCTGGACCTGGATTTGTTATTTCTGGGCTAGGAAAAAGAACAAGATTATTTCCTCATAGATTTATAGAATTATCATACCCACAAATATCTAAACCCTCATCTGAAATAACTCCAAAAGAAGCTGTTGAAAATGAATATAGAAAGGTTTTAGTAAAAAGTGAATCTGATTTAAAAAAAACTCACTTTGCTCTTTTTAGAGGAATTACAGTAGTTAGTAATCCTGAAAAAATGAAAATTGATGGGAAAAGTTATGCTTTAATCATTTATAATGAACATTTTCATAATGATAAGCAAGAAATAGCATTTTTAGTTCCAGCTTCAGTAACACAAGGATTCATTGATTTTCCAGTAAAGTTTTTAAATCGAAGAACATTTTTCCATCCTGCAGAATTAATGAGCAGATATGGAAAAGAAATTATAGTCCCTACTTATGAAACTGCTCTTGGTGGATTTGATAAAACATTTCCTTTTGGAAGCGGATCTCCACTTTTTTATAAAGACGTACCCAGATACGATATGTGGGGGCATCCTCATTTCTGGCATTTGTGCTTACCTGAAGTAAAGCTAGGAACTAAAGAAACCAATGATAGTAAAAAATATGTGCATAGAACCCATGATTTTGCTACTTTAAGAAATCCTCTTTCCGGAGAAACGCATCCAGGTTATTGGCATAATAATTTCGATTCTAGAAATTATGTAATTGATAAGCTTGCACATGATGAGGTTAGAGATTGTTTATTTTTTGCAAAGAGTCAGTATGATTTACTTAAATCTGCTTTTAGACTTTATAATTTTGGCTATGAATTCGATCCTGAAAAAAAGATGTGGACTAAAGACGATTTCAGATTACTTAGACATGCTATTAATTTAGGAAACTCAAACAGATATCCTTCTTACGAAAAACCTGTTCTAGCTGGAGTTGAGCAAGGAAGGAATTCTACTTTTAACAGAGATATTACACGTAACGTAGGCATTGCCAGAAGTATTCTCACCAGAGGTGGACAAGTTCAAATGATTTGGCAAAAAAGTACTTCTAGCAGTAATAAAACAGGAATTGACACTGTTTCACTCCCACATGAAATACCACAGGGAGAACTTACGGATAATAAAAGTTCCTGGGAAGAGAGATCAGGCATTCATGAAACTAAAAACTGGTTAGATTTATTAAATGCACACTATAGTCATCACTCAGATCCTACTTTCTTTTATGGTCAGGAATCATTGATAAATCAGTTATTAACTATAATGAAACAACAAGGAGATAAATAATGTTTAGTATTAGAAAAATCGGGATTACAGTTCCTTCTTTAGCACCAGTAGAAGCCCCTCCAAAACCTGGAACAAAACCAGAAGTAGAACCTGAAACCATTCCAGATGAGCCAGCTCCTGAACCTGAAACTCCAGATGAAAAACCTGCTATTCCAGAACCAGTCCCAGTTCCTTCTCCCACTGAAACTCCAGATCCAGACCCTATTCAGCCTGGATACTGTCCTGGAAATCCCCCTGACTGTCCAGAAAAATAATTTTATACAGATAATCAGTAAAAATTTAACTTCTCTTAAAATTACATTTTCAAAAAAGATTAATAGGAATAGAATCTTACTTAAAAATTAGTGAGGTATATATGCCTATATTTATTAATCCACCTGCCATTGTTATAAAAGCTGAACATCCAAAAACTTTAACCAATGCACAAAGATCTAATTCTAACGGTTTTGGAATTAGAAAACCTCCTTCTGGAGGAATAGTTGCTACAAATATGATGGATGAAGAACCAGAAAGAGCTCCTATAAAAAGTAGTAGAGAACTTATTGAAAGACGGGGACTTAGAAGAAGTGTATCTGCACCTAGATCTGTTAAAGCAGAAACTCCAGAAAAAATTTTATATACATCTAAAACAGCCTTAGCAACTGCAAGAGAAATGCTTGATGAATTTGATAATTTAACCCCAGCTGATAGAGAAGCCCTGGATGTACTAATTAAAAAATATGAAGCAAATATTGCAGAAATAAAAGCACAAACAAGCAGTTAAATGTTTATATTTTTTTTAGTTTTGGATTTCTGATTTAAAAATCAGGACTTCATTAATCTTTTATAGTATTATTTAATTGTCTTTTTTAAAATTTTATGTGTCAAAGGAGATACAGATGAATCAGAAATTATTGGAGAAAAATTTGAGTTTAGACATTGATATCAAGAATCCTGGAAATATTTTTTACAATTTATCGACCCCTAATTTATACGAAGAAGCTATTAAAAGAAAAGAAGGTGTTTTAAGTATTTATGGCTCTATAGTTATAAACACTGCGCCTCATACAGGAAGACTACCAAACGATAGATTTATAGTTAGTGATTCTGTTTCAAAAGATACTGTTTCATGGGGAAGCATAAATAAATCTTTTGATGAAAGTAAATTTTCAGCTTTGAAAAATAAAGTTCTTGAATACTTAAATGGAAAAGATTTATTTATTAAAGATTGTTATGTAGGAGCTGATGAAAATAATCGTATCTCTGTGCGGACGTATTCAGAAAAAGCAGTCGGGGCTCTTTTTGCTCACACAATGTTTATTCCCGAATTAAACCCTGAAAAGCAAAAATCTTTTTCTCCAGATTTTAAATTAATTCATGCTCCAAACTTCAAAGCAATTCCAGAAAAAGATGGAACAAACTCTTCAGAATTTATTATTGTCAGCTTAAAAGAAAAAGTTGTTTTAGTAGGTGGGACTCATTATTCAGGTGAAATGAAAAAATCAATGTTCAGCATAATGAACTTTTTATTACCTTCAAAAGGAATAATGACTATGCATGCATCTGCAAACTATGGAAAAGATATAAATGATGTCGCTATTTTCTTTGGCTTATCCGGCACAGGAAAGACCACTTTATCTGCTGATATAGAAAGAACATTAATAGGCGATGATGAACACGGCTGGGGAGATAATGGTGTATTTAATTTTGAAGGCGGTTGTTATGCTAAAGCTATTAAACTAAAACTTGAAACAGAACCTGAGATTTACATAGCATCTAATAAATTTGGTGCACTTCTTGAAAATGTAGTTATAGATCCTGTGAGCAGAGAAGTAAATTTTGATGATGGTTCAATTACTGAAAACACAAGAGCATCTTATCCCGTTTCTCACATTCCAAATATGACGGTAAAAGGAAAAGGTGGACATCCAAAAAATATAATCATGCTTACATGTGATGCTTTTGGAGTTTTGCCTCCTGTTTCTAAACTAAGCTATGAACAAGCAATGGAACACTTTATCTGCGGATATACTGCTAAAGTAGCAGGAACTGAAGCAGGAGTAAAAGAACCTTCTGCTACTTTTAGTTCTTGTTTTGGGGCTCCATTTATGCCTCTTCCTGTAAGCACATATGCAAAATTGCTTGGCGAAAAAATTAAAAAACATAATGTAGATGTATGGCTTGTGAATACCGGCTGGAGTGGTGGGTCTTATGGTGTTGGGAATAGAATGAATTTAGGAGTGACCAGAGCAATTGTTAAATCTGCTTTAGATGGTACGCTAAAGAAAATTGAAACAAAAACTGAACCTATATTCGGGCTTTCAATTCCTATTTCATGTCCTGATGTCCCAAGTGAAATTCTCACTCCTAGAAATACCTGGAAAGATAAGGACGCTTACGATAAAAAAGCAAAAGAATTAAAGGATCTCTTTGATAAACAATTAAAGACTTTAAAGAGCTAAATTATTTCATCTAAAATATTTAAATAGTTCTTCCAGTTAATTACTTTTACTCCTGATATTTCTATTGGGTTTCTCACATTTGAGATTATGTAAGCTGGAGTATTTGGATAATCTTCTTTAAAAGATCTAATCCCTGACAGATGGGATCCAGAAATATTTGAACTATATTTTATCTCAAAAACCGCTTTTAGTTTCCCATGTTTTTCTATTAGTAAGTCCACTTCAGCACCATGATTTGTTCTCCAATAAAACATAGAAGCTTCACTTTGTTTATATTTTATGTTTCTATATGTTTCTTGAATTACCCAATGCTCAAACAATTTTCCCTTAAGGCTTTGATCCGGAACTGCCGTTAGTCTTTTACAAACAGCATTAACAACTCCATTATCAAAGAAGTAAAACTTAGGGTGTGCACTTAGCCTCTTTCTCAGACTTTTTCTCCAGGGATATAATCTAAAACCTATCAATGTATCTTCTAAAATTTCATAGTATGATTGAACTGTTCTTACTGGTACTTGACATTCTCTACTAATTTCAGAGAAGCTGGTTAATTCCCCAAATTGGCTAGTAGCCACATCTAGAAACCTAGAGAATCCCCCTATGTTTCTTACTATTCCTTCATTTTGGATTTCTTCCTTTAAATAAACGTTCACATATGTACTTAATAAATCTATTTTGTCTTTTTTTGATTTTATTAAAGTTGGAGGCAATGACCCATATAAAAGAACTTCATCTAATAAAAAGTTGTCTCCTAATTCATTAAATGTGAACGGAAAAAGATATCTTTCTACTGCTCTACCCCCAAGAAGATTAACGCCTCCCCTTTTCAATTTTCTTGCACTTGATCCTGTAAGAATAATTTGAACTTTATATCCTTGAATTAAATATTGAATTTCATTTAACAATTCAGGCAATCTTTGTACTTCATCTATAAATATTGTTTTTATTTTTTCATTTTTTATTTTATATACAGCTTCTTCTCTAAATAACGAGGGATTTTTTGAATATGACAAAAATATTTCATTTATAAGCAAATTTACTTCCCATACATTTTGCTTATATCGTTCTTTTACTAAAGTGCTTTTTCCTACTTGTCTTGGGCCAAAGAGGAAAAAACTTTCTTTCTTTGGTAAGTTTATATATCTATTTAACATCTTGCAAGATTACCGTACACTTTTGCAGTAAATATACCATTTATATTGTACCCTCATTTCTTGATCTTTACAAGAAGAACATAGTATAATGAGTATACGTTTATGAAAAAACTATTACTCCTTAACCTTCGCTAAAATCATGTAAGAATTTATCTTGCATGGTTAAAGCTTAATGGTTTTAAGGAGTTTTTTATTTAGAGGAAAAACAATGGAAAACAAAGACAGAGTATATATATTTGACACCACCTTAAGAGATGGAGAACAATCTCCTGGAGCAACACTAAACATCTCTGAAAAGCTAGAAATTGCTCATCAGCTAGCTAAACTAGGTGTAGATATTATAGAAGCTGGATTTCCATTTTCAAGTCCTGGGGACTTTGAAGCAGTAAGACTTATAGCAAAAGAAGTTCAAGGACCTACTATCTGCGGACTTGCCAGAGCAAGAAAAGAAGATATTGAAAAATCTGCACAGGCACTTGAAGGTGCAAAGAAAAAGAGAATTCATACGTTTATAGCTACCAGTGATATTCACATGGAACATAAATTAAAAATGTCCAGAGATAAAGTAGTTAAAACTGCTGTTGAGATGGTAAGTTTTGCTAAAACATTTACAAATGATGTAGAATTTTCTCCTGAAGATGCAGGAAGATCAGACCCAAACTTTCTGTATGAGATTTTAGAAGCTGTTATTCAGGCTGGAGCCACTACTTTAAATATTCCTGATACTGTGGGATACACAGTTCCTACAGAGTTTGGAGCATTAATAAAAGGAATTAAAGAAAATGTTAAAAGCATTGACAAAGCTATTATTTCTGTACATTGTCACAATGATCTTGGGCTTGCAGTAGCAAACTCACTTAGCGCTGTAGTTAACGGTGCTCGTCAAATAGAATGCACCATTAATGGGATTGGGGAAAGAGCAGGAAATTGTTCACTTGAAGAGATCGTAATGATCTTAAAAACAAGACCACATTTAAATCTTTTTACAAGTATAGATTCTACTCAAATTTATAGAACAAGTCGTTTGGTAAGTACTCTTACAAATATGCTCGTTCAGCCAAACAAAGCTATTGTTGGAGCAAATGCTTTTGCACATGAATCTGGCATTCATCAGGATGGTTTTTTAAAATATAAAAAGACTTATGAAATTATGAATCCTGAAGATGTAGGATTACTTACATCTAAACTGCCTTTGGGACCACGTTCAGGAAGGCATGCTTTAAAAGACAGACTGGTTGAGCTTGGTTATCATTTATCAGAGGAAGATTTAGAGAAAGCTTTTGAAAGATTTAAAGAGATTGCTGATAAGAAAAAGCGTGTTGAAGATAGAGATTTAGAATCGATAGTTCGTGACGAACAAAGATCCAGTGAAACCACTTCTTTTTATGAGCTTGAAAATCTACAGATAGCCTGTGGGACTGGACTCCCTACAGCTTCAGCTTGCCTTAGAAGAACAAATGACAACATGTTTTTAAAAGATTCTGCACTAGGTACTGGTCCTGTTGATGCCATTTATAAAGCTATAAATAAAATTGTTCAAGTACCAAATGAACTTATAGAGTTCTCTGTTCAGTCAGTTACTGAAGGGATTGATGCTTTAGGCGAGGTAACCATTAGAATCAGAAGTGAAGGTGGAGCAGTTTATAGCGGACATGCAGCAAACACTGACATCATGCTGGCTTCAGCAAAGGCTTATTTAAATGCATTAAATAAGTTTTTAAGTGCTGAAAATGCTGGCGCAAAAATCCTAGCTCAACAAGACGATTTTAGAGCTAAAAAGGGTGTTTAAACTAATCCATTGAAGCTAATTTTTTTGTCGTAATTGCTTCAATGATCTGATATTCACCATATTCTTTACTTCTTCCCTTAGAGAAATGGTTGATAAGTGCCTGCAAAATAAACTGAGTACTTGCTATTTGCCCTTCTTGAGTTTCAGGTCTTTCAGCTTTAGACAGTATTTTTGCACCTTCTAAGATTTCTTGCACAAGTGGACTAGCAGTATAATTTTCATCTATTAAAAGTTCAGGATTATAAGGTCTTTCTAAATCTAAAAAATCCCTCAAATCATGATTTAAGATTCCACCAGTTCTAAGGATTTCATCTGCATTAAATTTTGCTGGTCCATTTGCCATAGAGAAAAGTGAAATCACTAAATGCCTTAATTTAACAACCATTGATTGATTGATAAAAGCTTCCTGCTTCATCCTGAGTAAAACTTGTTCTACTGCATTCAGGTTTTTCCCTGGTATCGATGGTGGTGAGATTTGTCTTATTTGAGCTTTTAAAGAAGCTTCTGATATTCTAAATGTCATATAAATTCCTCTTATTAAGAGAATATTTTAACTATGAAATACACTATTTCTTAAATACTATAAGATTTTTTTTAGAAATACTAGCTGGCTTTAGTTCTTTTTTTACGTTTTTCTTCTGGTGGTTTTTCTTCTAGCAACTTTCCTTCACCTACACCAAGATCTTTTAAAAAATTTTGTTCTCCTCGAATTGTATTATAAGCTTCTAATAAATACTCTGATGTTATTTCTATAGTAGGATCTGTTTCAATGTATGCTCTTTCACACTCATGTAAATAAGACTGTAATCTCCAATCTGCAATTCCAAATATCTCATTAACTTCTTTAGACGGTTCTCCTGATTGCCAGATATTTTTAAAAATAGCCGCCGCTCTAATATCCCCCATCTCAAGAGGAAGCAGGCTTTTTCTTGCTGTATTTAGTTCTTGTTTAGTTAAGAATGTTAAAAGATTATTATCGGCAACACCTAGTCTTAATATTGCAGAAAGCAAGTCTGGGAGTACAACCTTTAATTCCGTCGGATTTAAATCATGTATAGTCGGGGTTAATTTATTTGTTCTTAATTTGGGAGATGATTGTAACGTTCTTACTGCAGACTCACAATTAGCAAGAAAATAGTAATTAGTTCTTTTATATCTATCAATATCCATAGGAAGATCATTTTACATTGTAAGTGAAATTTATATAAGAGAAAATCTAAAAATAAGATTAAGTTTTAAATTAAATATTTTTAATAAATAGTTTAAGTCCTTGTAATAACATTACCTAAGTATCTTTTTATAAGGTTTGAATAGTTGGCAGAAATCTCTTTTACTTTAATATTATTAAATTTATATTCTTTATCATTAGTTTTTATCATTGAAACTGGCATAACACCAATGATTGCATTAGTGACAAAAACTTCTTTTACTTTATTTAAAAAAGAGGTTTGGACCTTCTTTTCCTCAATAGGCATATTAGTACTTTTCAAAACTTCTATTATTTTTGCTCTAGTTATACCAGGCAATATTCCAGAATCAAGAGATGGCGTAATAATCCTGTCTTCTTGTACTAAAAAAATATTTGATCTAGAACATTCTGTAATTTCATTTTTTTCATTTATATAAAGAGTGTCATTAAACCCTGCTTCCAAAGCTGATTTAAAGCCTACATGATATTCCATCCTACTTGTAATCTTATGAGGATAAAAAATTTCTTTAACATTTTTAGAAATAAGTGTATAACTTTCAGAGAGGATATCTAAAGGATTAGACTGGATTAAAACATTAAATTTCTCATCTTCATTTTCTATTCTTTTAGAAAGTATTATTTTAATTCTGCCCTTTTCCAAATTATTTACTTTTAAGGTTTTAATAATCCACTCTTTCACCTCGGCTTTTTCTACAGGAAAAGGCATTTTTAATTCACTAGCTGATTTTGTAAGTCTTTTATAGTGATCTTCAAAAAAAAGTGGCACTCCCTCTTCACACCTTATAGTTTCAAAAAGTCCATAGCCAAACTGATAAGAAAGATCATTTATTATTTCTCCATTAAAAAAAACTAACATCAATTTATACCCAATGAAGACATTATACCTTTTGCCTTTAATTTTATTTCTTCCAGCTCTGCATGAGGGTCAGAATCTGCTACTATTCCGCCACCTACATTAAAGGTAAGTTTTCGCAATGATGAGTCTTGATTTATAGCTTTAATAAATATTGTTCTAATTAAAATATTAAAATTCATTTCTCCAGTAGTTTTTATATAACCAAAAGAACCTGTATAAGCTCCTCTATTAGTAGGTTCCATTTCATCAATAATGTTCATAGCAGAAATTTTAGGTGCTCCAGTTATAGATCCGCCAGGAAACATAGCAGAAAAGATTTGATTTAAAGTTATACCTTTTTTTAATTTCCCTTCTATAGTCGAAACCACATGATTTAAATTTTTATATTCTTCTACTTGAAGGATTTTATTTACTTTTACAGAGCCATATTCACAAACTCTTCCTAAATCATTTCTTTCCAGATCTACTATCATTATATTTTCTGCTTGGTTTTTAGGATCAATATTCACTTCTCCTTCTGATAAAGTCCCTTTTATGGGACGAGTTCGAATAATATCATTCTTGATATAAATAAATTCCTCCGGTGAACTACTAAGTATTGAAAGAAATGGTGTTTTAAAATAACATCCATAGGGATTTGGGGAAACTTCACGTAGTTTTAAATACAATTCCAACTCATCCAATTCATTTAATTCCGCAGTATATTCTCTTGTTAGATTAGCTTGATAAACATTTCCTTTTTTTATTTCTTCTTTAATTTTTTTAACTTTATCTAAATACTCTAAATCTGTCATATTAGATCGCAGAGCCAATGTAGCAATCTTTCTATCATTATCTAGATTGCCTGGTCGCAAATGCTCCTCGCAATGACGTGAAACATTTTCAAAATACGCAAAAAAGAAATCTTTTAAATCATAAGCAAAATATCCTATAAAGATTCCATCCTTATTATTTTTTTCTTCTTTAATTTTTTCCTCAAGAAAATCAAAACAATTCATTAGGTCAAATGTAATTGCCCCTGATTCGCAGTCTACAAAATTTACTTCATTCAAAGATCCATAAAAATAATATTTAGGCTCTGATCCAAAAAATGAATTTTTAGAGTATTCTTCTGGTCCACCAGAGCTATCTATCCAAAAAGATATTTCTGAATTTTCTAATTGTTCTAAAAAAAATTTGTCTTCATGAAGTAGAGTTAGAGCACTATTACTATTAGATAGAGAAGTGTGAGATTGCTTCGTCACTACGTTCCTCTCAATGAGCCTATCGACTCACTTCAATTGATACTTTTCCTTGAAATTCTGGAAATGGAATATGAGGCTTATGTACTCTTATTTTAGCGCTTTTTACAGAAGGGTGTTTTAAGATTTCTTCTAAAAAAGACTCAGCTAAGGTTTCTATAAGAGAATAAGATTTTGACTTTCCTGTTTTTTGAATAGTATTATAAATTTCAACATAATTAAAGGTATTTTCTACTTTATCTGAAGATGTGGCTTTAGAAGAGTCTATTTCTACATATACATCTACAAAGAGTTTCTGTCCCATTTTTTTTTCTTCATCATGAATTCCGATAGATACATAACAAGGAATTTGTTCAACATTTATTTTCATAACAGTATTATTTTACTCTGTTAACTGTTTTAAAAGAAGATTCACATACGTATCTGTCAATTTATTATTTAAAGTAAATTTTTCATATTGTAGTGAAATTGCTGATAATTCATTCCTCAAGAATTCTTTAATTTCAGAAATTTCTACTATATTAGAGTATCTATCTAAAAAATATTCATTTATTTCATGTAAGAACAAATGGTTCAGAGCATATTCATTATCTATTAAATGCCGTTCTGCTTTATTAACCTCACCCAAGTAAAAACTCCTTAAAACACGTTGAAAATGATGTTTATATTCAGTTAATATTTTTCCATCTTCATCAAAAAACTTCTTTCTTCTTTCATCCTTGTTTTGTCTTTGAAAATCAATTGAAGCAGAATATATAGATTGTTTTATAGATTTTAATCCTTCTTGTTGAGTAGGGGGTAAGCTTTGTCTTTCTTCCCCTAAAAATGATTTGGCTGACTGCTCAGATCCAGGAATAGTTAAATTAGAAGGAAGAAGCGTTTGTGGTGGAATTTGTCCTTCATTAGTAGAGGCCAATAAAGGCTTTTGATTTTTAACTTGCCTAGGTTTATTTAAAGGGAAAAAATATCCCAAAGTTAATTTGTTAAGAATGTATCTTATATTCATATCTGTTTCTATATTAGACAAAAAATGGTTTTAATTACTGTTTTTTAATAAAGAAAAAAGAATTCTCAGATTAATTTCTTTTAAGATTAAAGACTTTCCTGTAAAACAATCTCAGCTTTTATCTGATTATTGTGGGCTTTACTAGCCATTAAAACTGCTCCTAAAATTATTAATCCACCAAAGAGAGTTCTGATAGTAGGCTCTTCTCCTAATACATAATAAGCAATAATAATGGCATAAACAGGCTCCAGACAGGTTATAACACTAGCAAGTTGCGCAGTTATAGTTTTTAAACTGGAGATAAATAAAATATTGGTTCCTGCAGTAAAAACCACACCAAGCAAAGATAAAAGCCAAATATCACCCGAATTTAATACTGGATTTATTTTTAAAACTACTGGAAATAAAATTACAGTAGCTGTAATGTTTTGATAAAGTGAGATTTGTTCACTGGAATACTTAGCTACATTTTGCCTGTTTGAAATTGCAAGAATTGCACAGGTAAATCCTGATGCTATACCCCATAGTGCTCCTTGCATAAAACTATCTGAGAGCTCAAATCTAGGAATAACCAAACCAACTCCTAGAAGTGTAATAAAAGCAATTACAACATCAAAAGTTTTTAATTTCTCCTTTGAAAAATATGGCTCCATAAAAGTTACAAAAATAGGAAATGTAGAAAATGTTAAAACAGCAATTGCTACTGTAGAAACCTGAATTGATTTGAAAAACGTATACCAATGAAGCGCAAACATTACACCAACGAATGCAAGATTAAAATAATCTTTAAAATCTTTTAATTTAAATTTCTTTTTAGTAAATAACATAAATAATGTCATTGCTATTACTGCAAAAAAAGTTCTTCCACAAACAATGACAAATGGGCTTACTTTTAAAAGCTTTCCAAACAATGCCGCAAAGCCAAATAAAAACACTGCAAAGTGTAGTTTAAACAAATCTTTTTTGTTTTGAGTCATTAAGTAATTTTAGCAGGATTATTCGCTATAATTAAGCAAGGAGATTTTATGGAAAAAGCAATATTTGCATGTGGTTGTTTTTGGGGAGTAGAACTAGCTTTTAGTAAATTAGATGGTGTCATTTCTGCACCATGCGGTTATACCGGTGGACGTACTGAAAATCCTACGTATAAAGAAGTTTGTAGTGGAAATACAAACCATGCTGAAGCAGTTCTAGTAGAGTTTGACCCGGCTAAAGTTTCTTATGAAGAACTAGTAACTTTTTTCTTTAAAATTCACGATCCTACGACTCTGAACAGGCAAGGACCAGATGTAGGATCTCAGTACAGGTCTGCCATTTTTTATGAAAATGAATCCCAAAAAGAAACTGCTGAAAAGGTAAAAAAAGAATTCGAATCTGCTAAGTTTTTTAAAAAACCAATCGTCACACAAATAGCACCAGCTTCAAAGTTTTACCCAGCAGAAGAATACCACCAAAAATATTTTGAGAAACAAGGAGTTTCTGGCGGATGTCATATAAGTTTCAATTAAATTTTTATTCTTCTTCTAACTAACTGGCAATTATAGGATTTGTGTGATTTACTCACCAAATCCGGTCAATCAATTTTTATTTATGAAGGAGACTTCAGCTTGTCTGAAGTCCCAAAATAATATTTTTATCCTTCTTCTACAAATCTAATTCTTGGTATGGCTTTATAGGTTGTCCAACCAGGTTTAATTTGATTTCTTTCTTCTATATTATAAAAATTACGTTGATAGATTTTCCTTGCCCCCTGTTTTATCTTTCCATCAAGCTCTCTTAAAAGAGGCTCATCTTGAGAGACATTATTTCCCTTAAAAGAAGATAAAAATTCAATCCAAGATTTTCCATTTAGATTCAATTCTTTTTTAAATTCCTCAGATAAAATATGCCTCCCTATAACATAATGGTCTAGTTCACCTACAGTTGGAAGTTCTGGATAAATACCATGCAGACAATTTTCAACTAAAGGAAATAAAGAACTATTAGATCCTTCAATTACTAATAACCAGGCTTCCAGTTCATTCAATGCTGATGCTATATTTTCTTTTTCTTGAGGAGACCTTCTATTTTCAATTAAAGACCTAAATGGTGATTCTGGCTTTAAAATTACTTTTGCTTTTTTTTGATCCTCCGCTGTAAATCCTTCTGTCTCTTTTCTTCCTATAACTGCTTCAAAAAATGCTGTTGCATCTGAATGTATAAGCTCTTCAGCTAAGACATGTTTTTTCCACATTGATTCTGGAGATTCATTTCGCCGACAAAACTGCACTCCTGCCCAAAATAATAAATCTCTTGGGTTATCAAACCTCAAAGGAGGACGATAAGATCCTGACTCATATGATTGAGAAAGTACTTTAAATCTTTCAAAGGTTCTAGGAGTCTGAGATAAAGAGCTATGTGGTAATACAACCATTGAAGATAATGACAATCCATCAAATTCCATACGTCCATTCAAATAATGTAGGTCATATACTGGCACTTCTCTACCAGATGGTGCTCTATGAATGTTTGGATCTTTTACTGTTAGTGAAAAAATTGGTGGCATGTCTTGCCTGGTAACAATGACAGATAAGCCATTAGGAATTAAAATATCTGTTCTAACTACAGTATCTAAAACAGTAACATGCTCCATCGTAAAAGGTACATCTGGAGAACTTAAGGTTTCAGGGTTTAGAGCCCTTCCTCCTTCAACCTTATCCATAAGTAAGCCTATAACATTTTTTATCTCTCCATACTTTGCTTGTTCTGTATGAGCTAACTCTCTCAATGCTAAAAATATTTCACTATATCCAGCTAAATACCATGCAGTTGCAGAGTTTAATTTTGTTCTGGATTCCGGGCTGAGATTTAACTCATTAGCTTTTCTATCTATTCGTTCTATTAATTCGCTTCCAACTCCATATATTGCTTGTGATTCATTCCCTCTTTGTAAGTTAATAATTGGGGGTTGCGTAGCAAGTAGAGAGGTTTGAACTTCTGGTGCTTTTTCTATAGTTTCATTATCTTTGCCTAATAGTTCAGATAGTCTTTTAGAAATATTAGCTGGTTGACCTTTTTTTAAATTCAACCCTGCTGTTGATAGGGCTTTTGAAACGGATGTTACATCAATTTTATCTTGATTACATAAAGTTCTAAGTGCAGAAAAAATCTGAGGAGAGAATATACTTCCTTTTTTAGGTCTAATTCCTGCTCCTAAGAGTATTTTCTCAAGGTCTTGATCCAATACCTGATCTCTTCTAGAGCCTGCTCCTGTTAAACCAGAACTTCCATTTATCCTAGAAGCATCCATACACTCACCCAAACCCTTTATTAATTATCTTTTAGCAAATTTGTACTAATAAACTCAATGGTTAAAAGTCAATTTAATGGATTTTTTAGAATTTGACCTGATTTACTCAAAATTCATTTCAAGATCTTCTATTAACTCTTTTGCTTCTTCTTTTTGAACAAGGCTATTATAAAAATCCATTAGTCTTAAAATTTCTTTTTTTGGATTTTTCATCCAGTCACGAGACCATATTCTGTAGACCTTCCAGCCTCTATCTTCTAGGATTTCCTGACGTAATCTATCTCTGTCTTTTGCCGAAAAAGTCCCATGATATGTTTTTCCGTCACATTCAATAGCAAATAAATACTCATTTGGTTTTTTAGGATTTATTACTGCCATGTCAACTCTATAACCACTACATCCTACCTGAGTGTGGATTTCAAGTCCTTTTTCTGAAAGTCTCTTAAAAACCTCTTCTTCAAATGGAGAATTAAAAGTATCTGCACTTGCTTGCTCTGGCTTATCTTCAAACAATACTGCTTTACCTTGTTCTGCAAATCGTAAATATTTTAATAAGAGTTTTGCTCCTTGCTGATTACTGTTTAAATTAAAACTTCGTGGATTAAATGAGCTTACTATCATCAAATGATACCTAGCTCTTGTTATAGCTACATTTAGCCTTCTATATCCACCCTCTGAGTTTAATGGTCCAAAATTGCTTACCATTTTCCCTGTAGAATCTGGGCCATATCCTACTGAAATAATAATATGATCTCTCTCATCTCCTTGTACAGTTTCGAGGTTCTTAACAAAGAAACCTTCTCCATCTTTATCTTCTAAAATAGTCTCAATATCTGGAAATTCTTTTTTTCTTTTCTGAATAGCATTTAAAATAGCATCTTCCTGTGCTGAACTAAAGGCAATAACTCCAAGGCTTAAATACCTGGGATCACATTTATCTGTCCCATAACGGGTATAGTGCTCTATTACAAGATCAGCTACCTGCTCAGCTTCTTTTAGATTTGTTCTGGTTTTACCTCTGTCATAAACTCCGTCTTTCACTAAAACATGTTTTACACCAAGCGGTCTTCCATCTTCTAAATATGGTTTTGGATTTGGGAAAGTTATAAGCTCTAAGTCGGAATAAATATTGTGGCTAGCAAAAGAAAAAAGATCTTCGCTCTTACTTCTATAGTGCCACTTCAAAGGGATTTCATCAATGTCATAGGCTTTACTTAAAACCTCATCAATAATACTTTCTTCTGATCCTTCATCTTCCTCATCATCTAAAATGTTTTTGTCATCTTGTGCCATTGTTTGGAAAAAGTTTGTAGGGGGGAGCTGACGTGGATCGCCAACTACGATTATTTGATCTCCTCTGAAAATTGCTCCTATTGAATCTGCTGGTCTTACCTGAGAAGCCTCATCAAATATAACTACATCAAATAAAGATGCATTTGGCGGTAAATACTGACTAACCGTAAGTGGACTCATCATCCAGCACGGCTTTAATGAAAAGAATAAATCTTCTGTATCTATAATAGCTTGCCTGATTGGCTTTTTAGGTCTTTTTTGTTGACCAAGTTTTTTAAGCAATCTTGGTTCCTGATGAAACATTAGTTTTTCTTTTATTTGCTTAGAAACAATTTCAAATATTCTGTTTTGATTTAATTTAAGCGACTGCTTATCAAAAGTTTTAAAGTCTTCCTGAAGTTTTTGATAGCGATTTGCGCTAAATTTTGCAAGAGCAGGACTTTCTTTTTCTGCATTTATAAGTAAAAGTTCTAATGTTCTTTTTTCAAAGATTTGAACAATATTATTATAATCAAGATCTAATTTACTAAAATCTTCTAAAAATTCTTCCAGGCTTAGCTCTTTTGCTTCTTCTTTTATTTCTTTAAACTCTAGCCATATCTCTAAAAGTGAAGGCTCTTCTTTAAGATCCCTCTCTAATTTTTGAATCCAGAATTTAACTTCTTCTAGATTTTTAATTCCAAAATCTGATTTATTAAAAATATATTTTGGATATGAAGTTAATTTATTTTTCTCATCATACTTTTCTTTTTCATATGATAATGGGAGAAATTGACCGAGAGCTATAAATGCAATATCAAATTCATTTAATTTGCTTTCTAGTTTTAAAAGTAATTGTTTAAGCTTGTCTTTTATAGGACTGTATTTTGACTGGAGACACTCTGACAGTGCAGAACTGACGATACTTTCTAGATGTGGGATGCTTAGCTTTTCATTCAGATGCTTAAACAACGAATCAGCATAATTTAAAAGATATGAAACTTTTTCCCAGTCTGTATTTTCTCCTACATAAGTATTTCCATATCTTTGTGAAAATTCTTTCGTATGAGCTTCTATATCAAAAGCTAATTTTTTAATTGTACTTGCTCTTTCAATCTCACTAAAATATAAATTGTCATCAAAAATATTTTCTTTTCCATCAGGGGTTTTGACTTTATCCTTTGAAACTTCTTTTCTTATTTTCCAATATGTTGGTTTAAACCATCTAAGTTTATCTTCTTTATATTTTTCCGAGAAATTCTCTTTTAGATCATCTAGATCTTTTTCTAATAAGCTTGAATTAAAATAATTTGTAAGATTTTTTCTTTCTTCTATATATTTCTTATGAAGAGCAATGTCTGAACTTAACTTTGTTACACTATCTGAAACTGCCTCTGGATTTAAAAGGTTTGATTCGAGTTCAGGAGCATTAACTATCTCTTTTACAAATGCAATTAAATCAATGGTTTTATATAAAGGCATGGAAGCTTTTAGTTCTAAAAGATTGTTTATTTCATCTATAATTCCTATTAATTCTTGAATACTAATTCTTTTTAGTGCTTTTAAAATATCCTCTTCCATTTCAATGGTATATGGACCCATTAGTTCAGTAGTGAACCAGTCGCTATAAGTCTTTTTTAAGACAATATCTTTATAGGGGATTGTTTTTTCTAAAACTTCTTTTTGTGATTTGTATTTTCTTACATCTAAATCATCAATATTTATTCTTGTTTTTACTTCTGGGATTTTATCTAGTCCTAATAATTTCCCTTGAATATATTGGTTTGTTAGTTCTAAGGTTTTTACTTCTTTCCCAATCTTCTCCACTACATGGCTAAGCGAACTATCATTTTTACCAAGAGCAGTAGCATAATCATTAAGTCTTTTCTTTATGTTTGCCAATTCTTCATAAATTATTTCATCTTGATTTGGCTTTGGATTATAAGATAAGACTTCTTCATACCAGTCATATAAGTTCGAATAAAAATCTTTTTTCTTTGTTTCTTTTCCATGAATAGATATACATAGTTTTCCTAAATTACATTGTTCTAATTTCTTTTTCACCACTTTCAAAGCGGCTAGTTTTTCACTAACAAATAAAACTTTTCTCCCTCTAACCAGACATTCTGAAATAATATTTGCAATTGTTTGAGATTTTCCAGTACCCGGTGGCCCTATTAAAACAAAATTCTTTTTACTAATTGCTGATTCTATTGCCCTTCTTTGGCTAGAGTCAGCATCAAGTACTTCAAATATCTCAAGAGGCTTTTTATTTTCCGCTTGTCTAGATAACTCTTCAAGATTTGTTTTATGTTCTATTTCTTCTTGAGGTTTTTCACCACAAATATTTTGAATAATTGGATCATTTACAAAAGCACCTATATTCTTCTGAATATCAGTCAAAAGAACTAATTTTTCAAACCAAAATTTACCTAGCCACGTTTCATCTTTAATTTTCCCTTGAAGAAGTTTTGTTAATCTGGTTTCTATTAATTCAAAGATTTGTTTTATTGGTGAAAGATCTTCTTTATTTTCCTGATTATTTAATATTTCATTTATTTCTTTATCTAGATCCAGCTGATAGTTTTTCTTTAATAAATAAGAAAATGTTGGATTAAATTCTACTTCAGAACTTTCTGCAAGATGAATACTAAATCTATCTTTTGTTCTGGTTTTTTGAATTGTAACTGGAATAAAAAGTATAGGGGTATTTAAGATTTCATCAGATATCAGAGGATCTCTCCACTCAAATAACCCGCATATAAGATAAAGAACGTGTGTTCCTCTTTCTTCTAAAATACTTTCTGTATCTCTTTTAATTCTTATAAACTGGGAAATAACTAAATTATTATCAATTAGTTCTTCTTCTTGCTCAGTCTGAAATGTTTCATTTTCAAGATCTTGTGTTTCATCTAAATTTTCTTCTAATTCTTCAGATTCTTCGACCTCTTCACCTTCTTCTGGAATATCCTCTGAAACAGAAATATAATAACTTCTTTTTTTACTAAAACCAAATCTAGAAAACCCTCTGCTTAAATCAACCAATCCTGCATCAGACAGATTTAAAACTTCTGTTTTATTTACTAGCTTCTCAAAAACTTCTTCTGAAGTAAGTTTTATTTTAAAAATATTATGTTTTCTTTTTCCTTTATTTTTTCCTGCTTTTACATGAGTAAGGAAATGAAGTGACGGATTTCTCTTTGTTAGGTCTAAAAGTGTGTCACACCATCTTTTTAATTTATTCTCAATTACAGCATTGGATTTTTTATCAAGTTGTTTTATTTCACTTAATTCGTTTTTTATATCTTTTAAGATTGATTCAATTTCCATGTTTTAATAATTTTTAAAAATTAAAATTTCCTAAAATTCATATAGAAATATGACGAATATTACTGTTTTTCTATCCTGTATTCCGAGTTGTTGTATAAATTAAATTATTTTAATCTTAAATTAAGCTCCTTATATGGATTTATAATTGACCCTAATGATAACTAGAGTGTATGTTTTATAGATAACTATTATGGAACCTATTTCAAACAATAATGCATTGAAACAACGTCTTACACGAATACCTGTAAAAGAGGTTAAACCTGTAGAAGAAAAAAAAGAAAACTCTTTTGAAGAAATTTTAACTGAACGAATAAGACTTTGTCTAAGTAATTTAGCAAAACATAAGAAAAATGTTGATTTTTCAAAGGAATTTCAAAAAGAACAAAGTGGAATAAAAGGCTTTCTCCAATTATTAAATAGTTTAAATAATCTCAATAAAGATCACTTAAAAAGAGCTGTCCTAAATTTTGTAACCTGTGGCTTTCCTCTTGATGATATAAAATCTGAATTAATATTTTTAAATACTTTAAAGTTGGCTTCAGCAGATACATATCTTACTCACGGATTAGGTGAAGTAAAAAAACCTGCTTGCCTTAGATCACTCTGTGATGCAGACAGAAGGAAAAACTGTGATTTTCTAAAAATTTCCGAAGCATGTCTTTTGCTTAGAGACTTAAGTAATGAAGAGAAAATATCCACACAGAACTATGCTATAAGGAACTTATCGTTATATTTAATGAGGGGATTTTTAGACTCTGCTATTTACGAACAAACAACAATGCCAGACAAATGGAAGCTAGAAGAACTGGTTAGTGGTTATAGAGATTTTTTTATTTCAGTCCCTGGAGATAGGATGATGCTTGTATTAGATGAGCTCTTAAATTATCATATGGGCACAAATAAAAACTATCCTTCTTTACACTATTGCAAATTAAGTCCTATTGTTAAGTCACTTGCTCAAATATCAAAATTAAACATTGATTCGAAAAAAATTGATTTATTTTTTGACAATCTTGATAAATACCTATCTACAGAATTCCCTGTTAGGGTATACAACTCTTCATTAAATAAAATAACGGTTTCTGGGAAAAGTAAAAAACCTCTTTTTGATTTTCTTGAAGGTAATGCAAGGATTCTGTCCATAAAATCATTAAGCATTAGTCAGCTTACAGCTTTTTATACTGGTTTCTTTAAATGCTCCGAGGAAGGTCTTTATATGAGAGATGGTGGTGTGATAGATCAGTCTATCTCTTTAATAGGAAATAATATTGATGAAAAATATCTAGAAAGATTTTTTGACATTTCCTCTAAATGTTTTTCAAAACATGGTGTTGTTTTAGAGAACTTACATAATGATATTTATATGCTTGCAAAGGCAAATATCCCAATAGAACAATCCAGTTTCATGGAAGTATTTATTAACAACAGAGAAAATATTAGAAGTGGATTCTTTACAGAAGAGTTTATTAAACTTATCAAGGAAGGAGCCTCTTCTAATCTAATAAATACCACTGCTGAGGTGTTATGTGATTCTCGTGTTTGTAGAAATGAGAGGGATATTAATTTGGTTTTTAACAATGCAATGGATATTATTAGAGAATCAAAAAGAATATCTTCTTCAAAAGCCGGCTAAAAAACCTTTTAAATCATTCACAAAATTTTCTATATCCTGCTTTTCTGTATCAAAAGAAGTCATAAATCTAACCTCAGAAATCTCAGGATTCCACATATAGAATGGGTATTTTTCTTGTGCTATTGGGATAACTTTCTCTGGCATTATTGCAAAGACTGAATTTGTTTCTACTTTTTGAGTAATTTTAATGGCTGGAATAGTTTTAAGTTTTTCTTCTAACAGCCTTGCCATCTGATTTGCATGAGTTGCATTTTTTAACCATAAATCATTAGACAAGAATGCTATAAACTGAGCAGAAATATATCTCATTTTTGAGACTAACTGCATTCCCTGCTTTCTAATAAATTTAAAGTTGTATCCTATATCTGGCATATCAAAAAATATCACAGTCTCACCACTCATAATGCCATTTTTAGTTCCACCAAAAGATAAAACATCTACACCTACATCTTTAGTAATTTCTTTCAGGGATAAATTCAGTGCAGATGAAGCATTAGATAACCTCGCTCCATCCATATGAAGAAATAAATTATTTTCATGTGCATAATCTGCTATTTTTCTTATTTCACTAGGAGAATATAATGTTCCATATTCTGTGGGCTGAGTAATTGAAATTACTTTTGGCTGATTTCTATGATGATTTCCCAGATGATAGAGATACTTTTTTATCTGCTCAACAGTAATTTTTCCATCTTGCGATGGAATTGTTAAAAGCTTACAACCAGTAAATCTTTCAGGAGCACCACACTCATCTCCATTTATATGTGCTGTTTCCGCACATATAATAGAATGGAAGGATTCCGTAATAGCTTTCAAGCCTAAAACATTTGCTGCAGTACCATTGAAAACATAATAAACTTCTATATTTTTTCCAAAATGTTTTTTAAAGATCTCATCTGATATCAGAGTATAATCATCTTCTCCGTATGCTCTTGCCTGCCCAGCATTAGCCTCAACAATAGCATTCATAATGTCAGGGTGAACTCCTGAGTAATTATCACTAGCAAAACTTATTATTTTTTTTACTTTAATTTTATCAAAAACTGACACAAGGATATTATAACGTGTAAAAGATTTCTCTAGTATTTATCCTATATACTCGCTATTAAATTTTGGTTCACTAACAACAAGAGCACAAAAACTATTATGTTCTTTCACCACATTCATGGAAACTGGTTTTAATTTTTCTTTTTCTAAATGGGACTTGACGTTACTTAAAAGTTCACCTGGTGTTTCTGCTGTAATTAAATCTAGTTTTGTTTGTGTATTGAAACTCATAAAACCTCCCAATCTATAAATAACTTAAATCTCTATGGTTAAGATTTGCCCAAAGTAACAAAATCTTTAAGTGTTATATAAAGATCACTTAATAAAGTTAAGACTTAACTAAATAATTTAGTCCTGGGATTAATGTGCTTAATCTTTGAATTGTCCTATCTGCAACACTTGTAAATGTTAAATCCCCACTTAAAAGTTCAGCCGCAACCCTTGTAGCGGTAGGTCTTTTCACAACGTGATTGTAGACAGGATTAACAAACTTACAAAAAATCGGTGCAAGTCTTCTTGCACTGTCAAAATTTATCCCGAATTCTTCATGTATAATCCTCGTGTAATTCTTTACATCTTTATTTATAATGCATTCTCCCGCTATTATTCCACTTTTAACAGCATGTAAGATTCCATCACCAAATAATGGATTTATTAAACCTGCAGAATCTCCTACTAATATTACTTTTTCATCTTTTGTATGCAGATTCTGTTTTCCATTCCAAATAGGTAAAGGATGTCCATAAAAGTGCATACTTTCTTTGTTATAAGAAATTTTAAACATCTCTAAGTATTTTAAGATTGAATCTTGTAATAGTTCTTTTGGATTTTTTATATTTGCTATTTCTTTTGTAAATGGAGAAAATATACCTGCTCCGACATTTAAATGATCTTTTTTAGGGAAAATCCATGCATATCCACCTGGAACACCATATTCTAAATGTAAAACATCTTTCCTTAAGAACTCGCTGTTTTCTTTCCATTCATACGGATGTTCAATTTCAAGAGCAAAAGCCATTATCTTTTCTTTTCTTAGACCTACAAACTTAGCAACTTGTCCATTTGCACCATCAGCACCAATAATATAATCAGCACTTGCTTCATAAGAGGTATCATTTTTTGATTTTGCTTTTATTTTAACTTTTCCATTTTCAATTTCCAATAAGGTCAATGCTAAATCATCCTTAAGAATTGCTCCTGCTTTACAAGCAGAAACTGCAATAGCATTATCAAAAATAGATCTTTGAACCATAAAAAGTTTTATGGTTTTTGTTGAAGAATCCTGATTTATAGGCACTAAGATAGGGTCTTTATAGTTCAATGTATGTCTCATATAAGTTACTTCTGATTCTACAAATGCAGAAGGCTCTACATTTTTTAAAAACTCAGTTATAGCAATAGGCATTCCACCACCACAGGTTTTACGTCTGGGAAGTTTTTCTTTTTCTAAAAGTAGAACTTTTAATCCATTTTCAGCTAATGTTTTTGCAGACGAGCTTCCAGAAGGACCTGCACCACATACAATTACATCGAAATGTTCCATAAGCTTAATTATACATAAATAGTTTCTTATTGATTTATATTTCTCCTCTAAAAAACATATTTGTGGCAAAATATAATGAAATGAGTAATGTTGATTTAGAAGTATCTGTAGTTATTCCCTGCTTAAATGAAGCAGATACAATAGGTTTTTGCATAGAAAAGATAAAGGATACTTTTGAAAAGCATCATATTAAAGGTGAAGTTATTGTTGCTGATAATAATAGTGATGACGATTCTCCTAAAATAGCAGAATCACTAGGGGCAAAAGTTATTACGATAGAAAAAAAAGGATACGGACAAGCCTTAATGGGTGGCATTGAATCAGCAAAAGGAAAATATATTATTATGGGTGATGCTGATGGGAGTTATGATTTCAGTGAAATCCCAAATTTTTTAAACAAGCTACAAAATGGCTATGATTTAGTTTTAGGATGCAGGCTTCCTGCTGGAGGCGGAAAGACTTTACCCTCTGCAATGCCATTCCTTCACAGATGGGTTGGAAATCCGCTCTTTTCATTTTTAACAAGAGTATGGTTTAAAATCCCCATTAATGATGCTCTTTGCGGGTTAAGAGGTTTTACAAATGACCTTTATAAAAAATTAAATCTTGTTTGTGCTGGAATGGAATTTGCAATAGAGCTAGTAGTTAAACCAAGTTTCATTAATGCAAAAATTACTGAAATCCCTATCACATTACACAAAGATGGAAGAAAAAATAAAAAGCCGCATTTAAATACTTTTAAAGATGGGTGGAGAACTTTGCGTTTTCTTTTAATATATAGTCCAAACTGGCTCTTTTTATATCCTGGGTTTATGTTATTTCTCACAGGAATGATTGGACTTATCTATGGTTTTACCTCAACAAAAAGCGACTTTAATATAGAACAGATATTAATATTATTTCAAGTATCTAGTTTTTTAATTTTATCTGGTTATCAAGCTATCGTTTTTGCAATTTTAGCAAAAGGCTATGCTGTAAATGAAAGTATTCTTCCTATTGATAGTTTTATGAAACTCTTTTTCAAAGTGTTCAACCTAGAAAGAACTCTTATAATCAGCCTTTTATCTCTTTTAGTCGGCATGATTTCACTGTCTTATTTATTTTATTTGTTTAACTCTAATTTTCATACTGATCAGAATTTAAGAATTGAATTGTTAACAACTGGAACAACTTTTTGTGTAATAGGATTTCAAACTCTGCTTTTCGGATTTTTTGCCAGCATGTTAGGACTATCAAAGCGTCACAAAAATGGATAATGATTTAAAATCATATCAAAAGCACATTTTAAATTTAATCACTAGTTGTATTAAAGATCTTGGAGTATTTGAAAAAATGCTTGATTTTGGTAGTGGAGATGGTTGGTTTTCAAATGAAATTAAAAAATTAAATCTTGTAAAATCTATAACAGCTATAGATGTATACAAAAGAAAAAACACAAATCATGAAATTTTAATTTATAACGGAGGGTCGCTTCCATTTAACACTAGAGAGTTTGATATAACATTCAGCATTGATGTTTTACACCACTGCAATAATTCAGAGAGTACATTAAAAGACCTTCTTAGGTGTACAAAAAATTATTTACTAATCAAAGATCATAATTACAATACTCTACCTGAAAAAGCTTTATTGAATGTTCTTGATTTAATCGGGAACAGAGAATATACTATTAGCTTATTAAATCATTACCAGAAGAATTTTAAATGGTTTCCTGTTATAGAAAAAGAAGGTTTTTCACTTGTAAAACTAATTCAGCCAGCCAAATGTCACACAGGAATTTTAGGCTATATAAGCAATCATTTACAGTTTGTTGGATTATGGAAAAGAAATAATTAATAGGATTAAAATGTCATTTTTTGCTTTATCACTAAACAGATATCTAAAAGAATTTTCTACTATTACGATTTATTCTGAAGTCACTGCTCAATGTAATAATAAATGTATTTTTTGTCCTATTGATAAATTAAACAGGACTGGTTTTATAAATGAAAAAGTAATAAGAAAAGTAAAAGAGTTTCTACTTTCATTTCCAAAGATAAAATTTAAGATTTTCTTTCATGTTTTAGGTGAACCTTTAATCTATAAAGATTTAGAGAATTACATATCATCAATATCAGGAATTAATAATGTTGAAATCTGGATTGCTACTAATGGGGTATTACTTACACCCGAAAGATTAATTAGTCTTCAAAAAGCAGGACTTAAAAATATATGGTATTCAATGTTTTATACTAATGAAAGTGATTATAAAAAAAATACACAGACTGAGAATTTTACAAAAGCAAAAGAAAATCTAATTAATTTATTAAAGAATCACAAGTTATTTGATCATATTCACATCGTAACATTTTCAGATTGTGCAAATGAATTTAATGACTATATAGAAGGGGAAAATAATATTTCTATAGAGCTTAAAAGAAGAATTAAAGAGTGGAGATTTGATAAAATTTATTCTTTTATTACAAAGATGTTTTTTAGTGCGTTTTCAAAATTAGATCCAAGAAAATACATATGCATTTCAATTAATGGGGAATTAGCATATGACTGGAGAGACTATAATTTTTTAAGCTCAAAAAATAATATTTGTGAAATAGAAAATATTGAGATATTAAAGGGTTATAAAAAATCTTCTTTGTTAAATAGGTTTAAAAAGTTATTGTTGACATAAATTTGTTCTTTACTTGGTAAATTTATAGTAGTGAATTCTTTAGAAGAAAAAAATAAGGGCGAGTTAAGATTAAATCCCAGATTTTGGGATCATCAGTGGTACGTTTTAACTTGTTTAAAAAATGCAATAGTTAATATTATTAATTCAGATATTAAAATAGGTTCAGAAGACATTATTTTTGATTATGGTTGTGGATATTCACCCTATGAAAAGCTTTTTATTAAATATAATTGCAGATATATAAAGTCTGATATAACAGATGAGGCTGATTATAAAATTAAAGCAGATGAAAATATACCTGTATCTGATGGTTATGCAAATGGAGTGGCTTCCTTTCAAGTATTAGAACATGTTTGGAACGTAAATAAATATTTAGAGAACTGCTATAAAATTCTTAAAAAAGATGGTTGGTTAATTCTCTCAACACACGGCGTATGGCCTTATCATCCACACCCAACAGATTATAGAAGATGGACAAAAGAAGGATTAATAAAAGAAGTAGAATCTTCAGGATTTAAGATTAAAAAAGTATACCCATTAATGGGTCCTTTATCATTAACTACACAATATTTTCTATTTGGTTTTTATAATATCTTAAATAAGTTTGGTGTTTTAGGGTCATTAGTTTTACTACCCATAACATGCATTTTAAATCTTTTAATCTTAGTCGAAGATCAAATCACTCCAAAATCAATAACAGATACAAATGCCTGTGTATATATAGTAGTTGCTTATAAATAAATTTATGCAATATTTTCCCTATAGAGAAAAGGTAGAAGAGTTTATTAACAGAATTAAAGCCTTATTTCTCTCTGAGCCCTATAAATCAGCGTTACCATATACAACATTAACTGCTGGAAGGTTAAAAAAACTTAGAGAACTTGTTTTTCAATTGGACAAAGAGAATATTATAGGTGATGTTGTTGAATGTGGTGTTTATAATGGCGGCTCTTCAGCAATTTTAGCAGAAGCCTCTTCCAAATCATTATTGGGTAGAACTCTTTTTCTTTTTGATTCGTTTTCCGGACTTCCAAAACCAGAAAAAGTAGATGGAAAAAAAGCTCTGAAATATGTCGGAAATTATAAAGGTACTAAAGAAAAGGTTTTTAAGCTATTAAAAAAAGTAGCTAAAACTAATCAAAATATACAATTAATAGAAGGAGACTTTGAAAAAACCATACCAAGATTTGCTACTTCTGAAAATAAGATATCTTTATTACATATAGATGCAGACTGGTATAGTTCAGTAAAAATCTGTTTAGATAACTTATATGATAAGGTAGAAAAAGGTGGATTTATTGTTATAGATGATTACGGCTACTGGGAAGGGTGTAAAAAAGCTGTACACGATTTTGAATTTGAAAAAAAAATAAAGCTTGATTTAAAGAAAATAGATAGTACTGCTGTTTATTTTCAGAAATAATACAATGAAGATTCTTTTAATTACTCATTATTATCCTGAACACTTAAGTGGTGTTGAAATTGTTGCAGATAAAATAGCAAAATATTTAAATCTAAATCATAAAGCAGAAATCGTTTGGGTTTCTAGTGAAATTAATCCTTCTAAAGATAGATTTAAAGAAATTACTTATATACCAGTAAAAGTAAATAATATCTTTGAAGATTCAATCGGAATACCCTACCCTCTATGGGGAATAGCTTCAGTAATTAAGATTTGGAATTCTTCTAAAAATATTGATGTCATTCACATTCATGATTTTATTTATCCAGGTAGCATAATTGCTTTTATAATTAGCAAGATTAAAAAAAAGCCTCTAGTAATTACTCAGCATATAGGTCTGATTCCATTTAAAAATATATTCTTAAAGATGCTTCACTCACTATTAAACAATACCCTTGGAAGATTCATGTTAAGTAAGGCTGATTATGTAGTTTTCTATAGTAAAAATCAAAAATCTTATTTTTCAAAAATTGTAAAATTTAAAAATCCTCCTCTATGGATAGAGCATGGAGTTGACAGTTCAATTTTCAAACCTATTAGTAAAGAAGAAAGATTAAAATGCAGAGAGAATTTAAAGATTTCTTGTGAAAAAAAAGTTTTTCTATTCATAGGTAGATTTGTAGAAAAAAAGGGATTAGGTATTATAAAAAGACTTGCTGAAAAGTTCAAAGATATAGAATGGGTAATTATAGGGTGGGGGATAATTAATCCTCTTTCCTGGAATCTTAAAAATGTAAAGGTAGTGGGGAAAGTCCCTTATAATGACTTAGTAAAATATTATCAGTGTACTGACTTACTCATTTTACCCAGTAAAGGAGAAGGATTTCCTCTTGTAGTCCAGGAGTCAATGGCCTGTGGTACACCAGCTTTAATTAGTACAGAGACTATGAATGCTTGTCCTGAAATTAAAGATTATGTTTTTTTTAAAGATGTTAATAATATAAATGACTGGAGTGAAATAATAGAGGATTTAAGTAAAAATCCCGATTTATTGGAAAGTAGAAGATCAAAAGTCTCAACATTTGCAAAAAATAAATGGAGCTGGGATGAGTGTAGTAATAAATACTATGAAGCTTTTAAAAAGTGCTTACCTTCCAAGTAATTTAAAAATAATTTTTGATACTGGCTCAAACAGATTTTTTAAAAAATAATATTGTTCGGGATTGTGTGCCAGAAGTCCATATTTTGCGACTTCTATTTCACAGCCAATAACACTAAATGCAAATCCATTATAAATACTAATAAGTGAAAATGCTATAAAAATATAATTTATGATTTTTAATTTCTTTTTATCCTGAAATAGTAGTGAGTATAATTGAAAAAAAATAATGAATGAAGCACTCAGGAGAAGGGTCGTAAAGTCAGTAGAATACCTCATACTAAACATATTTAACATAGCAAGTACCAATAAAATGGTAATTCCCGGGAGAAAAAAGAGATTAAACTCAAACTTTGGAAAGTTTTTCTTTAGCTTTTCTGAAAAAGGTTTATTAAAAAAGCCTATGATTCCATAATGAGCAATAAAAAAGATAGAATTAGGTACTGTAGTAAAAATTCCTGTTGTTCTTTCTATATATGAGAGTTTTGGGATTTTTAAATATGGTGGGAAAAAGCTTGCACAATAAACAAATGGAAACTCTGAAGTAATATATAAATTATTAACCAGATATAAATATAATCCTGTGACTATATAATCGAAACCAAAAAGCCATTTAGATTTAAGTCCAAGATGATACTTGCTTCCAAACTCTAAGAAGTCATCAAATCTAAGATAATTATATAAACCCTGAAATACAAAGCACATTAGCATTGGTATTAATAATTGTCCTAAATATAGCAGTGACGATTTTTTGTCTGATATTTTTTTCCATACTAAAAAGAAAATAGCTATACCAAAAATTAAATCAAATCTAGATAAAACTGAAAGTCCAAATAAAAAACTTGCTATTAATAAATTTCTAGAAATATTTTTAACCTCTGAAGAGGCTTTATATAAAAAGAAAATACTTGCATTTAAAAAAAAGTACCCGGAAGAAATAGCTACCTGGTACTGAGCAAGCCTCCTAAGCATATGCGGGGCAATGTTAGAAAACCCTAAAGTAAGAACACATAGTAGAAAAATCCATTCTGGTAAATGATTAAAATACTTATTCCATATTTTCTTTAAGGTTAAAACAGTAAAAACTAAACCTAAAAACATAAAAATTGTTGTCACTAAATAATCTGAGATACCAATCTTAAAAAGAAATTTATAGGGAAGATAAACAAAAACAATCGGCACAATACTGTTGTAAATGTAATATTTTCTATGATAAAAGCAAGTGTCCCATAAGTAAAACTTACTATATTTATTTACTGTTTCAAAATCATATGGGTTATTTAATCTTAATATTTCTGGTCTTGGTTGAACTAATAAATGTAATTTTCCACCAAGGAAACCATCTGTAAGCATATTATAGTAGTTATAAATATTTCTATCGGGATTAAAGCCAGAGCTTGCTGTTCCTCCAACCCAAATATAAAAAACTAAAATAAAACCTAAAACAAAAATAAGCTTTTTATTTTCTTTTATCATTCTCTATAATTTTAATATTTTTCGGATGATCTTTCCATAGGAGTTTTTCTTTTTTAGTTCTGGTTTCTACCATTGTTATACAGTCATCTACTGGACAAACAAGGCTACATAAATTACACCCAACACATTTATCTTCTAGTATGATAGGAATTCTTGAATCTTTAGATAATGTAATTGACTGATATGCACTATCATCACAGGCTATATAGCATAGCTGACATGAAATACATTTATTTGAATCTATCTTTGCAATTGTTTTAAAATTTAAATCTAACTGTTCCCATTTTCTTAGTTTTTTTGCAGATATTCCAGAAAGCTCGATTATATTTTTCATATTGTTCATGGATAAATATTCACTGACTCCCGTGTTTAAATCCGTAACTATTCTAAAACCATAGTGCATAACTGCAGTACAAACCTGAACTGCTTGAGCTCCCATTAAAATAAACTCACAAGCATCCTGCCAGGTTTCAATTCCACCAATTCCAACAATAGGTAAATGAAAATCTGGATGATTATAAACCTCTGAAACCATATTTAAAGCAATTGGTTTTACAGCAGGGCCACAATAACCACCATGTGACGAAAAACCATCAACTGAAGGGTTTGGATTCATAGTATTTAGATTTATTCCAGTAACCGAATTAATAGTATTTATTAATGAAACCGCATTTGCTCCACCTCTTTGAGCAGAAAGAGCAGTTTTGGTTATATCCGTAACATTAGGAGTTAGCTTTACAATAACTGGTTTCTTTGCTTTTTCCATAACCCATGAAGTAATTTTTTCGCATACATCTGGATTTTGTCCCACTGCTGAACCCATACCTCTTTCACACATTCCATGTGGACAACCAAAATTTAATTCGAACCCATCAATTCCAATATCTTCACAGCGTAAGATAGCATCATGCCATTCTTCTTTTTTCTCAAACATTAAAGATGCTATAAGAGCATTTTTTGGGAATTTTTCCTTTACAATTTTCATCTCTTTAACATTTTCTTCTACAGATTTTTCAGAAATGAGTTCTAAATTATTTAATCCTAGTAACTTATTATTCTTATATGACAGTCCGCCATATCTGCTAGATACGTTAGCAATTGGCTGTCCCAAAGTTTTCCAGACAGCACCACCCCATCCTGCAGTAAAAGCTTTTATTATCTGATAAGCAGTATTTGTCGGAGGACCTGAAGCCAGCCAAAATGGATTCGGTGATTTTATTCCTGCAATATTTACTTCTAGATTTGACATAGGTACTTATGAATTCCTCTTGCTGAATCACGACCATGCTGAACTGCATTTACAACCTCTTTGCCACCATTTACACAATCTCCGCCAGCAAAGTATTTTGGATTTTTTGTTTGATAGTCTTTATTTACAACTATCTTTCCATCTTTTAGTTCAAGATTTTGAATAGACTTAAATAGACTTATAACAGATTCTTGTCCTATTGCAGTAATTACCATATCACAAGGGATTATAAATTCTGAGTTTTCAATCTCTTTAATTTCTTTTTCTGAAATTAGTTTATTTTTTATAAACTTTACTCCTTCAACAAAATCTTTTCCAAGGATTTCCACTGGAGAAGCCAGATAAATAAACTTTACTCCGTTTTTTTTAGCATACTCCACTTCAAAACTATAGGCTTTTTGCTCATTTTCAGATCTACGATAAACAAGCGTTACATCCGCTCCAAGCTTAGCAGACTCTACCGTAGCATCTATTGCTGTATTTCCTGCACCAATTACTACTACTTTTTTCCCTATAGCAATCTTTTGTTCTTTATCTCTTAATTCGTAAATAAATTCAGTAGCTCCTATAACACCTTTTAATTCTTCTCCTTTAATTTTAATTTTCTTAGAGGCTCCTAATCCAGTACCAATAAATATTGCAGAAAAATCTTTCTCAAGCTCTGAAATAGAGATAGTATTTTTATCTTTTTTATCACTAATCATAGTATTTGTTCTGATCTCAAAACCAATTTTTTGAATATATTCAACTTCTTTCTGAGCATCATTATTTGTAAATTTATATGGGGCAACACCATATGCATTTAATCCCCCTGGTTTTTGACTCGCTTCAAATACCACTACATCATGTCCAAACTTAGTAAGCTCATGCGCACAAGCAAGTCCAGCTGGACCACTGCCTATTACTGCAATTTTTTTTCCTGTTGGTTTTCCTTTTTCAAAAAAATAGATTTTGTTATCAATAGCATAATCACTGGCAAAAGCCTGAAGCTTTCCTATGTCAATTGGTTTTTCATTTAAATTATGATAGACACAAGCCCCCTCACAAAGATTTTTTGTAGGACAGACCTGAGCACATGATTTACCAAGAATATTTTGAGTAAAAATTGTTTTCGCTGAACCTTTTGTATTTTTTGTCATTATCTGTCTAATAAAAAGAGGAATATCAATGCTAGTAGGACAAGCTGTTATACATGGTGCATCATAACAAAACAAACAACGTGAAGCCTCAATCACAGCTTCATTTGGAGTAAGTTTAGGCTTAATTGTTTCAAAGGCTTTTTCTAGATTTAACTCAGACACTTTTTTCTACCTCTGTTTTTTGGCATTTCATTAATATAAAATAAAAGATGCTAGATATTAACAGTCCAATAAACCATGCATAATGGTAAAGCTCAATAATAAAAGAAGGAAACATGTTTTTAGGTAGCACGTTTATCTGAACAAAAAATCCTGGCAAATTTGGTAATACCCCAAATATAAGAGCAAGTAACGCACTAATGTTATATCCTTTACAATAAGAATACTTGCCAGAAAAAGTATAGAGATCACGAACTTCTACTCTTGCTCTTCTTATTATAAAATAATCTGTCAAAAGAATACCAGCAATAGGACCAAGCAATGCTGAATATCCAATAAGCCATGTAAAAATATATCCTGATGGATCTAAAATTAGCTTCCAGGGCATAATCACTAAGCCAATAAATGCAGTAATTAACCCCCCTTTTTTAAAATCAATTTTTGATGGGCATAAATTTGAGAAATCATTAGCTGGAGCTACAACATTTGCGGCGGCATTCATAGCTAACGTAGCTAAACTAATCAATCCCATTGCTATAAAAACTACTATTTTATTTTCAAATTTACTTACCAGGTCAACCGGATTCCAGATATATTCACCATAAATAATAAATGATGCCATTGTTACTGCCACACCAATAAATGCAATTAGTGTCATCGTAAGTGGTAGTCCAAGAACCTGACCAACAATCTGTGCCTTTTGATCTTTTGCATATCTAGTAAAATCAGGAATATTTAAACTTAAAGTTGCCCAAAACCCAACAACTCCTGTCAATGCAGGAAAGAAAAACTTCCAGAATTCTGCTATTGTTTTAAACTTTGATGGACTGGCTAAAAGAGAATCAAGTCCATTAGCATTATTAAATGCCCACATAAGAAGTGCTAATCCACTTAAAATTAAGAATGGAGCACAGTAAGTTTCTAAAATTTTAATTGATTCAATGCCTTTGCAAATTAAAAAGACATTGATACTCCAAAAAATCATAAAGCATAAAAATGGAACAAACGATACTTGCAAAAATTCTGGCATTATTTTAGGGAAATCAACTGCTCCAGGCCAAATGATTTGAAGCATGGTATAAATCGCTGAACCGCCTATCCAGCACTGAATACCAAACCACCCACAAGCTACAATTGCTCTTAATAAAGCAGGAATATTTGCACCTTTAACTCCAAAGCTAAGTCTTGCATAAATAGGGAATGGGATTCCATATTTTACTCCTATATGTCCATTCAAAACCATTGGAATAAGAACAATAACATTTCCAAGAAATACAGTAAAAACTGCTTGTTTTACATTCATTCCGCCCTGAATTAATGAAGCAGAAATCATATAAGAAGGAATATTAATGCACATTCCAATCCATAAAGCAGTATAGTTCCAAGTATTCCAATTCTTTTTTCCAGCTAAAACTGGTGCTAAATCTTCATTGATTAGTTCTGAATCGACTTCCATAGTTATATCTTTATCCTACTTCAGTTAAGACTCATAAGTAGATATTAAATGTTCCACTATCTAACTTGTTTAAAGGCTGAATCTAATTTTTCCAGAAGGAAATCTGCTTGTTTTTTATTTATAGATAAAGCTGGTGCAATTCTTATAATATTTCCAAAAAGTCCACCTTTACCTAAAAGCAAACCGTTATCTTTTGTTATTTCTAATATATCTGCGCATTCTTTTACAGCATGTTCTTTTGATTTTTTATCTTTCACTAGTTCTATTCCGAGTAAAAGACCTCTTCCTCTAACATCTCCAATAATTTCATATTTTTTCATAAGGTCATTAAGTCCTGATTTAATATATGCTCCTAATTCTTTTGCATTTTTTATTAAATTCTCTTCCTCAATAATTTCCATTGTCTTCAGTGCCTGCATTGTTTGAAATGGATCACCACCAAAAGTATTAAAGTAAAGTTTTCCAGTCTGAGCTTCTGCTATATCTGATTTTAATAAAACACATCCAATCGCTGAACCATTTCCAAATCCTTTTGCCATTGTTACCATATCTGCAGAAATACCAAGTTCTGTAGTTAGTAAAAATCTCTCTCCGCATCTTCCTGCGCCAGTCTGCACTTCATCACTTATATATTTTCCACCATAATTATGAACAATTTTTACTGCTTCATGGAAGTATTGATCTGGTGGAGCTATTACTCCTCCTGCTCCCATGATGGGTTCTGCTATAAATCCTGCTATTTTCCCACTCGTTGATGTTTGAATTGTAGTTTCAATATTTTTTACACACTCAAGATTACAGCTATCAGGCTTCTTATCAAAAGGACAACGATAACAATAAGGTTCCATTGCTGATGTTACAGATGAAACGGGTTGTGATTTAAACCGCCATGTATAAAGTCCACAGTTTGCAGTGGTAGCCGCTGTTCCACCATGATATCCATGCCTTAGATTTACAATCATCTGTTCACCAGTAGCATTACGAGCAGACATAAAAGCATATTCATTAGCTTCAGAGCCTGAGTTTGTAAATGTACATTTATCTAAACCTTTTGGTGCTTCTGCAATTATTTTCTTTGCTAGATTTGTAATGTGATGATTTAAATATATAGTAGTTGTATGCTGGATTTCATCATTTTTAATCAGATCAATTAAAGCAGATTGAATTTTAGGATGGTTATGTCCTGCTGAATTACAGACAATTCCACCAATTGCATCTAAATATTCTTTTCCACTTTCATCCCAAACATAGTTACCTTTTGCTTTTACAAGCTGAACTGGGTTTCTATAATACAAAAAAGCTGTTGGGGGGAAATTGTTTTTTCTAACTTTTAGAATCTCTTCTTTTGAAGGAATCCCTTTTATTTGCAAATCAATATTTTTCTCATTTACACTCATGTCTTACCTCTTTATAACTCTACAAGCTGTTTATATGTTTCTGGTCTTCTGTCTCTAAAAAACTGCCAAAGATCTCTAACCTCTTTAATTTCGTTTAAATCGAGATCACAGACTAAAAGTTCATCTTTATCTCTGGAAGCCTCTGCAATTATTTTTCCTTTTGGGCTAACTGCATAGGATGTTCCATAAAATTGTCCTATATTCCATGGAGCTTCTATTCCTACACGATTAATAGCACAAACAAAATAACCATTTGCTACTGCATGTGCTGGTTGCTCAATCTTCCATAAATATTCTGAAAGCCCGGCTACAGTAGCTGAAGGATTGAAAACAATATCTGCACCACTTAAACCTAAACATCTTGCTCCATCAGGAAAATGCCTATCATAGCAAATATAAACACCAACATTTCCATACTTTGTTTTAAATACTGGATAACCAAGATTTCCTGGTTTAAAGAAAAACTTTTCCCAAAATCCTTTCACCTGTGGAATATGATTTTTTCTATATTTCCCTAAATAAGTTCCATCACAATCTATAACAGCGGCTGTATTGTAATAGACTCCTGTCATTTCTTTTTCATAAATCGGGACAATAATAACCATATTATATTTTTTTGCCAGCTCACACATAAGCTTTGTAGTAGGTCCGTCAGGAATTGGCTCGGCAAGATCGTACCATTTTGAATCCTGCGAACAACAAAAATACGGTCCGGTAAAAACTTCTTGAAGACATAAAATATTAACTTTTTTCTTTCCTGCTTCTTCTATATATGGCATATGTGCTTTTATCATAGCTTCTCTATGTTCTTCACAGCTAGCATCTCCAGAGAGCTTACATCCTACCTGAATAAGTCCAACTTTTACGTTTTTTTTCCCGCTTGATTCACTCATGTTTATCCCTCTACCTTTTTACTGCCGTCAATTCTTCTTTTTCAACATACTCTTTGTCATAAGGACTTCTTTGAATATATCGACCAAAGCCTTTTCCAACTAATGCTTTATTATTATCAATTACAATTTCTCCACGCAAAATAACTGTTTTAGATTTCCCTTGAACTTTCCAACCTTCAAATGCAGAATAATCACAGTTATGATGATGAGTTTTTACTGAAATAGTATGAGAGATATTTGGGTCAAAGATCACAATATCTGCATCAGAACCTACAGCAATTGTGCCTTTTTTTGGAAACATTCCAAATATTTTTGCTGGTGCATAAGAGCTTATTTCAACAAATTTATTAATTGATATTTTTTCTTTTAAAACTCCTTCTGAAAATAAGAGCTCCATTCTATGTTCTACACCAGGAGCACCATTTGGGATTTTTGAGAAATCATTTTCACCCATTCTTTTTTGGTCCATACAAAACGGACAATGGTCAGTAGCTACAGTATGAATCAATCCCTGATTTATACCATCCCACAATGCTTTTTGATCTTTGGGTTTTCTAAGAGGCGGACTAAAAACCCATTTTGCTCCTTCGAATCCAGGAGATTCATAAAGTGAATCATCTAACAATAAATACTGAATGCAGGTTTCTACATTTACTTTTTGATTTCTTTTTGTAGCTTCGCGAACTCTATTTAATGCAGATTCACATGTCATATGAACTATGTATAAAGGATGATTTCCCTGATAAGCAATATCTATTATTCTTCCAGAAGCTTCTGCCTCTGCAATATCAGGTCTTGAAAGGGGATGATATTTCGGAGAAAGTTTTCCTTCTTTTTTAAACTCAGTAATAAGTTCATCTATCATATCTCCATTTTCAGCATGAGTAGTTATAATTCCACCATATTTCTTAGCCTCATTCATTAAGCCAATGATCTGTCTATCATCAACCATGAGAGCACCTTTATAAGCCATAAAAACTTTAAAGGATGTCACCCCTCTTTTTTGAGTTATACCTTTTATTTCCTCTTTAGTTTTCTCATTGAAATCAGTTACACCTAAGTGAAAAGCATAATCAGAAACTGCATTTCCATCAGCTTTTTTATGCCACTTATCCAGCGTAGAATTAAAGGATTCACCATGAGACTGAATAGCAAAATCAATAATAGTAGTGGTCCCACCAAATAATCCAGCCAGAGTTCCTGATTCAAAGGTATCGCTTGCATAAGTACCCATAAATGGTAATTCCATGTGAGTATGTGCATCAATTCCACCAGGGAAAAGATAGTTTCCTTTTGCAGAAATTACCTGATCAGCCTTAAAATCTAAATCTTTCCCAATTGCTTGAACTTTTTCTCCCGAGATAAAAACATCAGCTTCATATTTATCCATCGCTGTAACGATTGTTCCATTTTTAATTAATAGTGTTTTTGCCATTTCCCTCACCAGATACTGGATTCTTTTATCCATCTTTCAATCGTAGTTTTAGTATCAGTATAAAAATCTACAGACATTGAGCCATGTACTTTAATATCTCCAAAGAAAGATTCTTTCGTTCCTCCAAAAGAGAAAAATGCCATGGGTGCTGGCACACCAATGTTAATGCCTATCATGCTAGGATTTACCTCATAGGAAAATTTCCTGGCACTAGCACCTGAGCTGGTAAAAAGTGAAGTCGTGTTTCCATAATCAGAACTGTTTAACCATTCAATAGCTTCATCCAGTGTTTTTACATTTGCCAAACAAACTACTGGTCCAAAGATTTCTTCTTTAGCAATGCGCATGTTTTTAGTAACACCAGCAATCACTGTGGGTTTTAAAAAATATCCCTCTAAATGATCAATTCCTTCTCTCCCGTCTACTAAAATTTTGGCACCTTCATCAACTGCTGATTGGATTAACTCTTTTACTCTGTTTTTTGCAATTTGAGAAATTAAAGGTCCTATATTTGATTTTGGGTCTAATCCATCTCCAACAATTGCTTTTTTAGCAGAATTAACTATTCCTTCTTCTAAGGATTTATATACATCTCCTATTCCTAAAACTACGGATCCAGCCAGACATCTCTGCCCTGCACATCCTGTGCACGATTCAAAAACAGTCCTAATCGCAGATTCTATAACTGCATCTGGTAAAACAACCATAAAGTTTTTAGCACCACCTAATGCCTGCACTCTTTTATAATTTGAGGTGGCAAGTTTATAAACATGTTTTGCTACAGGTGTAGATCCAACAAATGAAACTCCTTTAATATCTGGATGCTCACATAGTGCATTAACAACTTCTTTTCCACCATGCACCATATTCATAACACCTTTTGGAATTCCTGCTTCTTCTAAAAGTTCAAAAACTCTAATCTGAGTTAAGGGGACCCTTTCGCTAGGTTTTAGTATAAATGTATTCCCAGAAGCAATTGCAAAAGGCCAAAACCAGAAAGGTACCATTGGAGGGAAATTAAAAGGTGTAATAGCACAAAAGACCCCTAAAGGAGCTTTTATAGAATGACAATCTATTCCTTCTGCTATATCTTCTACAGTTCTCCCCATAATTAAAGAAGGCATTCCACAAGCAGTTTCAACCATCTGAATGCCTCTTCTAACATCTCCCTTGGATTCTATAAGTGTTTTTCCATTTTCTTCTGTACAAATTTTTGCTAATTCATCTAGATTTTTTTCAAGTAGTGTTTTTAATTTAAAAAGAACCTGAACTCTATCAATTACTGGTGTTTTTCTCCATTTTTTAAAAGCCTCTTTTGCAGAAGTCACAGCAGAGTTTATATCATCAGGTGTACCAAGTGGGCATTTTGCAATTACTTTTGCATAAGCAGGATTAATCACATCAACAGTTTCTTTACCTTTTGATTCAACCCATTTACCATCAATATAGTTTTTAATTGTTTGTATTGATTTTTGATTTTCTTTTAATTTTTCAGGTGTTTCTTTTTGAATATTTGACATATACTCATTATGCCAAAAAATAATTCTTTTAATCTAAAGATTACGTAATTGTTTTTACTATCTCAAGATTTCTTTATTTAACTGCTTTTATCTAACAAAACCCACAAACCATCATTAGTAAAAATTTTTAAGATATTTCCTTTACGAACTACTTTATTATTTTTTGTTTTACTTGCAGAAGGCTCAACATGTACTAGCCTCATATTTAACAATTTCTCTTTGCCAAATAACCGAAGAAGAGCTTTATTAGTTGTATGACTTTGATGTCTCATATCTATAATTATAGGATTTATCCAATTTATTTGGCAAATCCGTCTGAGAGAACATTTGATTTATAGAAACTCAAGCCCTGCCCTGTTAAGGGTTGTCTTGAGTTATGTAATGAAAGGAAACGGGCCCTGAGGGATTCGAACCCACGGCACCTCGGTTCGTAGCCGAGTCCTCTATCCAGCTGAGGTAAGGGCCCTTCTCTATGCTTATGGAGCAGTTTCAGGTAAGTGAAACTCACTCTTGCCAACCTGCTATATTATAACTTATTTATTGCTCAGATTTTCCTAAAAGGATTTTATAGTTCTTTTTCCCTTTTTTCTGCTCATACATTAGCTTATCTGCACGTGCTAAAAGCTCTTCCACTGACTCTGGATTATTTGGGTTAAAGCAAACCACCCCAACACTCATAGAAAGTTTATAGGGGAGATCTGAGGTTACATTACAAACATTTATTCTCTCTTGTAAGCGGTTTTTAATTATTTCCATTCCTGATTCTTTAGCCTGGACTAATACTACAGCAAACTCATCTCCACCAAGCCTTGCAATAATATCAACATCTCTGAAGGTTGATTTCAATGCTTTAGCCGCTGATTTTAAAATATTATCTCCGTGGTTATGCCCATATAAATCATTTATCCATTTAAGTTTGTCAACATCTGCAAAAAGAAGATATATTTCTTCTTTACTTCTCATTGCTTGTTTAATTTGCTGGTGAATTAAAGTTAAAAATCCTCTTCTATTATGAAGCTCAGTAAGTTCATCTATTAGAGAAAGTCTCTTTAATTCCTGTTCAAATTTTATTCTCTCCGTAATATCTCTGGAATTAATTACACATATAGAATTTCCACTGTCATCTAAAATACTTCTACCAATTGATTCTAAATATCTCCACGTTCCATCACTTTTTTTAAATCTAAACTCTACAGAGTGACTAGCATCTCTATGTTGAAACATCTTACTATAAGAATGCGCTGTCTTTTCCTTATCTTCTTCATGAATAAAATCAAAGAAAGATTTTCCAATGAGTTGTTCATGGCTATAACCAAAGTCTCTATTTAACGAGTTACTGGTATAGTGAAAAGTACCATTTATATCTAAAATTAAAATTATATCTGAAGAATTTTCAATTATAGTTTTAAATCTTTTCTCGCTTACTTTTAGCGCTTCTTCTGTTTTCTTATTTTTCACTGTGAACATTAAGACTAACGGGAGTGTATTTTCATCGATTTGTCTTTTTACATAGTAGTCCTTTGCACCCATCTCTACTAGCTCTTTTGCCAAACTTTTTGTTTCATGTTCACATAAAATAAGTATTGGTATTTTATGTGCAAATCCCTGAAGAATTTCAAATTTTTCTTTTACTTTCTCATCTTTAGTTGAAACATCAAACAAAATCACATCAAATCTTTCATTTGATAAAGCATCCTTAGATTCTTCTAGTCCTTTACATGACTCTAGTCTAAATAATAATGAATTTAAGTCCTCGCTTAAAATGCTTCTTACAAAGAAATAATAATTTAAATCTTCTTCAATTAATAAAACTCTTATTTGTTCTTTCATAACAAGTATATTCTTGGTTTAATATTGATTTTATAAACTTAATTTTTCCTAGAATTAGCCTTTTTTAAATTCGATAAGGCATACCCCTGATGCTTCAGTAGCTATTTCTAGATTTTTATAATCATTGCTACGGGATACCCCTTTTATCTGGTTTTGAAGTAGAATATTTACTATGAAAAAAGCATTTTATTTAATAATATTATTAATAATTATATTTAATTTTAAGGTTTTTTCACTTGCAAGTGAAAATCTTAAAAATACTCGCTTTGATATTATTAGTACTGTATCCTCTTCTTCCGGCTCAATTTCTGTCGGCTCTGAGAGTAATCTTGACTTAGAAATTATCGGAAGCCCTATATTTCCTGATATCGTAAAGCTTCCGACAATGGCAGATTTATCTATTAAAAAAACTGGTTATGCATTCCCTGCATCAAATCCTACCTTTGAAATTCTTCTAAAAACACAACCAAATAATATTGAAATAAAAAGAATTGATATTGAAGATAGTAACAGTACAAACCATACTACTATCCCATTTAAAATGCAAACAGTAAAAAATAGTCAGGATTCTATCCTTTTAACTCTTACTATTCCAGATGAAATCTCTATAGGAACATCTAAGCTGTCTATCAGAACTGTAGAAGGGAGTATTCTTAGAGGTGAATTTGAAATTATAGATTTTTTAAGCGTGCGCTCTAGAAATAATTCCCAGGATATAGGTGAACCCATAATCTCAATGGTCGGGATTGAATCATCTGAGTCGAATCTATCACTAATGATTCATGGAAGAAATTTTGCACCTAAAAATATTTTTTATTCTAATGATGGTTTCAGTAACAATAATAAAAAATCTTTTAATGCTGAAAACACCAAAATAACATTATTTCCATCATCTATTTCTTTTTCAAATTCTGAGATAGAGATTCAAAAAGGTTTTAGTTTAATAAATGCTTTATTAAATATTTCTAATCCTAACCAAGAAACAAATATAGTTTTGGTAATAACAACTCCTCGAGGAATTGTTTCTAAGTCTTTAGATATAAGTCCTTAATATTTAGTATATTTATTCTAGTTTTGTGTGAAGTATAAAATTTTAATTAAATTATTATAAGTGGAAAGAGTTTTAATTGACAATGCAAGTGAAAAAAAGATACTTTGAAAATATGGTGAAAAAGCTTTTTATATTGGGTTTTGCTTATTTTTTAAGTACTAATTGTTTTGCATTTGGTCATATCGTTACAGAGAAAGAAAGCCACCGAAAAGCAGGCCATATTGTTTTTGATACTATCCCTGTAGACATTGAAGAGTTGACTGAATCTGCAGATAGAATTTTTGTCGGTACATGCACAGAGATAAAAGAAATCAAAAATGACAACATAGCTAAAGTAGCTGTTACAAAATACTCATTTTTAATCAGTGATCCAATCAAAGGAGTTTCAAATAAATCTAAAATAAGTTTTAAACAGTGGTCTGCTGTATCACGTTCAGCTGGGTATGATTTGGATAAAAAATATGTTTTGTTTTTGCATCCTGATAGTAAATTGGGTTTAACTAGTCCTGTTGGTTTTTTACAGGGGCAATTTTCTATTGTTCATGATGAAAAAACAGATAAAGACTTTGTTTCAAACAAACTTTTTAACCTCGGACTATCTAAAGCTTTTAAAACAAAAGGAATTAATTATATTGATCAAAAATATATAAGAAAATTTTACAGCATAAACTCTGACTCTGGAAAGCCTATTGAGTATCGTGAATTTATTAAGACTGTAAAAACCCTTGTGAAAAGTCAGGGGGGCGAACAATGAGATTTAGCCTTTCTGCAATTTTAGTTTTATCATTGTTCCTCTCTTGTTTTTACCCCTGTACTGCTAGTGGTCCTCTTTTAGTTTCAGACAAAGGGACTATTATTTCTTATGAAAGCAGACCTCTTATTTATAGATTTGACAAGGGGTCTTTTGGTTATCTTTCAAATGATTCAGTTATTTCTATTATTAAAGATTTATTTGATGACTGGGAATCAGTAAGCACTACTGTTTTCAGATTTCAGCAGGATTCAGATCCATTTTTACCTGAAGATGTAAGCAGTTCAAATTTTAAACCTTATTTATCTGATGACAATCCTCTTGGATACACTCCTATTGTTTTTGATAGTGATGGCTCAGTAATCGATAATCTTCTTGGTTCTAATTCAAGCAATTTTGTTCTTGGCTTTGCAGGTCCTTCATTTCTTACTGAAAGCAGTTCTAATTTTTATTCTATCCAGGAATCAAGCGCTGTTTTTAACGGAAAGTTTGTAGATGGCATTCAAAATTCAGGAAATAAAGAAGTAAGTTTAAACGTAATGAAAAGTACTATAATCCATGAGCTAGGTCATGCTCTGGGGTTAGATCATTCACAAATTAATGTTCAGGCTCTTGATAAATCAGCTTCTCAGAATACTAAAGATTCTGTTCCTTTAATGTTTCCTATTGCTGTTAATGATCTTTTTAGTCTTCAAAGAGATGACAAGTCTAGTATTTCTTTGCTTTATCCAAATCCTTCTGAATTATCAGGCTTTGGAACGATAGAAGGTGCTGTATTTAAAAAAAATGGAAAAGGAAAAATTTTAGGTGCAAATGTAATTGCACGAAATGTTAACAATCCTCTACTAGAAGCTATTTCATGTATCTCTGGATATCTTGGACCTCAAAATAGTAACTTTAAACTTGCTGGACTTATTCCTGGTGATTATACTGTAGAGATTGAGCCAATCAATTCAAACTTTACAAAAGGATCTTCAGTTGGTCACTATGCAGAAAATAGCAGTGATCTTTCTTTTCAAAATCCTGTGCCTAAAGGCTATTATCGTGGTCCAAATTTACCGCTGGCTCAGGGAAAATCAAAAGCACTTATTTTAAAAGTGGAGGCAGGAAAAACAATTTCAAATGTTAATATCATTGGTTCCTTAACTACTTCTACTTCAATGTCTTCCTCAAGCAGTTCTTCTTCCGGTTCAATTTCATCACCATCTTCTTCATCCTCATCCAGCTCTTCATCAAGCAGTGGAAGTACAGTGATTCTTCCTTCAAATGGTTCAAAGCCTATTTGTTCAAGCTGTGATGGTATAGAAGTTCCTTCTTGTACAAATGGAACAGCATTCTGCCCTTCTGGAAAAGGAACTCTTAAATGCAGTGTTTATTTAGGTAAATGTCAGGCTATTTGCTCTGCGAAATTTTCATTAGATCCTTCTGCTCCATTTTGTGGCGGTGGAGTTTCTACAACTAGTACAAGCTCTACATCTTCTTCATCAAGCAGTGGCATTACTATTATCCTCCCTCCAAATGGAACTAAACCTGCTTGTCCTACCACTTGTACAACGACATCTGTTCCTACTTGTTCAGAAGGAACTGCTTTTTGTCCAGAAGGAAAAGGTAGTATTTTTTGCAGACCTTACTTAGGGAAATGTCAGGCTATTTGTGTAGGTTCATTTAGTATCGATCCATCAGCAGGATACTGTGGTGGTGGATCTTCTGCTACATCAACTACCAGTTCTAGTGGTTCTTCTTCTACGTCCAGCTCCAGTGATAACAATAGTGAGCTTGTTCCTTTTTGTGAAAGTAATGTTGTTAAATGTAAAATAGGTACTCCTACTTGTCCATTAGCTGATCAGATTCCTGCATGTGGAACCAGCTTTGGTTTTGTTGGGCAGTTTGCTGGTCCTGGTTGTACAAACCAAGCCATGGGTTATTTTGATCATGGAACTGCTTTTTGTAGATCTCCTGCTTTTAGAGATTAATAAATAAGTTAGCTACAAAAAAAGAGAAGGCTTTTACACCTTCTCTAATCTTTTGCATTTTAGATTTCTAATTACGGTGTTTGATCACACGTTACTCTAAATCCAATGTTTGTACTTCCAGCAGTTTGAGTAAGATCCAAATAAAGCGGAGATGCTGAATCTGAGGTTGTTAGCCATGATCCACCTCTAATTGCTCCAAATGTACTGTTTGTAGCAGTAAAGAGTTTCCCACCATTAGCTCCACCATTTGTATCTGTAAGATTTCCAACAAGATCATACACTTGCTTATCACCATCAAATGCACTTGTTGTATTTGTCGCTGAATCTGCGGCCGCACCTATGGCTGAACCAGTAGGGTTTGTTGTAGCTGTTCCATCTAATAAATGTCCCCAGCTCTTAAATCCTGTACCAGTTAAGCATCTGCCTAATGTGCCACCACTTTCTGTAGGATCGTCAGAACAAGCAAATGATACGTTATTTCTTCCATCTTTACTTGCTCTTGTATTTCCTCTTTCATTCCATCCGTTTGTAGCAGTAGCACCGAAAGTACCACTTACTTTAGAATATCTTCCAAGAAGATAAAGGGTATACCACTCTTTCATGCCTGTTAAATGACAAGGGCCTAATGTAGAAACCCTTCTATTTGTTGCACTTCCTGCTACTTGTGCTTGTGCAAGTGTTACAGAAGCTGTCGGAACAACATTTCTCTTACTTCCTACATCTGCAGACACACCAGCACTTGATGCTGTAGCATCTGATTTAGAAGCCTCATATTTATCAACCCAGAATCCACCATAAACTACTCCATCATGAACAAAGTAAGGAATCTTGACCATTCTAGCCATTGCTCCACCTACTGTTGTGTAGTCCTGCTCATCTGCAAGGGTATTCCAGTTTTGAATTACGTAAGAAATTGTTGGAAGAGTTCCTAAACAGTCTGAAACATTTACAGAACCATCTCCATTTATATCTTCTGAAGCTACATCTGTCATACCATTGTTATCTAAATCCCAACATGCTTGTCCATTGGTTCCGTTCGTACCATTTGTACCATTGGTTCCGTTTGTACCATTGGCTCCGTTTGTACCGTTGGTTCCATTTGTACCATTAGTTCCATTTGTACCATTACATACATAGTAAGTTTGTAAAATTTCACCAGCATCTAACATATTATCCATGCTCGTATCCAAACCTACTTCTACTTTTTGACCTGCATTAGCACAATTTGCTCCTGCTGGTTCTGATATTGAAAGCGCTAAGCTGTTTTCTCCATTACATATGGTGAACATTCCTGTTGTTTCCATAGCAGATAAACTGCTGTTGTCATTTAAATCTATTCCATATGAAACTACTTTTCCACCAAAAGGACATTGTCCAACAGTAGCATTAACATCTTCTACTAAAGCATTATGTCCAGGCGCTCCTTCAGGAATATCATAAGTTAAAGTACATGCCATTGAATCGAGAGTTACCATTGCTGATGTTCCATAAGCAACGCTGTTGACTACAGTAGTTGGTGTTAGTGAAGGATTATTACAAAGTCCCATACCATCTGCACCTGTTGCATTTACACCATTAAATCCTGTTGGGATTCCAAAAGTTAAATTACATTGGACTGGATCTAAGAAAATTGTTGGTTGGCTTCCAGCTGGAAGGCTATTCGAGAAAAGCATTAAAGTATCTGTTAAATTATCACAAACACCCATACCATCAAGACCATTTAAACCATTTGCTCCATCCATTCCATCTGTTCCTGGAATAGAGTCTGTTCCTAAAGTACCGTCTGAAACTAACAATCCACGGACTAAAGTAGAAGATCTCTCTGTAAATGGATCAGTAGCGGTTACATCTTTTAAACCAAGAGGGATTGTTGCCTTTGGAAAGATTTTTACTTTAAGGAGAGTATCATCATCAATATTTTCAACATCTTTAACTTCTACATCTGGTGTATCAAAAACTACACTAGTAAATGAATCAAATCCTTTTCCTAGAACTGAAATAATTGTCTCAACTCCTACTGCTACTACTTGAGGATTTACTGCATCAATTCTAAAGTCGGGTTTAGTAACTATTTTAGTTGTAGAGGTTTCATTTCCATCAATTGTTGCTTTTAAAGTATATGATCCTGGTAAAAGTCCTGTTACACCAATGTTTGCTACTTTAAAATCATCGCCTTCAATAATTAAAAATTGATTTTTCTTGCTTTGCAGATTAATTCTTACTGGTTTATTAGTAGCTGTTAAATTTCTTTGTTCAAAAGCAGGGTTGTTTTGTACCGCTCTTAGTGCTTTTGGTTTAAAGATTTTTAATCCCATTGTTAGAAGAGTAGTATTATCAATTCCTAAACCTACTCCTTCAGCATCAGTTATTTCAAGTTCAAGTTCATTTGAAGTTGGTTCTAATACTATTTGAATATTTGTTCTTTGTTTTAATTCGATGTTATATCTATCACGTCTGAACTGGGGCAACAAAATACTTGCTAGGTTTTCTTGTGCTAGTAAAGTACGAACTCTTGCAGGCCCAGTTATAACTACCAACACACTATAGAATCCATTCTTATCTTAATTTTTTATTTCGAATTAGTTTGAATATATCTTTTCTTTTAGGCTTCCGTTTTTTGAATATTTTTCTTCGTATAGTTGTTTTCCATCTTCAGAAAATTCTTTTATTGATATTAGCTTATCTTTTTTATAATTTTTTTCAAATTGTAGCTTTCCATTCTCATCATAGAATTTTGCTATTCCATTTAGAGTATTCGAATTATATGGTTGGACTGATTTAATCATTCCATCAGGGAAAAAGAGTTTTACTTCCCCCTCAACTTTTCCATTTTTGTAATTCACTTCTGAAGAAACCATTCCATTTAGAAAATAAGATTTAGCTAATCCTTCTTTTTTTCCTTTTATAAAATCAATTTCTGTCTTTATCGCTCCACTTTCATAAAAATATTTAGCAGGTCCATCTTCTTTATCATTTAAATAGTTTATTTCTGAAAGAACTGCTCCACTTTCATACAGTATTCTCTCAATACCATTGTTTATTCTAGAAAAAACAGACAATGGGCTAAGAAAAGCAAATAGGATTGTAGCAAGCACTAATAAAAGATTTATGACTTTGCTTTTTTTCATATAAATATTATATAGGTATTTGTAAGGGTCTTCCCCAAAAATACTAAGACTTCCCTTCTTCTTATCACTATGCATTATAAAAAACGACTTCTATTAACTATTAGCCCCGATAAAGATGAGTTTTTTTGTTACTTTGCAGGTATTCTACATTATATATGTTTTTTTATATCTTATTTTTTAGTCTATTTATCGTTGCTAGCAATGGTCAAACCGCAACTGCCAAGCCATTTTCACGAATAACGATATCTTCTCCGCTTGATTCGAATTCTGTTCAGTCTAAATGTTTAAACAGTTGCCTTAATAATTTCTCTGACATAATGAAATGTAAATCATCAAGAATTGTTCTTGAAGAAATTTCAAATTTAGAAGAGCCTAAAAATAAAAGTGGTGACTAATTTAGCCTTGTCCTAGTTCTTTGTTTTCTGTATTTTTAGAAGCAGGGGAAGAGTTTTTATTTTCTTGTGCACTTGCAATTGCCTGAGCAAGACTTATAAAGCTTTCTCCTTTTTTTGTATCTTGAGAGAATCCTGTTTGAGGTATTTTTATACTTACTACTTTTCCAATCATTTTTATATTTAGCTTTCTTTAATATTCTGCAGAATATTCCTTTTACACTGTTATCTTTATGAGAGTTTTAAGAAATTTTTTCTTAACCTTAATATTGTTTTTCCTTAACCTATTCAAAATCTGTTACTTTTTTATCTATTTACCAATTTAAATTTTCAATTGCCAAAAACTTGATACAATAGTACTAAAGTTTTAAAAACTTTAGACAATGGTGTCGTTTGAAGACGATGGTGTCTTTCGTTAGGAGGACGCATGAGTCCTGTTTTCGGACCAAGTCTTATTACGAGAGCTTATCAGGGAGGATATAGAAAACCTATACAAATTCCTGCTAAGACTCAAAGTAAATAAGAAGCACTATAACCATAGTCAAAAGAGGGGGAGTTAAAGCTCTCCCTCTTTCTTTTTTAGGACTAAATCTTTATTCTCATTGACCGCTAGAACATTTCACATATAGACTTTTTAGTATGGACATTGTTTTTTTATCACCAGAATGCTTTCCTTTTGCTAAAGCAAGTGGGCTTGGCGATTTTGTATCCTGTCTTGCAAAAAATATTGAAAAAGAAGGTCATAACTTAAAAGTATTTATTCCTAGATACGGGTCTATTGATCCCTCTGTTTTTCATATTGAAAAATTACCACTAGAACCTGTTTTTAATTTTAATGGAGAACCGCTTAAAACAATGGTTTTTAAAGGTATTATTCCTGATTCTCTCGTAAGTATCTTTTTTATAGAAAGCCAAAACCATTTCAGTAACTCGAAAGAAATATATTTAGACACTGCTGATCTTGATATCGAGAATGAGAGAAACAAATTTTTTTCAATGGCTTGTTTAGAGGTTATTTCAAAATTAAAATTTAAACCTCAAATATATCATCTTTTTAATTCATGCTCTTCGCTAAATGCTAGAACTTTAAATGAAAGAAAAGAAGGAAATTCTGTTTTTACTCTATATAACATTCCTGATTCCGAAAGCAAAGGAAATAAATATAGATCTTTAAAGGAAGCTATAAAATATTCTCAGGTTATTACGGCTTCCTCCAGGTCTTTTTTAGCTGATTTTGCAAATGATAAAAATCATCTAGACATTAGTCAAATAATCTCAGAAAAAAAAGATTTTGTACATGGAATATTACCCGGGATTGATGAGTCTAGATACGATCCAGAGACAGACAAATTAATTTCACTGAACTATTCAAAAAGCTATTTCTCTGCAGGAAAAAAAAGATGCAAAGAAGACCTCTTAAATATTTTTTCTATGTCTGCATCTATTACTACACCTGTTTTTAGTTTTGTTGGGAGACTTAATAATGAAAAAGGCGCTGAACTTTTAATAGATTCAATTCCTCATATAGCAAATCAAAATCTTCAATTAATAATCCTTACAAAAGGAAATCAAAGTTACGAACAAGAACTTGTTAAAGTCTCAAATAAATTTAGTAATGTAAAAGCTATTGTCGATTTTAATGAAGATCTTTCAAGAAAAATTTATGCTGGTTCTGACTTCTTTTTAAATACTTCTCAAAGTAATTCAAGCGTTTCTTCAGTATTAACAGCCATGAAATATGGATGCATTCCGGTTTCTTACTTTAGTGGAACACTAAAAGAAATACTTATAGATATAGATCTTGGGGAAAGCTCCAATAGTATTCTTTATCATGAATACAAAAAAAATAGCTTACTAGAAGCAATTCTAAAAGCTATTAAATACTATAAAAACAAGGACAAATGGACAAAACTTGTAAAAGAAACGATGAGTTTCGAATCTAACTCAGCTCTTATTGCGAAATATTATCTAAAGGTTTATGACCAAATAACAAATATTGAAACTCTTCATGAAAATGTTTATCAATGACTTTGTTTTTAGTCTGGTTTCTGGGAGAATGTTAACTTAAAGGAGTTTAAAAAATTATGACAAAGAAAATGGTGAATCAAACTTTAATAAAGTCTTTAAATGAAGCCTTAGAAAAAGAAATGGCAGCAATAGTTAGATATCTACATCATTCATTTATAGTTTTCGGCCCTCATAGAGGTCCTCTTGTTCAAATGTTTCGCGCTCAGGCTCAAGAAGCCATGGCACATGCTATCCTGCTTGGAGAAAAAATAACTGCTCTTAGTGGACATCCTACTGTAAGAGTAGATCAGGTTTTTGAACCAGGTCATCAAACCATAGAAGATATGATTGAAGAAGACTTAAAAGCAGAGAGATATCAGCTTGAGTTATACACTAAGCAGTTAAAAGAATTTGGTGAAGAAAATTTATCTATGAAATTAATGCTGGAGAACATCATTGTTGCAGAGCAAGAGCATGTTGATGATATGGAAAAATATCTAAGAACCTCAAACGAAGATTTAGTAGTTATGAAAAACGGAAAAAGTTAAGATTCTAAAACATTTTTAGCTACTTCTATTACAGTATGTAAGGAGTCTTTAAAAACCCCCATGTTTTTTATCAACTCTTTTGAGTTTTCTTTACTTACTTTTTTAGAGGCTAAAGATTTCGCTATTGTAGCTCTGATATCCAGGAGATTTCCTAATTTTACAAACTCATTTAGGTTTCCTTCTTTAAAGCTTATGCAAAGTTCATGATCAACACTTTGCAAATCATCTTCTGTTACCTTTTCAGAGGCATTGTCTTCTGTAAAATCTATTTTCATTCCTGGTATTAAGAATGCTCTCATTTTAAGACTTTTATCTATTTTCTCTTGAAAGAAAATTAGCTCATGGTTTTCAACCAATTCAAGTCCTTTATCTTTTGCCTGAATTAAAAGATCTACTTCACTGTTTTCTGGATTTTCTGCAAATTCTAAAATAAAGTCTCTTATCTTTTCAGAAATTTTATCTGATTCATATTTTGCAGACATTACATTTTCAGCATTAAAAAAAATGTCTTGAAAAACTTCCATTAGTTTTTCTTCTATTTTTTGCTTATCTTCATTTGTTAATTGTTTTTTTTTAATTGGTGACATAAAAAATAGGACGCATTAAAAACATTTACGTTTCATAAAGATAATATCAAGCGAAGGAAGAGCTTACTTTATTTAAAACCATTTCTGGTGTTATAAGCTTCATACAACTTTTATGAAGACATTTTACTTTTACATCACAAGGTTGACAGGGCAAATTTTGCATTAACTTGATTGGGAAAACATTCTTTCCTAAAGGTAGCCATTTTTCCGGCCTAGTTGGACCATATATAACATAAGTAGGGATATTAACGGCAGACGATAGATGTGCATTGCCCGAATCAACACAAATAGCCAAATGTAATTTTTCATATACAGCGAAACATTCTCTTATACTTGTTTTTCCACAAAGATTTTTATAGTTTATTTTGCTTTTATATCTTGACTTGCTAAGAATTTCCTCGTAAGTATTAAAGTCTATATCTGCTCCTGTAAAAACAAACTGGGCTTTATATCTTTCAAACAGGTTGTCAATAAGCTCAGCAAAATATCTTCTCGTCCATGTTTTCAAGGGATGAGCACTTGTTGCATGAATAAGAATTTTGGGTTTATACGGATCCAGGCCTTCTATAAGAGTTTCTGCTTTTTTCTTTTCTTCTTCATTTGTAAAAATCTCAGGTGAGTATTTTTTTAAGTCATTAGAAAAGAGCTTGAGACATTTTAAGTAGTTTTCACTTTCATGCTCATCTTTTTCATATTTTATTTTATTTGTTAAAAGAAAACCTCTAAAATCAGTATCGAAACCTACTCTTTGTTTTGCTCCTATAAGAAAAGATAGGAATGCGCTGGAAAAGGACCTTTTTAAAACAAAAATTAAGTCATAATTCTCCTTTCTTAAGCTTTGTGCACAGGAAAAAATACTAGTAAAAGTATGTTTTGATTTTTGTTTAGTGCTCTCATATTTGTGAAATTTTGTTGTGTCTAAATAAAAGATCTTGTTTAAATTTGGATTTCCTTCCATTACTTCCCCGCTGTTTGGAGAAACTAAAATATCAACTACTGCCAATGGAAAAACATCTTTTAAATTCTTAATAAATGGGGTAGTTAAAACTGTATCTCCGATAAATCTATATCTTAGAATTAAAATTTTCTTTATCTTTTTTGTTTCAATCATTTAATTAATTTGCTTATAAATAAACGCATTCACCTAGACAATCTTCTAAAGCTTCCATTAAAACTTCCGAGTATGTAGGGTGTGCATGAACAGCATCTAAAATTTGCTCTACTGTTAAATCATTTTGCATAGCAACGACAACTTCATGAATAATTACCGATGCTTCAGGACCCATAATATGAGCACCTAGGATTTTTTTTGTACCTGTATCCATTAAAACTTTTACGAGTCCTTCTGTCAGACCACTTGCTTTTGCTTTTCCACTGGCTAAAAATAAGAACTTGCCTACTTTATATTCTATTTTTTCCTCTTTTAGTTGCTCTTCATTTTTCCCAACAAAGGCTACTTCTGGGTATCCAAAGATACAACCTGGTATTAAGTCCCCATTAAACTTTTTGTTTTTTCCTACAATGTTTTCCGAAACTACCTTTGCTTGGTAACTTGCTGTATGAGCAAGCTGTGGATATTTAGTAACATCTCCTATTGCCCAGATATTTTCAACATTTGTCATGAGCTTTTCATTCACTTTAATAAATGCATTTTTTTCCAACTCAATATTCACTTCTTCTAAACCAAGTCCTTTTAGATTTGGGATCCTACCTGTAGCTATAAGAACCTGATCGAAAGTTTCTTCTTCTACTTTTTCTTCTTTAGTACTTATAAATTTTACTAAAACTCCATTTGTATTTTTTTCAACTTGTTTAGATGCGTAGTTTTGCTTTAGAGTTATTCCTCTTCTTTTTAACGATCTTGATAAATTCTCTGAGATTTCTTTATCTAAAATAGGGCAGATATTTTCTTCTATTTCACATACTGTCACTTTCGTTCCGAGAGAATTAAAAACCCTTGCAAATTCAATACCAATAGGACCAGAGCCAACTACTAACATTTTATTTGGTACTTCTGGAATATTCCAAACATGATCACTGTTTATAATCTTTAATCCATCAATTTCAAAGGTCGGTATAGATTTCGGTGATGACCCTGTAGCAATTACTATATGGTCAGCTTGAATCTCTTGTTTTTTTCCTTCTTTGTCTTCTACCTGAATAGAGTTTTTTGATGTTAATTTTGCAGTTCCTACTATAAAATTTATTTTGTGTTTTGAAAAAAGCTTGTTTAAACCTTGTTGTAGTTGTGAAATAACATCACTTTGATGTTTCCTTAAGGAGTCGATATTAACTTTTATATCTTCACCGTTAACAGAAAACATTTTTTTCTTTAAAGCGTTTTCCTTAAAATGGTCTAATAAACCAAGGTTATCTAAAAGTGTTTTTGTAGGAATACAGCCAACATTAAGGCATGTACCACCAATGTTCTTTTTCTCAATAACGGTTACAGAAAAACCTTCCTTAGCTAACTTAATAGCAGTATAATAGCCTCCTGGACCAGAACCAATAACTATGACCTTCTTCATGCAAGGTAATTATGACAGACTCTTTTATCTTTTGTGATTTACTTTATAAAAACATGTTAAGAACCTGGGTGTATCAAAAGAAGAAAGATGTAAATAATCTAAAGAACTTGAAATACATGTAGTATTGTTTCTCTCTTTTTTTTCATCTTATTAACATGTAATCCTTGTTGTTTTCATTCTAGTAAATAAGTTACTTACAAAAAATGTAGTTTCCTACTAATATTAATTATTTAAATTCCCTTATAGAACAAAGACATTAAAATGAATAAAAAAGGGGATAAAATATAATAGATTTAAATGACATATTGGAGAAATTTATGGAAATAGAAGTTAATGCAGACAATTTAAAAAAGGTTGTTTCCTGTACAAGTAGAGCAACATCAAGTAAAGCAATTCAACCCATTTTAAATAATATTTTATTAGTATGTGAAGATGGATCTTTAGTAGTTACCGCAACAGATTTAGATTTATCTATAGAGTGTAAGGTGAAAGCAAATATATCAAAGCCAGGGAAAATAACATTACCAGCAAAGAAATTTGATGAGATTGTAAATAAAGTTCCAGGAGAAGATGTAAATATTTCAATAGATAAAAACCTATTAGCAAAAATTTTAAGTAACAGATCAAAGTTTCAAATAAATGGAGTTTCTTCTGAAGATTATCCAGAAACTATAAAAAAGTCAGAAGAAAAATTAATAGGTATAAATCAAGAAGAATTAATTAATGCTATATCACTAACAACATTTGCAACATCAAAATTTGAAACAAATAGTATTTTATCAGGGGCAAATTTTATAGTGGATGATGGAAATTTTGAAATAGCATCAACAGATGGAAGTAGACTTGCAAGATATCAAGGTAAATTAGTAAAAGGAGATAATGTAAAAATTAAAAATAGTGCAGTTATTCCTGGAAGAGCACTTGTAGAGTTAGAAAGATTAATAAACACTTTTAAAGAAGGAAATGAAGTAACTTATTTTTATTTCCTTCCTGGTCAGATAATTTTCCAAAACAATGATTTTACAATGAGTACAAGATTGATAAATGGAAATTTTCCAGAATACGATAAATTAATTCCAAAACAACAATCACAAAAGGCTGTATTTAAAAGAACTGAAATTTTATCTGCATTAGATAGAGTTTCTATTCTTGCAAATGAAAGAACAAATGTAATTAAACTTACATTTAAAAAAGGTAATAAAACTGTTTTATTACAAGCAAATTCTCCAGACTATGGAAATGCCACTGATGAAGTAGATGTTGAATATAATGGAAATGATATGGAAATAGCATTTAACTTTAGATATATGGCAGAAGCACTAAGAAATCTGGAGTCTGAATTTGTTGATATTGAATTAGAATCTGCTCTTTCACCTATTCTTATAAGAGCAGACGAGAAAACAGATAAAAGAGAATATAAGTACACTTATTTAGTTATGCCAGTTCAATTAAGATAGTTTGAGGTTTTGTACTGAAAGCTGAATTAAAAAAAGCAAACACAGCAAAATTTAGTTCGGAAGAATTAAACAACCTGTTTTCGACAAACATTATAGATGCAAAAGAAAAGCAGTTAATAAACACAGATTCTAGAAACATAGAAGATAATGAAATCTTTTTGCCAATCATTGGTGAAAAATTTGACGGACATGATTATATAAATGAAATTTTTAGTAAAAGAAAAAACACCTTTTCTTTTTGTCAAAAAGATAGAGAAAATAAAGTAAAAGAAGAGTATAAAAAAAATCTAATTTTAGTAGAAGACACACTTCTTGCCTATCATAAAATTGCTAACTACTATAGAAAGAAAGTTAATCCAAAAGTTATAGCTATTACTGGAAGTACAGGGAAAACTACAACAAAAGAAATAGTCTCTTCTGTTATTTCTTCAAAATTTAAAATTCATAAGACAAATGCGAATTTCAATAATGAGATAGGAGTTCCTAAGACCATTTTAGAAATGGAGGAAGATGCAGAAGTTCTTATTTTAGAGATGGCAATGAGAGGCAGAAATCAAATAAGTTTGCTTTCTAAGACCGCTGAGCCAGATATAGCAATAATTACAAATGTAGGAACTGCTCATATAGGAATACTTGGCAATGAAGAAAATATAATAAAAGCAAAATGCGAAATATTAGAGTTTTTAAAGCAAGATGGTCTTGCAATAGTTCATGAGAATCAGAATCTTTTAAAACAAGTAAAATCATCTTGGAGTGGAAAGCTTGAAACCTTTTCACAAGAATGCTTGAAGAGTATTTCTTATAGTGAAGGCAGGTCAAAATTTAAATATGAAAACAAAGAATACTTTATAAATGCTTTAGGATTTGTCTACATTTTAAATTCGATTGTTTCCATATTAATTGCTAAAGAATTAAAATTAAGCGATGATGAAATTCAAAAAGGTTTATCTTCTTTCTCTGTTCCGGAAGGCAGGGGGAATCTAATAAAACTAAATAAAAATATTTGTATTATTGATGATTCTTATAATGCAAATCCAGACTCAGTAAAGTCATCTGTTAATAATCTTATTGATTGTTTTGATAAAGAATACAGAAGAATTTTCATTCTTGGAGAATTGGCGGAACTTGGGGAGTACGAGAAAGATTTATTGAAAGAGATAGGGGAATGGTTAAGTAAAAAAGACATATCTTATGTTATTACAGTAGGAAATAAGCTAGAAGAGATTAACAAGGCTCTAAAAGATAAAGCAAAAATAGCAACAAATGTTGAAGATTGTTGTAATATTTTAAATAATCTTATAGAAGGAAAGACAGTAATATCTATAAAAGGCTCGCGGGTAGCAGGATTGGAAAAAATAATAGATTTTTTGGTAAAGAGTTATAAGGAGAACTAAAAACAAATATGGATAGAGCAAAAGTAAAAACAGATTTAACAAACTATGTAGGTATTGAACTGTCTGCAGATTTTAGAAATTATCAAGATAAAACCTATAATATAATTTCTAATCTTTATAACTCAAAAAACGATTTACCAAAAATGACAGGATGGTTAAATCTTCCTGGAGATTTAAAAATGTTTGATGATATTCAGTCATTTGTGAATAAAACTATTGCAGAAGATAAATATGAGCATCTTCTTGTTTTTGGAATAGGGGGATCTAGTTTAGGAGCCCAAGCATTACTAGATGGATTAAATACTCCTTTGTGGAATAGACTTTCAAAAGGAAAAAGAAAGAATTTTTTAACGGTTGACTTCATTGATAATTTGGACCCGCAAATTATTAGAAACATTTTAAGCAGATTAAAATTAGATCAAACTCTTTTTGTCGTTATGTCAAAAGCAGGCGGGACAGTAGAAACAGTTGTTCCTATGCTTATTACAAAAGAGTGGGTTGGAGCAAATTTTTATAATCAATGTGTTTTTGTAACTACACAGGGAAAAGGTCTTCTCTATGAAATTGCTCAAAAGCATAACATTACTACTTTTCCCATCCCAGAAAATGTAGGTGGAAGATTTTCTGTATTTTCTGCTGTGGGGCTTTTACCAGCTGGTTTATGTGGTCTAGACTTAAATGAGATTAAACAAGGAATTCAGGATGCAGATTCTATTTGCCAGCTAAAAGATCTTAAAACAAATATTTCTGCAATGATTGCTTTATGTGCATTTTTCTCTTATAAAGCAGGAAGAAATATATTTGTTCTAATGCCCTACAGTACATGCCTTAGAAAATTTGTAGACTGGTTTGTACAGCTTTGGGCAGAAAGTATAGGAAAAAATTTAAAAGGCTCCACCCCTATTCCTGCTATAGGAGCTACAGATCAACATTCTCAGATACAGCTTTTTAATCAAGGACCAAATGATAAGTTAATCTGTTTTGTAAAAGCAAATAAGCATAAGAGAGACATAACAATCCCTGATTTTTCTAATGAGTCACAGGATTTTAGAATTTATGCAGGACATAAAGTAGGAGAGATTTTAAATATAGAACTAAATGCTACAAGAAGGGCTTTGACAGAAAATCAAAGACCAAACTTTACTATTTCTCTCCCTGAATTAGATGAGTACTATCTTTCATACTTAATGTATGTTCTTGAGATGTCTACTGCAATAATGGGACATCTTTTAGAAGTAAATCCTTTTGATCAGCCAGGAGTAGAATTAGGTAAAAAATATATAAAAGAAGCCCTAGTAAAATAGCATTATCTTATGCATAGGGATTCTTTTTCCATCATATTTTTAATTTCTTTTATGCTTACTTCTTTGAAATGTAATAAAGAAGCTAAAAGTGCAGAATCACAGTTAGTTTTTTTAAAAACATCAATAACATCACTAACCTTTCCTGCTCCACCAGAAGCGATTACAGGTACATTAACAGAATCAACGACTCTTTTAGTGAGTTCTATGTCGTAACCTTCTTTGGTTCCATCAGCATCCATGCTAGTTAAAAGAATCTCCCCGGCACCTAAAGCCACAGCTTTTTTAGCCCATTCTATAGCGTCAAGTCCTGTATTTTCACGACCACCTTTTACATAGACATCCCAAGAATGCCTTTCTTTGCTAAGCTTTGCATCAATAGCTAAAACAATACACTGTGAGCCAAACATTTGTGACCCATCTTTTATTAAATCTGGATTTTTAATAGCAGAACTGTTTATAGAAACCTTATCTGCCCCTGCTCTTAAAATATCTTTTATTTCATCACAAGAAGAAATGCCACCACCGACAGTAAAAGGTATAAAAACTTCCCTGGCTACTGCTTCTACTAAATCTATTAGTGTTTTCCTTTTTTCATGTGAAGCTGTAATATCCAAAAAGCAAAGCTCATCAGCTCCTTCTTTGTTATAAAACTTTGCTAATTCTACTGGATCACCAGCATCCTTAAGATTTAAAAACTTTGTACCTTTAACAACTCTGCCATCTTTTATATCTAAACATGGAATTATTCGTTTTGCTAGCATCAAATCCACCTGTTTTTCTTAAAATAATAAAGCATCGATAGAGAAGAAATAAGCATAAGTATTAAAGCAAAATGATAGCCATATTCCCATTTAATCTCAGGAAGATATTCAAAATTCATTCCATAAATCCCAGCAATAAATATAGGAGGAGTAAAAACAGTAGAAACAATAGTTAGAATTCTCATGATTTCATTTAAACGAGTATTCATGCTGGACAAATAAATATCAAGAGTACCAGAGAGAATGTCCCTGTAGGTTTCTATGGTGTCCATTACCTGAATAGTATGATCATAAACATCTTTTAAATATATTTTTGTACTGTCTTGAACTAATGAAGAATCTTCTCTGATTAAATTATTAATTACTTCTCTTAAAGGCCATATACTTTTATGTAAAAAGATCATTTCTCTTTTTAACTTATGAATACTCGCTGCACTGTTTTTTTTAGATGCTTTTAAAATCTCTTCTTCTAAAATTTCTATTTCATTTCCTAAATTTTCAAGAATGACAAAATAATTATCAACAACAGTGTCTATTAAAGAGTAAGCTAAATAATCGACTCCTAACCTTCTATGTTTTCCTTTCCCTGACCTTAGTCTTCCTCTAACATTGTTAAAAACGTCCCCTTCAATCCCTTCTTGGAAAGAGATTAAATAATTTGAACCAAAAACTAAGCTAACCTGCTCAGAGATAATTTCTTTAGACACGGTATTAAAAGTAAGCATTTTAAGCACAATAAACAAATTATTTGTATACTCTTCTATTTTTGGCCTTTGGTCTGTGCTTAAAATATCTTCCAAAGCGAGGGAATGAATGTTGAAACATCTGCCTAGCTTTTCTAAGTCTCCAGAATTAAGGACCCCATCTATGTTTATCCATAAATTACCAGGCTTGTCTTTAAAATTCAGACATTCATCTAAATTCTCAATCTTTTTCTCATCAAGCTTACTTTCTTCGTAATTAAAAATGTCAAAAGTTACTTTTTTCTCTTTTGTATCGCCAGTATAAACAAGAGTGCCAGGAGAGAGCCCAACTTTTTTAGAACGCTTTTTTGTAAATCTTCCCATATGTTTAAGTCTATCGATGAATAAGACTTCGGTCAATGGCGCTGTAAATCTAATAATAAATCCCATAACATAAAGTCATTTTAATTTTAAAATAATATATAATAAAAACTAATCGTATTTATGAACACTATATCTCCTCTTATAACCACAAGTGGCTGTAGAAAAGAATTTCTTATGGCTTTAAAAGCTTGTCAAGATAGAAAACAACTTAAAGGAGTTAAAGTTGCGGAAAATGAAATGACCCCTCTCCCCAAGATTTTGGAAGATAAAAATGGAGATATTAAACAAGATCAGCTTTTTCAGACTACAAAAATTCTAGTAAATAAGCTTCGAGGAGCAGAGAAATTTATGATTGTTGATGGGATAGCTTTAGAGCAACCTCTTTTAATGATTAATGCTTATGCTTCAAGATGGAACCTGGTAGATGATGTTATGGAAAAACTTGGCATTGTTGTTTATGATTTTATAAACCCACAAAAATCAGAAATAATTTTTTCTATACCAGAAGCAATAAGAAAAAGAGAAGAATTTGAAAAAGAAGAAAAAATAGTTTTTGTTACCGTGAATGGTGAATATATGAATTTCTTAAATAAAATTGCTTCTAATAAAGATAATTTGCCAGAAACATTACCAAAAGCAAGTGAGGTTCTTGAGATCTCCCCAGAGTCTGCTTTTGAGCAAATTGAAAAACTTTTATGGAAGGGAAAAACAGTAGTAATTGATAAAGAACTTTTAATGCAAAGACCTGGTCTTACATTACCATTTCATATATTTAGAGAAAAAGATAAAATAATAGTGCTCGATTAAGATTGTTTTGGCATTACTGTTTTAATGTGTAATTCTTTTAATTGCTTTTCACTTACTTCACTAGGAGCATCTGTAAGTGGACATGTAGCTGTCTGAGTTTTAGGGAAAGCAATAACATCACGAATGGATTTATTTCCCGTAAGAAGCATAACAAGTCTGTCTAATCCAAGAGCCAGTCCTCCATGAGGAGGCGCTCCATGGCTAAGAGCGTCCAATAAAAATCCAAACTTATCTCTGGCTGTTTTTTCATCTAAGCCAAGAAGACTAAAAACCTTACTTTGAAGCTCTTGGTTATAAATTCTTAAACTCCCACCACCGATTTCTACACCGTTATAAATAACATCATAAGCAGAAGCTTTTGCTTTTAAGGGTTCACTATCTAAAAGATGAATATCTTCAGGTCTTGGGGCAGTAAAAGGATGATTTACTGAGTTTAATCTTTTTTCAATAGGATCATAATCAAAGAGTGGAAAATTAACAAGCCAGAAAATAGAATGTTTGTCCTTATCTATTAAGTTTAACTTTTCACCTAAATGTAATCTAAGTCTTCCAAGAGCATTTGCTACGATAGAAGGCTTATCTGCTACAAAAAGCAAAGTATCTCCTGGTTTAGCACCAGCTCTGTTTTTCATCTCATTTAATTCTTCTTCTTTAAAAAATTTAACGATGGGAGAACTCATAGAGCCGTCCATTTTAAATGTTATCCAAGCAAGTCCTTTGGCACCGTACTCCTTAGACATGGTAAGAGCTTTTAAATCATCCATATCTTTTCTGGAATACTCTGACATTCCAGGAGCGCAAAGGCATTTTACCTCGCCGCCAGCCTTTGCTAAATCAGCAAATGATTTAAACTCGCTTTTTGCCATTATGTCTGTAAGGTCTACGAACTCTAGTCCAAATCTAAGATCAGGTTTGTCAGATCCATATAAAGCTATTGCTTTATCATAGTCCATTCTATTAAAGGGTTTTGTAATTTTAATGCCAGCAGAAGAGAAAGCAGAAACTAAAATCTCTTCTACAGCACCTAAAATATCTTCCATATCAATAAAAGACATTTCAATATCAACCTGTGTAAATTCTGGTTGTCTGTCTGCTCTTAAATCCTCATCACGAAAGCATCTTGCGATCTGATAATAACGAGGAAACCCGCTCATCATAAAAAGCTGTTTGAAAATCTGAGGAGATTGTGGAAGCGCAAAAAACTTCCCAGGCTGAACACGGCTAGGCACTAAATAATCACGAGCTCCTTCTGGAGTTGCTTTGGTAAGGATAGGTGTTTCTAATTCATAAAATCCTAAATCATTTAGCGTTGATCTTATTGACTGAGTAATTTTATGTCTAGTTATAAAAGTTTTTTGCATCTTTTCTCTGCGAAGGTCAAGAAAACGGTATTTTAAACGTAAATTTTCATCTACATCTTCAGCCTGATCTAGAGAAAAAGGTAATGGCTTGGCTCTATTTAAAAGTTCAATTTCATCAGGATATATTTCAACAGTTCCTGTATTTAAATTCGAATTGATAGTTCCCTCAGGTCTTTTTGTAACTGTTCCTTTTGCAACTGCGACATATTCATTTCTTAATTGTTCAAAAACTTTATGAGCAGATTTATTCTTTGCAGGGTCAGCAACGATTTGAAACCTTCCAGAGTGATCTCTAAGCTCTATAAAAATAATTCCACCAAGATCACGGATAGTATCAACCCAGCCCGCTATAGTTATGGTTTGACCAATACTTGCTTCTGTAATCTCACCGCAAAAGTGAGTGCGTTTTAATTTGTTTGTTTTTGTTTGTGTAGTCATACAAGTTAATATTTTACCTCAATTAAATACGGAATGCGGATTCTGAAAAGCAAAATCATCAGAAATAAGTATTATTCTAAAACTCTAATTACATTTTCTACCTGTTTTACAGAGTATTCGCTTTCAATTTCTTTTATTGCTTTTTGAAGCTTTTCTTCTTTTACAACATGCGTAAGAATAGTTATTGAAGCGGTTCCGTCTGGGTTTGAACCTCTTTGAGTAAGAGTGTTTATACTTACATCATATTTCCCGCAGATTGAGCCAATCATACCTACAACGCCTGCTCTATCTTCAGCTCTAATTCTAATGAAATAGGAATTAGATGTTTCAGAAATAGGATTTACTTTTGCAAAAGATTTATGATGACAAACAAACTGTGGGTTTGGATTCTTTGAGTATGTGAGCTGAGCACAAAGCATATTTAAATCTCCTACTATAGAGCTGGCAGTTGGAAACTCTCCTGCGCCAGGTCCTATTAGTGTGAGTTCCCCTATTAGGTTTCCATTTACTAGAACACCATTATTTGCACCAAAAACAGAAGCCAGAGTATTTGTTTTTTTTATAAATGCAGGATGAACTCTAATGTCTACTTTATCTTGATCTTTTTTTGCAATTCCAATTAACTTAATTCTATAACCTAATTCTTCTGCAATAAAAATATCATTAGCAGAAATCTTTTCAATTCCCTCATTATAAACATCAGACATTTTTATTCTTTCGCCAAAAGCAATACTGGCAAGAATAGCAAGCTTATATGCAGAGTCTTTTCCTGACACATCGTTTGTAGGATCTGGTTCTGCATAACCAAGAGACTGAGCTTCTTTTAAGCATTGATCATAACCAATCCCACGATTTAACATTTCAGTAAGAATGTAGTTGGTTGTACCATTTAAGATCCCCAGTATTTTAGAAAACTTATTTGCATTTAAAGTTTGCTTTAAAGTATTTATAATCGGAATACCACCACAAACACTAGCTTCAAACTGAATCTGTACGTTGTTTTCTTTTGCAAGATCAAAAAGTTCAGGTCCGAATGTTGCTATTAAATCTTTGTTTGCAGATACAATATGCTTTTTATTTTTTATAGCTAAAGAAACAAGATCCTTAGAAGGACTAAGACCACCTAAAACCTCTATTATTATTTGGATTTCAGGATCATTAACAATATCTTCTAACTTATCTGTTAATAGTTCTTTTTTTATTGCAGAGTCTCTTTTTTTATTTAAATCTCTAACACCAATTTTTTTAATTTCTACATTAGGATGATTTGCTAATACTTTGACAACACCAAGACCAACAGTTCCAACACCGAGAAGACCAATCTTTATTTTCTTTTCATTATTAGCCATAACTCTAAGAATGATATCGCAAAACCAGATAATTAAGAATAAAAATATAAAGTAAAGATAAAGATTCTTAGTAAGAGCTATGAATATCTAATAATATATTAGCCGGTTAATATATAGCAATTTAAGAAAGATTAGAAAAAGAATGAAGTTAAATAAAGTCTCAGGAGAAGCAAACGTTATAAGCAATTTTGTATATGATTCATACAAAGCATTTTCAAGATTAAAAAAAGGATTACATGCAGATGATAAAGTAATTGGAGAAGTTCAGCTTGAATTACCTGTATCAAGAGAAGAAACAATTCCTGTAGGAGTAAAATCAAAAGTACATGCAGGATATTTTATAGTACAGTCAAAAGTATTGTCTCCAGATGGTGAAACTTTAAATAGTTATGATGAGCTAGTGATGAGAGCAGACCCAGAAAATCAAGGTAAAAATTTAAAAACAAAAGAAATTAAAACAAGGTTAAATGTTATAACAAGAGCAGTTAGGGATTCAGTCACGGATCAGCTAGAACAACTTATTTCACAAAGAACACTTAGAATAAGTGACTATGATCAAATGCGAAGTCTCATTTTAAAAACAAGTCCTGTTCCTGTAGAATCTGATATTTTAAATGTTCCTTTTGGTTTCAATGAATCTAATAGAATGGATTTGCTTGAAATGGGAGTCTTAATGGGGACAGGACTTGGACGAAACATTATATTTGGTACTCCAAATCCTGGCGAAGAGGATGCTGTAGTACTTCTTGGAGCAAAGAGTGGAACAGTGTTTGAACACAAAGTTGCTTAAATATTTATTTTTAACTGATCGCTATCCTTATTTTTTTTCTCTACCCCTAAATATTTATAAGCCAGATCAGTGGCTATTCTTCCTCTTGTAGTTCTAGCTAAAAACCCAGACTGAAGAAGATATGGCTCATAACAGTCTTCTATGGTTTGTCTTTCTTCTCCTAGTGTGGCAGAAAGAGCTTCAACACCAACAGGTCCACCGTCATAGTTTTCTATAATAATTCTAAGTAACTGTTTATCACTTTCTTCTAATCCATTTGGATCGATCTTAAAAATCTCAAGAGCAGAAATAGCAGATTCTTTACCGGCTGGGGCAATACCCTCATGTTGACAGTAATCTCTAACAAGTCTGCTTAGTCTATTTACTATTCTTGGTGTTCCACGCGCTCTTTTCGCTATTTCAAAAGCACCTTCTTTTGATATTTCAAAACCAAGAATTTTACAGGTATGTGAAATAATTTCTACTAGTTCTTCATGGGAATAAAATTCCATTTTATATATGTGTGTAAATCTATCTCTGAGGGGGTTTGATAATGTCCCTAGTCTTGTAGTAGCCCCAACTAAAACAAACCTATTTAAGGGAAGCCTTGTAACTCTTGCTGACTGAGATTTTCCTACTGTAAGATCTAAAACGAAATCTTCCATGGCGGAATATAAAAGCTCCTCAGTAATTTTATTTAATCTGTGAATCTCATCTATAAATAAAACATCACCGGGATTTAGTGAAAGTAAAACACCTATAATATCTTTTGGTTGAGCAAGGGCCGGGGCACTAAAAACTTTTGCTTCAGTACCTAGCTCATGGCTTAAAATCATTGCACAGCTGGTTTTTCCAAGACCAGGAGCACCATGTAGAAGAAAATGTCCGACACTGGTGATGTCATTTCTCTTTTTTGCCGCCCCAATACAAATTCGTAATAACTCTTTTAATCTTAATTGACCGATATATTCATTTAAATTTTTAGGTCTTAAACTTGGTTCGAATTGTTGATCTAAAGAGGTTGGTTCTGCTTTTAAGGAGATTATTTGTTTAGGCTTTTTGTTTGGAGTTTCATCAGATGTAGATATTATAGCCATTCTAGAGTTAATGTTATCACAAATTTACAGCATAAAATGGTTTAAAGTTTAGATTTTTTTAATCCACAAAAGGTTGACCTTACACCTTATAAAATGTAGACTGTTTGACTTAGGAAAGATGGCTACTAACATTGCATTAATTGGTTGCGGAAGCTGGGGAAGAAACCTGGCAAGAAATTTATTTAACTTAGGTTATTTAAAAGCAGTAAGTGATGCTGATCCAAAAATTTTAGAATGGGTTAGAAAAACATATGAAGGCGTAAAAGTATCTGTAAATTATACAGATATAATTTCTGATCCAAGCATAAACGCTATAGTCATTGCTACTCCTACTCATACTCACTATTCATTAGCCAGACTTGCACTTATGGCTGGGAAGCATGTTTATGTTGAAAAGCCACTTGCTCGTGGTTATTTACAAGCTCAGGAATTAAATTATCTAGCAAGTGTAAAAAATCTTACGCTAATGGTTGGGCATTTGCTTTTATATCATCCTGCAGTAAATAGGCTTAGAGACTTGGTTTATAAAGGTGAGCTGGGAGACATTAGATTTTTAAATAGTGACAGAAGGAATTTTAATCAAAAACAAAGAAGAGACAATAACGTTATCTGGGATTTAGCTCCTCATGATATTTCAATGATGAGTTATATTTTAGGACTTGAGCCTAGTGGAATTGTTAATGCATGCGGCTGGTCCACGAATGGCGATGGAGTTATTGATGTAGCTCATTTAGACATAAATTTTCCTGGAGACATTCCAGCGCATATTCATAATAGTTGGATTGATCCTCAAAAACAGGTTTTACTTACAGTTAATGGAAGTAAAAAAACAGCTGTTTTAGATGACACAAGAGCAGAAGAAAAACTTATTCTTTATTCCATAGATGAAGATGGAGCTGTTAATGTAGAACCGTTTAGTTATAGTCAGGAAGAGCCGCTCACCTTAGAATGTAAGCACTTTATTCATTGTGTTGAAACCAGTGAAGCCCCACGTTCAGGTGGTGAAAGCGGTTACCAGGTCGTTCGCATCCTCGAAGAA
>CAZRTB010000001.1:550935-586181 GCA_964602915.1 uncultured Gammaproteobacteria bacterium | reverse complement strand
GCCGAACAAAAAATGCATATAGAGAATCATAAAGCACAGACGCTGAAGTTTGTATAAAGCAGTCAATTAAAATCTAAAAATCTAACTAGCTTGTACTTTAAGGATTTGAGTGATTCACTCACCAAATCCGATCGAGTGAAAGGAATTGACAGAAGGAAGGTTCAGCTTGTCTGAACCCATAAAAAGCCGAACAAAAAATGCATATAGAGAATCATAAAGCACAGACGCTGAAGTTTGTATTATAAAGAGGTAAAATAAATTTCTAAGAAGAGAAATAGGAAAGAAAGGCTTTAACATAAACACAGTTGAAGTTTCATAAAAAAAATGTTTTTATTTTTAATATCGATTAATAGTGATAGAGGAATACAAAGAAGACTTATAGAAAGCACCTCTATTCCGACTCTTGATAGAGTAAGTGGTGGAAAAGGTTCTCATGGATCACACAGGGATGCACTTAATAATGTTTCAAGTGCAGTAAAGGAAGGCGGCGGTAGTATGGTACCTTTAGGTACACATACGGCTGGTGGACATATAACCACACCAGTTACTGTTACTAAAGGAAATCATTCACAACCTGCGGCAGTGCAGACAGCTCCAAATGGAACATCCAGGGTTATAAAGCCAGGAGGAGGTGGTGGTATAAGTACTAATGCTCCACCTGGAGCAATTAGAAAGTTTTTAGGTTTTTGTGCAAGTGGAGCTTTCCATTTCTTGCTTCTTATAGGATTATTTCTTGGATGTTCTAGTAGCACTTCTCCCCCAGTTATAACCGATGATCAGCCGGTAATTACTGAAAAGGATGAGGTGACTATAGAAAGAGTAGAACCAAGAGAAATATCTGAAGAAAGACCTCTGAAGAAAAATGATTAAGAGACAAATTTAATCTTTTAATCAATGTATTAATTTAGTATGTAATGAAACTAGAGTATAGACAACCAATTCTATTAGTAGTACAATTTTCTTAATTCTGTTTTCATACCAAATTCTCCTCCAAAGAAAGGATTATTAGTTAATGCAGGCTAATAAAACAGGTCTTTTCACAAGATTAGCAGGCTATAGGCTTCCAGTAGCTCTGGCATTAGGTTTTGGAGTAGCTGGTGGAGGATATGTTGTAAATGAGAAAAATCAAGAAGCAAATCATAATGCACAGATAACTGCTCTGAAAGAAGAACTTAACACAAAACTAGATCAATCACAAAGCGATTTTACAGCCAGATTAAACATATCAGCAGAAGAAAAAGATAAAGCAATTCAAGCATTAAAAGAAGAGCTTTTGTTAGCACAAAAAAATGAAACAGCAAACAAAGCATTAATAGAAGACTTAAATAGAAAACTACAAGAGTATTCAAATATTGTAAAAGATGACTTGGGAGTACTTAGAGTTGAGGTTGATTCTAAAACCTCTGGGATTTCTGGAAGGCTTTCAAATGCAGAGGCAGGAATCAATCAGGTAAATGGTGAACTTGGTACTGTAAAAAAGACATTAGATACAAAAGAAGAAAAAGGAAAGTTAGTAAAAGCAATTGAAAGTGTAAAACCCTCTGCAGTAATGATTACTTCAAATGGTGGAAAATCCAAATGGTCTGGTTTTATTTTAGATGTAGAAGGAGTGAAATTTTTAATAACATGTGCACATTCCTATGAAGATATTCATGACTTTGTCTTAAGAGATATAAATGTAGAAGGTGAAGACTATAAATTTGATTTATCTCCACAACCTTTTGATGATAACAAGGTAGCCTTTTTCCCTTTTCGTGAAGGTAGCGATCTTGCTGTTATTCCTTTGCCTAAAGAAGCAGTAGATAAACTTCCAAAATCAGCAGGAATAAAATTCAGAGACTTTGTAAAAAACCCTCTTAAACACGGGGAAGATGTTTTTAATATAGGAAATCCACTGGGGCTTGACTTTACTGTTAAGTCAGGGAAAATAATCCATCCTGGTAGAGAAATGAGTTTAAACAGAGGTCCAAATATAAAATTTATACAAGTTCACCCTGCTCCAAATAAAGGGGATTCAGGGGGGGTTCTTTGTGATGCTGATGGAAATGCTGTAGGGATAATGTCTTGGACAATAGCAGGAGAAGAAGTTTTTGTTCCTGTAGGACATGCATTAAGTGGAGAAAATATTAAAGATATATTAGCTGATAAATGTGGTTTGAAAGTTAGAAGTAAAGAAGAAATAGCTAAAGTAGAAATAGAAAAAGCTCTTTCGGCTCCTCTTGCAGATCCGTTTGTTCTTGTAGGAATGGAAAAACCAAAAAGCCTTCCAGATTTTAAAGAAGTAAGAAAAGAAGCTTTAGCAAAAAAAATGTCACCAATTCTTAAAGGACTTATCGAATTAGCAGGCAGAGAATTGTTTTCAAAGCCTAAAAAAGATGTTGCACCACCACCACCATCTATAGCAGATACAGAAGGACCAGAGCTATTACCCCCTCCTCTTATTATTCCACCACCACCAGAGCCTTAATTTATAATTAGCTTTCTCTGTAAAGCGGCGCAGGTAACGAAAGACGCTTCTCTTAGCTTAGTGTTTGTTCCATTTGGAGTAGTAAAAGGAAGAATAGTATCCAGGATTTTTTCTTTTGTATCTGGATTTAACGCAGAATGAGCACCTAAGAAAATAAGCTCAAGGTTTAAATCTTCCAGTACTCTATCTTTATTTTCAGCATCCTTGAACTCTTCTAGTAATGAATCTATGCTATGTGGAGAAAGCTTAGGGGATAGTAAGTGTTTTTCACCTAAAACTATTGCTTGTCCTGAAAGACTTTCAGCTAGATCATTAAGAGCTAGCTCAGGATTATTACCCAGTCCTATAAAACTATGGCCCCCCTGATCATTTAAATTGTTATCAGAAAGAAAAGCCTGAAAACCGTTTTCATTTCTTTTTACAGATACACGGACAGATAGAGGTCTAAAAAATTGACTTAATGTTATAGGTACTACAGGCATAATTAACTCCTCTGTTAGACAGTATTTAATTATCTTATTGATATACAAGATCTTGCAATAAGGAAAAGATAAAAAATATTTAAGCTATTTTAAATTCAGAAAATACCTATAATCTATTCTTTTCTTCAAACCATTTCATAAATGCAGGGACATCACCCTTGAATTGATCTATGAGAACTTTCTTGAAAAGATTAGGTTCAGAACCAGCTCTAAACACTTCTATCTTATAGGGAGTATCTAAAACATGCTCACAAATGACAGTAACTTCACTACCATCTTTCTTTTTAATTTTTACTTCTACATCTCTTTTGTCAGGATCAAGTTTATCTAATCTGTTAATAGAGATTAAATCATCTCTGTCGAATTTTGTTCTGTCAGCAGGGTTTTTATAAATCATATAAAACAGTCCCTGCTCAATAGCATTTTCTCTATGAATAGGTGCAAAGCTCTCAGCTATAGCAACACGAACCCTTAGGTGACGAGGAATAAATGCGGCCGCTTCACGTGATGACCCAGATCCAAAAAGTTTTCCACCTACCATTATTGATCCGTTTGTTTTAGCTTTGTATTCTTTTGCAAGATTATAGTAATACTGAGGATCTTTCCCTTCACGAAGAGAAATACTTTCGAAATATCCTGGTTCAAGCTCAAGAAGATTTCCACGCTTTGGAATATATTTAGTCCCTGCCGCAGAGAGATCGTCTGTTGTCACATTGTCACCAAGAGCTACAAGCACAGGTAAATTTTCAAATTTAGCTAGAGGAATATCATACATGTCTTCTGGAAGTGCTGAAATTGTTTTACCATCGTATAAGACTTTGATATCTTTTGATTTATCTTTTGGTGAAGGAAGAATGAAAGCAGGCCTTTCCCCATCAGGATTATTAAAATCATTTGAAACTACTGATTTAAGGAAAGCCTCTGCTCTTGGGTTTGTCAGAGCAACCTTTATTTCTTTTCCAGATTCATCTTTAACTTTAAAAGTTTTAGTAGCAGGATCATAAGAATCAAACCTTCCTGCTGCTGCTAGATAAACAACTACTGCTGGGCTTGCTAAATAAACCTGATCAATTTTTTCTTTATTTCCACCACGACCCATAAAATTTCTATTGAAGGATCTTACTGAAGCTGTTTCTACAGCTGGAGCAAAACCCATTCCTATGCAAGGACCACAAGCGCTATCTAAAAGAACTAAATGTCCTACTGTAATTAAATCCTGAATAGTTTTATTTCCTTGAACTGAAAGCCACCCATCTCTGGATCCATAAGTAACACTTACAGGCGCATTTCTTTTGATTTTGCTAACTGCAAGCTGTATGTTTGCCCACAAAACAGCTTCAATATCATCTTTCCCGGAATGTGTACAACTGCCTACGCTCCCAGAACTTATCTCTAAGCTTAATTTCCTTTTATCGTAAGATTTTTTTACATCAATTTCCTGAATGATAAAATTAACAAGAGTTTGATCAGGTGTAGCACGTAAAACATCTTTTATCTTTGACTTTACTAAGTCTTCTATCTTTTTTTTGTCTGATTTCCCATTAGTTAAATAATTCTCAAAGTTAGGAAAGACCTCATTATTAATAAAATTTAGTACTTTCGGAATCTCATCTAAATAAAAAATGTTTTTTGGGTTTCCAGGTAGAGCAAGAGCAGGGTGAATCTCTTTAGACAAATCATATTCAAGAACCTTGTCATAAAATTTCTCAGGATCTTTTAATACCTCAGGATCTGGATTTAAGTCTTTTAAATTTTTTAAAACCCAATCAGCAAGCTCATTTCTATTTCTCGTCTTTAAATAACTTATTACTTGTTCATCTGCAGGAAACAATCCAGTTCCCATCCCACCATCTACAAGTGAGTTTGTAATAGAACTTCTCCCAACAACGGATACGGATTTTACTCCTTCCCCAAAAAATTCTATATAAGAACCATTTCCATCTTTTCCAAAAAGCCTGATTACATCTCTGTTTAAAAGCTGAACAATTTGTTTAGGTTCAACTCCATCAGGAAGAGCGCCTTTTAGGTGTACTCCAATAATAGGATTTCTATCAACAGGCATAGGAAGACCAGCAGCAAGAGATTTTGCAATACTCCAACCGCCTTTACCTATTGCAAACATTCCCATCCCACCACCAGTAGGAGTATGAGAATCTGAACCAAATAAAATCCCACCAGGCATATCAAAATATTCATCGCTCACACGATGGCAAATACCATTTCCGGGGAGTGAAAAAATAATGCCACGCTTACTTGAACTAGTTCCTAAAAATTTAATCCCATCTTCATCATCAACGATTGCTTTTTCAATACCAAAGTCAACCTTTATATTATGATCATAATATAAAACCGTAAGAATATCAGACTGATCTTTTTCAAGCAAATTAAATAAATGTTCAGCCTGAATTAAAAGCAGTTTTGCAGTAGCATCCTGCATTAAAAGCAAATCTGGTTTTACATAGATAATAGAACCCTTTTTGTCAGGATTTCCTGCTTCAAGATGACTAAACCAAATTTTTTCTGTGGTAGTAAGAGGCCTTTTAATAAGACCGGTATACTTTGATTCGCTAAATGTTTTAGGTCTGGCATTTTTAACTTTTAATGAAAAGTTTTTATCTTCAGGTGTATTTGGATATCCTTTAATGCTTTTTCTTGGATCATAAACAATAGGCTCAGGTGTTTTTGATGGTTTTGGAATAGCTGTAGTTGTCATAGTAATAATTTCTCCATATGTTAATTTTACACGAAATTAAGCTAGATTGCTTTTCTTTTTACTTGCAATTTTGCAATAACAGGGAGGCAGGCTTATCTAAAACCACGTGTAAGTTTTTATGTAATTGTAAAGCGCTTGCACTTGCTTTTTTCATATTTACTTTTCCATTAAAAGCAAGGCTTATTGGTTTTGCTTTGTCTTTCCCATAGGCTATTAGTAACACCTCTTTAGAGGTTAATATATCTTTTATGCCAAGTGTAATCCCTTTTGTTGGGATCATACTGTTCAAATTATTCCCCATCTTTTCATAAAGCTTTTTACTGATTTTTGGATGAAGATTAACAACTCTCATTTTAGAGTTAATTAAACTTTTTCCAGTGGTGTTATAAGCTATATGTGGATCAAATTCGGGTCCAATCCCAAGGGTGATTAAGTCAAACCCTTTATTTTTTCTAATAAAACTATATGCAGACTTTATAGTCTTTTTTGGATCTAAAGTCCCATCAATTAAAAAAATATTTTCCTTATTTAAAATTTTAAATAAATCTTTTAGCTCAGTTGAAACTTCATAATTGAAACTGATTTTTGATTTAGTAGAAACAGACAAATTTTCATCTATTTGAAACACTTTTATTTTTTCCCATACTTTAGGATTCTTTTTGCTATCTTTTGAGATAAGTTTATGGAGCCCATCTGTAGTTTTTCCCACAGCAAGACCAATTAATGAATTCGGCTTTTTTTTAACCTGTCTTTTTATAATTTCAAAGGCTTTTTTATCGCCTTCTTTTTCATTTTTAGTAATAAATAGTTTCATTTTTAAAGATAGGCATATAAATCAAAATTTACAAATCAAAAATAGACATAAAATATAATATACTAAAGTTAAATGAAAGAGATTCTTCAACAGCTAGAAAATAAAGTAATTGTATCTGTTCAGGCTCAGGATAATGAACCTTTAAATAAGCCAGAACATCTTTTAGCATTAAGCCAGTCTGTTATTTCTGGTGGCGCTGGAGGACTTAGATTATGTGGGATTAAAAACATTGAATATATAAAACAAAAAGTAGAAATACCTATAATTGGACTTACTAAACTGGAACCTACTCCTATAAATTGGTTAGAAAAAGTTTATATTACTCCTACCATGAGAGATTTAAAAGATCTTCTAAAAACAAAAATTGAGTTTATTGCTCTTGATGCTACAGATAGACTTAGAAATGATGGATTTAAATTGAAAGATCAGATTGATTTAGTAAAAAGCGAGAAAAAAATAGTTGTAGCCGATATTGCAACTTTTGATGATGGAGCAAAAGCAGTAGAGTTAGGCGCAGATATTCTCTCGACCACGCTATCTGGTTATACTAAAGAAACAAGATATAAAGTAAATGAAGGACCTGATTTTGAGTTATTAGGAGAGCTGGTAGAAGATCTTAGAATCCCAGTTATTATGGAGGGGAGGATTTGGGATACAGATGATGTTAGAGAAGCTTTTGAAATAGGTGCATATGCAGTAGTTATAGGTACTGCTATTACTCGTCCCCATATGATTACAAAAAGGTTTGTTTCTGCTATTCCTAAAGATTAAAAAGGAACTTTTGAATCGGTTTCTTTAGAATGCTCTGTTAAAAATTCCTGAATTAAAGGAGCAATTTTTGTTTTTTGTTCTAATAATTCTTTGGCAAGGTCAATCATACACACCTTGCTATCCAACTTATCTTTAATTTCACTGCCTCTGTCTAAGTCTTCAGAAAGTTCTATCAGTTTTGTTCTTGCAATATTGAGTATTGTTTTTGATGGCTCCTTTAAAGTAAAGAGTCTTCTTTTTCTATAAGGAGAAATGCTTGCGAATTTGATCCCAAATCTATCAAATCTGGCATTGAAAATGTCTTCTAAACCCTTTTCAATTGACTTATATTTTTTATGGAGTTTTAAATCTAAAGTGTTTTTGGCTGATAAATACCTTTTTTCATGTAAGTAAGACAGTTTAGACACCAGTGAAATTAATGCTTCTAATCTAGCAACCTTATTTTCGCCGATTAAAATATCATTATTTATAAATGCACTATTTAATGAAATAGTAAGTTCTTCAACATATTTTTTCTTTGAAAGAGAGTATGCAAAAGCAGAATTCAAAGTAGAGTTATAAATGTCTGGATAGTTGCGAGTGCTTCCAGAAAGTTTTACTAAATAATTAATAAAACGAATAGAATAATTTGGACTTGGAATATCTGGATCATTTTTAGATTTTAAGGCTCCCTGGGCTTGAAAAACTGTAGCTGATTGCCCACCACCACAAAAATCAAAAAGTCCCTGGCGAGAAGTAATAGGCTCTGTTATAACATCCTTGGCTGGTCTTGATTGCTCAGTAAAAATGGAGCTAGCTGGTTGAATCTTTCTTATAGTTACCATACTTGTATGGTAACAAAAAATACCCGTTTAAAATAAAATATTAAAAATAATTAATAAGTTAAGAACTTAAATCCATCTAGATATAAAATTAGCTATTTATAAACTCATCATAAGTAAATGTTTTAAACACTTCTGCATATGGATCAGTAGTGTAGCCAAGAAGATTTAACACTCTCCCGGTCGCTAGATTTCTATCAAGGGCTCTTTCATCAAACTCTCTTTTATCAAAGCTAGGATACATAGGATTTTTCTGAGATATGTGAGCATCAATAGCAGATTTCTTAAATCTCCAGGTTCCATCATCATAAGGTACAATTTTTAATTTTTCAGGATCTTTATGAAGAGCCCACTCATTATATGCACCTCTATAGCCCCAGAACTTAATATCTTTAGCAAAAGGGATATTCTTAAGAGCTGATTTAATAGCTTTAGCACTTAGACCGTGAGCACCGTGGGGATCATTTTCGGCAGAATAGAAAATATAATCAGGCTTATAGTCAACAATTAAATTTTCAATAGGTTTAATATCAGCTTCTTCCCTTAAAGGATTAAGGTGTACAAAACCTCTAGTATAGTAAAAAGGAAGACTCAAAAAAGTAGTATTTGAATCACTTAAACCAAGTTCTCTGACTCCATTTAGCGCCTCAGCTTTTCTAGTTTCTATCCTTGCATTTTTTAAAGCAACTGTTTTTTCTTTTTCGGAGAGAGAATTAAAATTGTTAGGCAAGACTCTTTCAGCTAAATCATTCCTTACGGCATTTTCACCACTTGTAATATAAGCGACATGTACATCTGCTCCAGCTTCTTTTAGCTTTTTAATAATAGCTGAACAGCAAATCACATCATCATCTGGATGTGGCGACGTAAGAAGAATTTTTTTACCTTTAAAAGAGGAAAAATCATTTAACATTTGATCGTTTAAAAAACTGGTAGCATCGGTTTTAATTGAATCCAAGATTTTCAAACACTCATCTAGTAAATGACCAGACACACCAACCTTTTCAAGATGTTCTCTTTCTAAACCAGAGACCTTTATGTTATTTTCAATTAGAGCTTCAATCACAATTTGTCTAATTAAATCCTCATTTGAAATATCGTTTAATAAATCAGGTGTTGCCCAGGGCCTTTTAACATATGAAGTAGAACTAGCCGCATCATAGTCTAAGATCAAATGATAATCAGGATGTAATTTTAAATACGATGCTGGAAAATCTGCACATGGAGAGCTTTGAGAGAATACATTTATAACAGGGGCTTTTTCTTCACCATTAGCAAGGAGAATTGCTGTTTCAGTATGTCTTACTATCTCTTCTATGCCCATTGTAATAGCCCATTTTGGAACACTGGAAGCATATTTCCCTGACATTAAATTATTTTCTAGAAGATATTCTACATTCCTAAATCTATATCTTGTGTCACCTATAGTTTTAGCAGTGAGGGGTAATGGCCTTGTCTTATCTTCAGGAGAAGAACCAGGTTCGTTAAAAGCTAAGTGTCCGCCTTTCGATATTGTTTCACCGCTTTGTTCGTCTTTTGCTGGATAAGCACCTCCGATTCCAAGAATAACTAAATCAGCTAACCCACTCTCGTTTTTTGATATTGCACTTAAAAATTTTTCTCTGTAGGAAGAAGCAGATTCTTCTGCTTTTTTAATGCCAGATTCTGTGAGATTTCCATCTGAATTAAAATCATCAGAACAGGTTTCAACATAAGGAATATTTATATTTTCTGATTTTGGTGCACGATTTGGATCGATATCTCTTAGGTGTTTATATAGGACATTTTCCATGTAAAAGTGATAGCTAAGGGGATGATCTTTTGGCAGTCCAATATACTCATCTAAATTAAAAAAAGTAACATTTGACAAATCTAAACTTTTATCTTCTTTAAACCTTCTAATGATTTCTTTATACACAGGACCAGGAGTAGAGCCTGTAGGAAAAACAATGACAGCGTTTGGATTCTTTTTTACCTTTCCTACAAAAAAATCTGCAGACCTTTCTCCCAGCCCTTCATTCCCTTCAGAAATAGAGATGCTAGAAGGAGAAAAAACATGAGTTTTTTCTAGATACTTTCTGTAAGGAAAACTAATAGGAGAATTTGTAAATGTAACGGTTCTAATCCCAGAATTTTTTATAGGGTTTGATTTATCCCGTTCGGCGTTTCTAGTTCTAGATACACCAATGTTTGGAAAAACTCTTAAAAACATAATAGATACAAGAATACCAATTTAGAGAGCTAAAATCTGTATTATTAAAAAAATTTTATAGAAATAAGATTTATTTACTTTTCTTAGGTTTAAAACCCTTTAAAACACTGCTTCTTTGAGGCTTCATATTTCCCATGCTAGATAATGAAGGAGCTTCTCCCCCCTTCATCATGCCCATAAGAGGTTTTAAGTTACTCATCATTTTTTTCATTTGCTTAAATTCTGTAACCATTAAATCAATATCTTTTTCCTTCTGCCCAGCACCTTTAGCTATTCTTCTTTTTCTGCTTGAGTTTAAAAGATCAGGTTTAAATTTTTCTTCTTTTGTCATGCTGGAAATAGCAGACTTGTACTTTTTTAGCTTTAATTCACCTTGTGAAAGCATTTTCTCTTGATCAACTTTACTGATATTTACTCCGAATTTGTTTAACATTCCACTCATGCCCATCATGTTAAATAAGCTTCCAAAATCTCCGAGCTTTGAAGTCATATTAAGCGCTTGTACAAATGAATCAAAATTAAAATCAGTAAGAAGCTTTTTCTCGATTTCTTTAGCTTCCTCTTCTTTAATTTTTTCCTGAGCTTGTTCTACAAGTGTTAAAACATCACCCATTCCAAGAATTCTAGATGCCATACGGTCAGGATAAAATTCTTGAAGATCATCAAGCTTTTCCCCGATACCGGCAAGCTTAATTGGTTTCTTTGTTTCCTCTACTATAGATAGTGCAGAGCCGCCACGTGCATCGCCATCTAGCTTTGTTAAAACAATTCCCGTAACTCCTATTTGAGTATCAAAAGCAGAACCGATATTTGCCGCTTCCTGTCCTATCATAGAATCAACTACTAAAAGCTTTTCAACAGGTTGTAAAACTCTGTCAATAAGTAAAAGTTCAGCCATTAATTCATTATCAATTTGTAATCTTCCAGCACTGTCGAGAATAATTACATCGTGAAAATTTTGTTTTGCATATTCTAAAGATTTCTTTGCTACTTGTAAAACATCGTCAATATTCTGGAAAGAAAAAACAGAAACTTCTACCTGTTTTCCTAAAATGTTTAACTGTTCTATAGCCGCTGGTCTTTTTAAATCAAGAGGAACCAATAATGGATTTTTGCCTTTTTTCTTTAAAAGCTTTGCAAGTTTTCCGCAAGTAGTAGTTTTCCCCGCTCCCTGAAGTCCAAGCATGAGAATAATGCTTGGAGGATTAGAAAGATTTAATTCTTTTTGCTCATGTCCAAGAAGATTGGTAAGTTCATCATAAATAATTTTTATAAACTGCTCAGAAGGAGAAACCCCTTTTAAAACCTCTTCCCCAATTGCTTTTTCTCTTACATGAGTTGTAAATGTTTTAATGGCTTTTAAGCTGACGTCAGCGCTGATAAGTGCTCTTCTAACCTCACGAATAGCACCATCAATATTTTCTTCAGTGATTGTTGATTCACCACGAAGGTTTTTAAAAGCGTTTTGTAGATTATCGGATAATTGATCGAACATTTCTTTCTTTTCCCCAGATTGAATTTGCTGGATCCTTAACAAATTATAACCTTTTAGGAATTGGAGAGAACGTAATTACATCTTGATATCACTAAGTTCATATGTAATAATATCGCTAATAACTTTACGAGGAAAATATGATTATAACTACTTTACAGCCCATTCGATTAGGACCAGCCGGTACTGTATATTGTTCAGATCCAAAACCATTTTCAATCCCTATAGAAACTAATTCAGGACACCCTCTTGAAGGTTATAAAGCTTATACTACAGGAAAACCAAGAGCTGGCTTTGAGGTTGAAAAAATAGTACAAGAGCCACTTACGCAACAGATTTCTCTAGATGATTCTGGAAATAAATCCACATTTATGCTTCCTGGTGTATTAGGGATAATCATTACAGACTCACAAGGACATGATGTAAGTTCAAAATTTATTGTTGTAGGAAAAGCAAATAAAGATTTTACAGCTAGGTGCACTAAATAATTACTTTGACTCCATAAACTGTTTCTTTATAGTCTCACTTTTTAAATAACCGTCTAACATTTCCCATGGGAGTTTTGTTTTTAAATCCCAATTCGAGTATATAAAAAATTCACAGTCTACATCTTTATTTTCTCTTATTGCTTTTTTAAAGCTACCTATAGATGACCCGTATCTATAAGCAGATACTAAGACTTTATTTATACTCTTATCTCCACGGGATATTAATCCTTGAATGATTGACCAGTCAAAGCTTTCTGGTCTAAAATCAATTCCTAGTTTGTGCAATTCTTTAGAAAGTAATTTTATTTTTTTGTCCCCATTTTTATCCATTCCATAGTATTGAAATGGAGTTCCTGCTTTAGGTACAAAAGTAGAGCATCCCCAAGTAAGTCTTTTCCCTTTATTTTTTTGTTTTATCTCTTTTAAAAGCTTTACTGTTTCAAGAAGATCATTTTCTTCTTCGTGTGGAATCCCTACCATTCCATATAGTTTTACTGAGCCAATTCCAGAATCATAAATAGTTTGTATTGAATTTAAAATAGTTTCTCTGCTGACTTTTTTATTTATTATTTCTCTGAGTCTGTCAGATCCTGTTTCAATTGCCATTGTCAAAGACTTAACTCCTAAGTCATTTAAACCACAAGCAAGTTTTTTTGATATAGTATCTGCTCTTACAGAAGCAATCTGAACATTTAGCGAAGAACTCTTATTTTTTTCATCTAAATAATCAATTAAACTTTCAAACTCTGGGTGTTGAGTGACCGAAGCCCCCAGAAGTCCTAGTCTGTTAGTGTATTTCAAACCATTTTCAATTATAGGAATTAATGAGGCTTTAATATCAGGAGTTCTAAATGGAAGAGAGCCATAGCTTGCCAGGCAGAACCTGCACAATTCAGGACAACTTCTAACGACCTCTACTATAAAGGTATCAGGCCAATACGAATCAGGTGTAAGAATAGATGAAAATGCTAACTCATTTTTAGCAAGCTCTTTTTTCACAACTTTACTTTCTAGTGAAGGGACATAAATAAAAGAAAGCTCATTTAGTTTTTTAAGCTTTTCATTTCTTTTTAAACCTTTTATTTCTATAAGCTTTTCTAAAAAAACAGCTGAAACAATTTCCAAATCTCCAAGGATAAAGAAGTCGAAATTGTCACAAAAAGGTTCTGGATTTGCATTTGGAACCTGTCCGCCAGAAAAAACCAGTGGATCAGTTTCTACTCTTTCATTTGAAAAAATAGATATTTTACTTTTTTCAAGAATCTCAAAAATGTTTTTATAATCTAACTCCCAGCTAAAAGAAAACCCAAAATAGTCCAAATTATTTTTATGTTGCTCAGTAATATCTGTAAAATGTCTAATAGTTCTAACATCTTCATTTTGATTTAAAAGCTTCCATGCTGTTTGATAACCAAGGCTAGCCATTCCAACCATATATGTATTAGGAAAGCAGATCGCTAGCTCTATAGCAGTACTGTTTTTTGCAGGAAAAGAAGTTAATATTTTTTCGGTTTTAAAAATAGACATTTATTTTAAGAGATTGTTAATTAGAATAGCTTTTGCTTGATAGTCAGCTATTAAATTATTTAAAATTGTTTCTACATATTCAAATTCTTCAAGTGTTAAAGAATTTGCTTTTAAAGAACTCAAGGCTTTATCATATCGTTTTAAAAGTAGCTTGTCTGAATAAAGACTTACCTGGCATTGAAACAAGTAATGTTTAGTAAGATATGAGATATTCTTTTTTTGAAGAAATTTCTTTATTGAAATAGAAACAAAATGCCAACCCTTTTTTGCTCTTACAAGTTTAGACTTTAATTTTTTTATTTTGTCTTGCAATTGATTTGTTTAAAAGCTTTAGCCCTGATTCTAATCCTTGTCTGTTTTTAAAAGACTTCTTGATAAAATCTAAAGACCATTCCATAATTTTTATATCTTCTTTGGTAATGAGATTTTCATTTAACTTTTTTTGCATGTAGCTATTATAGCATTATAATTATTGTTTATGCCTAACATTCAAGACGAACAAATTTACGAAATCTTTGATAAGTTAAACAAACAATATTTTGAAGGAAAGCTCCCTTACGTTAGAATTTTATGGAGTGATAGATTCGGTAATGGGAAATATTTTAAGCAATTTGGAGATTTTATAGCTATGCCTGGAAAGCGACCTCTCATAAGGCTTTCAAAAAAACTCTGTGATGAACCTAAACAAATTGCTTTAACTCTTTATCATGAAATGGTACACTTCTGGCTGTACGTAAATAAACGCCCATGGGGACATACTCCGGAATTTCATGAAAAGTTGAAAGAATTTAGAGTTAATGGATAAGCTAAAAGTAAAAAAGATGTCTGCAATGCTTTTTTATAAGCCTGAAGATATTCGATTTGAAAAAGTTGATATTCCACTTATAAAAAATGATGAAGTCTTAGTAAAGATTGAATCTGTTCTTACTTGTGGTACGGACTTAAAAACTTATTTACGTGGACATCCAGTTCTAATAAAAAAAACACCGGCACTTTTTGGACATCAGTTCTCTGGAGTCATTGTACAAAAAGGGAAAAAAGTAAATAAGTTTAAAATTGGTGACAAAGTTATACCTGTTAATTCTTCCCCATGTTTTAAATGTCATTTTTGTAATTCTGAGAAATATTCACTTTGTGATAACCTTCAATTTTTAAATGGTGCTTATGCGCAGTACATTACAGTGCCAGGATCAATTTTAAAAAACAATACTTATAAAATTCCAGCTGGAACTCCTTTTGAAATTGCTTCTTCATTAGAAAGTCTTTCAGTTGTGTTACACGGATTTGAAAGATCTGAAATTTCGAAAGGAAAAACAGTTTGTATTATTGGTACTGGATCTATCGGCTTATTATTTGTTGCACTTGCTAAAAAAAGAGGTGCAAAAGTTATATCGATAGGAAGGTCTGCTTCAAAACTAAAATTAGCAAAAGAGCTCGGAGCAGATATTACATTAGGATTAACTTTCTTTAATGGGAAAGAGATTGTTTCAAAAATAAAAAAACTTACTGATGGGTATGGGCCTGATGTAGTAATTGAAGCTGTCGGTCAAACTAAAACATGGGAAATGGCATTTGATATAGTAAAAAAGGGTGGGCTTGTCAACTTTTTTGGAGGTTGTAAAAAAGGAACGAAAATCTCATTAGATACATATAAACTCCATTATGGCGAGATTAAAATTCTAGGTGTCTTTCACCATACTCCGGAATATGTTAAAAAGGCTTTAAAGCTACTTTCAGATAAGAAGTTTCAAAATAATGTTTTAAAGAGGATAATATCAAAAAAAATGCCTCTTTCTAAATTAGAATCTGCGTTTAAATTACAGGAAAAAGGGAAAGTTGTTCAGATAGCCATAACCCCATTTAAATAAGAACCATTAGCTTTCATATTCATACATACTATGTGTAAATTTAACTAAGAGTTCTCCCATATCTCAAAAACTATTTCTGAAGTCATAATATCCGTATTACTTTAGAAAAAACCTGTCTTATGGTATAAAGTAAATGGAAATCTTGGAGGATTGAATAAAAATTATGTATTCTTTTTATAGCTTACTTTTGTCATTTTTAGTTTTATTTTCAAGTGTAAATGCTTCATTTGCTCAGACAGAAAAAAAGGAAGAAGCACCAAAGCCAGATGCTATGTCAGCACCTGCTGATAAGGCAGAGGGTTGTCCATGCTTAAAACCAGCAGTAGAACAAATCCAAAAAGTTTATAATTCATTAGAAGAAGATGAGTGGACACAAGCAGAATCCTCAGCAAAAAATGCACAATCATCCATTAAAACACTTTCAGCTACCTGTAAATGTCCAGAAGTCAGTGCATATCAAAAAGTTGCAGATGCATATTTAAAGTATGCTCAAGGTGGAAATCACTTAGATGGTGCAGATGAACCAAATTGTCCATTTGCTCTAAAACTTTATGCTGATGCTATCTCTGCTCTAAAAGAAGCTATTCCTAGCATTACAAATGTAGACGTTAAAAACAATGCAAGTAACATTCTTGACTATGCTGAAGAAGAGCAACAATTTGTAAAAGATGAGTGTGATGAAAAGTCTCAGCCACCAGCAAAAAAATCCTGAACAAAATTTAACTCAATACCTAGAGAAATTTAAAATCCCAATTTTTTTAGTGGTATTAACTATAGGTTTTTTGCTTAGAATCACTGGTATAAGAGCAGGACTTCCTTATAGTTTGAATCTACAAGAAACAGAATATCTTTCAAACATTCTAAGCTTGATTCATGAACCTTTTAAGATTCACTTTTTTGAAGTCCCATCATTTTTTTTAGTGTTTAATTCTTTAATCACTTTTATTTGTAGTGGTGGAAATGTTATTTATGCTTTAGAAATTAATCCTCAGTGGGTGCTTACGATTCTTAGACTAGAAAGCTTAGTTTTTAGCGTAAGTTCAATCGTTTTAATTTATATGATTGGAGAATTTTTTGGATCTTTTGTAGGTATTTTTGCAAGCGCATTTCTGGCTGTATCTTTTTTACATGTTAAGCAAGCTCAATTCTTTTCTCCAGTTAGCGCTTTAACCTTTTTTACTTTACTATCAGTTTTTTTTATTTTAAAGGCTATATCTGAGCAAGATGAAAAAAAAGATAGATATTATTTGTTTAGTTTAATTAGTTCACTTACTGCAGGTCTATTTCACTTCTTTGGACTTTTCAGTTTAATCCCTGTTTTTATTTCTTCTTTTTTAAATAAAGATGTGAAAAATCTTAAAAAATATTTAATTTGTTACTTCTCTATTTTCATAATTCTGAATCCATATTCAATTTTTACCCTTTATAATTTTCTAATTTCATTTTTATCCAGGTATTCTTATACTTTTACAAATTATCATTTTTCAACTTTCTTTTTATCTACTTTTACAAATTTAATTACAGCAGTAGGACCTTTTGTTTATTTTGCCGCTGTATATCTTATATTTTGTAGAGAAGAATATGATGATATAGCTCTGAAAATATTATTTTTTATGCCTCTTCTATGTATAGGAATCTTTGGGTTTTGTAGACTTACTGATGATTCCTATGTATGTATGCTTATCCCATTCATTTGTTTATCTGCAGGCTTAGTTTTCAATTTACTGAGTGAGTCTAAAGAAAATGAATATATTTTTATTGTAATGTTACTGCTTGCATTATGGATACCTTTTAAATATGCAAGTAAATATAATAAAACCATGAGTCTTGCAGATACTCGTATTCTTGCTACTGAATGGATAAATGAAAAAACTAATGAGGAATTTAAAATTATATATGACAAAAATAGTCTTCAACTCTCATGGTTTGATCCATTTAGTAAAAGCTTCTTAAAGAAATACGCAGAAGATCCGGACTTAATATCAAACCCAAGAAAATTTGAACTTACTTCATCTTTGCTGAGTAAAAAAAGCTATTTTAAGATTATAAAAAGAAAAGTTGATTATATAGTTGTGGATAGCTATGATATGGAAAAAACACTTAGAAATAAAGGAAAAAGTCAGAAGAAAGACTTTTATAAAAAACTAAGAAAACTAACTCCATTTATCGCTTTTAATCCCTATTTAAAAGACTTTGATAAAAAGACACGATTTGAATCATTTACAGAGCTTTATTTACCTTATTTATCCCTCTGGAATAGAGAAAGAAGTGGACCGGTAATTAACGTTTATAAAATATAACTGAGTAATGTCATTGCAAGCCAAGTGAAACAAGGCATGGTATTTCATAACGTTTTGAGATTACTTTGTTGTAGCAAAGTTGCTTTTCGCAATGAAGTGAAGGCGTTATAATGTTCACATGCAAACACAAATGAATACAATTGAGCAATTAAAACTTGCAAAAGAATCATCAAGAAAACTAGCAAGTTCAAGTGCAGAGCAAAGAAATAAGGCTTTAGAGCTCATTGCTGATGAGCTTTTAAAATCAAAAGACTTTATTATTTTAGAGAATTTAAAAGATATTGATTTTGGTAAAAAGAACGGTTTATCAAATGCCCTGTTAGATAGACTTAGCTTAAATGAAAAAAGAATTACAGGAATGTATGAAAGTCTTAAAAAAGTAATTTCTCAGAAAGATCCAGTGGGAATTGTTTTAAGTAAATGGAACCATCCTAATGGTATGACTATTGAAAAAATTACAGTACCTCTTGGTGTTATATGTGTAATTTATGAAGCAAGACCAAATGTAACAACTGATGCTGTTTCTTTAGCTATAAAATCAGGGAATTCCATAGTTCTTAGAGGTAGCCAACATGCTGTTTTTTCTAACCAGGCTATTATAAGTGTAATAAATAAAGCTCTTTTAAAATCTTCTCTAAGTCCAGATATAGTTCAATTCATTTCTAGTAAAGAAAGGGAAGAAACTATAAAGATTTTGGAAAGGGAAGATTTTATTGATTTGGTGATTCCTCGAGGTGGGGAAGACTTAAAAAAGTTTGTTCAGAAGCATTCTAAAATTTCTGTAATAGGTGCTGGGGGCGGGACTTGTCATCTTTATATTGATGAATCAGCAAAAGAGAAATCCGCTCTTGAAATAGCTATAAATGCAAAGACTCAAAGGCCAGGGGTTTGTAATGCTATAGAGACAATCTTAGTTCATAAAAACATAGCAAATAAGATTCTTCCAAAACTAGAAAAAGCTTTAAAAGAGAAAAATGTAGAATTCTATGTCTGTGAAAAAACTAAAGAACTGATCAAAGGCTCTAATCTTGCTATTGAAGAAGATTGGTATAAAGAATATCTTGACTTAAAAGTCTCTATAAAAATTATAGACTCTCTAGAATCAGCAATTAATCATATAAATAAATATGGGACTAAACACTCAGAAGTGATAATTACAGAGAACAAGGAAAATGCAAGAAAATTTCAGAATGAAATTGATTCTGCTTGTGTATATGTTAATGCTAGTACAAGATTTACTGATGGAGAAGAGTTTGGATTTGGTTCAGAAGTCGGAATATCTACGCAGAAACTTCATGCAAGAGGTCCTGTAGGATTAGAACAGCTGACTACGTATAAGTATTTAATAAATGGAAATGGTCAGATTAGATCATGAAGAAAAAACTCTTAGCTAAAACTCCAAAAATAGGACTATTTGGAGGAACCTTCAATCCTATTCATGATGGACATCTGCAAATGGCTGAATCAGCCAGAAAAAAATGTAAATTGGACATAGTGTATTTTATTCCTAATGGAAGACCGCCTCATAAAAGAAAAGACTTGCTTCCGGCTAAAAAAAGATATCAATTAGTGAAAAATGCTATTAAGGGAAAGAAGTATTTTAAAGTTCTTGATATTGAAACCAAAAATAAAAAACCATCATATACAATAGATACTATTAACGAACTATTCCAATCCATAATTTACCACCCACGATCCATATTTTTTCTTATAGGTCAGGATGCTTTTGAAAAGCTTGATACATGGTACAAAGCCAGTGAACTAGTTAAACTTGTTAAGTTTATAGTGTTCCCAAGAGGAAAACATAAAATTATTCCTCCTAAAATAAAAAACTTAAAGTATTGCCTACTAAAAGTAAAGCAAGTAAATATTTCAGCAAAACAAATTAGAAAAACTATACAGCTGATAAGTAACTAGAAGCAGATTTTTTCAATTCTTCTACTTTATCTAAAGCTTCCCATGGAAGATTTAGATCTGGTCTACCAAAATGACCATAAGAAGCAGTGTTTCTATAGAATATACCCTTATTTAATTTTGGCAAGTTATTTAAGTTAAATTTCTTAATAATAGCAAGAGGTCTCATATCAAAAATTTGATTGATAATATCTCCTAAAATCTCATCTTTAATTTTTCCAGTACCAAAAGTACAAATATTTATAGATATTGGTTTTGCTACGCCAATAGCATATGAAACCTGAACTTCGCAGTGTCTAGCAAGCCCAGCACCAACAACATTTTTAGCAATATGGCGAGCGGCATAACATGCAGAACGATCTACTTTGGTAGGATCTTTTCCTGAAAATGCACCACCACCATGTTTTGCATAGCCACCATAGGTATCCACAATAATTTTTCTGCCAGTTAAACCAGCATCACCCTGAGGACCGCCTATTACAAAACGTCCAGAAGGATTAATGAAATATTTAGTTTCGCTGTCTATTAAATTACTAAGAGTTGAAGTAACTGGTTTAATTACTAACTCTTTTAAGTCTGTTGAAATGATTTTTTGTAAATCAATGTCACTTGTTTTACCATTTATACTTCCAGCATGTTGTGTAGAAATAACAATAGTATCAATTCTTTTAGGCTTATTATTTTCATCATATTCTACTGTTACTTGTGTTTTACCATCTGGTCTAAGATATGTTAAACCACCTTTTTTTCTTACTTCAGTAAGTTTTAATGCAAGCTTGTGTGAAAGGCTTATAGGAAGAGGCATAAGTTCGGGAGTTTCATCACAAGCAAAACCAAACATTAATCCCTGATCACCAGCACCTACTTTATCGAACTCATCACTTGAATCTTTGTCTCTATGTTCTTTAGCGGTGGTTACACCCTGGCTAATATCAGGTGATTGTCCTTTTACACAAACCAAGACTCCACATGTATGTGCATCAAAACCACCAGCATCAGGACCAGCATAACCAATTTCTTCTACTGTTTTTCTAGCAAGAGTTTCATAATCAATATGAGTTCTAGAGGTAATTTCCCCACCGATTACAATAAGTCCAGTTGTAGAATATGTTTCACATGCAACACGGCTTTCTGGATCGCCAGCAAGTGCGCAATCTAATACTGCATCTGAGATTTGATCACATAATTTATCTGGATGTCCTTCAGTTACTGATTCCGATGTAAATAAACGTTTTGCCATGATAGCTCCTTTACTTTAAATTGTTTTATGTTTGGAAAGATTTGATCCTTACCGACTGCAAAATCTAACCGCTCATCTTTCTGGATTTAGCACCTTTCTTTTTATAACTCAAAACAACCCTTAGCAGGGCAGGGCTTGAGCTTCTGTCTGAACCACTTTCTGTTAGACTGGATTTGCTACTAGACAAACCCTTTACTTGTAAATGTGATTTCAGTTGTTTTATAGAGGTTGCTGTAGCTTCACGGGGCCAGTCCCTCTGCTACTCTGGATAAGCCTGCATAGTTACAGGATCCGTTAATATCATACCAAAAATAGTAAATAATGAATGATTAGTGATAAATGGTAAATGCTATTCGCTTTTGTTATATTGTCTTCACTATTTCTCAAATATGCAAGAATTTAAACATGGCTAAAAATAAAAAAATCACATTTGATAAAGACTTAGGAATAAAGTCAATAAAGCATAAGAGAAAATATGCAGAGTTAAAAATTGATCTTAAAGATAAACATTTAAATCATGGTGGAATTGCACATGGAGGAGTATTAGCAAGTTTGTGTGATATTGCACTTGCTGAAGCAGTCCATACTTCGATGAAAAAAGATGAGTGGTGTGTAACAGCAGAGTTAAATATCCAGTTTTTAAGTCCTGCATTTCCAGAAGAGCTTATAGCATTTGGAAAGCTAATTAGAAAAGGCGCAAACCTGGCTTTTGTAGAGGGTGGAGTAAAAAGTAAAAAAGGGACTTTAATTGTAAAAGCAACAGGGATTTGGGTAATAAAGAAAAAAAAGAATTAATTCTCTACTTTGTTTTTGACCCAATCAATAACTTTTTCAACATTTGGAATTAAAATTTGTTTTGTTTCAGTAGGAGTAATTAAATTAAAGTCTCTTAATTCACTTAATGCTCTATTTACTGTTTCTCTTGGGGAATCAGAAATCTTTCCAATCTCAGTTTGTGTGAGCTTTGGAAGGACCATTCCCTCTTTAGTCATTTTTCCATTTTCTTTAGCAATTGAAATTAAAGACATTGCAACTCTTGCAGAAGCTGGTAGTGAAATACTGCTTAATCTATGGTTTATAAGTCTTAATCTCCTACAAAACTCTCTGCTTAAAGCCAGATGTACAGATGGGTAATTTTGCAAAAGCTCAAGGAAGTCTTTCTGTGAAAAAGCAAGAACCTCTACATCTTCACAAGCAACGACATCAGCACTTCTAGGTTCTCCATCGATAGCAGACATATCACCGAAAAAGTCTCCAGGACTTAAATAGGCAAGAATTTTTTCCCTCATAGCAGGGTCTACGGCTTTTACTGCTACACGCCCGTAACTTATTACATAAAAAGAATGTTCTTCATCTTCAGAAACGATTATAGGAGCACCGGAAGAATAGCTTTTTCTGGTGCACAATAAAGCAATTTCTTCTAATTCTGCAGGACCAAGCTCTTGAAATAAAGAGACCTGGGCAATTCTATTAACTACTGATGAGGAAATAGTCATTAATGGACCTTAGCTTCTTGTTGTTCTTTTTTCTTTTCGAAGACAGGTTTTAACCATGGTTCTGCTTCAAGAGCAAGCCTGGACATTTCAGTACAAACTACTCTTGTTTCTTCCTGTGGTCTTCCAGTATCACCAAGAACTCTTACATTATTTAAATGTATAAGTGCTGCTAGTGAAGTAGTACAAACCATACGGGTAGAAATAGAAGATGGCAAAACATATCTAGCTAATTCAGCAGATTCTCTTTTTCCTTGACCAGATAACCTGAACTGCTTATAAAGATCCATATACTGATCATGGGCTTTTTCCATTAATACTTTGTATTTTGCACTATCAACATTTTCAGGTTCGATATATCTAAAACCAGTTTCATAAGGGACATATCTTTGCGACTCTTGATCAATTGTTACACCAACCTGATGTCTGACAATCTGGTGGCTTACGACTCTTGAACAAACTATTACATAGCTGAAATTTGGGTGGCTGTATGTTGTTCTATGTCCTCTTTGGATTAATCCAAGAACAAGTCCTACTTTTTTTTCTTCAGGAGTTTCATTCCATTCTTGCTCAAGCTCTGGCATGCTTTTAATGGAATAACACACTCTAGCTGCGCGCCATATTAAATAGGTCATATTTTCAGTTCTTTGAATAAGCTCAACAGAAGGGGCAATAGGTTCTATTATTCTTTTTTCAATATTTTCATTAATTTCTTTTTCAATTTCTTCTCTTGACTTTACTGGCATAAAAAGACCCCTCTTTCTGAAAGATAGGTTATATTTTAAAATAAAAACTCTTTGTAAGAGTTAAGGACATAACAAAAAAAACACGAGTTATAATTATCAATATGACAGATTTATTAAAAGACAAAATTTGTGTAATAACAGGTGCTGGTAGAGGAATAGGGCAGGCTACAGCAGTACTTTTTGCTAGAGAAGGAGCAAAGGTAGTTGTAAGTGATATTGACAGAGCCCCAATTGATGAAACAAATTTGATTATTAAATCATTTGGGGGTAAGTCAATTGGCTTAGTTTGTGATGTCACAAAAAAAGAAAGCTGTGAATTACTCATGAAGTCTACGGCAGAGGCTTTGAGTACGAATGCTATTGATGTTTTGGTGAATGTAGCAGGTACTACTAAGGATAAAGTAATTCATCAAATGACTTCAGAAGAGTGGGACTTTATTATTAAGTTGAATTTGACAGGGACTTTTAATTGTATTCAAGCAGTCTCTCCTTATATGAGAGAACCTGCAAAAAAAGAAAAGGAATCCGGGAAAATTAAGTCTAGATCTATAATCAATATATCTTCTACATCAGCCATGGGAAATCCTGGACAAATTAACTATTCAGCTAGTAAAGCTGGTGTTATTGGTATAACAAAAACAGTTGCAAAAGAATGGGCAAGGTTTAATATAAAATGCAATGCAGTAGCACCAGGAGTTATTGAAACCAGACTAACGAAGCCAAAAACACAAAATGAAGAATATGGAATTCCTGAAGAACAAAGAAAAGCATTTGACAGGCTATTTTCAGAAACTGCTTTAGCTAGAGAAATAGGACAGCCTATCGATGTAGCAAATGCATGTTTATTTTTTGCATCTGAGATGTCTAGTTATGTTACAGGTCAGGTCTTAACTGTCTCTGGTGGTGTGATAGGTAGCATTTAGTTTGTTATGCTGAGAAATAAGCAAGAAATTTTTTGGAGTGGTGAGTTTGGGAAATCGTATGCAAATAGAAATTCTAAATTTAATAATCAGCTAGATGAGGCTTATAAAGCTCTATACGGTGTAAGCAGAACAAGTATGAACGAGACTTTTTTAGGATCTCTTCCTAAAGACATTCGTATTTTAGAAATAGGATGTAGTACCGGGACTCAACTTAAATGTCTTCAATCAATGGGCTTTTCTTCCCTCTATGGTATAGAAATCCAGGAGTGTGCAGTAAATGAAGCAAATAAGCTCATGAAAGATATAAATATTATTCAAGGATCAGCTTTTGAGCTTCCTTTTGAAGATGAGTATTTTGATCTGATATTTACTAGTGGTGTACTTATTCATATTGATCCTGAATATTTGCCCAAAATCTTATCGGAGATTTATAGGTGTACAAAAAAATATATCTGGGGTTTTGAATATTTCTCTGAAAATCTTACTCCTCTTGATTATAGAGGGAATAAAGGCTTTTTATGGAAAGCAAACTATAAAGAAATGATGACAACTCAGTTTAAAGATTTAACCTTATTAAAAGAACATTTTTATTCTTATATTCAGGAAGAGGGAAAACAAAATGTGGATCATATGTATCTTTTGGAAAAAGAAAGAAAAAAAGTAGGAATTATTACACAGGCTAGAATGACCAGTAGCCGTTTTCCCGGGAAAATAATGTTAGAGGCAAACGGAAAAACAATCCTTGAACATCATATAAATAGGCTTAGGTGGAGTGGTATTCCTATTTATATTGCAACTACTGATAATCAAGCGGATTTGCCAATTATTTCTCTAGCTAAAAAATTAAATATTTCTTATTATTGTGGAGACGAAAAAAATGTTCTTGAAAGATTTTATAAATGTGCAGAGAAATTTGATCTAGATGTAATTGTAAGAGTAACGTCTGATTGTCCTTTAATTGATGGACACATTATTTCGGCAGGCTTAAATGAGTATTTAAATTTTCAGGATAAAAACATTTATTATTCTAACTGTGTTGATAGAACTTTCCCTCGAGGATTAGATTTTGAGATTTTTTCTTTTGATATGTTAAAAGAAGCCCACTTAAATGCGATTGCAGAGCATGAGAGGGAGCACGTCACTCCTTATATCAAAGAATCAAAAAAAACAAATTTAAAACACTATAAATCAGAAGAAAATTATAGTGATTTAAGATGGACATTAGACCTAAAAGAAGACTGGATTTTATTAAAATCTTTGTTTGAAGAGCACAAAGCAGAAAATCTAGGATTTAAAGATGTCGTTAAAATTGTAGAGCTTTATCCTAAATTAAAAATGATAAATCCTGTATTGTGAGAGGAAGGAAGGATGGAAGGATGGAAGGATGGAAGGTTCAACTTGTTTGAACCAGTAATTAGAACAAATCTATTAATTCTTCTTCTGCAGATTTATCTTCATTATAATAGTAATCTTCATCTTCTTTAGGCTTTTGTTTTACTGTTTCAAGAGTAGCTTCCTCGGGTAAAACATCGCTTCCCATAGTAGTTTCAGCAGTGCCAGACTCACCTTCAGTGCCAGTAGTTTGAGTCTCTGGGACTCCTTGAGTAGCTCCGGTTTGAATCTCAGAGCCCCCTCCTGTTGCTTTTTGTACAATACCTGAAAGATCAAGAGGCTTATTACTTATCATTAATGAGCCTGGTTTTGTTACAAATGGAGAACTTAAAATTGTTTGCTTAATATTTTGATAGTCATAGATAATCATTCCAGTAGCATTGCTGGAAATTGTTACTTCTCCTCCTGATTCATTATCAACAATAAGTGCGCCGGTAATATTTACTGCCCCATTTATTTTTAAATTACCACGAACATATAATACTCCTTTAAAATCGATAGGAGTTTTGCTGTCACCATTAAATTCTACGTCTCCAGATGGTCTGCCATTATTATCAGCTCTTGTATCTAAGATCAATATTCCTTTGCCAGTAAGAACATTTGATTGATCATATTTAGGAGTGCACTCAATGAAATTTAGTCCCATAAATCCTACTGGTAAATCATATTCATCGATAGGGATAGAGGGATCATTTGTATATAAGTCAGCAAGATCAGAAAATTGATCTAGGTTTGCTCTGAAAATATTTTTAAAGCTTGCACCATTGTTTTTTGTTACTGCAAGACCTTTTGGATTTATATGATTTTCAGATTCTTCTTCAGAGAGTTTTTCTCTGGAAATTATTGGCGGAATAAATTGGATTGCGGAGTCGCCCTGAAAATGAAAACTCATTAATCCTGGTGGTGATAATTCAATAGTATTACTCCCTATACTTTTTATTTGAGCATAATCTAGCTCATCGATCTTATTCCCTTCTTTAAACACAGCAATAAGATTCCCCTCTTTAAATCCGAGTTCAAGGGGCCCTTGTGGAAGATTGTTACCTGCTTGTGGTTGTCCTGACCCGCTTGATGAATCTTGTGATCCTGGTGAAGATGCAGTAGTAGCCGAAGATTTATTGTACTCTTCAATCTGATCTTCTGTTGGACCTTCAACAGTTAGAATTGTGTTTGATAAGTATGTAGGCTCGGTTAGCATTGTTGTAGCGCTTGATATGCCATTTACTTGAAAACTCCCCCCTTCAAAGCTAATCATTCCATTTGTAGTCAATGCTGAAGTGATATTTGGGATTTGTCTATGAATAACTTCACTAACGGTTTTTGTAATTCTCCCTATCATGCAGGAAGTTTCTAAAAGCCAGATAGTTTCAAGGTCTGTATTTCCAAACTTGCCAAGCTTATCATTCTCAGATAGATTTTTAGGTTCTGGTGGATCGTTTGGATCAGCGGGATCATTAGGATCATTTGGATCAGCAGGGTTGCCAGGATCAGGTGGTGTATTTTGAGCATCTTCATCATCTTTAATAACTGGTAAAACATTTTCTACCACCATAATATCTAGAAGAGTAAGACTGCTTGAATAAACAGCGTTATTATATGAAAGATCTTCTTTATCCTCAGGGGGCAAAACATTGAATAGCCAGACATTCGATAATCCTCCTTCAGTAGCTACAGTAAGGGTATGGCTTGATGGATCAACATTTCTTGCAATATCCAATGAAACAGTTATCTCATTTCCATTTTGTGCAAAGCCTTTAACTTTTGCAGTAATTCCATTAACATCTGGAATAACAACAGGCGGACTTTTCTTTTGGAACAGATCATAGCCTGTAATCATTACAAGGACATTTCTTTTTCCTGCTGGAATCTCTAACAAAGGAGTGTTCTCCCCAAAAACCTCTCTAATAAAGGGTCTCCTGCTCCCATCAAAAGTTGGAATAATATAGAATTCAGCTTGAGCACTGTCCCAGTAAAATCTTTTCATTCCAGGCATAACATCAAGCTCAATTAAACAGTCAATCTGAGGTCCGCCTTTAATCTCTTCGATTTTTATACCTTTTTCGTTAAAGCTTGGATCATTTTTTGGCAGATTTTCACCCTGAACTATAAATGCTATTCTTTTATTTGCTTCACTATAGTTTGGAATTAAAGCTTTTATTTTTGGTATTGGTAATTTAGGTCTGACATATGCAGGTTTATCAGTAGTAATTTCTTTAAGCATTAAATCTATTTTCTCATCTTTATAGATTACTAATTTTGTATCTTTTTCTAATATCGTACCTGCAGGGATTTCTATATCTCCTATCATATGCACATTTGCTTCTGGTCTTTTTTTCGAGTCCTCTTCTTGTCCTTCTTCTGTTAAACCATCTTTTTTAGCAAAGGGGTCATCAGGTCTTGATTGTAAGTCTTTAGATCCTGACGTTTCGCTACTTTGTGGCTCATCTCTAAAAGTTATATATCTTGATATTTTTAAAACTTCATCTGCATAGTACTCATCAAAATCTTCTGTATTTTCATCAAACTGATCTGTAAATTCCTCATCATCTTCTTCTTCAGTTCCTCCTTCTCCTGCATCTTTTAGTCTTTTCTCTTGATCAGGAGTAAGTTTTATTTTTACCTTTTTATTTAGTCTGGCTTTAACCCTTTCATTTATACCTTCTGCAATAGAGACTGCTTGTGTACTTAATAAGCTACTTTGCATTTGCTTTAAGTTTATTCCTACAAATAAGTAAGCAACTGCAACCAGAGATGAAAAAATAAATGTAAGGATTAGCGCAAAGGGTAATGTTAATCCATGTGAGTCTCTAATACTCATTTCTTATTAATCTTATAATAAAGTACATTAAATTACTCATAAGTCTAAAGTGTTTTACTCAAAAGTTGCTTCTATTGCTCTAACTCAGAGTCTCTTATAAGGGGGTTTTTCCACTGTGAACCGTCTTCAAATAAAACTTTTGCTATTTTTACCCTGTAAATCTCTCCTTCTCGTCTTGAGTTAACCTCATTAAATCCAACTTTTCTTTTTTCATATGGTATAAAGGGTTTTGCAATTCTAAATTTCTTTGCAATTGTTTGAGTTTCAATAAATGGAATCCTTCTTTCCCAGATTATTAAAACTGAGTTTATTACTTTTGGTGTTTGATTTTGTAAAAGTAGCTTGTAATTATAGTCAATATCTTTAATCTTAAGATATTCAGTTTTTGCTTTTACAACATCCCCATCAAGTATATAAAGAGGGTCATTTTCATCAGTGATAATTTCTATGTGCCTGTCTCTCCATTGGACTTTTCTTATTTCATTTAACCTGTCGTTTATTTGACCTTTAGCATCCAGCCTTTCATTTCTGACTTTTTTAACTTCTTCTTTTCTTGCTGCTTGTCTTTTCCTTAATTCTGTCTTTTCGGTTCTTTGTTTTTCTTTTAAAGCATACCTTTCTTTCTTTTCTTTTAGGTATAGCTCAGCTCTTTCAAGTTTCTCTTTCTCTCTTATTTCATTTCTCTCTTTTCTTGCTCTTGCATTGAGTTCTGTTAGCTCATCCTCACTCTTTTCTTTTATTTCATAACTTTTTTTGAGGGAAAAAATCCCTCTTTTCTTAACTGGACGAGTAGCTGAAGGTGGTGGAGATTGTGGTTCAGGTTGTGGTTCAGGTTGTGCTTCTGGCTCTGGTTTTGATTCAGGTTCTGGCTGTGGTTCTGGTGTAGGTTCTGGTTTTGGGGCAGGAGGTGGTTCTGCAGAAGGTTGTTCATTTTTTTGACTCTCATCCCCAACAAGCTTTAATGGATTGTCTTGAATTGTTCCAGTTTCTTCCCCTGGACTTTCCCCAGCATCTTCTTCTAATAAATCAATAATATCTTGTTGAGATTTAACAGGAGAAAATGAAACTATATTTGTAAATAGTATAAATAATGCAAACAGATATAGGTGTTTTTTTAAACTCATTTTATTCACCTTCTACCGTAGAGCTGATGGGTGGCCCATCATCATTTTCTTTAATTTTATCTTTTTCAACTACAGGAATCTCTGCTTCAAGATGCTCTTCTGGAATATTTCTAATCGTTGGAGTAATTAATACGATTAGCTCACTTTTATTTGATAGCTTGGTTCTATTGCTGGTAAGATCTCCTAAAAATGAAAATCTTGTTAAAAATGGGAGTCCTTGTCTATCAATGGATTTATTGTCTACAACTAATCCACCAATTGCTACTGTTTCACCGTCTCTAACCTGAACATCTGCATTTATTCTTCTTCTTGTAGTTGTTTGAGGAACGGTTACACCATTTTGTGTTGTAGTACCAGAGTTATCAGAAACCTCTATTTGTATTTTTGCAGTAATTAGCCCGCCAGAACCCACTATTGGTGTAATGCTTAAAGCAGTACCTGCAGTAATTCTTTGAAGTTGTTGAGTAGCAACAGCAATAGATCCAGATTGTCCAGTTGCAGAGCCAAGAACTAAGTTGGTGTCAGAATCTATATTTATCATTGCAGTTCTTCCAGATAAAGAAACAAGTTTTGGATATGCTCTAACCTGGGCTAAGCCATGAGTCTCAAGATATGAAATCTGATCATTAAAAATTTTCATTGTATATTCTGCTAAATTGACATTAAATCCTGTTCTAATACCAGTAGCTGTGCTTGTATCAGTTCCAGTGGTCCCCGTAGTTCCAGTGGTTCCAGTCGTTCCTGATGTACTGGAAGACGTAGACCCTGGTGTAAGCAGAGGAGATCCTAGCTTACCAATAAAAAATCCACCATTATTAAAAGAAGTGTTAAAAATTTTAAAATCAACCATAGCACTTTTTCTGACTTCAATAAGTTTTAATTCTAATTCAACCTGTGGAAGTGGCTTATCAATTTCTTTTAAAAACTCTCCTATTCTTTTTAAATCATTTGAAGATCCATCAGCAATAATAGAGTTTTGATCGTTGCTAATTCTTACGTTTGATCTTACTTCAACAGGAAGTAGGGCTTGAACATCCATTGCTTCAAGGTTCATAAGAGTGAACATTTTACTTTCCTGACCCACGGTATAATTTTTATTTAGTCTGTTATAGATTATATAAGTTTCACCATCTGGACCAGTATTGGTGTAGTCGAATGAGGTTCCACTCAGAACAAGTCTTAAGGCTTCGTCAATGCTTACATTCCTGACGCGACAACTTACTCTTTCTGTGGGGGTTGCAGTTAGAACGATATCGATACCATATTTATTAGCTAAATCTTTTAAAAGAGTTCCAAGATCCTGATTGTCATATGAAATGTCAGATTTTCTTTCTGATAGAGGAAGACTTTTATCAACTGTTCCAGCCCCAAGCCCAAATACCATGATTGGATTTGCGCTACCACTTTTAATAATAGTAAAAGAATTTCCTGTTGTTGTGTAATTTACCATTGAGGCATCAACCAAACTAAAAAAAGCTTCTTCAAATGGCTGATCTTGAATTTCAATTACAGAGATTGTTTCATCGTCTCTGATATCACTTCCGACAGAGATACTTTTTCCACTAATTCTGGCAAGTGTTGCAAATGCATCTTTTATTGAAATATTTCTTGCTGAAAAGGTAATCAACTCTTCTTGACGTTGGCTCATTGAAGTTTCTTTTGGTTTTGAACCTTTTTTCTTTGATCCAAGAATGTCTTTTGTAAGTTCACTTTCAAGAGTAGGTTCGAGAATACTTTCCAACTGAGCATTTCCAGAAAGTGGAAAGAATGTAAAAATGAAAACAAGAGATAAAAAAAAGATAAAAAATTTTGCTGACAAAATGGCTTTATTCATGTTATTTTCTCTTAACAAATGGATAGACAATGCTATTAACTTAAGGTTCCAGTATTAAAGTTTTCCTAAACAACCCCTTTGGCAAAAAGAAAATTCTGAGAATTAGGAGGATTCCCGGACGAGAATTATCTGAAGTCCTATGTTTATATGTTTTAGTTAGAGCTGGATATTATGTGGACTTCTTTTTGTGTTCGCCTTTGATTTTCTCAATAATATCTTTTACCTGATCATCGCTGAGACCGGAAGATGTATTAGTGCCTTCATCTTGCTTTGTTTCCTTAAAATCCCCTTTTACAACTGTAAAATTTGGAGCTAACCAGGGAGTTGGTGAAGGTGGTCTTGGAGAATCAGAGGTTGTGGTTTCTGAAGAATAGGGATTATATCTGTCAATAATGGGATCAGTATCTTTTTGTAACTTCTCAACTTCTTTTTGAATTGTTTCATTGTGTTGAGCCGTTAATGACTGCTTTAAGATATCTTTCTCTTCGTCTACATTGGCATTTGCAGGAATAACTTTAGCTGATTCTAAAAGCGAAGCACTTGGACTACTAGATAAAGATGGTTTCTTTGGGTCCATTACTTTTGTAGGTTGTGGTAGCTTAGACAATTGATCTTTTGAAGCGGCAACAATTTTAACGTCAGGAGGTAATTGCATCTCCTTAACTTTTGTTACTACGCTAACAATAGGTTGCTTTTTAGCTTCTTCTCTAAGTCTTCTAGACTCATGAGCGGCTTGCCTAGCGGCTTCTTTTGCTTGAACAATTGCTTGTTTTGCGGCTTCTTTTGCCCTTTTAAGCCTTTCCTTTTCAGCTTGCTTTTCTTGTTTGATTTTTTGCTTTTCGCTACGGATTCTATCTTTTTCCGCACGTTTTTCTTTTCTAATTCTGTCTTTTTCTTGGCGGGCTATTTCACGAATCTTTTCTTTTTCACGCTTAAGTCTTTCACGCTCTTTGTGTAAAAGCTTTCTTTCAATTTCTTTAGCTTTTTTAATTCTTATTTTTAAACGCTCTTTTTCTTTTCGTTCTTTTTCTTTTTGTTTTCTCTTTTGGAATTTAAGCTTTAAAGCTTTTTGAGCTCTCAATTTTCTTAGTTTCTCAATTTTTGTTCTTAGTTTTTTTCTTCTTTTCTCTCTTAAAGCTCTGATCTTAGCCAGTCTCTTCATCTTGGCAATTTTCTTTGCTTTCATCAGCTTTTGTTTTTTAAGCTTAAGTTTTATTTGCTTTAATTTTTTTAATTGTTTCTTCTTGTCTTTGCCAGGAGCAGATTTTTTTAACTTAACAACTTTCTTTGCGGATTTCTTCTTTAATTTTTTTGAACCTTTTGAAGTATCAAGCCCTAAATTACTATAAAGTTTCTTTCTTTCTAATTCACAATCTCTACAGGAACCTGGCCTATAGTCAACTGTATTTCCGGTTTTTAAAGTAACACCACAAACCTTACAAAAATCAGCCATGTATTTACCTACCTCTTTTGCCAAGATTATAGTATAGATTAAAAATACCTTTTCGGCCAATAGTTTAAAACGGAAGTTTTTTAGAAATTAGACAAAGAAGCTCTTTATGGCCACGTATTACAGTTGAATAAATTAACAAATCTGTAGAAGTCCTTTAAGCAGGCTTATTTAATCATTTTCATTAGTTCTTTTCTGATGTAAGTATTATTTCGGAGCTTATACATAGCCCTGGCCTCAACCTGCCTTACTCTTTCAAGACTTATATTCATCATGGTAGCTATTTCATTTAAATTTCTTTCTTCATTTGTTATAGTTTCTTCACTTATTCTGTATCTTAATTTAATTACTTCATACTCGCGTGGGGTCAGTAATTCACTGATAACTCTATTTACTGCACTGGAGAGGATTTTCTGATCAGAAAGCTCTTCTGTCTTTATAGTATGCTCCCCATCTCTTTCTAATATATCTCCAAGACTAGATTCTTGCCCGTTCCCTATCGGTAAATCTAAAGAGACAGGGGTTATGTCTGACTTAAATACGCCTTCAATCTTCTTTCTTGGAATTCCTGTAGCTTTTGATAAGTCATCAATACTCGGTTCTCTTCCAAGCGTTGATGGCAGAGTTTCTTTAGCTTTTTTTAGTTTTCCTAAAACATTTTGAACTGAACTAGGGAGTCTTATAATTCTACTTTTCTCAGTAATAGCTTTGGTAATAGACTGTCTTATCCACCAGGTTGCATAAGTAGAAAACTTATATCCAAGTTTATAGTCAAATTTTTCAAGTGCTTTAATTAATCCCAAATTTCCTTCCTGGATTAAATCAAGCAAATCCAGTCCTCTGGTGTTATATTTTCTGGCAACACTTACTACAAGTCTAAGGTTTGCTCTTACTAATTTTTGCTTTGCAATTAAACCTAGCCTTTGTTGTTCACGGCTAGCAGTAGGGGAAACCCCGTCAGTATATGCTTTTGCAAGTTTTGTTTCTTCGCCACTCTTTAATAAAGGTACTTTTGAAATTCGTTTTAAATAAGTTACAAGAGTGTCATGTGCTTTTTTACTATTTTCTTCTTTGTTTTCCACAGTAGAAATAGAAAGCACTTCTTCAATGACACTATTAGGATCTATGTCATCTGCTACTTGTTCTGTTTGCTCAAACTCTTCTATTGGTTTCATTTTAACCCTTACCCAATAAAAAATACCCAATTATCTTAATAAATCCAGGGGGAAGGCCCTAATTTAAGAATTTGGAAATAAATTTTTTCTAAACTTATCTAGTTATTTACTGGGTTTAGCCATGCAGTAAGAAGGATAGACCTATAATTCCATGAACATGATGTATCCATCCTGGTATGAGCCAGCTTTATTTTTAACTGCTTTTGGAATAGTGCCTATGATTTTAAATCCTAGTTTTTCCCACAGTTTTACAGCAAAAACATTTTCTTTAAAAACACAATTAAAAATTATTGACTCATATTTTAATTCTCTAGCTATGTCAATAGAGCATTTTGCTAGATATGAACCAATTTTCATTTTTCTATAATTACTTTTAACAATATAGCCACAGTTAGAGATATGAGAACCTTTACCAGGGAAATTTGGTTTTATATAGAATCCAGCTATTATCTCAATTCCTTTTTTTACAATTAACACTTTTGAATTCTCGGAAAAAAAATAATTATTAAAGTCTTCAAAGCTATAAGGCAAATCTTGTAGATAGGAGTTATCTTCTGTCAAGATTTCTTTAAAAAGTTCATATAACTTATGTTTTTCTTCGCTATCATTACAAAGTTTTAAAATAAACCCAAGGGCACTTAGCTCTTTATTTTGATACTTATCTAAAGTAATATTAGCCATTTACTTATTATGATAATAAAACTGTTATTTTTCAAGTAAAAACAATTTTAAAAACATTTGTTCTAAAAATGTTCCCAAATCTTGAAAAATTGTAAAATAATGTAGTAATTTTAAATTAAGGAAGAAATCAAATGAGAGAAGAACTTGAAAATAAAATCCCATGTCTAGTTGAATACGGAATAATTTATTCAAAAAGAGACATGATCAGAATCCTTAGAGACCTTGATAGAGTTCAGTATGTTGATTTAATTGATAACTTAACTGTTGCTAGCGGTGAAGGCTTTGTTATTGATGTATATGCAAACACCTATGATTCAACCTTAATTTTCAATAATAGAATTCATTTAAATGTTAACGGATTTGAAATTTTAAAAATCAGGTCAACTCCAGAAAAGATAGTTGAACTTATATCTGGTCACAGAACCATAAAGCTAAAGCCCTTAACAAACATCATGAAACAAAGCCACTCCCAAATAGAAGAGGAGATTGATGAGCAAAGAA
>CAZRTB010000001.1:273126-550835 GCA_964602915.1 uncultured Gammaproteobacteria bacterium | reverse complement strand
TAGCTTTAGCTAGTCAGATGGCATGTGATAATGAAGTGGATATTGACATAGAGTAGAAGTTTTAAAATTAATAATTAAAAGGATCTGTCCGATTTACTCGGCAGATCCGATAGAGAGAAAGATTAAGAAGAAGGAAGGTTCAGCTTGTCTGAACCTCCATAAATAAACAGGAGATTGATGAGCAAAGAATAGCTTTAGCTAGTCAGATGGCATGTGATAATGAAGTGGATATTGACATAGAGTAAGAAGTTTTAAAATTAATAATTAAAAGGATCTGTCCGATTGTCTGAATCTATAAACTAACAGACTCAGTTTCAGGTGGGGTAATACCTTCTTCTTCCTGTTTAGCTTTCTCTTTAGCTCTTTTTACGGCTTCTTCTTGCAGTCTATCTCTTATTTTGTCCGCATCCTTAGTAAGTCTAAAATATTGTTGGAATTTTTGAGTAGTTTTTAATATATAGGAGAGTCCTTGTGGTTTTTTAGTAATTAGCTCCATTTCCACAAGCTCATTAATATGATCGTAAGCTCCAGAACCTCTCATATCAATAACTTCAGACTGAAGCACTGGCTCTTTAAGTGCAATTGCAGAAAGTGTTCTCATTGGACCAGGATTTAATTCCAGAGGCATCATGTCTGTAACTATGTTTAAATACTGGGTTCTTACCTGAATAATGTATCCATCATCAGTACCAATTTCTAAGCCACCATTTCTATCTTCATATTCTTGAATTAATTTTACAAGTGCTGATTGGACATCTTCGTATGAGGTATTTAACATTTTAGATATTGCACCAGCTTTTAGAGGCGTATCAGATATAAAAAGCACGGCTTCTACTTGAGCCTTTAAATCATTTTTTAGCGCATCTGCTATAGATCCTAAGCTAGGTCTATCATCCTCTTCACTTTTATATTCATTTGTATCAATTATTTCAAGCTGATCAGCAGTTGTATCATTGCTAATGTTCTGTACCTCTTCTAGAGCCTCAAATGCAGATTCATTTTCATTTATAGCTTCAGAAATTTTTTCATCCTGAATGATTTCAGTGGATATTTCTGATTCTAATTCTTTATTTTCTTCAATCATTTGTTCCATAGAACACCTACTCTTTAACCTCTTCCTTAGAAACCTGTTCAGAGCTTTCTTCTGTTGATTTAATGTCTACTACAGTATCACCTTCTGTAGTAACTTCAATGACCTTATTTCTAGGGGCTTTTTTCTTGCCCATAATTTTATCCTTAATTTTTTGAAGTATATTTCTTTTTGGTTTTTCTTCAGAAGCTTTTGCTTTTGATGGGAGCTCTTGGTGATCAATAACAACACCACTCTTATAAATATAAATCTCTTCATAAAGTTGATTTTGCTCAATTACTATTTTCTTAGCATGTGTAAGAAATAAAATTGCCAAAAATGATTTTGCTTTATAACCGACTATACTATTTAAAAATGTAAAGGAAATAGGTTTATCGTCTGTTAAATGCTCTTGTATGATAGAGTCTATTTTGTCTGCAATATCTTCTACCTCTTCGTCCTGGGCTATGTCTAAAACATCTTCAGGAGTGTCAGGCATTGCTATAGAGAAGACTCTCTCTTTACGCATTTTTGCTCTTAAGGCTCTTCTCTCTTCTTCTTCTTCAGCTTGTTGAAGTGCAAAAATAAGATCAGTAAGTGTGATTTTTCTTTTTCTTTGTTGCTTACCGATAGAACTCCTCATTATGTAGCTTTCCAGCTTTGTTAAATCCAGAGGAATTGCATTTTCATCATTAAATAAAAGATCATCTTCAGGAAAAAAATTCTCTGTCTGTTGACTGGAGAGAAGTGTTTCATTGGAAATATTTAAAAGTATGTCTGACTTTAACCTTAACAATACGCTGGAATAGAAGATAGCTCTACCAGCATTTAAAAGATTTTCACGTGGTGTTTTATCAAGAGCAGTTAAATACTTATCAGTGACATCAATAATATCTATGTCCCAGGGGTCTATATCCCCTTTTTCTGCAAGCTGAACTAAAATTTCAAGACCACCGCTTAAGTTTAAATTGGCGGGTATTTGTTGTATTGTTTGATTTTCTTCTACCTTTTGGTCCATAAGCTATTATGCCGTCATTAATTCTTGCTGTTCTTTTTCTTTCTTTCTATTTATTTCTTTAACACCGATTATCTGAGTAAATCCATCTGCTCTAAGTGTTACACCAATTGCCTGATCAGCATTGTCTAACATTGGTCTTCTTAAACTAACTACTACAAATTGTGCATGATCTGACTGTTTGCGAACCATTCTTGCAAGCCTATCTGCATTTAAACTGTCTAAGAACATATCAACTTCATCGAATGCATAAAATGGTGCTGGGGAATATCTTTGAAGCGCAAACATAAAACTGAGGGCTGTAAGTGATTTCTCTCCTCCAGACATAGCTTCAAGCCTTTGCATCTTTTTATCTCTTGGTTGTGCTCTGATTACAAGCCCACCTGCAAACGGTTCTTCTGGATTTTCTAAAATAAGCTCCCCGTGCCCATAAGAAAGTTCGTGGAATATTTCCTGGAAGTGTTTATTTACCCCTTCAAATGTCTGGAAGAAAGTCACTTTTTTATCATCATTATAAGAAGATATTCTATTAGTTAATCCATCTTTTTCGCTACTTAATTGTTCGAGCTTTTCTTTAATCTCTTTCTGACGACTAGAAACACTATCGTATTCTTCTATTGCTCTCATATTAACTGGTTCAAGAGCCCTCATTCTCTTTTCAATACTTTCAATTTGTTTTGTGATTTTTTCTAAATCAATATTTTCAGGAAGTTTATACTCTTCATCTTTAGTTTGTTCCTGGAATTTAGCTCTTAGATCGTTAAGGTCAACCTCTACTTCTCTAAGCTTAAGCTCAATTCCTGTAACCTTTTCAGCAAGCTGATCGATCTGGGTCTGTAGTTCACCTTTTTGTTCACCTTTATTAATCAAACCATTTGAGATTTCATTTCTCTTTGTAGTTAGTTCACTTAAACGCCTGGTTTCTTCTTTACACTCATTCTCTAGCTCTTTAATTCTTTCATTTAGTACTTTTAATTTTTCCTCATGTTCTGGAAGCTCTGATTTTATTCTCTCAATCTCATTTTTTGAAGTTTTTATTTTTTCTTCATATTGTTCTTTTGCTTTTGTATTAAAATCGGTTTCTACAGAAAAACTCTTTGACTCTGAAATAATCTCTTGTTGCTTTGATTCAAGCTCTTTTATTTTTGATTCAATGTCCTGACTCTCGGTGACTAATTGTTCAAGGCTACTATCTTTAATTCCTGCGGCAATTCTTTGAAGCTCGACGTCAAGATTTATAATTTCTTGCTCTTTATCCTTTACTTTTTCGTCTAGTTTCTCAAGCTCTATAGTGTTATTCTCTATGGTTTGAGCAAGCTCTATAACTTTAGCTTTGCTTTCTTCAGAAGTCTTTGTAAGCTTTTTAATATTTTCAACAGCTGAAGAGCTATTGGTCTCTTCTTTTGTTATTTCTGTTTTTATATTGTCAAACTCTTCTTGTCCTTCTTCAATTTGTTTTCTTAGTTCTTTTAAATCATTTTCAAGCTGTGCTGTATATTCCTGAAGGGATTTTACTTCTTTTTGAAGTCTTTCTTGCTCTTGTTCTCCGCCCTGACCAAAACTAATATTTAAATTAGCTTGAGAGCCTCCTGTCATGGCACCACTTTTTTCAAGAAGGTCACCATTTAGAGTAACCATACGATTTTTGCCGATATTTTTTCTGGCATTATCTAGGTTATCCATTATTAGCGTGTCGCTTAGTGCATAAAAGAATGCATCTCTGTACTTGCTTTCAAATTTAATAAGATCAACTGCATAACCCTGAGAACCTTTAATACTTGTAGGAAGTAGAGTGAGAGCAGGTTTTAGTTTGTTTAATGGTAAGAATGTTGCTCTCCCAGCCCCTGAACTTCTAAGCAGTTCTATACAACTAGAAGCTACTGTATCATTGTCAACTACAATTGCTTTTAAACGATTTCCTGCTGATATTTCCATTGCAGTTTTGTATTTATTGTCGACATAAGCAAGCTGAGAAAGTGTACCGTGAATACCTTTTAACCCAGAATTTAATACTGTTTCTACTGCAGAACCAAGCCCGGAAGTCTCTTTAATAACTTGTTTATGAACTTCAAGCTTATCCAATTCTCTTTCAAGCCTTGAGAGCTTTTTATTTCTTTCGTTTAACTCTTCTCTTGTTTCTATTTCTTCGGCTTTTAATCTAGAGACATGCCTTTGAAGACTTGCTTTCTTTTCTTGGAGCTGATTAAGTTTTGAGTTCTTAAATGTACTGCTTTGAGTTAAGTCTTTTAATTCTGAAAGAGCATTCTCAGCAATTTTTTTAGTTTCTTCCAAATCTTCTCTAAGATGGGTAATCTGCTCTTCAAGCCTTGTATGCTTTGTTAATAACTCTTCTTTGCTTTCTTTTAGCTTATTGATTTTTGTTTGAGTTTCAAAGATCTTAGTTGTAGAAACGTTTTGATTTTGACCCTTGGCTTTTAATTTGTCTTGAAGAGCCTGGTAACTTTCACTGTATTTGCTTTTTTCTTTTTCTAAAACGTCTTGCTCTTTTTGATATTTATTTCTCTTTTTCTCAAGATCATTTATTTTCTTTTCAATGGTTTTAATTTCATTTTCAAGGTTTAAGGTGTTCTCTTCGTGATCTTTTATTTGTTTGTTTAAAAAGTCAATCGTAGACTGAGATCTGCTGATTTCAATTTTATTATTTTCAAGCTCTTCAAAAAGCTTTTTCTGACTTTGCTCATTTATCCTTTGTGTTTCAGCTTCAATCTCTACAAGGGTTTGCTTGTCTCTTTCAATCTCATCATTTAACTGACCAAGTCTTACTATAGAGTCAGTCCTTTTTTGACGTAAAGTAGCATTTTCTTCTTTAAGAGAATTATATTCAGTTTCTACTTTATTTACTCTTGCTGCGAGACAGTGTTTCTCAAGTTCTCTCAGCTCTTCTTTTAATTTTGCATATTTAACAGCTTCATTTCTTTCGCCTTCCAGCTGTTTTAAACGTTCATCCAGCTCAAGCATTATGATATTTTCTTTTTCTACTGCTTCCTGAACTTTTTGTAATTCTATTTGTGCAAGTTCTATTTTCCTGTCAAACTCAGCTACACCTGCAAGCTCATCAAGGATTTTTCTTCTCTCATTTATAGACATTGAAATGATAGATGTAACATCACCCTGCATTACTACGTTATATCCTTGTGGGCTGATGTTATATCTTAAAAGTTTTTCATGTACTTCTGTAAGTGTAGATGGTTTCCCATCAAGATAGTATGTACTTGTATAACCATTGTCTTTTACTTTTAATTTTCTAGAAACTTCGATTTCTACATCGGCATCATTCGTGAACCAAATAGTTACTTGTGCTTCTCTTTTACCGCTAATATTGTTTATAAGATCTGGAAGTCTTTCTGCTCTCATTGTTCTTGAACTTGAAAGACCAAGAGCAAATAAAATACTATCTATAATGTTTGATTTCCCTGAACCATTTGGACCGGAAACAGTGGTAAATCCAGGAAGTAAAGGTACAACAGTACGCTTTCCAAATGACTTAAAGTTGTCAATTTCAATTTCTTTTAATCGAAGTTTTGAGCTTGCTTGTTCCATGATTTACAATTTTAGGAAGTGCTTAACAAATTTTAAAATTTGAAAACCTGAGCATGGTTTCATACTCTCATAAGACTCTATTTTTAGCATATTATCCTTCATATGGCCAGCATTTAAATAATTTATTAATACACAAAATATGTTAGTTCAAATTTAACTAATAACTAAATATGGAGTATATACAACAAATTGAGCCTCACGTTATGGATGAAGACTTTGAATATTATGTTCCGTCGGTTAAGACTCTTGGTTAAGGAATTGACGAATAAAAATTTAATTATTTTGGCCTTGATTTTTGTATAGGAAATTTGTCATATTCAAGATAACAGTAATTACATTTTAAAAGTTAGATCTCTCTAATAGGGGTATTAGAGCGGTGGGGAGGGTTTTGATGTCAATTAATATTAAAAATATTAAAGGTATTTCAAGTGGGGATAAAAAAGGGACTTTAGATGGGTTAACCACAAAAGAAGTTCATTCAGTAGAAAGCAGAAGAGACCCTTCGCCCATAGATCTCACAGCAAAGAAGATAAGAGAAATAGGAATCGACTCACAGGTTTCTCAGCTTCAAAGAAGCGTTGTTAGATTAAGAGTTCTTTTAAACGGAGAAGATGTAGGTAGTGGATCTGGATTTCTAATTAGCTCTGATGGATTAATTTTAAGCGTTAACCACGTTCCTGCTTTAGGAAAATCAAATGGAGGGAAAATAGACTGTCTTCCTGGATCTGTTGTTCAGGGAAATCTTAAAACCTGGAATGAGCTTTTAGGTCAAAAGGGAAAAGTAGAACTTGTCGCTGATATTCCACTTTTACCAAAACCAGAAGGTCCAAAAACAATATTTAGCTCCACTGGTGCAACAGCATCTTCGATAGCAGGAAATTTTTATAAAGGTGAGAATCATTCTGCTACAGCTTATACCAGATCTGACAATGAGATAGAAGCATTAACTGTTCCTATAAAAATTATCTCTGAACTCCCTGGTGAAGATCTTATACTTTTAGCAATTGATATGGGAGAAGTTAAAGATCCTTATACATTTATAAAGCTTACAGATGTACTTCCATCCACAAATTCTTTTACTTATTCAATAGGACATCCAGGTGGAATTAAACATAACGCTTTGGCTCTTGGAGAAGTTTTAGATCCTAGCTTTGATGTAAATAAAATAAAAGATTCTATAAAAGCACACTCATTAATTTTAAATGGCATTGCAAATGCTATTAGTGGAAAAGGAGCTATTAATGATGGAACTATTGCACAGATAGCAAGAGCGCTTTCTATCCAGTATGCAGGTATAGATGTAGAACCATTAATAAATTTTATGAATGGTGCAGTTATTTCTACAAATAGAATAGCTCCAGGTAGTTCTGGTGGACTTCTTGTAAATGAACAGGGAGAAGCGGTAGGAATAACTTATTTAGGATTTTTACTCCCACTTAATGGTTCCTCTATTTTAAGATATTCTGCTGGTACTTTAGGATTTGAAGCAAAGCATCTATCTCTTAGTAACTTAACAGGTTCTGTAGGAATGAAGAAAGCTATTCCTTTTCTTGAAAAATCAGGAGTAGACATAGCAAGAATAAGAGATGGAGAACCTGCAAAAATTAGTGAATTAGCTGGTAGGGTAAATAAAACCAAAGCAAGAGAAGCAATGAAGGTTTTTCTTATGGGGCAAGGGATTAAAGATGATGAGTTAGAGAAAAAACTAACTGAACTTGGACTAGCTGAAGAACCTAACTGTACCGTAATCAAACCAACAGTATGTGATAGCTCTTCATCTATAGAAACTTCTTATTTTATTAAGATAGCAGATGGTTCTAAAGTTCATATAAAAGCAAAGCCTATAGAAATAGTAAATCTTACATCGAGTGTTGTTGGTGATGTTAAATCAAAAAGAACAAATGTTTTAATTGATTTAGAAGTAAAGATAGAAGGCGGAGAAACCGTAAAACTGGAAGGCTTACAGCTAGATCCAAGCTTTAGTCCTGAAACAGATTTAGATGCCGATACTAGAAAAACAGTAATAAGCTATTTTGAATCAAACATTTCAAAAGCAATAGAATTGAATGATTTGGTAGAACAAGCAAAATCTGCAAATAGTGGACTAGATACTAGTACTACATAAATCTTTTTCATGAGCTTTTCCAACAACTTCTGAAATTGATTTGAGCTTGTTTTCAATACAATAATTTTCTAAACCTTTGACTATTTCTATAGAGGTTTTAGGATTCCTGAAGCTAGCTGTTCCTACCTGAATAGCACTTGCTCCACATGCTAAAAACTCTATAGCATCATCCACTGTATGAATACCACCGATGCCGATAATAGGAGTATTTGGAAATTTTTTATGTGTTTGATAAACCATACGAAGTGCTATAGGTTTAATCCCTGGTCCACTATATCCGCCTGTAGCTCTTGGTAAAGCTGGTTTCAATGTCTTTTTATCTAATGCCAGTCCAATAACAGTATTTATTAAAGTAAGTCCATCAGCACCAGCTTCTATACAGGCTTTAGCAATAACTGTTATGTCTGTAATGTTTGGCGAGAGCTTAGTCCAGATAGGAATAGAAGTAAGTTTTTTAATTTCACTGACAAGCTCTTTTGCTTTTATGGGATCCTGACTAAAATCCAGCCCACCGTCTACGTTTGGGCAGGAGAGGTTTAACTCTGTAGCGGAAATCTCTTTTTTATCTTTAATTTTATCTACAACTGCTAAGTAATCTTCCATACTTTCACCAACAATGTTTAATATAATGGTGGCTTTTTTCTCTTTCAGATATGGCAATTCTTCAGATAGAAAATAATCAATTCCTGGATTTTGAAGTCCAATGGAATTTAAAATCCCGTAACCTGGAATCTCTACTACTCTGGGAGTAACATTTCCAGTACGTGGTTTTATGCTTAGGCTTTTAGTAACTATGCCACCGAGATCTTTTAAGTCAAAATATGACTCGAATTCTCTTCCAGCAACACCACATGTTCCAGATGCAAGTAAAATAGGATTTTTAAGTTCTATTTTACCGAGTTTTGTAGTTAGGTTTGTCATCTTTTATTGTAGTCACATGGCATGACTACATGCATGAGATCTACTAAACTAATTGAAGTATTGCTGTAGGAGAAGCATCACCACGTCTTGGAGTAGACTTTACAATCCTGGTGTAACCACCTTTTTTACTTTTATAGTTACCAACTGTTTCATTGAACAGCTTTTTAACTACTTCTTTTTCAAATAAATAAGATCCAGCTTGTCTTCTGGAGTGCATATCACCTTTTTTAGCAAGAGTAATTAAGCGTTCAATTTCTCTTTGAACTGCTTTTGCTCTGCCTAATGTGGTTTTAATTTCTCCAGTTTTAAAGAAAGAATTAGTTAATGATCTAAGAACTGCTTTTCTTTGATCTGCTGGCAAACTAAGTTTATTTCTCTTTTTTAAATGTCTCATTTTTCTATCCTTTAACTAATTACCTTATGCACTAAAAGCTTCTGTTTCAAGTGAGTCTGGTGGGAGATTAGCAGGAATAGTTTCATCTGCTAGATGTAATCCCATTGCATGAAGTCTTTCTAAAACTTCATCTGCTGACTTTTTACCAAAGTTTTTAATGTTCATTAATTCATTATAAGAAAGGCTTAATAGCTCTCCTAAAGAATTAATGTTTGCTCTCTTTAAGCAATTGTAGGCTCTTACTGAAAGTTCAAGCTCTTCAATGCTTAATGCTTTTCTTTGATCAACAACTTCTTCTTGCTTAACTGGTTCAACAGTTGCAGGAATAGTGAGTGATTCACCTGAAAATTGTGCAATTGGTGCCATTTTTTCAATGAGCTTTGCTGCTGCTTGACCAAGAGCAAGTGTAGGTTCAATGCTACCATTTGACCAAATCTCTATGACTAAGCGATCATAGTCAATTCCATCAGGAGACTTTCCTGGCTCAATTGAATAAGCAACTTTTCTAATTGGCATGAAAACTGCATCAACAGAAATCATATCAATAGCTCTGTTTTGAATATTTCTTTGTTTATCAGCAGAAATATAACCAACACCATTTTCTACGATGATATCCATTTCTAGCTTCCCATCATTTGCTAAGGTTGCAATCTTCCAGTCTGGATTGATGATTTGGACATCTGCTGGTGCTTGAATGTCTTTAGCTAAAATCTGTCCTGGGGTTTTTGCTGAGAGTCTTAAAGTTTGTGGCTCATGTGAGAATGACTTAACTACTAAGCCTTTAAGGTTTAACATTATGTCAATAGTATCTTCTAAAACACCTTGTATAGAAGAAAATTCATGAGTAACTCCTTCAATTCTTACTGCAGTAACAGCAGACCCTGGAATCCCTGAAAGTAAAAGTCTTCTTAATGAATTACCTACAGTGGTGCCGAATCCTCTATCAAATGGCTCAATTAAAAACTTTCCATATAATGAACCATCATTATTTGTTTTATTTTCTAGGCACTTAATTGTAATCTGACTCATTGTTGCTCCTTATTTATTTTAATTCTTAGCCTTCTAGCAAATTTATTTACATGCTTAAACTCTTCTTCTTTTTGGTGCTCTGCATCCATTGTGAGGAATTGGAGTTACATCACGAAGAGTAGTAACTCTTAATCCAGATGACTGTAATGCTCTGATTGCTGTTTCTCTGCCGGCCCCTGGTCCGCTAACTTCTACTTCTACTTGTCTCATTCCGCTATCAACAATTTTTCTAGCTACATTTTCAGCGGCCTGTTGAGCGGCAAATGGAGTACCTTTTTTAGCTCCTTTATATCCACACTGACCTGCACTTGACCATGCAATAGTATTTCCTTGTGGATCAGTAGCAGTAACTATGGTGTTATTAAATGTAGAACATATGTGGACTCTACCACTTGGTATATGTTTTTTTTCTTTTTTCTTTGGTTTCATCTTTCTTTCCTTATATATTTAACTAAATTAATTAACCTTTAGTGGATGTTTGTTTCTTACCAGCGACAGTTATTCTCTTTCTGCCTCTTCTTGTTCTGGCATTAGTTTTTGTTCTTTGTCCTCTGGTAGGAAGTCCTTTTCTATGTCTTATTCCTCTGTAACAGTTAATTTCTCCAAGCCTTTTTACGTTTAGGCCTTCCATTCTTCTTAAATCACCTTCAACGGTGTGATTCTTTTCAATTTCTTCTCTAAGCTTATTTACTTCTTCATCAGTAAGCTCTTTAGTTCTTTTATTCTTACTAATGCCTAATTTCTCTAAAATCTTGCCACTTAATGTTTTTCCTATTCCATATAAGTAAGTAAGTGAAATTTCTACTCTTTTATTTTGTGGTATATCAACGCCTGCAAGTCTTGCCATTTTTATTTCCTTAAGTAATTAAATTTTTATGATCTTATAACGAACACACTTAATTTTATACACAAAATTAAGTGCAGGGGTAGAATTTTATCTTTTTTAAGCAATTAGTACAAGGTATTTCGAATTGAAAATTGAGTATTCCATATTTCTATAGTGCAAATTTCATTTAAGCATAATTATTATTGTGAATAGTAAATAGTAGATGAAAGATAAAAAATAGCAAATCAATGGATAGCAGTATGAATAGTATTACAAGTACGTGCAAACCAATGGTCTGACTTATGTTGTATTAAGCTTGTTTTTGTTTGTGCTTTGGATTTTCGCAGATAACCATTATTCTGCCTTTACGCTTGATTACCTTACATTTTGCACATATTTTTTTTACTGATGCTCTGTGTTTCATTGTTTTTAGAATAACTCCTTAATTTTTTTCCTCGTCTACAATAGCCCCTCTTTTTTCTTGGACTCTGTAGGTAATTCTTCCTCTATTTAAGTCATAAGGTGTAAGTTCAACTTTAACTCTATCACCAGGTAATATTTTAATGAAATTTTTTCTAATTTTTCCAGAGATATGAGCTAATACCAAATGTCCATTATCAAGTTCAACCCTGAACATTGCATTTGGCAATGATTCTTTTATTACACCTTCAAATTCTATGACATCTTTTGGCACGGAGTTTATTATAGCGTAGAGCGTAGAGTGGATAGCGTATAGAAATATTAAAACATTATGTAGCGTGCACAAAATAATTAGAACTTTAGAAATTCTAAGTCTTCTTTATCTGCTGGATGTTGGACTCTATTAGCTATATTTTTGTTGTGATAATAGAGCCATTTTCAGTAATAAGTATTGTGTGTTCAAAATGTGCAGACAGCTTATGATCTGCAGTTACAATTGTCCAGTCATCTTTAAGTTTTCTAACATCATCCGATCCGAGATTGAACATTGGTTCAATACATAAAAGCATCCCAGGCTTTATTTCTGTGTTTTCATTATGAAGAAAATAATCGGCCCAATTTGGAATAAAAGGGTCAGAATGATATTTAGGCCCGATTCCGTGACCACCAAACATTCTTACAATTCCATAGTTCCCTGATTTTGCAACTTTTTCTACTGCTATTGAAATATCTTTTATTGTTTGTCCTGCTTTGCAAACTTCTATACCTTTATAAAGAGATTCATTCGTATCATCTAACAGTTTTTTTACCTGAGAACCTACTTCCCCCACGACTACTGTTCTTGCGGTATCACCAATATAATCCCACTCTTTTCCATTAAATTTTTCTTTTATAGTAACTCCAATATCAAGACTAACAATATCTCCGCTTTTTAAGATCTTGCTTTTATTAGGGATTCCATGAACTACTTCATGATTTACTGAAGTACATAAACTTGCAGGAAATCCCATATAGCCTTTAAATGTTGGGATAGCACCTTTTGAACGAACTAACTCTTCAGCCATTTGATCTAAATCCCATGTACTTAATCCTGGTTTTACATTTTTGCAAACATAATCAAGAACAAACCCAGCAAGCTCGCCGGCTTTTTTAATTGGTTCGAATTGATCTTTATCAAAAATTGTTATAGTCATTTTAATGAACAGCGGCAGTATTTAAGATATTAAGAATATCACTAAATACTTCATCCTGAGATTTTGTACCGTCTATATCTGCAATTAATTTTTTATCCCTATAATACTTTTCTAAAGGAGAAGTTTTTAGATTATACTCACTTAGCCTTTCTTTGCAGGCTGATTCTGAATCATCTTTCCTTTGATAAATAGGAGAGCTACATTTGTCACACTTTTCTCCTTCTTTAGGTATTTTTGAAACAAGATTGTAGATCTCGCCACAAGATTTATTTGAACATAATCTTCTTGAGCTTAGCCTTTGAATTAAAGCCTCTTCAGGAGCAGTTATATTAATTACCTTTGTAATTTTAAGTTTTAAAAGCCCTAAAAGATTGTCCAGTGCATTTGCTTGGGTAATAGTTCTAGGAAATCCGTCTAAAATAAAACCCCTAAACCCCTTATTTTTTTGTAATATTAGCTTTTCCCTAATCATATCTATTACTAAATCATCAGGTACTAGCTTCCCGGCCTCGACAAAACTTTTTGCTTTCACACCAAGCGGAGATTCAGAATTGATGGCTTCTCTAATAAGACTACCAGTATCAATATGAGGGATATCTAAGTCACTAGATACTTTTTTTGCTTGTGTACCTTTTCCAACTCCTGGAGCGCCGAAAAAAATTATATTTGTTTGTTTTTCCATTTTATCCTCTAATTCCTATGTAACCTATTCTACCCTTGAAGTAAATAGATAGACCGTGCTCACCCTATAAAGACATTTTTTTGTTAAGATAATATGCTTGATTTGCTCTGCTCTTTGATTTTTTTTGCATTTTCTAAGAGAGAATTTGCATATTTAATTGCATCATTGGATATATCTTTTGAATTTCTTTCAGGTGTAAGAAGTGTTGTAATTGCATAAGCCATTTCTTTTTCTTCAATAAAATTTACAGAAACTCTTGTAATTCCATCAACTACTTTTTTCTGAGCAATAAATAAATGGTCTGACATAGATGCAATAATAGGCTGGTGTGAAATGCATATAATCTGACTGTTTCTGGATATTTTATAAAGTTTTTTAGCAACATTTGCAGATACTTCACCGCTTACGCCTGTGTCTACTTCATCAAATATCATTGTGGAATCAAATGATTTAGAATCTTTTGAAACGACTGATTTTATAGAGAGCATAATTCTTGAAAGTTCCCCTCCAGATGCAATTTTTAAAAGAGGCTTTGGTGACTCATCAGGGTTAGCGCTAAATAAAAATTGAATTTGCTCTTTCCCTGTTCTTGATAAATCACAATTTGTGAATTCAACCACAAAAAGAACACTATTAAATCCAAGAGATTTCAATTCTTCATTTATTTTATTTACAAAGTCTGTAGTAATTTTTTCTCTTGAAGCAGAAAGCTTATCACCCAATACACTTATTTCTTTTTCTAAAGACTTAAACTGTTTTTCTAAATCTTCTTTAGAAACAGAAGATCCTTTTAACTCGTTTAACTCATCAGTAGCTTTTTTCTTATAATTTAGAATTTCTTCGAGGGTTTTGCCGTATTTTTTCTTTAATGAGAAAAAAATATCTAATCTTTCTTCTATCTCCTCCAGGCTAACAGAGTCAGCTTCATACATTTCATCATAATTGCTTACAAAAGAAGATAGCTCTTTTAACTCAGCGATTGAGGTCTCTACTGAATTTATATAGTCATTAAATCTTTTATCGTACTCTGAAGACTTCTGAACCAGTTTTTTAATCTGAGTAATAATTGAGATGGCGCTTTCATTGTCGCTATTAATAAGCTGGCTAATGAGTTTAGTGTTTTCAGAAAGCTCTTTTTTATTTAGTAAGATTTCTCTTTTTTCTTTTAGTTCATCCTCTTCATTTATATTCCTTATCCACGCAGATTCAATTTCATTTATTTCATGCTTTAGAAAATCAATTTTTTTCTCTGTATCTTCACTCTTTTCTTTGACATTTGTCAGTTTGAGTTTTATATCTTCATAGTATAAAAATTTGTTTTTATATTCTTGTAATAAGTTTCTATGATTTGAATCACCAAAACTATCAAGTATTTCAAGTTGCTTTTCAATTCTTAAAAGATCAATCTGTTCACTTTGTTTATGAATCTCTACCAGGTGTTCTCTTAAAAAATTCAGATGAGAAACATTTCCTAGTGAGCCATTTATTCTTACTTTTGATCCTTGAGAAGTCAACTCACGTGATATTAGTAACCCATCAGATCCACTACTTTCGAAACCATTTGTATTTAACCAGGTGTTTAGAATAGAACTTTTTAACCCTTTGAAAGAAAAGATTCCTTCAACAACAGCCTTATTTGTATTAGATTTTATAAGATCGCTATTTGCTCTTAGTCCTAATAGAAAATCAATAGCATCAGCAATAATAGATTTCCCTGCTCCTGTTTCGCCAATAATAACAGTTAATCCTTCACCAAAAGAAACTTCAACCTCATCAATGATCGCAAAGTTTTTTATTATTAATTGATTTAGCATAAAAGCTCTGATTCTATTATAATAGGACTATAGAGCGAATGAGAAGTTGTGAAAAAAAATTAATAGTTACTAACAGTAAAAAGAATATGAAAATATTTCTTCTTATTCTAGTCTTTTTGATTTTTTTCACTTCATTTCTGAAATCACAAACCTTTGCTAGAAACCCTAGGTTAGTTGTCGTAGGTTCTACTACTATGCTACCCCTTTCAGAACATTTTGCAACCCACTATCAGAAAAAGAAAATTGCAGATGTTTTAGTTCAAGGTGGTGGCTCTACTGCTGGAATTAAAGCGGTTTTAAGTAATATAGCTCAGGTTGGAGCTAGTTCAAGAAAGTTAACTTCAGAAGAAAAACAAAATCTCATTATTTATCCTGTAGCAAGAGATGCTCTTGCTATAGTTGTCCATCCAGAAAATCCTATTACCAGTATTACAATGAAACAGTTGAGAGATGTCCTTTCAGGAAAAATAACAAATTGGAAAGAACTTGGTGTTCCAATTGATAAAAAAATCCAGCTTGTAAATGACTCATCCGGATCAGGTACCAGAGCGGCTATAGAAGAATTTGTTATGGGGAAATCTAGAGAGAAAAAAATAAAAGGGATACCGATTTCTCTAATGAGCGTTGTTACAAACTCCAGTTCTGAAATGAAATTAAATATTACGCATTCAAAATATGCAATTGGCTATTTACCATTTAGCTATCTTGATCAGACTGTTAAAGCTGTAGCTATAAATGGTATCCCTCCGACATATGCGGCGGCTTATAAAGGTGACTATCCTTTGTTCAGGTATCTTTATTACGTAATTAACAAAGATTCTTTTGGATTAGAAAAAGCATATATTTACTATGTACTAAGTCCTGAAGGTCAAGATATTGTTGTACAAGAGGGATTTTTACCCATGAAACTCATAACATCAGTATCTGAATTAGATAGAATTAATAAAATTGAAAGAAAAAAAGGAAGTAGGGTGTTTTAGTGAAGCAAATCAAAATTCTTCTAGTACTTATAATTTTTACAGCTTTGCTTTCAGGTTGCCTTAAGCCAGGTGGATCAGCTAATGATCTTTATAAAATTGCAGTTGTTTCACCATACAGTGGACCAGATTCTCTTTTGGGGATTTCTATTGCAAATGGAGCTGAGCTTGCTGTAAAAGAAGCAAATGATAAAGGTGGAATAAATGGAAAGAAAATCGTATTAATTAAAGAAGATGATGGTGGGCTTGTTGCAGAAGGAGCATTTTTTGCATATAGACTTACTAGAACAGATATGGTCTTAGGTGTGATAGGACATTTAGATTCTGATATTTCAATCCCAGCTTCAGAATTTTATACCAGAGCGATGATTCCTCAGATAACCCCTGGTTCAACTAATCCTTATTTTACAGAGCGAGAAGCCACAAGAGGATATGTTTTCAGAACAATTGGAAGAGATGATACCCAGGGAGAAATAGCCGCTGATTATGTAATTAAAAACAAATTTAAAAGAGTAGCGATTTTATTTAATCAAAGAGAATACGGAAGAAGTTTAGCAGGAGAATTTGTCAAAGCAATAAAAACTTCTAAAGCTATAAGTAAGCCTACTATTGTTTATTACAATATGATTCAAGAAGATAAATCTGAATATGGTGCACTTTTAGCAGAATTATCAGCTACAAAACCAGATATTATTTTTCAGGCAGGTGAATATAATGATGCAGGAAATATTGTTAAAGATTTTCCAAAATATGGACTTGAGAAAACTCAATTCATCGGCGGAGACGGTATTTACCACTCAGAATTTATAAAAATAGGAGGGATAAATACAGAAGGTTCACTAGTAATATCTGCCCCACCTATAAAAGACTCATCGTTTATAGAAAGATATAGAAAGCTTTTTAAAGAAGAGTCTACAGGATACTCTGCAAATTCTTATGATGCTACAAACATTTTAATTTCAGCAATTCAGAAAGTAAGAGAGCAAGATGGTGAAAAAATTGCTCAGGAAGTTGCAATGACAAGAGATTTTTCTGGAGCGACAGGGCTTATTTCTTTTGATAAAAATGGGGATTTAGAGTCTAAAGGATTTGTTTTAAACAAAGTAATAAATGGAAAGTTTCAGGTGATTGAAAATGAGTAAAAAAAATATTAAATATGGACTACTCTCTTTAATTTTCATTCTTTCTGGATGTGCTAAAAGCGACTCCTCAAGAATTTCCTTAGACAGTAATGAAGACACTTATAAAATTGCTGTTATTGCACCACAAATCGGACCATATAAATCATTAGGAAATTCTATTATTCATGGAGCAGAACTTGCAGTTATAAATAAAAATGCTACTGGCGGCATAAATGGGAAAAAAATAGAGCTTATTAAAGTTGATGATGGGGGTCTTTCAGGAGAAGGAACCTGGAGAGCTAGAAATTTAGTTGAGCAAATGGTGCTTGGTGTGATTGGACATTTAAACTCTGATATTTCTATACCCGCTTCAGAAGTTTATTCCAAAGCCATGATTGCTGAAATTACACCAGGATCTACAAATCCATTTTTCACAGAGAGAGAAAGAGTAAGAGGATATGTTTTTAGGACTATTGGTAGAGATGACGATCAGGGAAAATTAGCTGGAAGATTTGCAATTCAAAAAGGATTTAAAAAACTTGCAATTTTATATAACAATAGATCATATGGGTCTAGCCTAGCTAGTGAATTTGTAAAGGAAGTAGAGAAAGAAAAATCCTCATCACAGATTGTTTTCTACAAATCATATAAAGTTGATACAAAGAATTTTAAAGAAGAGGTCAGTCAGCTAAAAACTAACTCTCCAGACTTTTTATTTTTTGTTGGAGAATATGGAGACGCTTCAAAATTCCTGAAAGAATATAAATTAAGTGGTTTGAAAACTACATTTCTTGGTAGTGAAGGTGTCTTTGATGAAGACTTTATAGAAGATACAAAAGGGGTTTCCGAAGGAGCATTAGTAATATCTCTCCCAGAGGTAAATGATGAGTCCTTTATCAAGACTTACAAAGATAAATTCGGAAAAAATATAGGCTCATATTCTGCAAATTCCTATGATGCTACAAATATTTTAATTTCAGCAATTCAAAAAGTAAAACAAAAAAACAGTGAGAAAATTGCTAAAGCTATTAAAGAAATAAAAGATTTTCCAGGACTTACTGGAAGTCTTTCTTTTGATGAAAAAGGGGATTTGATAGAACCAAAATTTACTATATATAAAGTAAAAGGATCAAAATTCGTTTCATTAGAATCAGAAGAAAAAATCTCTCAAAAGTAAATTTCTCTAAACTATATTTTCAAGACCATAAACCAGATGATCTAATTCCATGACTTTTCTTACTGCCATTAAAACACCGGGCATGAAAGACGCTCTATCATATGAGTCATGTCTGATAGTTAAAGTCTGACCGTGTGAAGCTAAAATTATTTCCTGGTGAGCTACATAGCCAGGGAGTCTTACGCTGTGAATATGAATATTTCCCTCACCGACAGCACCACGAGCACCTTTTATAGTCTCTTTGCCTTTTACTGAATCTCTCCCGAATTCTTTTCTGGCACTAGCCATCATTTCAGCTGACTTTATAGAAGTACCACTTGGAGCATCTAATTTTTTATCATGATGAAATTCTATAATTTCTGCATGTGCAAAATATTTACTAGCATCTTTTGCAAATTTCATCATTAAAACAGCACCAATTGCAAAGTTTGGAGCTACTATTGTTCCAGCACTATTTTGTTTTGATAGCTTGGCAAGTTCAGCAATATCGTCTTTTGACATACCAGTAGTTCCAATGACTACACGAACACCAGACTTTAAAGCAGTTTCAGCATTTACAAAAACAATTTCAGGCATTGTAAAATCAACTAAAACATCAGGCTGTGTTTTGCTAATAGTGTCGTTTAACTTATCTGTTAATTTAACACCAATTTCACCTATGCCACAGATAGTACCTATATCAGTTCCTACGTTTGGGTTTCCTAATCTGTCTACTGCTCCTACAATTTTCATTCCTGCTTCAGCATTGACAGCTTTAATAACAGACTGTCCCATTTTTCCTTCAGCACCACTTACTAAAACTTTAATTGATTTTGGCATGAGTTAAACTTCCAATGTGATTAAAAATAATCTTTCTATAACTATAAAATAATATCATTATCTTGTGATGTTGACTGTAATACACTTGTTTCAGTGGGTGAAATTACACTTAATACATCCTTTTGCATTGAAAGAAAATCAATTTTTTCTCTGGATAATTTTTTTAAATTTCTTGTTGTTAACTTAAAGTTATTTTCTGGAAGAACATTTTTGTTTAAACTTTTTACCAGTCTATAGATATCAAGTTCAGTTATAGGATTTCCTTTTTCATCAATAAACAAACTGAGATTTTCAGAATCTTGTCTTTTTTCTACAAGATATTCTCTAAGTAAATTAAAAGTGTCGTTTGGTAAATAGATTTTCTCTGTATCAGAAACATTAATTAGCTTATTTTCAAAATCAACTTGAAATGTTTTAAGGTTTGCGATTTGGGTGGCAGTAAGCCCAATCCTCCCAATAAATAAAAGAATTAATCTTTCTTCTAAGCATAATCTGGTTTCACTGATTATGCTTTCAATACTGCTAACATCAGACAAATCTTCTGGTGAAGAATAATGAGCACTTTTATTATTAACTATTAAAGAGAAATTTGTAGGAGCCATCTTGTTCCTATATAAAAACTTTAAAAAAAGTCTAAAAGTAGATGCTCTTCTATTAAAAGAATTCCTCTCAAGATTTGTTTCTTCTAAATATTTAATATACTTTTTAACCCAGTTATGATCTATTTGAGAAATCTCAGTATTAGTATCAAACATATAGTCCAGTAAATCTAAAAGATCACCTTTATAAGCATTTCTAGTGCTGAAAGATAGTTTTTGATCTTGCTCTATCTGACTTATTAATTGTTTTACTATTTCATTCATTTATTTGTTTTGATTCAGATACAAGTCAAATTAGATTTATATTTTAAAAAGCATTTTTAAGATGTTCTAGTTGACTTATTTCCCTACCTATTCTAAGTGCTATGACATCAAATCTGCAAGGCTGGTTTTCTAATTTATTCTGAAAAAGATAGATATTCGCAAGTTTTTTTATCTGTTTTTGTTTTTTTAAGGTGATTAACTCTTTTGCATCATTAATGTTTGTGTTCCTGGATTTGACTTCAATAAATACAATTTCATTAGATTTTAAATCTTTAGCAATTAAATCAATTTCTCCATATCTGCCAAAATGCCAGTTTTTATCAATGATTTCAAAACAATTCTTTTCTAAAAAAGAAAATGCAATTTCTTCACTTTTTTTACCTTTAGAGCGAGTACTGAGTGATGAAGGACTTGGCATAAAATGATTTTACTTTTTCTTTATTGCTTTTTTTGTCATAAGTTCAAGTTCTTTTGGAGTATAGCTTTTAACCATAATCTCACCAGCTTTTATTCTCCTGATGTGTTCTTTAACAGCATAGGGATCATCTTTAGCAATTAAAATCTTTAATTCTCTAACAGTAAGTTTTTTGTAATTAATCTCTAAATCCATCATCTTCTACCCTCCCATCCTCGTTAACATAAAATACTCTTAAGTCTATGTCACCTTTTGGAGGCTCACACTTGACTACTATTGTACTACCGTTTAATTCTATCTTGCGCCAATATATTTTGTCTGCACCTAAGAAATTTAATAAATTAGAAAGTCCAGAAATTTGTTCAGGTTTTGGATAATGTTTTTGAAACATAATTTAAAGCTTACAATAACTGTTTTTTTTAAACAATCAGGTAAAATCTCTGATTAAGTTAAGGAATTAAACTGCTGAAGTTAGTGAATCTTCTTTTAAATTTTTAACCATTTCTAGTGCTTTAAAAACTACTAAGGGTGAATTCATGGGTAAATGCTCTTTAACTAATACACCAACAATTCTTTTACTTTCTGGAGTTTTCTTTGGACTATCTGGGATTAGTCCGTGTAATAAATCTTCCTCATCAATTCTTTCTTTTCCAGTTACCTCAGCTCTAACGAAAGCATCTGCTAATACTCCAAAGCCCTGGCTGCTAAAATTTTGCTCTAGGCTATTTTCATTAAACCCCACAGTTAAAGCAGGTTTCCCTTTATCAAACCACTCATTGTTTTGAACTAAAATATCATTGCTTTTAATGTGACACCTTTCTAATGCTTTGCCAGAAGGAGTTTTTGATTCTGCTTCAGCCGCTAAAATATCTTGAGGGCTGATTTTTGTAGACTTTCTGATATTGGCAAAATGTCTAGATCTTAGAAGGATGTCTTTAGCACCTTGAGTGAATAAAGAAATATTAATAGGTCCTGTAATAGTTAAAAGCATAATTACCTCGTATAAATAAGTTTTAAAGAATGAATAAATACTATCATTGACAGGTTAAGGGCCATCTGAAAATTAAAAGTATTTAATGTGTGTAAAATATCAGTCTGCTATAGTATTTTCTTAGTTTAAAAGGAAAAAAAGGAGATGAATATGGGCGGCGGAGGCATAGGACCAATTATATTAAGTGGGAATCCTTTTGGTGTTAAAAAAGATTTACCTAGAGAACTTGCAAGAGATGAAGAATTTAGACTTGATGCTCAAAAATTACAGTTGATTTCTAGTGATCTTTCTAGTCAAAAAGCAGGGGATTTTCTTTTAGAGTTAAATTCAGGAAATGTGCTACTTACAAGTCCTGATTTCGAAAAATTATACTTAACTATTAAATGTGCAAGGCAACTTGCACAGACTCAAGATTGTGGAGAGCATGTGGCAATTTTAAATCTTTCTGTTGATAAAAGAATTCTTGAAAATCCTGGTGGAAGAATAATTACTTTTATCGATGAGTCATATGTAAGAGATGATGAAAAAAGTAACTTTATATCAGTAAGGGATCTTCTAGCAGTTAAAGGATATGATCTTTCTGATGAAGCAATTAAAAGTTTATAAGTGCTTATTTCCCAGTACTTCCAAAACCGCCAGAACCTCTTTCAGTAACATCTGGTACTTTATCTAAAAGCTCTACTTCTGGCTGAATTACAGGGGCTATAACTAGCTGAGCAATCCTTTCTCCTGGCTGGATAGTATAAGTTTCATTTCCTAGATTAATCATTAGACAACACATTTCACCCCTGTAATCACTGTCTACAGTTCCTACACAATTAGTAAGTGTAATTCCATGTTTTGCTGATAATCCTGAGCGTGGTCTAACCTGACCTTCAAAACCTTCTGGTAAAACCATAATTAATCCAGTTGGTACTTTTGCTCTTTCTCCTGGTTTTAAAGTAAGTGGTTCATCAAGAGTATTAGATAGATCCATTCCAGCAGAGCCTGGTGTAGCGTAAGAAGGCAAAACTGCTTTAGGATGGACTTTTACGAACCCAACTTTTACTTTTGTTTTTTTGTCTTGTAATGTTTGCATTTTATATTCCTCAATTTATCAAAGAATTATAACATTTTGAACTTTGAACAAGACTAAGATGAGAATAAATTAATTAAGACAACCTTGAACCTAATATCAAATATTGTTATATTATTTTAAGCACATAAGAATATTTAGGAGAAAATAAATATGGCAATAAATATAAACCCTATAAAGCCCACCAGAATAGAAATTATTAAAGACAGGCTTAATCCAGGAGCTACAATAAAAAACACTTCTACTATTTCTGGTGGAAATGGAGCACCAGTAAAAACAGGTGCTGGTATAGGTAGTGGTAATACTCAGAGATAAATGTCAAAACTTCAAACATTAAAATTCAAATATAAGAGTAATAGAGTAGAAATTTGGGAAAGAGATTCGCTTATTAAAAGCCTGGATGAGGCTGAATCAGAGGATCTCTTAATCCAGTTAATAGAGAATTCATATAAAAATAAATCTAACATTATAAATTTCAATACAAAGATTAAAAGCAAGAATTCTTGATTAAGATCTTTTAATTAGGGTACAATCTTTATTAAGAGTAAAAAATGTCATCAATGAAAATATTAGGAAGTATTCCTATCTTAAGGGATTACTTACAAATGCCAGCCATAAGAAAAGATGGAGGAGTTCAATATATTACTCCTAGGCAGGCTCTTGAGATGGAAAGAGGGATTGAGAAGAAAAATAAAAATGCTTTTTCAAACCCTGATGTTAAAAGTAATCCATCTATTGCTGAAATGTTCCATAATTTCACTTCATTCTTAAGAAAATTTATTTAAATCCTCTGAACAGCTGATCATTAGCTGATTTTACGAACTCCTTACAAAAAGCTATTTACAAAGAACTTTTACCTGCTAAAATGTATTCATAGTATATATTTAAGGAGACAATAATATGCCTGTCCATATGCAGGGGATAGATCCCTTTAGGATTCAGTATTTGTCAAGGTTTCAGATTCAAGACCATAAAACATCGCCTAAAGAAAATGGAGAAGATGTTTTACTAACTCTACGCACTGATATTACTTCACGAGGAGGTCTTTTTATCCCTGGTATGGATACAGCAATGCCAGATCAAGTTATTCAAAGATCCTCATCAGCTGGACAGTATTATACGGTTCAAATCCCAATTGAGTTTATTGTTACTGCACTTGAAGAGCTTGGATTAGAAAAAACAAAAACAACATTTGGTTTTAGACCACAGTATTTCTATGATGAGTTTGATGTAAAGTGGGGAAATAAAGCCCTTGCTATAGCAGATAAGCTTAAAGACAATATTAGTAGTCAGGCTGTTCAAGAAGCTATGGATTTTATGGAAGCCAGTAAGCTAATAACAGGTTTAAGGGCAATTAGTGGGATTGAAGATAAAAGCTCTTTTGGTTTTAATCCTTCCCCTCTTCTAAAAGAAGACAAAACGATTGTTGATCAGGCAAAATACTTATCGGGAGAATTGTTAGATCATCCGTTGGAACACGTAGCACAAAAAGTTGTAGACTTTCTGGAATCTGTAGCAGTAGCTAGATCTGTGAATAGACTCTCTTCTTCTAATCTCAGAGCTGTAATGAATCCACTATTTAGTGAGGAGGATTAAACAACTTCTTTAATAGGCTCTTTGTCCATTAAATTAAATGCTTCTTTTGCAAGTTTAAGAATGTCTTCATTTAAGTAAGGTGCATTTTTGATATGTCTGAGTAAGTCCATAGTTCTTCTTCCTGTTCTAACTAAATCTCCCTCGTCTAAATTTGTCATTTGAAGCATATTTTCCCACTTTGTATCAGCCTTACACCAGAACTCTATTAGCCCGACAAGAGTCGGAGTGTAATTCACATGGTCTTCAATGCCATTATCTCTTTGAAGCATTGAAAGAGCTCTAATGGTTTTTTGAATGGGGAAATAAAATTTATCGTATTCGTTAGATGGTCTTGCTTTTACATAAGTTCTTGGACGCATACTGTCTATCGCTAGTCCTGAAATAGCCCCAGCAAAAAGTGCAGGACTAATATTTGTAAAATTACAATTTGAAATTACTTCAGAGATTAAAACAATGTTTTCACCTCTTAAACTAGCGGCCATTATTCCTTTCTCAGTAGGGACATTGTTTTCAATATATTTTAAGGAAGATAAAATGTTTGTCAGCTTTAAAAATTCATTCCAGTAAAAATGCTCTTGGGAAGATGAATATTTGTTTATAATTTTTAATTTGCTATCTAGTCTTCTAACTTCTTTTTCCATGTTTTGGCAAAGCTTTTTATTCTTACATGGAAAACAGGGATAGTCATGATGGACTTTTAAATCATTGTTAAATTGTTTCCTGAAATTTTCTACTTCTGGATTGTTTTGTTTGATTAGAGTGTTTATGAGTCTCTTCGTTTCATGAAGTTTTTCTTCTTGTTTCCTGAATACTTTTATATCTCCAGGGTTGGCAGGATCAGGACATGGATATTTTGAAAATTTAATTAGCTTTTCTTCAATATCACCTTTCTCGCTCATATAAATAGCAATATCTTTATTTATTAAATATTGTCCAAAACTTTTATTTAAAAGTTCTTTGATTTGATCCATTGAATGATTTTGTAAAAGATTTAAAGCCATTGAATAGTTTGGAGTGAACTGGCTTACAAGTGGATCTGAAGTGGCTGTTGCTAATTTTGCGGCATAAGCAGGAGTGTGATCCATGGTTTCTTTAATAACTACGTTCCCTACCTCATCCATTCCTCTACGACCTGCACGTCCAGACATTTGGAGAAACTGATTTGAACTCAGATTTTTATGACCGACATCGCCACGCTTACTTAAATTACTAATAATAGTAGTTCTTGCTGGCATATTTATGCCAGCGGCTAAAGTTTCAGTAGCAAAAACTACTTTGATAAGCCCTTTGCTAAAAAGCTCTTCTACAATAGCTTTCCACTGTGGAAGTAGTCCAGCATGGTGCACAGCCATTCCTTGGTGTAAATATCCAAGATGTCTGTGAGTTGTGAGATATTCATTTCCTTTAATTCTTTCTTTGATAAGTTCTGCTAAAAGCTTCTTTTCTTCAGAAGTTAAAAGACTAAATCCTAATATCTGACAGTCTTTCATAGAGAGTTCACATCCTCTTCTTGAAAAAACAAAATAAATAGCAGGCAGTAGAGATTTCTTATTTAACTCATCAATAATGTCTGGGATTTTTGCTTCGTGAGGATTTTCTCTTCTTTTATTTACATCACGAAATTTTTGTTTAAAAGCTTTAAAAGAATCCTTGTGTTCTTTAAGCTGTGGATTTAGTTTTTTATCTGTGGTTAAAAGCGGATATAAATGCTTTTCTTTAAAGTAATAAAATCTCAGAGGAACAGGTCTAAAAGATGACTCTATAAGTTTGGTTTCACTATGAACCTTTGAAATCCAGTCTGTAAGCTCACGAGCATTTGCGATAGTAGCTGATAGAGCAAGGATTTGAACATTATGAGGTGAATAAACAATGCTTTCTTCCCAGACTGTTCCTCTATCTGGATCATTCATATAATGACATTCATCTAAAACAAGATATTTTAAGTGTTTTAAATTCTCATCAACAGAACCAAGTGCAGTACCATAAAGCATATTTCTATAGATCTCTGTTGTCATAACCACAATCTGTGCATCCCGGTTACTAGCAGAATCACCAGTTACAAGACCTACTTTATCCTCACCATATTTTTTGCTGAAATCATGGAATTTTTGATTACTTAGTGCTTTTAATGGTGTAGTATAAAAAACTCTCTGATTATTTTTTAAAGCTTCTTCTATAACAAATTCAGCAATAGCAGTTTTACCGGCACCTGTAGGTGCGCTTACTACCACAGAGAAGCTATTTTTTAATTCATTGATGGCTTCTTTTTGAAAAGGATCAAGTTCGAAATTTGTCATATAGAGTTAAAATAATTAATTTTGTAAAGAATCAGACCTGTTTATAATAGCAAGTAATTTTAGAAAGAGAGATGTAAATGCAAAAGATCTTTTTCTGAAATCCTTTATATTTCAGCTTTTAGTCTAATACAGGAAGTATAATTTAACTGATATTTTTTTAAGGAGAACAGCATGCTTTTAATCATAAATTACATATCAGCAATAATTACTTTTTTGTTTGCAGGTGTAGGTTTTATTTTTTTATTAATTCTTGGAGATAGTTTTTTTGGATTTTTAATATTTGCTTTGTTTATTCTTATAGGGGCATTTTTAGGATCAGGAATAAAAATAGCGGCACAGTGGGAAAGAGCAGTAGTTTTTAGATTAGGAAATTTTCAAGATATTAAAGGTCCAGGAATGTTTTTCATTGTTCCATTTGTAGACGAAATGAGGATGGTAGATACCCGAACATTGACGCTTGATATACCAAAGCAACAAGTTATTACAAAGGATAATGTCCCAGTTTCTATTAATGGTGTTTTATATTTTTTAGTAGCAAATCCAAATGATGCAATTATAAAAGTACAAAACTATACTTATGCTATTTCACAATATGCACAAACAGCTCTTAGAGATGTTCTTGGTGGTATGACTTTTGATGAAATACTTGCTGAGCGTGAAAAGATAGGAAAAGCGATAGAACAAATTGTAGAAAATGAAGCAAAAGAATGGGGCTTAGAAGTAAAAGGAATTAGAATTCAGGATATAGATGTACCTGAAGAACTTAAAAAAATGATGTCTCGTCAGGCTTCTGCAGAACGTGAAAAGCGTGCGACTATTACTAAAGCAGAGGGTGATAAAATGGCAGCATTTAACCTAGCTGAAGCGGCTAAAACAATGTTAGAAAGTCCGGGAGCTATGCAATTAAGAACACTTCAAACTATAGATGGTTTAGGCCCTACTGCATCAAATACAGTTGTATTGGCTGTTCCTATAGAAATAATGGAAGTAGCTAAAAAAATCACCCAGAATAAAAACTAGTATTATTAGAAAGACTTAATCTTCAAAATTAACTATAAACATTGGTTAAATAAAAGTATTATAAAGATTTAAAGAGTTTGTTCAACAGTCTCCTATCATTAATACTTATAAACCATGAGAATTTCATTTGACAGATTAAAAACTTTAACAAGCCGCTATGTGCCAATTCCTGAGCAGGATAGATCTAATTATAGACTTGATAAATTGGAAAGAGATTTTCCTGAAGGAATTACTTTAGATGGTTCTAGTATTAGCCAGGATACTATTGATAATTTATTAGGTGTAATATCTAAGTTTTCTGAAGAAATTATTATTGAAGAATTTGGAGTTGATGGTGCAGAGTCTTTATGGCTTTATGCAGGAGAAGAAGATAGCTTTGGGAAGCTAGCAAATATAGTAGGCAGAAAAACAGGAATAGATCCTAAACTTTTAGCACAATCAAAAAAAGAAGCATGGGATTTTTATTTCTCTAAAGATTTATCATCTGTTTTAAGAGGTGTTGAACTTAAAATAAATACTAAACGTATTTTTGAAACTTTGCTTAAACCAGGACTCCCTGAGTTATTAAAACAGTTTGTAGAACCTGGGATTACCTTATCAGAGGGAAGGATTGCAGATTATTCTCTAATAATTGTTGAATCTGAGGAGAAAAGATTATCAGGTCATGTTAAAGTTTGTCCTGAAAGAAAAGCTGGAAGAGAAACTTACTGTGAAGTGTATATAGATTCGCCTATAGGAATTTGCTTAACATATAAAAATGAACCAAATGCAATAGTCTCATTTTCTAACAAAGGAAGCGATACATTACTCATTCGCCAGATTCAGGGAATGAAAATAGTAAAATTACAAAAAATTGAAAAGAAGGATGAAGTCATTAAAGAATCCAGATCAAGAGGCTTGGTTGTTTTAAACTGGAAAGACCTTTTAGTTCGAATTGCAGAAATTGTAGCTATGGAAAGTGGCTATGACAAAGTAGGGATTATGTCAGCTTATAACAATTCATGGATTAGACATGGACTAAGAATTCCAGAAGACCGTGGGCTTAAAATATATGATCATAATGCACGTAAATTAGGTTATGTTCAGCATGGTGATAGAAACTGGTACAGAAATCTTTGTGTATAATATTAATGTTTCGGGACGTGGCTTAGCTTGGTAGAGCGCTACCTTGGGGTGGTAGAGGTCCCGGGTTCAAATCCCGGCGTTCCGATAGTTAAAATATTTTTATAAAACTTTTTTCATATAAAAAGCTTTTTTATTTTTGGGAAATCTTTCTATTGCATACCTAAGCATAGTTCTAGGCATTTTTTTATAGAATCGATTTAAAAATTTTTCTTCAGCAATCAAATCTTTTTTTCCCACTTCTCTAAGCATCCAACCAACAGCTTTATGAATTAAATCATGCTTATCACTTAACAATAGTCTTGCAATTTTAAATACGTCATCAAAATCATTATTTCTTATAAAAGCAAAACTAGAAATAATAGAGATTCTTCTTTCCCATAAGCTTTCAGATTTTGCTAATTTATATAAAATATCTCTATCTTTGTCTAATAAAAAATCACCAATTATTTTGTAGGCACTTGCATCTACCAAATCCCAATTATTTATATACTTTGTATGCTTTAAATAAAAATTGAATATCTTCTTTTTTTGACTTTTATATTGAATAATTAAAATAAAAAAGTGCTATTAATTTTTCTTCATGGAAAGGGGATTTTAATAGTTTGCTTACATCACTTAATTTTAAACTTTTGTATTTATTTGCAAGGTTACGGGAAGTAGGTACATCGATTCCTACAAAAATATCACCTTCCCCATATTCTCCCTTTGCAGTTTTAAAAAAGCACTGGAATTTCTTAACTTTTTTTTGTATTGCTTAGTTTTTTAACTTCATTTTTTAGCTTTCTTACATTCATTAATTAAGCATTATAAATCAAGCTTATACTTTATAAACTCTTGAAACATATAGAAAAACTAATTAGTTTACTAGTTAAAATTACTTACCTTTGTTCCCTCTCATAATTGAAACGTAGTCACAAAGGTCTGGAAATCCATTATTATCTTTATCAGTTGATGAAGCTTCTGTTTTCCTCAAAATACTTTCTCCAGTTGAAATAATTTCATCTACTACATCTTCTGCAATACACTTAGGAATCCCTACAGAACATGATAATGATTCAATTTTTCCTATTACACTTTCTGATATTTTTGTAGCACTTTTAAGAGTAGCAAGACATTGTTTGGCTTCATTACTAAGTGAACTATCACCCAGTAATATACTCTCTAATTCTAAAAGTGCATTCACTTTTTTCTCAAGTTTTTTTAATTGAGGTAGAGAAGCTTTTAATTTTCTGTTGAGTTGTTTAACTTTTGTGATTTTACTTTGGCTATCTAGCTTATCTTTTAAAGACAGAAAGAGATCAAGAACCTCAAGAAAAGAATTTCCTTCATCTCTAACATTGTCAACTGAAACCTGCCCTCCTCCTGAACTTGAGCTAGTAGAACTACTGCTTGTACTACTGGTAGAAGTACCAGAACTAGGAGAAGATTCATTTAATGAACCATTTATTACTGTAAGAGTATTTTTACTACCATCAAGTACATAAACTTTATTCGTCTCTGCATTAACTTTAATTCCTGAAAATGTAACATTAGAGCTGAACTCTGTACTTTCATCAAATTCGTTTGAATTGCCATCAAGCACTACAATTGAATCTGTAAGATTATCATTCTGTGCAATATAAACTTTGTTTTTTGTAGAATCTACGGCAATATCACTTATACTATTTCCTCCATTACTGAATGCTATAGCATCAATTGGAATACTTTCTATTAGCATCTGAGTACTTACATTAATAACATGCACAATATCATCATTTGTATTTGTACCAGCTGTATATGCTTTATTTGTAGCAGAATTACAAGCTATTTTTGAGTTTCCAGCATCTTGATTTTCAACTATTACTGTACCTTCTATAGAAAGCTTATTTGCATTGTCTGCTTTTAATATGTAAACTGTACCACTAGGTCCATCTATGGTAACTGCTTTATCTTTTGAGCAAATGGCTATTTCACTTAGCTGATTTGCATTCTCTGAAATAGAAAGAGTATCAACTATCATGTTCGTATCACCATCTATTAAATTTACTTTTCCTTCTTTTCCAAGAATTCCTATGACATAAATTCTGTTTTTAAAAGAATCCACTTCAATATCTTCTATATTTCCTGCTATAGGGATAAATATTCCTGTGTCTGCTCCTGTCTTTCCATTTATTACAGATACTCCCTGAGTCCCGGATGAACGACTTTTTATATAAATAAGACCTGTATTTGAATTAACAGAAATTACAGGTGAAACAGTAGCACTTAAGGAAATATTGCTTGAAGCAGTATCTGATGCCCCATCTACTACCTGAACCTTTTGATCTGAACTTTTAACGGCATAAATTTTGTTTGAGGAATCATCTACTGCAATATCATCTGCATCTAAATTAATAGTAGTAACTATATCTTTTGCTTTAACCCCCAATACACAAAACACAATTAGTAATATTGCAAATATTGATGCCTTAATTTTCATTTTTGATTCCTTTTTCTTATTAAAGATTATTATAGCGTCCATAAAAAGTAACTACAATAATCTTTAATAAAGAATATCAAAATTTACTACCTAAATACCTGTCAACTATATAATCTAATCTTGATAGGGAGAGGTAACAATGTTAAAAAATAAAATTTGTGTTTTGCTTTCTTTATCTTTTCTTTTAAGCGGTTTAATGTTTAATTCTGCAAAATCAAATGAGGTTTTGTCACAACAAATCGGCTCAGCTCAGAATGTAGCTGTTTCTGCATTAGCCAGTGCACTTACCTATTTAGAGAATAGTGATAAAAAGAATGCAATAGCTCAGGTAAAAGTTGCAATTAATAACTTAAGAAAAATACCTTCTCTTCCAAAGATGCAAGTAATAAGGAATGACAGCTCGGTTAAATAAAGCTATTAGTGCAATTAAAAAAAGTGATTTTACTACTGCAAAAGATCAAATTAGCCATGTTCATGATGAACTGGACTCTTAACTTAAATAATAAGCTTATCTAAAATAAATCACGTAGCAGGAGCCAAATCCGGTATGTAAATATGCCCTCTATACTCTCTTAATTTAGTTCCGACTTTGTCTCTGAGGTCCGATAGTTTAATAGTGGTCTAACTCATGCTTGTATTAAAAAAAAGATAGGGGTTTCAGCCGAGCACCAAAGGTGCAAGGACTGATCCCCCTTGCGGGGACTCCTAAAAGATAGTACCTCACCTAAAATCCCAATTGATTGCAAACTTTTAAATTTTCTAAAAATTATGATATTCTAATTTTTAATGAAAAAGAAATATTTATTTGAAGTCAGTACACCAATAGGTTTAAAGGTTAGAACAACACAAGATTATTGGAATTTAATACAAATCAAGCACCCCGAAGTAAAAGGAAAATTGTTACTTATAAAACAAACTCTTAAAATCCCTGACTTAATTACAAGGAGCAGAATTGACAAGAGCGTTTTGCTTTTTTACAAGAAAATTAATGGTTACTGGCTATGTGTTGTTACAAAGGCTAGCATTTTAGATGGTTTTATAATTACAGCTTATATTACTGATAAAATAAAGGAAGGTGAAAAAGTATGGGAAAATTAAAAATAATTCATGACAAAAAAGGTGAAACACTAACTATTTATTTTGACAAGCCAAGCAAAAATCAAATTTGTGAAGAAGCTGGTGATGGGATAATCTTGATTAAGGATAAAAAAAGTAAAAAAGTGATTGGCTTTGAAAAGCTATACTTTAAAGCAAAGTCAGCGAGAGCTATTTCAGTGAAATCTGCTTAGAGATAAGTAAATCACGTAGCAGGAGCTAAGTCTGGTATATAAATATGCCCTCTATACTCTCTTAACTTAGTTCCGACTTTGTCTTGTGAGATCCGAGATTTACTTTTTAAAGTTTTAGTCCATCAACCAAATCAAATATTAACCCCATTTGATAAATAATTTTTCTTGAGTCATTTATAAATGTATTTTTGAAAAATATACAACAGGGGTCAAATTTATTTTTATAACCGTGAATACTAATAAGTAAACTGTTATTAAAGAAGAAAATTTCTACATTTGGTTTTTTAAATAGTTTTGATATTGAAAGTAATCCATTCTTCAATTCCTCCGATAAAAGATATTCAATCTCATTTTTATCGGAGGAATAGGTATTAAAAACACTATTAAATTTAGAATCTTTTATTTTCACTTTTTCTAATCCGTGTTTTTTACGAATATTTCTTTCTGTAGAATAAAAATCAAACATTCTTTTTTTGAAAACAAGAGATTTTCCGAGAAAAGGTTTGTTAATAGAGATATGTATCATTAATCCATCAAACAAAGTCCAGTGAGAAATTCTTCTGGGTGAAATATGATCTATTGGGTTTGAGGATATATCTTGCAGAAAAGCATTAAATATATTTATTCTGTGTCCTTTATAGCAACCAGAAATTAAATTATTAATATGATAATCGTTAAAATTTCCATAAAGACCTAAATCCCTAATAAAGGAAAGGTCGGTATTAACTAAGATTGAATGTTCGCAAATATATTCAAAAGATCCTAGAAACAAAAAGATTTTTTTATAAACTTTTGTTCGTATGTTATCTTCGTAGTTAAATATAGGACTTAAAGCATATAAGAAGTATAAAAAATGAATCCCGAAAAGAGAAAACAATAAAATAGCCCACATTCTAATACTGTAAATAGTTTTATAAAGAATCAATGAGATTACTATGAATATCAAGAAGTTCTTAATAGCTTTTTTTAAAGCATCTGCCCTTTCTTTATTATATTGTTCTATTAGTGGATAGATATTTTCAGCATAGAATTTTGAAAATCCTTTTTCATAGTTAGTTTTTTCTTTAAATGTATATTTGTTTTTGCTACTAATTAATTCCATTAGTGGTTTTAATTATAGTAGTTGGAGAAGTAAAAAACACAGGGTAAATATTTATATGAGTTAATAAACTATAGTTTTTTTGTAATTTATAGTGGTAAGCACTAGTGGGGTGCTAAAAAATGTTAGCTTTGGTATAAATATGCCTTCTATGTTCTCTTAACTTAGTTCTGATTTTGTCTTGTGAGGTCCGATTCTAGAGACTACATTACATAGTAACTTTCTGATTTAACAGGTTCAGGTATCTCATTGGATCCAATCATTTGTAATAAATTTATTTCTATTGTTTTAGCTATCGATGTTACGGGTATATCAGTAGGTCTATTTTCAAATGGATCTTGTTTATAAATGGCAGTTTTTTCAATAAGCAAGAAGACAGAAGACATAAGAGAGTTTAAAACAACTTCAACTAAGAATGAATAATTGAATAATCCAAATGGGAGTATTGCAGCAAATATATAAATAAGTAAATGAAGGAGCATGCTGTAAGTCTCTGGGAACGGAGTATTTTTTATTCTTTCACATCCTCCCATCGAGTCACAAAGTTTACTTATTGTTAGATCAATCTGAATTTGCTGAAACTCGTTTATCGACTTGCTGTTTAAAGCTTTTTTTAGGCTTGAGGAGTGAAGACAAAGTATTGCATTTGGAATATTATTGTGATTTCTTATGCTTTTATCGGTAATGTATTTTTTGATAAAAGCATTACCATCTTTTCCTCTTAGTTTTTCCCCTAAAATATAACACCATCCAATTTGTCTGTTTGCAAAATCTCTAAGAAAAGTTTCTGTATCATCGGATTTATAAAATTCTTGAACTTGTCTAATAAGTGTTCTTGAATCATTTACAATTGCACCCCATATTTTTCTTGCTTCCCACCAGCGTTCATAAGCTTGATTGGTTCTAAATGCCAATAACAATGAGACTGCAGTTCCTAGCAATGCTGAAATTGAAATAGGAATTTCTATATTTTTAAAAACATACTTATCATGAAAAAATACTACTAGGGACGAATAAGCAACTATTAATATGAAATTATATCTTATCTTACTTAACAAAAAACAAATAGGGACTTTTTCTTTTAAAAGCATTTTTATATTTTATAGCATGTTTAATTATAAGTGGGTTTCTAACTTATAAAAACCCCCAGATTCAATTTCAAAACAAATAAAAAATCATTTGAAACGGATAACCATTTTATTTTAATTAAGAAATATTTTACCCAATCTTGACAAAAAAGTCAAGATTATTTTATGTTGATTTTGTCAAAAATTATAAGCAAAAAAAGATAAACAAATTATCAAAAATGATTTAAATAGGAGAATAATGTATGAATGCACCAAAGCTAACAATTAAGCCGATAAAGTCAATGAGAGATATTCCTAGTCAATTGCTTAATACTCCCTATGAACAATTAATCAGGTTTCATAACTTTAAGCAGAATGATCAAATCTTTGATAAGCCTAACCTGATCATTGCTACTTGTATGGATTACAGAATAAATCTAAAAATCCCCGATAGATTTGCTTTTGTAATTAGAACAGCTGGAGCAAATGTTCAAAGATTAGAATTTAAAATTTCATTCGCCTCTAGCATGGCTGAGATAAGCTATGTAGTAATAATTGGGCACACTGATTGTGGAATGGTTAACCTTTCAAGTAAAGAAGAAAAAGTTGTGGAAGGACTAGTTAAAAATATAGGGTGGACTAAAGAGTATGCTATTGAACATTTTAATTCTTGTAAGCCGTTATTTGGTATAGAGCATGAAGCTGATTTCTCTTTTGAGCAATGTAAAATTCTAGGTAAAAAGTATCCAAAGTTAAATTTTCTTCCTTTAGTGTATAAAGTAGAAGATAATCTTTTATATCTTATTCAAGAATAGTACTGAGAAATACTAGATATGCTGAAGTACTAGTTCAGGTATATAAGTATGCCCTCAATTACTTGCCCTTTATCCCTTTCATAACTGCAACATAATCACAAAGATCAGGAAGCCCGTTTTTGTCTTTGTCTCCTGATGCGATTTCTAAACAATTTAAATGTTATATATATTTTCTTTTGGAGCTGGTTGTTTGATTGCTAGAAGATTTAAAGCTGGAGAAACTGAAATGTTGTCATTAATGTTTGGATTAGGAATGAATAATAATGGTGGTGCGCTTGTTTTAGCTTCAATGGCATTGAAAGATCATCCATCAAACCCCTGTCAATAATTTTTACAATTTAGCTCAACAAATAGGGGCTTTCAATGTTTTTGCTAAATCTATTTCTTTTAACATTCCTGTTTTAGTAGGCGACTGAGTGACTTCCCACCTGTTTTTGTCAGGGTCTATAAGTACAAAACTTCTAAAGCCCCAGGGGTGGTCTTTTGGTTCACTGCCAATTTCAAGATCATGTTTTTTACTTAAGATTTTTACCTTTTCAAAAGTCTTATCTACGTCTTCTACCGTAACTCCTAAAGAAATAGATTTTCTTGAGGAGAGGGTATCAAAAAATTGCTTATTTGCTTCTATCGGTTTAAAAAAAGCTATTCTAAATTCAGATTCCAGAATAAATTCAGAAAATAAATCATTTTCATAGCAAGATTTAACCTCAAAGACATCACAAAAAAAATCAGACAATTTTTTTACATCATCAGTAGCAATTACTAGGTGAGAACAATTCTTGATCATTAACTTTATTTTTTACAATCACTACATTCGCCATCTGAACAGCATTCTTTTCCTTTGCAGTTTTTAACAACTTCTTTTAATTTAGTTCTTTGTTCCGGAGTAAGTATAGCTAAAAGCTCTGCATGTGAGTTAACAATGGTTTTCATGGTTTGTTTTTTAATTTCTAGATTTTTATCAATTAAAACATTTATTGCTTCAGCATTAAAATCATCTGCTGTTACGTTTGTCTTAATGTCTATACCGACTTTTTCTGAGTCAGCTTTGAGTTGAATAACTTCTTTTTTTGTTTTAGAGCCAAGATCTTTAATTTTTGTAGCTTGTTCTTCACTAAGACCTAATTCTTCTTTATTTTTTAGGGCACAGCAAGTAGATTTCATTAGACAAGATTCAAATGGACATTGTGACTTATCACATTTACCACCTTCGCAAGATTTTCCTGCACAAGTCATTTTTTTACCACAGCATCCACCAGCACATGAAAGTTTATCCATACAACAACAACCGGTAGCTAATAAGCTAATAAGTACAAAACCAACTAATAAATTTAAATATTTAAACATTTTTATTTTTCTCCTTAAAAATCAGATATTTTTCTAACATCATTAGTAGTAATTGCTAATGGTTCTTAATCGTAGAATAATTTTACTACTCTTTTTATATTTTGATATGATGTAGTCTATGTAAATATTAAAAAAAGGAGGACTAAAAGTGAAAACAAAAGAAATGTTACCAGTTGACATCGGAATTACAGAAACAGAAAGAAAACAAATAGCAGAGGGATTATCAAAATTATTAGCTGATACTTATACTTTATATCTTAAAACCCACAATTTCCACTGGAATGTAACCGGACCTCTTTTTAATACCCTACATTTAATGTTTGAAGGTCAGTATAATGAGCTTGCACTAGCAGTAGATCTTATTGCTGAGAGAATTAGAGCTTTGGGATTTCCAGCGCCGGGAACATATGCTGATTTCTCAAAACTATCTTCAATTTCAGAAGAACCAGGAAAAATTCCACAGGCAGAAGAAATGATTAAACTTTTAGTGGAAGGGAATGAAGCAGTAATAAAAACAGCAAGATCGATTTTTCCATTAGTAGAAAAAGCTAGTGATGAATCTTCAGCAGATCTTCTAACTCAAAGAATGCAAATACATGAAAAGACTGCATGGATGTTAAGAAGTATGCTTCAGTAAGTACTTTTATATTTACTAACTTAAGGTTTTACTGCACTTAGAGTTCCAATAATTTTAACAATACCTTTAAATCTGGAATCAGTACCATTAAAATTCCCCGATAAAGGATTGGTAAGTCTTTGTAGTGCATTTGAGACTTCTGCATTAACTGAGAACGTAAAGTTTCCATTAGAATCCACGGAAACAATTTTAATTTTACCTATAGCAGTAGACTGATCATCACTTGCTATTAACTTTACCTTTCCTCTGCCGCTCGCCTGCTGATTAGTAAAAGTAATAAGGACTTTCCCATCTTGACCGTTTGCACCTGTAATTACATCGAACTCTGCACCTTGTGTAATTTGGCTTGTAAGTTTTTGAAAAATAAAATTTGCTGTTCCGATATTTCTTCCTTTATTTCCTGCAAATGACACAGTCGCTGAGTCCCCTGTGATATTTAAAGTAACAGGTGCTTTGGGCTTAAATGAACCAGATCCTATCTTTAAATTGTTTGTACAAAAACCAGGCAAAGATCCTAAACTTAAAAATAATGCAATTAATAATGAGCTAAATCCTTTAGAATTTTTCATGTTTTCCTCCGAGTATGAATATTATAACTAACTTGCTGAAGTTGCTTACAAATAAAATAAACAATTTGCTATATTCTTATATATAAAATTTTTTGGAGGAAATATGAAATCTTTTTTTGCTAAAACACTTTTACTAAGCTTACTTGTAAATCTTTTATGTATTCCTGTATCTTTTGCAAAACCAAAAAAACTAAAACCAGCACCTTCAAAAACAGAGGTAATAGTAGATGGAGTCCCAGATGGGACACTAGCATTAGTTGTGCCATTAGTACTTGACTCTTCAGTAGTTGAAATATCCAGCGCTACAAGCAATGTTGGAAGTGCTCTTGTTGTAACAGATAAAACAAGTGTAGGAATTTTACAGACAAGTGGTAGTCTACCTTCAATGATAAATTTCTCAGTTAGTTTTAAAGGATTAAAAAGAGGAAAAACTACTGTTTCTGCAGGTGAAGTTACTGATAAAAAAGGTGGTACTGCTATTTCTGGTGTAACTGCAACCTCTTCAGCTAAAAAAGTTAAAGTAAAATAATTTTCTTAAAAAAATTTAATCTTTTATTTAAGCCTTCCATAATCTTAGTTTGAAAAGATCAAATTATCTATGGAAAATATTTCTAAAACTAATATTATAAGTTTAGGACCAAGCTCTGCCAATGTGAAGCCTAGTCTTTTTACTGATAGTAGTGGTAAAAAACTAGGAGAACTTAATTTTGATATAAATAGAGTCTTTAAAGATGCTGGTACAAAGGATAAAGTTAGAGAAAGACTTATATCTGCACTTCTGTATCTTGAAAAAGAGTACCCTGAATACCCAGACCTAAAAAAAACCTGTCAAAAACTCTGTTCTATAATGAGAGAAAAAAAAGAATCAGTGAGTTCTATCATTGAAATTAAAGACGAATTAAAAAAAACATTATCAGATCTATCTCCAATTGTTCTTGCAAAAAACAGACCAAAAGATTTTGATTATGGAAATCCAGATTATATAAAGGCTACAAAAAAATATGACTTAATAAAAGGAATTGAAAGCTTACTTAATCCCATATTAATGCATAATGCAGAATCAGCTAATAAAAACGTTCTTAAATTATCAGAAAGTGGAAAAAATAAATATCCCGAAATTCACAGTCTTTTTGCTTCTACAATTCAAGAATTCTCAGGTAGAGGAATTAGTGAGTTAATTGCTAAAGAAATTAAAAAAGGATATTCAATTGAAAACGCCTTACTTAATATTGAAAAAATTTATAGAGGGGACCCTCTTACACCTCAAATACTTACCCATAGGTTAAGTGATTCTACAACAAAAGATAAAAAGCTAAATTTTGAAGTTCTTTTTATTAATGGACATAGATATGAAGATGAAAAAGAAGATAAATTTACAAAAAATGAAAAAATCTTAACAGAAGCAACTAATTCAGCATATAAAAATCATTGTAAAAAAATTAATAGTGTTACTACTCCTGATGTTAAAGAACTTGAAAATAAATTGAAAGAAATTTCAGACAGATTAAAAAAAGAAGGAACTAAAAAACTATATATTTTTTATAGTGGTCATGGAGACAAAGATGGAACCCAGGAAGGAGTATCAGCAAAAAATGCTCAGAAGCAGGGAGCTGAAAAATTCATTTTTGTTTTAAATAAAGATTATGATTTAAGCGAAGAAGTTATTAAACAACTTTATAATAAGTACTTAAAAGATATAGAAGTAATAACTATTTTTGACTCTTGTCATGGTGGAGCTGGTATTACTAAAAGTGATAATAATCAATTAGATATAGTGGTTTAAATCTTAACTAGAGCTTAATAAGAAAACCCCTTTAAAATCACAAATTCCTACAAAATTAATCAAATTTAATCTCTAAATTTACCTATAGAGTAAAAAATGCTTCTTAGAAAACCTTCTATTTATAGATAGAGGTTGAGTAATGTCCTCACAGTTAATTAATTCATATTTAAATTTTTTACAGTCTGTCCCTGGACAAAGAAGATATAAAGGATCTGATGGTGCAGGAATTGATGATAAAGAAATTATTCCTACACGTATTCGTACTGGAGCTGTTATTGACTTGTATCAGTTAAAAGATAAAGTTAAGTCTGATTCAGAACTATTAAGAAATTATAATAGCCTTGTTAAAGAGCTTAACGAGAGCACAGAATCAGAAATTAGTCTTGAAGTTTTTCAGCTATATTTCCGTGACAGAACTAAAGAGTTTGCAGAAGAATATAATAAGGTTGATGATAAAGAAAGTGAACAAGCACAAAATACTTATCAAAAATACTTAGTAGCAAATGAATTGATGAAAATAGTAACTCCCTTATATGAATGCCATCTTATTAATTCAAGTAAAAATGTTCTTCCTTTAGAAGACAGTGGTAATAATAAATATCCGACAAACCATAGCTTCTTTGCTTCAACAACTCAATCTGCGCGCTCATCTTTTAAGAATCTCACAAAAGGAATTTCATTGAAAGATTTAGAAAAAGATTTAGCAGAATGTAAAGGAGATTATAGTAAGTTAAAACAAGGTGGTACCTATTCTATTCACATAGCAAACTCTATTATAAGAGGAAAATCTACTATTGAAAAAGCAATTTTAGATGCAGAAAAAACATATAGATCTCCTATTTCGATTCCTTCTGTTCCGGTACATAGGGTAGGTAAAGAAGCTAATCCTGATAAAGAAAAAGATTTTGAAGTTTTAGTTGTTTCTGGTAGTGGAAAAGAAGATGGAGAAAAAGAGGCTTTAATATTTGACACTATGATTTTTTCAGATGCTATAAAAAGAAATTATGGAGATAAATGTAAAAAGATAACTGCTCTCTATGAGCCTGACAAAGAAAAACTAACAAAAGCTATTGAAGAAATTTCTGAAAGATTAAAAGGTACAAATAAAAAACTATATATTTATTTTTCTGGACATGGAAGTGCAAGCAGATATCAGTTTGGTGTGGAAGGTGTACAAAATGTAGGAAAGCAAGGTTCTAGAGAATTTTCACTTAGCTTAAAGCCATTTGGTAAGTATGGATTAGAAGAGTCTACTTTAAAAGATCTATATAAAAAACATTTATCTGATATTGAAACTGTGACTATTGTTGATGCTTGCCATAGTGGTTCTATAGTTACAAAAATAAGTAATTATATTTTTAGGAAAGGTCCTTTGGCTGTGGCTTAGTAGTAAATTACTATTTAATTTAAACTTTTTTATTAAAAACTAGCTTTATAAAATATTAATATTGTAACTTCTTAACCTGTAATATAATTGACCCTACCAATTTATACATAAGGTAGGTAAAAGCCTTCAAATGTTGATTTTCTCAAAAATAAAAGTAACTTATCAAAACTGCTGTAAATGCTGTTGTTGTTAGTCAACTGACTAATTGCAACGTCATGTTTATTGGGAAAATTTTCTATGAATGTTTTTACTTTTTTATTTTAAATGAAACTATCTAAATTAATACATTATTATTTAATTCCTCAACCCGTTAAAAGGACAAATACAGAATCCTCTTCTGAACCAGAGGAAAATATCTTTCAAAATAAAAATGATAAGGATCTTTCTATTAGAAATGGAAATAATACTCCTATATATGGCTTGCCAAGTATTTTAGATGCATTTATTAGAGGTATTGGAAGATTTTATGAAACAGGAATAGATAGTTATTTTGCAAGGGTGGGTTTTCGTTTTCTTACAGAAAATGCTAGATATGCTTCTTCCAGAGGTTTATTAAACTTGTTTCAAAAGGAAAAAATTGGTTTTGATATTCTTTCAACAGGATTAAAAAAATCTTTAGAAATTACATTAGGGACAGCTATTATTGATCCAAATAGAGAGCCAGATAAATTGCGTAGAATGGGGAGTGGTTTTTTAAACATGGTAGCAAGGCTTGGTTCAAGGGTAGGTCTTGTAAGTGTAAATGTTTTAAATCCAGAGCAATTTAGTTTTAAAACTTTAGCAGATGAATTTTTAAGTAGAACATTATGTAGAGTTCTATATATGGATTCTGAAAGTCTATTTATTGGAGTAGCTTGTAGGACTATTGAACAATTTGCAATTAATGAATGGGTACGAAATCTACCTTTCTATAATTTAGTTCTTTCTAAATTGTCTGGAGAAAATGAAAAAAACAATACTGTTAATGAAAATAAAGATAAACTTGTAACCCAAAACCAAGATTCTCGAAATCAAGATGTTGAACCTAGAGTATTACTGCTGTCTGGTGCAAAAAGCTAATTAATTATCTAGTCAATTTATATCCATATTTTACTAGTAATGGAAAACTAACTAAGCTGGATATTAAAAAATCTTTCTTTCCTAGTTTTTCTTCCCATTCGTTATCTAATTTTATTTCCACATCACCAGTTTTAAATCTACTTGGATTTCCCCAGATAGAATGATTTGATGTTAGTGTAGCTGTTCTCTCAGATATGAAAGGTGATTTAGTCTCTTTTTCTCCTATAAAGTCTAAAATTGTTTCAACTGTTTTTTTAGGATTTTTAGTGAAGTCTTCATATCTCAGACATAAATACCTGTCTTTTTTCTTTTTCCAGAAAAATTCTGTCATAAGATTTCTTGTAACCCACATAAATGAACTGTTGAAGGGGCTGAATCTTTGCATGTAGATTGTACTGTTTGCATCTGGTTGTACTTTCATTTTTTTTCTTGAATAAGCTATTCCACGAGAATCTCTTATAAGATGAATGGTATAAACATCGAAATCAGGTATGGCAGATAACATGTAACCATATAAAGGAGCTTTTGTGGAGTCGATTATCACTCTGCATTTGTTAACTGACTGAATGGCTGAAAAAAGTTTTTTTAATTCTTCTTCATATGAAGAGGTGATAGATTTAAAATTCTTACCATTTTTAAAAAGTTCATTAATTAATTCTCTAGATGAAGAGGTATGTTCAATAGCTTTAGCAATTTTTTTTGCATCAATATTATCAAATCCACTAAATGCAACATCAAATACTTCTTTCCATAAGGTACATTCTTTTAAAGGAACACCACATCCACAAAGCCTATCCTTTAATAGGGACATTTTCCATAAATTTTTTATTTCACCGCCATAAAAAAAACCATTGCATTGTCCTAAAATACTTCCTAAGATAGTACTTCCACTTCTTCCCCAGCCACTGATATTAACTATTTTAATTTTTTGCACTCGACTATTCTATACGTCTTACTAAATTCTCGTCAACAAAAACTAGCGTCTTTGGCTCTTAAAAGTTCTTCTTTTAGGTTTTGAATTAAGTCATGAACAGTAAGGTTTTTCTCTTTTACCCAGCGCCTGATAGTACTTTCTGGAAGTTTTATATATTTAGCAATATTGTGATTGCTTTCATGCGGAACATCAGAGTTAATCAACATTTTAAGAATTCTACATTTAACTGCCAGAAATTTTAGATGATCAAAATTGATTGGACTAGAATTTATAATATATTCATCCATCTCTTTAATGTATTTATTGAGTACAGGGTTTAAGATTACTTCTTCATGCTGTCTTTCCAGCTCCCCGCTTGCAATTTCACCAGAGAGAGCATTAATAAATGCTTGCATGTTACTGTAACCTTCTATCTCTAACCAGTGATTAAATAAAGAATTTTCTGTACACATCTCATCTGCAACTCTTTGTTTGAGTCCTGTATGAGTGGCTCCATATCTTACTATGGCTTTAATAGTTCTACATTTAAGTACTAAAAGTTTAATTCTTTGATCTTCTTCTCTTAAATCATCAAATAGGAGTAGATTATTTAGCATATTTAAATATTTAGTATGGAGTGATGATTTTTGCTGGGGAGCATCCTCTATTAAAATGTTTTCAGCACTAATTTCATTCTCTTCACCTGATAATATGATAGCTCTTTTAATTATTGATTTTAATTCTCGAATGTTACCAGGCCAATCGTAATTCACTAATTTGACAATTGCTTCTGTCGAGAAACCTTTAATATTTGAACCTCCTTTCAAATCATTTAAAAATCTATTTGCTATATCTGAGATTTCATTTTTTCTTTCACGTAACGGAGGAATCTTCAATGGAATTACACTTAATCTATGTAATAAATCTTCTCTGAATTTTCCTTCTTTTACATCTTTTTCTAAATCATGATTACTGGTAGCAATTATTCTTACATTTACTTTTTTTGGAGTGTTTGTTCCCATTACAGTTATTTCACCCTGCTGAATCGCTCTTAAGAGTTTAGCTTGTATATTAAGAGGAAGCTCTCCTATTTCATCGAGTAACAGTGTCTTCCCGTTTGCATTTTCAAAATATCCTATGTGATCTCTGTTGGCACCAGTAAAAGACCCTTTTTTATGACCAAAAAGTTCTGATTCAGCAACTCCTTCGGGAAGACTAGAACAATTCAAAACAATAAGAGGCTTGTCTGCTTTATTACTTAAAGCATGAATCTTTCTACTGAAATGCTCTTTCCCGGCACCTGCTTCACCAGTAATTAAGACAGTTGCATTACTGAAAGCAACATCTTCAAAGTGTTCTAAAACTTTTAAACTTGCTTCATTCTCATCAAATGCTAAATCTTCTTTTTTTATAACTCCACCATTTGAAAATATAACAGCTCTTTTAATTACATTTTCCAGCTGTCTTACATTTCCAGTCCATTGATTTCTAGAAAGCATATCTAAAGCTTCCGTTGATATTTCAGAAACAATTTTATCCGGGGAAAAATTCTTATTCTTTTCTAAAATATTAAAAGCAATTGGAGTTATATCTTCTGGTCTTTCCCTTAAAGGAGGGATATGAATATGAAAAGTATTTAATAAGTCATATAAGCCTCTTGAAAACTCTCCTTTTGCTACAGCGCTTTGAATGTTTCTGTTAGTAGCAGAGATTACTCTTACATCAGTTTTAACTTCTTCTGTTCCACCAACTCTTTGAAAAGTTCCATATTCTATTACTCTGGTAAGTTTTAATTGAAGATTTTTATCTAGCTCACCGATCTCATCTAAAAAGACGGTTCCTCCGTTTGCTGAATCGAATATTCCAGGTGTTCTATTTTTAGCATCTGTAAAAGCACCACTCTCATGCCCAAATAAAGTAGATTCAATTAATCCTTTTGGTATAGCGGCGCAGTTAACAACTATAAAAGGTTTTTCTTTTCTGTTGCTATTAGTAAATATTTCTTTTGCTACTAACTCTTTCCCTGTTCCTGTTTCTCCTGTAATTAAAACCTCTGCTTTTGTTCTAGCTACTTTTAAAATCAGAGTTCTAATATCCTTTAGTGCTTTACTATCTCCTATAAGACAAGTGTCAGAAGTTTCTTCAGTGGGTAAAGTAGGTCTTTGAAAAACTAAATGTCCTGCTATTCTACTACCAAGGCCTGTACCATTTGCTGTAGATGTAGAAGTGTTATCATCTGCGCCAGAATCTAAAGTCCTTGTAAATAAAGGATCAGTCTTATATGGAACTCCAAATCTTGGAGTATCAACTCTAATTGGTTTCATAAAATGAAATAAAACAGCTACAATTTAAATATTAAGTAAATTATAACATACTTAAATATTTTTCAAGTTCGTTAAGGCAATCTTTCATATTTTTCCTGCCAAACCCGATTCTAAAGTTTTTATTTCCATATTCGTATTTAGTACTTGGAAGTAAAAATACACCTTGTTTGTTAATAAGGTCTACACAAAACTTTTCACTATCAAGATTTTTATTTAACCTTGGGAAGGCAATAGTAGTAGCTTTCGGTGGAGAAAAGGTAAAGAAGTTTTCATGTTTTTTGAAGAAGTCTTTTAAGATCTGTAAGTTATTTTTTATAATTTCTAGATTCCTCTTAAAAATTCTATCTTTATTTCTAATAGCTAATTTAGCTAAAAATTCACTAGGTGCACTACAACAAATTGTCGTGAAATCTTTAAATGACCACATTTTATTTAATAAATTCTGGTTTCTAGTAGCAGTCCAGCCTATTCTTAGTCCTGGTAGTGCAAATGCTTTTGACATGGAGCCAGTAGAGACTGCAAAATCATATAAATCACAGGCAGAAGGAAGAGTATTGTTTTTATCATGTTCTAGATGTCGATAAACCTCATCTGAAAATACGAGCAGATTGTATTTTTTTGCTATTTCAATAATATCTTTAAACACTTTAATGTCTGGGACGTAACCAGTAGGATTATGGGGGAAATTAATAATAATAGCTTTAGTGTTGTTTTTAATACTCCTAATTAAAAAATCTAAATCAATTTCAAAAGTATTGTTTTCTTTTTCAATTAATTTCCAGAGGGTGACTTCACAGCCAATATCTTCTGCAACGCTGTAAAGAGACTGATAAGAAGGAAATAATGAAATTATATGATCTCCTTTATCAAGAGCAGTATTCATAAAAAGAAAAATGCCCTCTTCTCCTCCCGAATGAACAAGAATCTCATTTGAATAAATATTTTCATAAAGATGAGAGATCTCCTCCTTAAGTTCAGGATTTCCTTTTGTTTCTGTATAACCCAGCCATAATTTATTAAATGCTTCTTCTGAATTATTTTCTAATGATAAGATTTCTTTTAATGCGAATGACTGAGGATCTGATGAGCATAAAATATATGGTGCTGAGAACTCATATTGAGCAAAGAAACGCTCTAATTTGAAATCATCTAACTTCAATCCATTACCTCTTCATCTTCTATTCTCCATGCAGGATCTACGATACACAAGAACTTTAAATCTGAGCTTCCTGTGTTTTCAATATATTGAAGTGAGTGAGGGGGAATATAAATTGCTTGGTTTGGTAAGGCTTCACTTGATTTGTTATCAATATGCATTAATCCTTTACCCTCTAAAATGTAATATACTTCTGAAGTCTTTAATTTATGAGGCTTTGATTTCATGCCAGCTTTTAATACAGCATGAGCTAGGCTATATCTAAGCTTTAAATCTGCTTTATCAGGGTGTAATAACTCTCTTAAAACAGTGCTGTCTCCAGCTAAAAACTCATTACAATTTTTAAGGTCAATTATGTTCATTTATTGATATCCCCACCAAATTATATTTTCTTAAGTACGTATAATGCAGATACGATTATACTTTTAAACAATTTTTTTGTAAAATAATTTTATTGTTTATTTTAGATCTTAAATTTTTTAAAAAGGTTTCAGATGATTTTAAGTATTATTTCACCTATTGCAATTAATTGGGAAAGACAAAAGGTTTTTTTAGGTAAATATGGTGATTATTTATCACTGCAACATAACCCAGTTAGTCTTGCAGATTTAAAAGTCTATGGAGATAAAGTTTCTAATGAAATAGATGTGCAATTCGATCCACTAAATAAAAGCTATGTATATTTTATAAAACTTGCATATTTGGATTCTCAGAGCAATTCTGTTATTAGACCAGGCTTACAATGTGGAGAAATATTAATTATTGATAAAACAAAAATCTTAATTAATGATGATATGGCTGAAATAGTTGATGATAGCTATGAATATAGTGCAGAAGAACATTTTAGAATTATATGCGGTATCTTAGAACTTTTAAATGATAAAAAAATGACAAATATATTAGATAAACTCATTAAATATTTCAAATAGGACTATTCAGCGAAATCTGGTAACTCAAGATTGTTCAGATCAATCATTTTTCTTATTGGTGGAGCTTGTTTTACTGCTGGTTTTAAAACCTGTTCAGGCGATGGACTTTGCTCTATAACAACAGGACTTTGTTCAGGTGAGGAGCTGGGCTGAGCAGATGAAGAAGGTGAAATCTCAGGAGATGGAGAAACTAATGGAACTACAATGTCTGATTTTGTAGTTAGAATAAGTGTTAGTAATTCACCTTGTTCTTTTTCTGGCACTTTGAATTTATTTAAGGATGCAGTTAAATCTTTTACTGAAGCCTGCCATTCTTCTTCTGTTATATTTAATCCTTCATGAGCAGATTTCATTTTTCTCCCAGAATATTTTTGTGGACCACCTGCTAATTCACAAACCATTTCAGTAATTAAATATTTTAATCCAGGCTTATTTATTTTATTTAAAGCTAAGATTACATTTTTATTAGTAGTAACTATAGGATTTACTAATAAGGTTTCTACAAAATCATCTATGACAGGTGCAATCCCATAAATGCTACCAAGTCTTATGTAAAGAGATTGATCCTGGGCCTTTGAGGAAGATAGTGATATGAAAACGCAAAAAATAGAAATTAATAATATGAACTTTTTAGATATAGACACTTTTGAACCCTTTCACAGAACACTAAACATTTAACCATGTGCAATTTCAACTTTCAATGTAAAGAACTTATTTTAAGTGTCTTATGTATTCATATAAAAATTGTCCAGCCCAGGCTGAATACCCATTGAAATAGTTATTAACCCATGATCTCATTTTCTCGTATTTCATTTTAGGATTTAGTTTATAAAATTTAACCAGAAATCTTTTTCCCCAAACATCAAGAGGAGTTACATTATCAAACCCCAGAGAGAAAACAAGAACACAGTCAGCAATCTTTTCTCCAACACCTTTTATTTCTGTAAGAGCATTTCTTGCTTTGCTTTCAGGCATCGTTAAAATATTTTTGTGTAAGTTTTTTTCCAAAAGATAATTTGCACTCCCCTTTAGAAATTTTGCTCTAAATCCAAGCTTGCAGGATAATAGGTCTTCTAATTTTGCATCTGCTATTACTTCTGTTTTTGGAAAGAGATAAAAGGTTTTTTTGTCTACGATAATCTTCTTTCCAAATTTTTTATTCATAAAGCGGATTATTTTTCTGATTGACCTAATATTGTTATTTGATGATACTAAAAATGAGAGAAGAGTTTCTTCGAAGTCTTGCTTTAGGAGTCTTAGATTTGGATATTTTTTAATTGCATTTTTAATATGATTGTCTTTTTCTATTTTCTTGAGAATATTATTGTAATTAACATCTAACCTTAGATAAGTTTTTAGAAAACTAATATTATCGTTTTCAGGATATGTTTGCCAGAAAAGATTATTATTAACTTTTTTAAGTTTTATAATCTTATTCTTTGTAAATCCATAAAATGCGTTCTCATCCTTATAATAATCCCATGCAAAAGATTGACCACCTAGAAGTGTCCATTCTAAATCATAATCTTTAAGTGAAAGCTTATTCATTTAAATCGATAGATTTTTTAATTTCTTTTGATTTTTCATTTGCAATATATCCGATAACAGCAATTACAACAAGAACTATTGATGAACCTTCTAGCATAGATAAAACTTTTGAAAGCCAACCAATGGGATGAGGAATACCATAACCAATTGAGGTTCCTGTTATTACACTAAAATATAGAGCATCAAAAAAATTGTAAATAGGAGGATGAGTATGCGCTATATCAGGAGTAAGGATATTAAATCCAAAATATAAAATAGCAAATAAAATCATTAATTCTATTGCATTGCAGGTGACAAGCAGTGTCACTCTGTGTGCTGAAGCCCAATCTTGCCTTTTATAAAACCCTTTTACAAGAATAGAAGATAAAACAAACATTAAATCTAAAAATCTAAAAATAGTAATGGATATTGCAATCCATAAAATCGTAAAGTTATTACAAGTACTAAATAAATATATAATTATTGATTCAATTATCCAAAAAGTTACTATATAGCAATCAGTAGCAAATGCACTGTGTGGAAGCCATCTCGAGGGAGACCAGAATCTGTGAGTTTCTAAAAGTTTATGAGCAATAGGATATAAAAATCCAAGTCTTTGACCTAGGCGTGGTGTTTTATTCAAACCTTCACTTCTCATAAATAAATAATATCATTTTTATCTTTTTAGGATAAAAGATTTTGAAACAATCCCTCTTGGTGTAACTATTGTGATAACTAAATTAGTTGAAAAATTTATGTTAGACATGAATTTAAGAGTTATATTTTTCCCATCTTTTGATAATACTTCATTTTCTGTAGAAATGTTTAAATTGCTTGGGAATATTGTTGATATTGTATTTGCTACATTTAAATCTTTACTGCCTCCAACAAAACCGCCCCCTCTAATTTTTAATATATAAGTGTCCTGAGCTTTATTGAATAGAACTCTATTAATAATTGGTTTAGGAACATCTTGCCCCTTTTTATTTGTGACATTTATAAAATCAACAATTCTTACTATCCCATTTTGAGTTTTACCATCTGCGTAATTTATAGTGAGTTTAGAATCCCCAATAGAAATATTATTTGGAATGAATAAACTTATAATGTACTTATCACTCTCATTTAGAATTTTTGTGTACATAAAACCAACATTTTGAAATGTTATTCCATTAGAGTCTTTAATTTCAATTGATTTTATATCCTTATTTTTTAATTTAACTTCAAAAGAAGGATTTGATCCTGAAAAAGCAAAAGCAACTTTTGAAGATAAAAAGTCTGTTGTTAATGGCAATTCAATTACACTTGGGAATCTTGGATTAGTTAGGAAATCTAGGTTGTCTTCAGAACTTGGTGTTGAAGAAGGGAGTGGTGTAGTTCCAGGAGTAGCTGTAGGGATTGGTGTTGAAGATGGAATTAAAGGACTTGGAGAAGGAGGAGAAGATGGGGAGGGTGAAGCAGTAGGTGTTGGTGTAGCACTTGGCGTGGCACTTGGTGTTGGGTTAGGAATAATTATAATTCCGCCTCCGCTAACAGAGCCGCCTGGAGGGAGTGATGAGGAGCCAGATGATGAGCTTGAAGTGGTAGATCCAGATGATGATGAAGTAGAGCCAGATGATGAGCTTGAAGTGATTGATCCAGAAGATGATGAAGTAGAGCCAGATGATGAGCTTGAAGTGGTAGATCCGGAAGATGATGAGGTAGAGCCAGATGATGAGCTTGAAGTGGTAGATCCGGAAGATGATGAAGTAGAGCCAGATGATGAGCTTGAAGTGATTGATCCAGATGATGATGAAGTAGAGCCAGATGATGAGCTTGAAGTGATTGATCCAGAAGATGATGAAGTAGAGCCAGATGATGAGCTTGAAGTACTTCCACTTGAACTGCTTGATGAATTATTAAGTTCAGCAATAATATTTATATTTTGAACACTGCTTCCAGCAGAAATATTAATTATAAAAGCCATGTTTATATCTGAAGTGATTTGTTGATTAGCTCCTGTGTAATATCCTTTTGGAACTGGATTTATGAAAGAAGAGTCTGAGGAATTCCCTGAATAAGGTCCTACGCTTGACCCACCAGTGAATGAAGAATATATAGGTTCAATTTCAACTCTGTAACTTCCTGGCGGAACAGCAAAAAATGTAAATGAACCACTGTTTATTTTAAGAAAGTCAGAAACGCATGAGATAGCATTTACCAATGGATTATTTACGTCTCTTAAAACCACATTTGCACCTAAAACTGGAGTAGTACCATCAGATCTAAACACTTTGCCATCAATTCGTCCATAGTTAGTTAATGCTGTGGTGTTTGGATAAAGATATGAAGCGCTAGAAATATCATCACGAAGAATTGAAAAGAGATCATTTACAGCAATAGGAAACATTAGAGGGACTAGATCTCTAAGTGATTGTGGTGCGCCAGAATTTAAAGCATCTACATTTATCTGAGAATGATCAAGTCCAATAGCATGTCCAAACTCATGTAAAACTGTTCCTTTGAAGGAACCAAGAGTACTTTCAGGATCTCCGGCGCTACTTATTCCATTTACAAACTTCCCATTAAATAGTGCTTGGGATTCTACTATCATTGTAGAAGTACCAAATACTGCACCTGCAAAACCTAAAATGTGGTTTCCAGATCCTGCCCCAACGAGAGCTTCAATAATAGATCCATCTGTATCAAAAACTACTGGAGAGTATCCAAGAAGCATTGTAGGATTAAGCACAGAAGAAAAGTTCGTAGAATTAATGTCTGAAGTTAAAAATTGAGTTAGGTCTTGCTGGAAAGTTATGCTTGCAGTTGGAACACTTTCCCATTCGGAAAATAAGGATTCAATAATACTCACTGCTTCTGAATTGCTGAACATTCCTAAAGTTCCTTGATCGTATCTGTAGACCATTGGATTTGTACCGTAAGTAAGACCAGCTCCCATAGAAAGATAAAGAGGACCACTTGCATATACTTTGCTGTATGAAAGTAAAAGCAAGGTAATTAATAATATTGAAATTATTCTTTTCATTGGTTTATTAAATATTTAACAGCTTTTATAAAATCCTTATATTTTATTGGTTTTCCTTCTTCTGAACAATTATTTAAATAGTCATTTAAATTTTTATCGTTTTTAATTAATAATCTTTTTTGAGATTTTAGATTCCTGGTAAGTCCTGTGTTGCTCACTTTATTAATTACATAATCTTCATTATTACCATTGTTTTCTATATTAAATTGACCTTGCAAAATTCCTACTGGATTTGTTAATCCCAATTTACTATTAGGGTATAGAAATAAAACATATTTTTTCCCAATTTCATAATTGGAATCAGTAGCAGTTGCTTTCCACTGTTTAAAAGTTACTATTGAATTATTTATATTTTCTAAACCCTTAATTCTTTCTATTATTTTAAATGTATATTTAATTACAGGTAAGTTTGAAATAGGATCTTTTTCTATTTCTTCAACCTTTAAGCAGTAACCTGTAAAAATTCTATCTGCACTCTCAGCGATTTCATCTAGAGTAAGAGGTACTGAATCAAAAACAAAGTGCCTTTCAAATGCTTGTGCACTGCAATTAAGCAGTAGGGATAGCACTAAAGAAAAGCAAAAAGTTTTATGCATAATTTTTAGCTTAACATAGTTATCTTACTGATTTGTTAAGGTAAATCTTAATTAAAAATCAAAAGATTTTTTTAATATTCTAGTTATAAATTCAGCTAAATTAGTAATAGCCATACTTTTTAAAAAGAGTTAATAATAATTATTGAAGTGCATTTTTTAAGTCGTTAATTAAGTCATTTGTATTTTCAATTCCTACAGAAATTCTAATTAATCCATCAGTGATTCCTAGCTTTTCTCTCATTTCTATAGGTACTGTTGCATGTGTCATTGTTACTGGGTGTCCAATAAGTGATTCTACTCCGCCAAGACTTTCTGCAAGTGAAAATAGTTTTGTAGACTCTACCACTTTTTTTGCTACTTCTTTACTCCCCACGTCAAATGAAATCATTCCACCAAAACCTCTCATTTGTTTTTTAGCTAAATCATGCTGAGGGTGTGATTTTAATCCAGGATAATTCACCTTTTTTATCTTAGGTTGACTTTCTAAAAATTCAGCAATCTTTATAGCGTTTTCTTCATGCTTTTTCATTCTAATAGCAAGTGTTTTTATCCCTCGTAAAACAAGCCATGAATCAAAAGGTCCTGGTGTAGCACCAATAGCGTTTTGAAAGAATTTGATTTTTTCATGTAAATCTTTATCTTTAGTAATTACTGCCCCACCAACCACATCACTATGACCACCTAAATATTTAGTAGTGCTATGCACTACAATATCGGCTCCAAGATCAAGAGGTGTTTGAAAATATGGACTTGCAAAAGTATTGTCAACTGCTAAAAGAACTTTTTTCTTTTTTGCGATTTCACTTATAGCCTTGATATCGCATAGTCTGAGCATAGGGTTAGTAGGAGTCTCAAGCCATATGAGCTTAGTCTTTTCAGAGATTGCAGATTCAAAATTCTTCCCTTCTCTTCCATCCACAAAGTTAAATTTAAGATCAAAATTTGAAAATACTTTATTAAAAAGTCTATTTGTGCCACCATATAAATCATCGCCGGCTATTACTTCATCTCCAGACTTTAGAAGACATAAAACATTAGTGGTTGCTGCAAGTCCGGAAGAAAAACACAAACCATATTTTCCATTTTCAAGTGCTGAAAGAGCTTCTTCTAAGGCTGATCTTGTCGGGTTTCCAGTTCTACTGTACTCATATCCTTTATGCTTGCCTAAAGATTCCTGGGTGTAAGTAGATGTTTGATATATGGGTACTATGGTGGCACCAGTAGTTTCATCTGCTGATTGCCCTACGTGAATAGCTTTTGTTTCAAATTCCATAAGTAATTTATTTAACCATTTCCATTCATTAAAAATTGATCTAATAAATCAATTTTAGTTAAAAGTCCAACTTGACCACCATCTTTAGTGACTATAATTGCAGAAGATCCAAGAGCAAATTCTTTAAATGCTTTTTCAGCTTCTGTGTTTTCATCTAATTCAGGAAATGGTTTGCTCATAATTTTTTCTACAGTATCATTTAATTTTATACTGCGTTCAAAAATACTTTGCATAAGAGCAATTTCACTTAAGCTACCTACAAAACCAGAAGCACTTTTTACAGGAAGTTGAGATATTCCTTCATTTCTCATAACATCAATAGCTTCTTTTACAGATGCTTTTCTATCAATCGAGATCAGTTTATAAGCAATATCTTTTTTGGATAAGAGGTCTTGAAGAGTAGTTCTATAAGGACTATCTTTTAGATAACCGTTTTGCTCCATCCACTCATTTGAGTAAATCTTACTAATATACCCTCTTCCAGTATCAGGAGTGATAATTACAATGACATCATTTTCAGTTAAGTTTTTTGCTATTCTCATTCCAGCAAATACAGCGGCACCACTAGATCCGCCTACTAGTATTCCTTCTTCATTTGCTAAACGTCTGCATGTTTCAAAAGCATCTTTATCTGATACCCTTTCAAATTTATCTATTAATTCCATTTTTACATTTCTAGGAATAAAATCTTCTCCTATTCCTTCTATAGCATAGGATTTTGCATAGTCACCGGAATAAATGGATCCTTCTGGATCTACTCCTATTACCTGGATTTTTGGATTTTTTTCTTTTAAATAACGTGAAATTCCTGAAATAGTACCTCCAGTACCGACTCCTGCAATAAAGTGAGTTATTTTTCCATCGGTGTCATTAAATATTTCAACTCCAGTGGTCTCAAAGTGTGCTTGAGGATTAAATGGGTTTTGAAATTGATTTGGCAAAAAAGCATTTGGAATTTCTTTTGAAAGTCTTTGAGCTACATTGTTATAGCTATCAGGACTGGAGGTTGCAGTTGTTGGAACTTTTACTACTTCTGCTCCATATGCTTTCATTAAATCAAACTTTTCTTTACTCATTTTATCTGGCATGACTAAGATACATTTATATCCTTTTACTGCCGCCGCTTGTGCTATTCCTACACCAGTATTTCCACTAGTAGGTTCTATGATTGTCATTCCAGGTTTTAAAACTCCAGCTTTTTCAGCTTCTTCTATCATTTTTAAAGCAGGTCTATCTTTTACAGAACCACCAGGATTAAAAAACTCTGCTTTTATAAATATAGTAGGTTTAAGATCTTTTGTAATTTTATTTAATTTTACAAGTGGTGTATTTCCAACTGTCTCTAAGATATTCTTTTTGTATTTCATATATTGTCCTGTTCTGCAAAACAATATTATTCTAACAAAAAAGAACAAAGAAAATCTTTATATGAATAGTTGAAAAGAATTAAATATAAAAAGGTAAGATTTGTTGAACTACTGCACTAATGTATAACCTTTAGCAAGAAGTGTTTGTTCTGAGGTTCCTATAGAGCCAATATTTCCTGCAATTACAGTTCCGCCATAAGAATTATCAATATATCCAGGAATGATTGTTAGAGATACATGATAATCACTTCCTGATAGATAGATATCGTCTAATGTTGCGCCTACAAAACCAAGAACAGTTGCTGAGTTACCAGAAACACTTACAACTGGAAAAATATAACTTCTTCCTTCAAGAAGAGTGTCGGTAATATTTGAGTAAATATTATTAGGATTACCATTTAACACTCTATAGTTATTATTTGTTACTACTTCAGGAGGAATTGAACCAGTTCCAGATTGAAAGTTATAAAGTATTTGTGTGATATCTGGTTCATTGGCAGAACTATCAAATGCTGAGAAATATGAATTTTGGCTCCCACCTGTTTGAATTAGATCTAGCATGTTTGAATTTGATAATGCATTTGTTAGCTCTGAACTATTAATTAGAAGTGGAAAACTTGTCCCGCTATGAGCCTTTGTTGCAGGCTGTTTGGCGGCAATTGCAGATCCAGAAATGTTTATAGAAGAAATCATAAAATAGTCAGAAAGCCCAGTCATTAACTGATATGTGTATTGAACTTTTAGTGCATTTGCAGAAGAGCTGGACTCGTCTGAAGTAAATCTATTAGTGGAAAAATCATATATTCCTACTTCTAGATTTAAATCTGGACTACCTTGAGAAAGTGATGTAAATGATGGAATTGTTGAGGATAAGTTAGTATTTAAAAATTGAAGCGCAGAATCTTTTGCACTAAATGTATTTGAAATAGACTGTAGCTGTGATATTCCAGCAAGAGAAGCTAGATCACAAGCACTTTTCACTCTTGCTTTATATGTAAATGTTTGAGATAAGTCTATTACCAGACACATAAGTCCGACAAATACACTTGTCATCAATGTGAAATATATTATTGAAATACCTTTATTGTTTCTTATAGACATTTTTTTATAGTTTTTCATTTTATATTTGACTTACCTGTGTAAATCAACCTCCTAGTTATCTTAAATATATCTTTCCACGTAAAGCTTTTTTACATACAGGTGAATTGTACTAATTTTTTTACATAGAATTTACAAAAGAAATTTCTCAAAGTATTTTTGTACTAATTCATTTGAATGACTTAAAAACAATTTTTTTATAATTCATCGAAAGAAAGATCAAGAATAGGATATTTGTCACAATTTCTATAATCAAAATGCCACCATTCATTGGAGTGAACAGAAAACAACATGCTCTCCTGCATTTTGTGGATAAGATAATCTCTCATTTTACTTTCTTCTTTTGTCCCTCCACTATATGAAGGATAAGCTCTTTCTGAAAACTCATCATACTCACAAGGCATTTTTATTTCTTTCCCTGTCTTTAAATCATATAAGCTTAAATCCACTGCACAGCCACGATTATGAATAGATCCTTTCTTAGGATCTGCAACAAATTTTCTTTTTTCTATAGGAGTTTCATCCCAGAAAATTTTTGTGATTGACCAAGGTCTATAACCATCAAATACTAAAATCCCATATCCGTCTTTTTTAAATGAGTTGTTAATTTTTACCAATTCTTCTGCTACTTCTTCTTGTAGAAAAGCTTTTGCTTCTTTATAGACAGGTCTACCAAGAAAATTATTTTTAGTAGCATAGCGAATGTCTAGCTTCAAAGAAGGATCTATAGTCTTTAATTCTATGAGCTTATGTTCAGTGCTTTTAGCAAAAGTAATATTTGGGGTAGGTGTCATAAATAAAAGTATAATATAAAGAACTAAAACATTCATTCAGGAAAATCTCTTACAGCAACCACGTCAGAATTAAATAAAGATATTTGTCTGTCAGTATAACCATATAGAGTAGCTTCATCTGAATCCTTATTGGAACCTCTTCCGCTAGGATTAGAAAGAGGGATGATGCGTTCATTCGTTAAATCTTTATAGGTACTAGTAATGGTATGTTTAGGAAATTGTTCTTTTAAGAACTTAACAATTGTTTTTCTTTCTTTCTCTGCTACTTGAATTGGAATAGAAATATTTATTATTTTTTTTAATTTATCAATGGATATTAATATAGTTCCGTTATCTATCCATTTAAATGCTCTATGAATTGGGGGATCAAATTCTAATTGAAATCGTTCAACTAATGCTTTTCGAACTGATTCTTCAGAGACATTTCTGACAGGTGAAGAACCATCGGCTAATTTATAAGTAGGTACTTTAACTGCGTGAATCATACTATTAAAAGGTTACTTATAATTCCTTATTTAATCAAGGAATACTAAATTAAATTCTACTAATATTAGAAACATTTTGGATCCTAAATATTAAAAATGTAAAATTACATCTTGAAAACACCACTTATATTAATAAGGGTTAATAAATTCATTACTACTGGAGTTAAAGTAATTGCTGAAATAATCAGTAATGAGGTAAGACAGCTATTCTTATCAATTTTTTCTTTTCCACTGTATACGATTAACATTTGTTTTCCTTTCAGAGTCTTGAAACTTGAAATTAAATTGGTTCAATATTTTCATTCCACTAAATACAAATTCTTCTAACTGTAAATAACTTAAGAAACTATAAAGATTTAAGTGGTAAATAAAGGATAGAAGATATGCAGTATAGGTAGTAAGTGTAGATAATATTTATAATAGAGAACTAAAGGAAGGATAGACGTCATAAGAATTATGATAATTCCAAAACCAGCATGGAAAAGAAAAATTGGTGAAGAGTTGGAATCACCAGGTAAAACAAAAATTGTTGGATTTGAAGGTGGTCTTCCAAATTTTGATGATGGCTATTTTAATGGAATGCCTTTAGGTGGTTTTGGAGCCGGTACATTTTCTCACACATTTAGAGGAGACTTTACCAGATGGCATATGGATATAGGAAAACATAATCATAAAACACTATTTCCTTGTCAGTTTGGTATTCATGAAAAAGGAAAAGCATTTATATTAAGTGGTTATAAACCAGAAGATGGTTCTCTCTCGAGCTGGGATTTTATAAAACCAAATGGTACTTATCACGCTTTATATCCGAGAGCATATTTTGACTATAAAGATTTAAATATGGTGCTTGAAGAGTTCTCTCCGATTATTCCTAATAACTATCAGGAAACCAGTTATCCAGTGGCAGTTTTCAGATGGCATATTTCAAATCCAAAAAAAGAAGAAAGAGAATTATCCATTTTACTTAGCTGGCAAAGTATTTTTGGCAGTAAGCAGAATATTTTTTATCAGGAGAACAATTTTAGTGGATTAGTCTTTGATAATTTGCATGGGGAGAAAACCTATAACTATGGTCAGATGGGAGTCTTTGTTCAAACAGAAGAAGTTGAGATTTCTTACCTAAATGCATTTGCTGAAAATGGTGATGGGAGAGAAGTCTGGGACACTTTTTCAAAGTATGGCACCTTGTCAGACTCAAGAGTTAAACAAGAAAACTACTCGCATCTTACAAATTCTCCAGGAGCCATATGTGCCAAAACAAAACTTAATCCTTTTGAAAATAAAACAATTGTTTTTGTTGTAGCCTGGGATTATCCAGTATTAGATACTGTCCATAAAACAAAGTGGTATAAGCGCTATACGAAGTTTTTTGGAAAAGATGGAAGAGAAGTAACTAAAGTAGCAAGAAAAGCTTTTAATAATCATGAAAAATGGATGTTGGATATTCAAAGATGGCAGGATAAATATTTAAAGTTAAATAAACCCGAATGGTTTAAGACACTGCTTCTAAATGAATTATATTATGTGGCTGATGGTGGAACTATATGGACTACAGGAAAAGTTCCAGAAGTTGAAACTGAAAGACCTCAAGCAGTAACCAAACAAGAAGAACATTTTGGTACATTGGAATGTTTTGATTATCCTTTTTATGAAACCTTAGATGTTCGCTTTTATGGATCATTTCCTTTGATTAAACTATGGCCTGATCTCGAAAAAATAATTATGAAAGACTATATAAAAACGATTAGTCGGGAAGATCATGAAATGAAATTCTTTAATCATCCTCTTGATCAAACTACTGCAGAGAGAAAATTAAAAGGGGCTGTACCCCATGATTTAGGAGCACCTTTTGAAGATCCGTTTGTAAAAATAAATTCATACATGCATGTGAATATAAATAAATGGAAAGATTTAAATTCAAAATTTATTCTTTTAATTTATCGATATTTTTACTTTACTGGGAAAAAGGATTTAGACTTTCTGAAAAATTCCTGGAGTGCGGTAATATCTGCTATAAACTATTTAAAACAATTTGATAGAGATGATGATTGTCTTATTGAAAATGACAATATCCCTGATCAGACATATGATAACTGGACTATGCATGGACCTAGCACTTATTGTAATGGATTGTGGCTAGCTTCTTTAAAAGCAGTTATAGAAATTGCAAAATATTTAAATGAAGAACATTCAGTTTATGAAGGCTGGTTAAATAAAGGGAAGAAGAGCCTTGAAGAAAAGCTCTGGAATGGTGATTATTACCTTTATGATACTTTGAGCCCTCATAATAAAAACATAATGGCTGATCAGCTGTGTGGTCAGTGGTATGCAGATTTGCTTGGGTTGGGAGATATTTTTAGGCGTGAAAATATAAAAATTGTTTTGAAGAAAATTTTTGATTTTAATGTGATGAAAATCAAAGAAGGAAAAATTGGTGCTATTAATGGAATAAATCCGGATGGAACTATGCTTCCTGAAAATGAAATCTGGAAATTAAACACACAGTCAAATGAAGTTTGGACAGGAGTAACTCTTGCTCTTGCTTCATATATGGATATGATGGGACTAAAAGAGGAAGCATTAAAGACAGCCTACGGAATATACTCTGTGGTGTATGAAAAAAAAGGTTATTGGTTTAGAACGCCTGAAGCTTGGGATGTTGAGGGGAATTTTAGAGCATCGATGTATCACAGACCAGGTTCTATCTGGGCATTTCAACTATAGTTAAAAGCTAAGTAACAAGCATTTCCAATCACCAATAGTGGTGATGTGCTAAAATCTAACTGTTATGCTTCCATTTAATATAGGAATCCCAGAAGTAATCGTCATACTAGTTATCGCTTTAATTATATTTGGCCCTAAGCGACTACCAGAGTTAGGTAGAAATTTGGGTAAAGGTTTAAGAAATTTTAAGGACTCACTAAATACAGCCGCTAATGAGCTTAAAACAGGATTTAAAGAAGAAGAAACTAAAACTGAAAAAGTTAATTAATTTAAATTGTAATTTCAAATTAAGCTAGACTCTTTTACTATTGAAGGTTAAGAGTATAAACCATTAATATAAATAGGATAAATTTATTTTTTTTAGCATCTATTAAGTAGCAACTATGAGAGTAAATTCGTTTAAACAAAACATTCCGGACAATTCTAGACAAAGAATTGGAAGATTTGATACTAGAGAAATTAAACAAAGACTACCCTTATTTTCAATTTTGAAAAAATCAATTTTTTCAAGTCATGCATTAATACCTGAAAATGAAAAATCAAGGATAAATAAGATTTTCTCAGTTACATATGGTCAATTATTTGGTACTGTACTTTCTGTTTCAAGTATTGCTGATGGGATACACAAATTTTTCAGATCACCAGAGAGCTCTGTATTTAGCAAATATGTAATTCCTTCCATTGGAACAATGTTTGGACTTCTCGGAATAAAAGCAAGCACTCCTATTAAAGATGCTTTTAGCGCATCTCTTACCAACTCAGGATTTAGTGGAGTAATTAAAAAAATAAGAGAAATGATAAAAGAGAATAATTTTTTTGATGCTGTTAAAGAACTATTTCTAAATGAAAATGATACGGTCTTAAGAGAAAAAATAGACCTTTCGCTTAAAGCTGTAATGCCTCTTGTAAAAGAAACAATAGAAGGTTATAGAGATAACTATTTAGATGTAGATGTAAGCAGACTTATAGAACAAATCTGTGAAATGGAAGAACCAAATCTCAACTCATTAAAAGGAATCTTAGATGAGGATGGAATTCAAAACCTTGGAAGATTTATTTGTGGTAATTCAGATTTTCTCCCAGAGTTAGTTAATCATGTTATAGGAGTTAAAGGAAATACAAAATTAAAAGTAGCTTCAGATGATAGATCTGAAGTTGCTGATTCACTGCACGATCTATTAAATGCTTTTAATGAGATTATTTCACCATCAGGACTTCACTTTTTTATCAGCCAAAACAATAAAAGTCTAAATATCTATATTTCAACAACAGATTCATATAAACATAAGGGTGAAAGTGTTAAGTATAAGCCATTTATTCTACTACCCATAAGGGTTGAATATATTCATGAAATATTTGATTCATTAAGACTTCACATGATTAAAATTAATGAAATGAATCATGTGATTGAGAGCCTTAAAGAAAGAATTGAATCACAAGGTGCATCTAGTGATCCACAAGAAATAAAAAATCGATTAGATGAAGCATATGAAAACTTAAAAGTTAAACATAATATATTTTTAAATATCTTATTTTCTCTTTTTAATTCTGGAGTGTCAGACACAGAAAGAAATGAAAGAATAGGATATTTTGTTTTAAATGCAGACGATGAACCAGTTCAAGAATATCTTATAAATAAAACTCCAAACCAATTAGTCTCAGACGGCTATATTCCGTACGATGAAATACAGGCATTGAGAGATGAAATAAGAAATGGACCGTATAGAATTAAAGTTAGAGACAATATTTCAGATCAAAAAGTAGAAGATGCTGAACGTTCCCCGGTTAAAGGTGAATTACAGGGAAGTGCGAGTGATCTGGTTTCAACATCTGATGAAGATATTTCCTTAAGTGATACTTTAGAGACTGCAAAGAAAAATTTAAATTTCTTTTTGTCAGATGTAAGAATTACATTTGATGGGAATGAGGATCTTAATATAAGAACAGTGAAATCTTTCCTGGTAAAAGGGTCTGTAGGGAATTATGTTGCCAGACAAAATATTGGTGGGGATGCAAAAATTAAACTATATGAAAAAATAGTTTCTAATCTTCAAGCTGAAGAGCCAAACCTTGTCCAAAATGTACAGTTTGAAACTGTATGTAGTAAGGTTGAGCACTTTTTAAAAGTGGCTGGAATAGATATTTCAGATATTCCAAAAGAAGGAATCTCGCTTGATCAGAAATCTTCATTAGAAAATTTATATAGATTTTTTAACCCTACTGAAAAGTCAAAAATTCAAAAGCAAATTGATAATGCAATTCTTCTGGAAAGAGCAAAAATCATTCTTATTGGTCAAACTAATCCACGAATAACTTCAAAAGCAGATGCTCTTAGATATTTAATCAATTTTGGTGAAGGTAAAGCAATTGAAGCGAAAAAAATAGTTGATCAGTGGGAAGAAGTAAATCTTAGAACTTTAGAGTCTACAAATAAATCCTAAGTGGTGCAAGTTTCTTTTTTCTTTGGTCCACTCCACCATTCGGCGCCACCTTTACCTTTACCATAAACATGTGTGGATACTGCTCCTGCTGATGAAGCCGCTTCCCCAAACTCCATAACTATTAAATGTCTTTTTCCAGGATATTCAGTAGCATCTCCAATTGCAAAAATACCTTCAATATTTGTTTTACAGATATCATGGGTAACAATGAATCCTTTTTCATTTAATTCAAGTCCCCATTTTTTAAGTGCCTCTGATGTAGGTTTAAACCCTGCACAGATTATTACACTTTGAACAGGAAAAGTTTTTTCTTCCTGAGTCTGATTGTTAAAAATGGTTACCTTTTCAACTTTATTTTTCCCTTCTATTTTTCTGATTTCATAAGGGATATGAAAATTTACCTTCCCTTCACTAGCTAAAGCTTTTACTTGATTAACTGCTCCGATGTGAGCTTTAAACCCATCACGTCTATGAATCAATGTGACACTCTTAGCTATATCTTTTAAAGTGCATGTCCAGTCCATCGCACTATCACCGCCACCGACGATAAGAACATCCTGGTCTTTAAAATCGGAGAGATGCTTAACTGTATACATTACTCCTTTGCCAGAAAACTCATTTTCACCATTAACACCAAGCTTTATAGGAGAAAATGCACCTTTTCCAGTTGCTACAATAATTGCCTTGCATTTATAAACAACTCCTGATTTACAGTGAAGATAAAATATGCCATCTACTTTTTTTATTTCTTCAACACTTTGATTAAACTCTATAATCGGCTCTATTTGCATAGCTTGTTCTACAAGTGTACTTGCTAAAGTTTGACCATTTACTTCTATTAGTCCAGGAACATCATAAACGGGTTTTTCTGGATATAATGCCGCTGGCTGACCACCAAGAAAATCAAGAGATTCAAGGATTACAGGCTTCATGCCACCTGTTCCACAATAAAATGCCGCCATTAATCCAGCAGGACCACCACCTATAATAATTACGTCATGAATTTTTTCTGTACTCATATTTTTACTTAAACTCCGTATTCTATATAATACGACGAAATTATACTTTTTTTGTTTTTAGCGAATCAGAAATACTTTTTATCTCATAAAGACTATGTTATACAATATTAACTATGGAGGATTAAATAAATGATTAATGCAGTAATTTTAGGTGCAGGTGGTCTTGGTAAAAACATGGCTCTTTTAATTGAGCAAAAAAAAGAATTTAAGCTTGTTGGCATTTGTGATAAGACAGGCTATTTGTTTAATGAGCAAGGTATTGAAGGTAACTCAGTTAAAAATGTACTTGCTACTGCTGACATTCATGGGGCTACAAAATCATCTAATTCTATTATTGAAATGATTTCAAATCATAAAGATAAAATTAATACAATATTTATTGCACTACCAAATCTTCCAAACGAATTTATTCCAAACGTAACTAAAGAAATTATTAAAACTGGTTTTAAAGGAGTTATTGTTGATGCTCTTAAAAGAACCAGGGCAGTTGAAATGATAAAAGAATTAAATGCTGATCTTAAGAATGCAGGAATTCTTTATCTCACTGGTTGTGGTGCTACACCAGGACTATTGACTGCGGCCGCTTCACTTGCTTCACAGTCTTTTGTAGAGGTGTTAGATGTAACAATTACTTTTGGTGTAGGCATAGCGAACTGGAATACTTATAAAGCGACTATTAGAGAAGACATTGCTCATTTAGATGGATTTAATCCAGAGATCGTTTCTAAAATGACAGATGAAGAAATTATAAAGGAGTTAGATAAGAGAAATGGAGTTTTAGAATTACATAATATGGAACATGCCGATGATGTAATGCTTGAACTTGCAAACATTTGTCCTAGAGAAAGAGTAACTGTCGGTGGTTTAGTAGACACTAGAAATGCTAAAAAACCCATATCTACAAATGTAAGAATTACGGGCAGAACTTTTGAAGGGAAGGTTTCTACTCACCAGTTCACTCTCGGTGATGAAACTACAATGTCTGCAAATGTAAATGGACCAGTCTTAGGGTATATGAAAAGTGGTTTATGGCTTTATAGTTTAGGCGTTAGAGGAGTTTTAACATCTGCAGATGTAATGCCTCATTTTGGAACTGCAAAAGAAAGCTATTTAAAGATTCAGGAAAAACAAGGATTTGGATTTGAAAAAGATCCGATCTCAAGACAACAGTTTCAGAAAATACTCAGTAGAGTTTAAGCAACTTGTTTGATGTTATAAAAAATGAAAGAGAGAGCTTTTTATGACTCTCTCTTGCTAAATCCCAGTTGGTTAATCCCTTACTCTTATTCTCCATGACTTTAGCACTGAAGTCAACTAAGAAATGGTTAAGTCCAGGAGATTTTTTAAATTCTCCTGGAAAGGTTATTGAATAGAGTAATTTAACACCTGTTGAGTTAAAATAAGGTTAAATGAATCCTATAGAAATAACAGAAAAAATAGACTTCTCAAAACTAAACTGGAAAGGTATAGGACTAGTTCCTGCTATAGTGCAGGACTATAAAGATAATGAGATCCTCATGGTAGCTTTTATGAGTAAAGAATCTCTCCAGAAAACATTAGAAACAAAAGAAACATATTTTTACAGTAGATCCAGAGAAGAACTTTGGCATAAAGGACATAAATCCGGAGAAGTTCAAAAAATAAAAGAACTTTTTTATGATTGTGATAACGATACTATCTTAGTAAAAGTAGAACAAATCGGTGAGTCTGCCTGCCATACAGGAAAAAGATCTTGTTTTTTTAATAAGGTAATTTAATGGACTTAAACAAAGTTTCTTCTAAAATCACCAACTCATTTGCATTTATAGTTTTAATAGCTTGTACAGTATCTTTTTTTAATCCTTCTTTATTTACTTGGTTTGCAGGAGATCTGATTACTTATGGTCTTGGCTTTATTATGCTTGGTATGGGGCTTACACTTTCTGTAGAAGATTTTAAAGGGGTTTTTAAATTTCCAAAGCTTGTTTTGCTTGGACTAATTTTGCATTATATAATAATGCCGCTTTCAGGTTGGGTGTTTGCAAATATTTTTAATTTAAACGATTTTTTTAAAGCAGGTTTAATTCTTGTAGCGTGTTGTCCTAGTGGTACAGCATCAAATGTAATTTGTTACATAGCTAGAGCTAATGTTGCACTTTCGGTTACAGTTACAACAATTTCTACTTTTATAGCTATTATTCTGACGCCATTACTCACTTTATTTTTAATTGGAAATAAAATTGAAGTAAATGCAGAAGGATTGTTTTTGGATACTGTAAAAGTAGTTCTTCTCCCTGTTATTTTAGGAGTGCTTATGAGAAAGTTTCTTCCTGTATTCACAAAAAAAATAGAGGGAATTGCACCGCTAATATCAATTTTATTTATTACTTTAATTGTTGCTAGTATTATCGGATCAGGGAAAGAGCAGATTATAAAAAGTGGCTTTGCTTTACTTCTTGCTGTATTTTCTCTTCACATTAGCGGCTTCTTTTTTGGCTATGTTCTAAGTAAAATAATTTCAAAAGACGAAATAGCCAGTAGAACTATATCCATAGAGGTAGGTATGCAAAACTCAGGGTTGGGAGTAGTTTTAGCCAGACAGAATTTCACAAGCCCTCTGGTTGCAATACCATGTGCTATATCCAGTTTATTTCATTCATTAATTGCTAGTTTGCTGGCTGGATTTTGGAGAAGATCTGCATAATAAGAAGCTAGTTTATAATCATGTAGGTAAATAAAAATGCTTATTAAATTTGTAATTACTTTAATTATTATTATTCCAATAGCTGTTTTAGTCACTCTTCTATTATCTATTTATAAAGGATTAAAGAATAAGGATGAAAAGAAAAGGTTTGCTTACACACTTCTAATTGGTTTTGCTATTTGTTTAGTTTTTACCTGCCTAGGATTTAATCTGTCTACTACGGGTTTTGGTAGATTTATAACAGGTGGAAGCTCTAAATGTATTTTTACTAGGTAATTTAAGTATAAGATCTAAAAAGAAAAAGAGCGACTTTTTTTAGCCGCTCTTTTTAAACTGTGTATGTAGTAATCATACCATATTAAGTCCCCATTGTCAACATGTCTGGATAAGAAATAAGAAAAAAATACTAGAAAACAATTGAAATTTTAAAAAAATATTTTGAGAAGGTTATTGATTTGTTAAATCTATGATTTTGAATCAATAACTAGATATATCTACTATATATAAAAACCTATTTTCTTTTTGGTTTTAACTCTTCTTTCATTAATTGTCTTATGGCGCTAAAAATTGATTTTATTTCCTTGTCATTTTTTTCTACTTTAGACTCTAACTCTTTTAGTTTGTATGCGAGTTCTTTGTTTGACTGAATAAACTCTCTAAGTTTGATAAAAGTTCTTATAATTTCAATATTCACCTTAATGGCTTTTTTGGAATTTAGTACAGAAGATAACATTGCTACGCCTGGTTCAGTAAAAGCATAAGGTCTATGTCTCCTCCCGCCGTAACTTGAGGTCGCAATTTGCGACCTCAAAATTTCATCCTCTGTTAATCTAAACATAAAATCTTTAGGAAAGCGAGACACATTTCTTTTTACCTGTTCATTTAATCTTTTCGTCGGAACTTCATATAATTCGGCAAGATCAAAATCAATCATCACTTTCTTTCCACGTATAAAAAAGATTTTTGATTCTATTTTTTCCTGTTTCACAAGTGATTTCATGGGAAAAATATTTAATCATAATTCGACAAGATGAAAGTTAAGGTGTAACCGAGGGTTACAAAAACGATAATGAATGTAACTTAGAGTTACACTAAAACTTTTAATGCTCTTTCAACTCTGTTTTTAATTTTATCTTTCCCTAAAAGTGAAATTACAAGTCCTAGGTCTGGTCCTTTATTTGATCCGGAGATAGCTACTCTTATAGGCCAGTATAAGTCTTTTCCTTTAAACCCTAATTCTTTACCCATATCGTCTATTGATTTCTTACATGCTTGTGGGTTTGTAAAATCAATGCTTGGAATTAATATGATTAACTTATCAAGAATTTTTTTAGCACTTTCTCCATTTAAAATCTTTTTATTCTCTTCAGAATTTAGTGGTAAGTCATCGCTAAAGAAAAACTTAATTAATCCAGGGATTTCATCGAGTTTATTTACACCAGCTTTTATAGCATCTATCATTTTTAAGACGGTATCTTCACTGTACATTGAAAGATCTAAATCTTTCTCTAAGAATCTTTTAGATAATTTATAAACTTCATCTGCAGATTTTTCTTTTATGTAGTGATTGTTAAACCAGTTTAATTTATCCAGATCATAGACAGCTGAACTTTTACTTATTCTGCCAAGTTCAAAATGAGGAACAGCTTCATCTATTGAAAAGATTTCTTTTTCTGAATTGTTTGGAATTGTCCAGCTCATATGAATTAGATAATTACTCAATGCTTCTGGTAAATAACCTTCATTTTGATATTTTGCAATATTTGCAATATCACCATGTTTTCTCTTGCTTAGTTTTTCTCTTTCATGAGTAAAAATTAATGGTACATGACCAAAAGTAGGAACTGTAAATCCAAGAGCTTCAAATATAGGAATTTGTTTGGCTGTATTATGAAGATGATCATCTCCACGAATTATATGAGACATTCTCATCTCACCATCGTCTACAACAACTGCAAAATTATAAAGAGGAATACCATCTGCTCTCATAATTACAGGGTCTCCGCCTAAATCTTCGGTGTTGACTGATATCGCTCCTCTAATCTCATCAACCCATTTAATATCTTTATTATCAGGTAGTTTAAATCTGGTTACTGGTTTTCTACCTTCAGCTAAATACTTGTTCTTTTGATCTTCAGTAAGATTTCTATGTCTATTGTCGTATTTTTCGGGTTGTTTTGCCGCTCTTTGAATTTTTCTTAACTCGTCTAATTCTTCTGTAGTGCAAAAACATTGATATGCTTTTCCTTCGCTCATGAGTTTATCAGTATACTTTCTATAAATGTCTAGTCTATCGCTTTGATAGACAATCTCCTCATCAAATTTTAAATTTAACCATTTAAAACCATCTAGAATTCCTTTAGTGTATTCTTCTTTATTTCTTTGAACATCAGTATCTTCTATCCTAAGAAGAAACTTTCCACCAAGTCTTTTTACTAGTAAATAATTATAAAGAGCAGTTCTGACTGTTCCTAGATGAAGACTTCCTGTTGGGCTTGGTGCTATTCTGACTCTAATTTCTTTATTTGTCATTTTATTTATCCTTTTTTATTTTTAACAATAGTGATTTTCTCTATATTTCCATTTGAAAGTATGTGTAAGTTACCATCATTGTCTTTTATTGTAGTGCTTCTTAGACTTACTTTTTCTACAATACCTGAAACATCTCCGATTATTACTTTATCTCCGACAACAAACTGATCTTCTAAAATTATAAAAAACCCATTGATTAGATCTTTCATCGGATGTTGTAGTCCAAGTCCGAATGAAACACCTAAAACGCCAGCACCAGCGATTAGTGGAGTGGTGTCAAACCCTAGCTGATGAAGAATCATTATAAGAGCAATGGTAGTTATTATTGAACTACTTATAGAGTGAGTGATTTGTCTGATTGTTAATAATCTTTTGTTATTACCTGTTTTTTCAACAAACTTATCACATGCAAAATCAATAGAGTTCTTTAAAAGAAAAGATAAAATAATTATGAGTAAAACTTTTAAGAAATCAGGTAATAGCCACCCAAACAGAGCATTAAAGAAACTTCCAGTGGTATTAATAAAGCTATCCATATAAGTATTTTATCGTGTTTTTAGAGATAAATATTTGTTTAGTAGTAATATTATTTATATGCTTAAGTTTAACCAAGTTCTTATTTTAACAATAGTTTTTTTAGTATATTGCTTGATAGGTGATTATGTATTTAATTTTCATTTGAGATCTTATTATTCAATTTTGGCAGATGGTTTTATATCTGGGAAATTACATCTGCCAATACCAGTTCCAGAAGAATTATTAAAACTTGTTGATCCTTATGATCCGACTGAAAATGCTCCTGTGCGGCAAATGGGATATCAAGATATTTCTTACTATAAAGAGAAATTTTATTTATATTTTGGAGCAACACCAGCTTTATTATTGCACTTACCTCTTTACTTTTTTACAAAATTACAACTTTCAGATGCCTTGGCAATAATTATTTTTTTAATAGGGAGTCTATATTTTTCAATTTTAACTTTAGATTTTTTAAGAAAGAAAATATTTAATAATGTTAGTGAAGAAATGATAAATTGGTCCGCTATCATAATAGCTTTTAGCAATTTATCTCCATACTTAATTCATACAGCATCTTTTTATAACATAGCAATAGTATGTGGCTCTTTCTGTAATATAGGTGCCATATATTTTTTTTGTAGAGGAATGTTGGAAGAATTATCTAGAGAAAAATATCTAATGCTTGGTAGCATTTTTTTAGGTCTAGCAATAGGATGCAGACCGTACTTCATTGTTACAGGATGTGCAGTATTATTGTTTGTTTGGTTTTATCTAAGTAAAAAAGAAAAAATATCTTTTAACTATAAAATCTATGCAAAACTATTTTTGCCTTTTTTATTTATACTTTTACTTCAGCTTTTATATAACTATGCACGATTTGACGATATTATTGAATTTGGGAAAAGATATCAGTTAACCAACTGGAATTCAAATACAAATGAAGTCGTTAAAGAATCTTTAACGGAAAATATAAAATGGCTCTATTCTATAGATATAGAAAACTTTTTAAGTAATGTAAAATATTATTTGTTGGTCCCCCCTCTTATAAAAGAACAATTCCCTCATTTTTATTTAACATGGTGGACTACGCCTCAGCCTGTTTCTAAAATATTCCCTGCTAAATTTATGGAGCCAATAGTAGGAATTATTCCATCATTCCCATTTATCCTGTTAACAATATTAATTCCCTGTCTTAGATTCTTAAGTTTTAATTCCTTAAAATATGAGAAAAAAATAAATTTTGATCTTTTTCCATTTGCACTTATTTTCTTAATACCATTTTTTATAAATTTATACTTTCTAATGGGGAGATATTTTGTAACTCTTAGGTATTCTGGTGACTACTTAAATATAATAATGGTTTATGCATGTGTAACCTGGTTTTATTTTAATGACAAATCGGAAAATATAAAAGAAAAAATAGTACTAAACAGACTTGCTTTGATCTCTGGAATTATTAGTATTGCAATTGGGCTTTCATATGGAATACAAAGAATTTAGTTCTTATTAAAAACAATAATATACGAAATTCTAAGAAAAATTGCTAATGCTAGATAGATTCTCTCTATAAAATTTAATCTTTTATATAAATTGGTATTAAATAAAATATTAACAAGAACGTAAGTAAAAATATATTCTTTACTATTGGAGTACTCAAGCCCTTCACTATCCCCTCTTAATTGTTTGTGCGAGTAAATATTACTTAGTGTTTGAAATTTACCTTTAAACACCAAATTTGAAAGAACCAGTGTTTTATTGTTTATATTATCTAAAGCTGAGAACAATTCTTCTTTTCTATAAAGAGTAGAATTAAAATGTCTATTATAAATAGTTTCTTTTTCATAAAATGAAATTACTCTTTTAATTTGACAATTATAATGAATATGTAAATTTTCTTTCTCATATAAATAATCATGAAGCCAGTAAAATTTAAATTTTCCACAAACAGCTATAAATCTGTTATCCATTTCTAGAAAACTTATACATTCGGAAATATAATCTGAGTCGATAAATGTATCATCATAAAGAACTAATAATGAGTTGCCAGTAATCTTTTCTTTAATAACTTTTAATATACTAAAAACATTTTCATCTTTTAAATATAGGACTTTAACAGAGGAGTCTGAAATTTTATTACAATCATTATGCTCAGTAAAAACTACTATAATTTCAATGCTTTTATATGATTGGTTATATGCTGATTCTAGAGCTTGTTTAAAGCCTATAGAATGATTTTTAGCGATAACTATAATACTAACTTTCATAATCTTTTAATTTTATAGATCTTTTAATAACTTCTGATATTCTTTCAAGAATGTAAGGCCTTACTGTTCCTTTGACTTTTAGTGATGAAAGGCTATTAAAGAATTTGTATCTTTTTTCACAAAAGTTTAAAATATCTTTTAATTCTTCCTTTGTTCTGAAAAATCTAGAACCAATATACTTATCTGCAAATTCTATCTGGCTGGAGTTAAGTTGTTCATTAAAACTAAAAAATAGGGATTCAAATTCTTTTTTTATTTTAACAAACCCCTTTGTATTCATTCCAAAAAAGTTAGAAGGAAATAACCCGAATTGAATTTTCGATGATGGTGTGAAGAAAAAATTGCACCCAGCTTTGATGGAAAAAAATACACTGCTTCCAAGAGTATTAGAGGTGGCATATTTATGAGATTTAAGTATTTCATAAAGTCTGTATAAAAATAATGGATCATAGAAATGCCCTGCTGAGACTAGGTTAAAGCCCTTTTTTCTGTAGACTTTGTCAACTTTGTAAAAAAAATCTTTCCAAAAAACACAGACAGTAATAGGCTTAAATCTATCTGGTAAATTATTTAATTTGTCAGCATAGTCCTCATGATTAAATGTTGCTTTTACAAAATCTACAGAATGTTCAGGGAAAACAACAGTACCACTGCGATTTATTATTTTTTCATGCTTGATATTGTTTTCATAATTATGCATTGCATATAGGAATGGAGAACCTATTGGTATTGAATGTTTGTTAGTAATTGCATTTTGTACTTGTGTTCTTTCATTTGTACTACTAAGAAATACAGGCAATCTTCCAGCATAGTCACCTGCCCAGACTGTATCATCTAAAAAAAGACCATGTTCTATTATTCCTTTAAGAGGATATGAAATAGGTAAATTGCAATATTCTTTAATAATGTTTGCATTACCATAATGGTCGTTAAATGAGTGTAGCTCAGAGCTTTTAAGATTTCTTCTTTTACATATCTCATTTAGATTTTCTTGGTTAAAGGAGTATTTCATTTACTTCTAATCTTTGGAAATGAGTTCCCATGTTATTGGAGTTCCAAAGCTAATATCTTTTGTGGCTTTTTTCCCAAGTATTTCTTTTAAATGCTTAGGAGGAAGTCCGAACGAAGGTCTTACTGATTTTATATTATTAAGAGAAAGAATCTCTCCATTTTTTATATTATCAGAAGCATAAAGTGAACGACGAAATCTATATGTAGAAGATTCACTCTTACTTACTCCATAAAAAACCTTCCCTATTAGCTTTTCAACCCTCCTAACATTCTCAACCATTGTTTTGAAATCTTTTGGATCTAGTGAGAATGCTATATCAGGGCTTTTTATATTTTTGGATAAAGTAAAATGTTTTTCAATGATTACTGCACCAAGAGCAATAGATATACTAGGGACTAATGTTTCTGTCGTATGATCTGATATGCCTATAGGGACATTAAATATTTTCATCATATCAGTTATTGTTAAAAGATTCATATCTTCATCTGGTGCTGGATATGAACTAGTACATTTAAGAAGAGCAATTTCATCCCCACCATTTGTTTTTATAACACTTATAGCAGATTTAATTTCATCTAATGTTGCCATTCCTGTGGAAATAATTATAGGTTTTTTTGTTTTTGCAATTCTTTCTATTAAAGGCAGGTCTACTATTTCAAAAGATGATATTTTATATGCACAAACATTTATTTTTTCTAAATAATCAACGGCAGTGAAATCAAATGGAGTAGAGAAAAAATCTATTTTTATGCTATCTGCAAAGTCTTTTAGTTTTGGTAACCATTCCCATGGCATGTAGGCTTTTTCATATAAATCATAAAGTGAAGAATTATCCCATAGAGTTCCACCACTAATCATAAAATCACTATTCTTACAATTTAATGTAATAGTATCAGGCTTATATGTTTGAACTTTTACTGCATCAGCTCCACAAGCCTTAGCAGATTTAATGGTTTCAATTGTAAGATTAAAATCCTTGTTATGGTTAGAAGATATTTCAGCAACAATATAAACAGGCTTAGACTTGCCAATCACTCTCCCATTAATTTTTATTAGTTCATTCACTCTTTATTTAATTCTAAACAAATACTGTTTTCTTTTGTGTTAATACTTTTACTTTTGAAACCAATTCTATTTAATAATGCTAAAGATACAGAGTTTTTCCTCTTAACAAATGCTTGAATCGTCTTGATTTTAGATAGTTTTATTACTTTATCAATAGCACTGTTTAGCATCTCTTTGCTTAGTCCTTTTTTACGAAATTCTTTGCATATGCTAAAGGATATTTTAAGATTATTATTGTTTAATTTAAATCTAACTACTCCTATTGGAATACCATTTGTATAAGCTATATAAATGAAAGAATTTTTATCGTTAAAATGATTCTTAAACCAGGATACATGTTCATTCCATTTTATAAGTTTAGAAGAAAAAGAATTTCTTCTTACTAATAAATCATTTCTCCACTTCCATAAAAGTTTTGAGTCTTTTAAAGTGGCTGATTTCAAAATGAGATTTTTTGAATTAAGTTCTCTAATAATTCTCTCTTTTCCTAATCCATCAACTAAATTTTTAGCTCTTAAAGACATTTTAGCTCTACCTTCTTTAGAAAATAAAAGCTTTTTGAATTGATTAATAAATTCATCCTTTTTTAATGATGTATAAAATCCTAAATTTATTGTTGACTGTTTTCTTGAAAGTTCTTCTACGTTTAATATTTGATTTTTTGCTAGTGAAACCATTAAAGATGGTAAGCCCATATAAGCGATTTCGTATGAAGTGGTTCCCCCGCTAGTGATTCCAATATCAGCCCATGAAATTAATGATGGCATATTTTTACAGTTCTCTATAACTTTTACGTCGTGGAATGACCTTTTTGCTAATTTATTTAATTTATTAATGTGTGGGTTAATTGACCCTGCAATAATAATGATTTCTAATTTCTTTTCTTTATAAGCATTTAAGAATGTTAGTATTTTAGATGATACATTATTTAAATCACTTCCTCCCATTGTTATCAGTATTTTATTAGGTGTATTTGATATTTTTCTTTTCTTCTTTCCCGATTTAAAAAACTCATCCCTTAAAATGAAATAATCTGATCCAAGTAAAAATTTTGCTGAAGTACCTTTATAGAGCTCTTTTTTTGCTGAAATGTTTTGATTTAGCAATGCATCACAGTAATATTTTTTCAAATGAGCATAATCATCTAAAATAAGTATTTTTAAACCACCCCCCTTTAAATTCTCTTGATAAGTAGTACTAAAATTGTAACCATCTAAAACCACCCATTTAATGGAGTATTTTTTAGCTATTTTTATTGTTAAGTTAGCATCAGAATTACTGCCGATATTATAATTGTGATATAGGAATTTGTGATTTAATTTACCCAGTTTTTTTATACACTCTTTGGATTTTTTATTTACTATGAAAGAGACACCATGTTTTTTGTCTTTTAAACAGTCAGCTAAAGTAAGACATCTAGCTAAATGTCCCGTTCCTATTTCTTTAAATGCATCTGATCTAAATAAAACTTTAAGCATATTTTTTAACCATTTAAAATTATTTTTAAAGCAGAGACAATGTAATCTTGCTCTTCTTCAGTTAAGTCATAAAATAAAGGCAAAGTTATTGCTTCTTCATAGTATTTTTCTGAGTTAGGAAAATCACCTTTTTTAAATCCCAATGATTTATAAAATGGTTGAGTGTGTACAGGAATATAATGAACATTTACACCTACATTTGCACTTTTAAGCTCATTAAAAACTTGTTTTCTTGTTTTTTTTATTGCATTTAAGTTTAATCTAATAACATATATGTGCCAGGCTGAATAACAGTCTTTATTTATAACGGGGAGAGTAATGGGTAGATCTTTTAAAAGGTTATTATATCTTTCTGCCAGATAGTTCCTTCTTTTTATAAAATCATCTAGTCTTTTTAACTGACTTAAACCTAAAGCTGACTGGATATCAGTTATACGATAATTAAAGCCTAAATCAACCTGCTCATAGTACCAAGGACCTTCAGAATCACTTTTCATGAACTGCTCATTTCTTGTTATTCCATGTGTACGTAGCATGAGGAGTTTTTCATAAATCTCTTTTTTATTTGTTAGGATCATACCACCTTCTCCAGTGGTAATTATTTTTACAGGATGAAAGCTAAATGTTGTAATATCTGAAAATTCACAGGATCCTGTCTTAGTGTTCTTATATGCACTTCCTAATGCATGTGCTGCATCCTCAATAATTTTGAATCCATATTTGTCTGATAAGCTTTTTATCTCATTCATATCACAAATATTTCCTGCAAAATGTACTGGTATTAAAATCTTTGGAAGCTTATTTTCTTTTTTTGCTTTTATGAGCTTTTCTTCAAGTTTTTCTATGCTGATATTTAATGTTCTTTTATCAATATCAACAAAATCAATATTTGAACCACAATATAGAGCACAATTTGCAGAGGCAACAAAAGTATTTGGGGATGTCCAAGCATAGTCCCCACTCTTTAAATCTAAGGATAAACATGACAAATGTAATGCTGCTGTTCCACTAGATACTGCAACAGCATATTTTGCATTACAATGATTTGCCATTGCTTTTTCAAACTTTTCAATTACCGGACCTTGTGTAATCCAGTCAGAGTGTAAAATATCAATTATAGAATTAATATCTTCCTGGATAATATTCTGATGACCATAAGGTATAAATTTATGCATTATTTATTGCTTCTAAAAATTGTGATTCAGAAAGCCAGTTTTTATTAGTGTTAGATGAATATTTAAATCCTTTAGATACTTTTGTGCTACTTTGATTATTTAGAACTTGCTTAGATGCATTTATTAAATAGTAATCAGGGAATTCAAATGTTTCATCAGCTAACTCTTCAGGGCAGAGTGTCTCATGAATCTTTTCACCAGGACGTATTCCTGTTATTTTTATTTTTGAATTAGGATCCAAAGCTTTAACAATATCTACAATTTTCATAGATGAACATTTAGGGATAAATATTTCTCCCCCATTCATTAGACTGAAAGATTTAATTACAAAATCTGTTGCAGTTTTTGCTGTAATCCAAAACCTAGTCATATTTATGTCAGTTACAGGAAGCTCTTTGATTCCAGCTTTTAGCAACTCTTTAAAATATGGAATAATAGAACCTCTAGACATTAAGACATTCCCATATCGAACTACTGAAAAACAAGTTTTATTTTCTTCTATTAAATTATTGGCTGAAATAAAAAGCTTCTCTGAAATCATCTTTGTACTTCCGTAAAGATTAATAGGAGAAACTGCTTTATCTGTGGATATTAAAACAGCTTTTTTTATATTATTATTAATAGCTGATTTAATTACATTTTCAGTTCCATAGATATTTGTTCTAACGAATTCACTAGGATTACTTTCGGAAATGTCTACATGTTTTAATGCGGCTGAATGGATTACATAATCAGAGCCATTCATAGCGTAATATAATCGATCATAATCTCTAACATCACCTAAAACATAGCTTATTAATGGTGAATTAAATTCTTTAGCCATTTGTGCCTGTTTTTGTTCATCACGAGAAAAAACAATAATTTTTTTTACTTTAAAATTATTTATAAGCGCTTTTGTACAAGACCTTCCAAAAGTCCCCGTACCACCTGTAATTAAAACAATCTTTTGATCAAACATTCAAGAAGTATTCTAGCAAAGTTTTTTGTATTATCATAGTTGGTTTAATATCAATCTTATGAAGCCAGTTACTTTTAATCAAATAATTATTCTGGTAGTAGTATTTCTTGTTTATTTGTTTATTGGATATTATTCATTTCAGCCTGGTAAAATCTACTATTATTCATTGCTTGCGGAAAGCTTTCTTTCTGGTAATCTTCACTTACCTATAGTGGTTCCAAATGAGCTTGTCGTTCTATCAGACCCATATGATCCACATGCAAATTCTTATATTAGAAATATTCTTAACCACCATGATCTTTCTTTTTATAAAGGAAAATTTCATTTGTATTTTGGTGCTACTCCGATTTTACTATTTTACGCTCCTATCCAGCTTCTAATAAGAACTCAAATTCCTGACGCTTGTTCTGTTGTTTTATTTATGTTTGGAACAGTGTACTTTACAGTTTTGATATTTAATTTATTAAAAACAACTATTTTTAATAATCTTGATGAAAAAATAATTAATTTATCGATTATTGTATTGGCTTTTAGTAATCTTGCTCCCTATTTAATATATGGAGCATCTATGTATACAATTCCCATATCATGTGGCTGTTTTTGCAATACTACTGCTTATTATTTTTTATGCAGAGCATTGCTGGATAAAATAGTTAAAAAAAAATGTTTAATTCTAGGAAGCATTTTTTTAGGACTTGCTATCGGCTGTAGACCATATTTTGTTTTTTCTGGATTTCTAGTTTTATTGCTTGCCTGGTTCTATCTAAGAGCAAAAAGAGAGAATCTAATACTTTTCATTCCATTCTTTTTATTACTAATGACTCAACTTCTCTATAATTATTTTAGATTTGATAATTTATTTGAGTTTGGAAATAGATATCAGTTAACTTGTTGGAATGCTAATTTGCCTGAAATAATAAGGCAGGAAAACACCGAATGGCTTTATACTTTAGATTTAAGTACTATTTTACACAATTTAAATCTTTACTTATTTACTAGCCCTGTTTTTTGGTGGCACTTTCCATTTATATTTTTTAACAGATGGATTTCACCATTACCGTTGTCTGAAACATTTGCAGAGAAAAGCATTGAGGACTTAATTGGAGTTGTTCCACTTGTTCCATTTACACTATTAATATTACTAATCCCTATTATCTGCCTTTTGCAAAAATCTTTTAAAAAGCAGGGAAGTGATAAACTATTTCCAATTCTATTATTTTTTCTAATATCATTTCTTGTTAACTTTTACTTCTTATTAAACAGACTTTATATAACCCTTAGATATTCAGCTGACTTCTTAAATCCATTATTAATTTCTGTATGTATAGCCTGGTTTTATTTTAATAATTTCATAGAAGATGTAAAGCTACAAAAAAACATAAACTACATAGCCTTTATTACAGGTGTTATTAGTGCAGTATTTGGAGTGCTGATTTTAAAGAGATTGTTTATCTAGTTTATGAAAATACTGAATCTCTGAACTTCTCTAATGAGGATTTAAGCTCATTTTTTTCTTCATCAGTTAAAGCAGATCCTGAATTTAGTTTTTCTTCAAGATTCTTCTTATTTGAAGAAAGGTATTTAAACCACTCAGATTTGAATTTTTGAATGTTTTTAAGCTCAAGCTTATCTAAAACACCTTCATTTGCTGAATAAATTGCAGTAACTTGCTGAGCTACAGAGAGTGGATTGTACTGAGGTTGTTTTAAGACTTCCATTAGTCTTTGTCCACGTTTGATTTGTTGCTGAGTAGCTGGATCTAAGTCAGAAGCAAACTGTGCAAATGCTTCTAATTCTCTGAACTGTGCAAGGTCAAGTCTTAATTTTCCGGCAACCATTTTCATTGCTTTGGTTTGTGCCGCGCCGCCTACACGGCTTACTGAAATACCTGCATTTACTGCTGGTCTTACACCTGCATTGAAAAGATCTGTTTCAAGGAAGATTTGTCCATCAGTAATAGAGATAACATTTGTAGGAATATATGCTGAAACGTCACCTGCCTGAGTTTCAATGATAGGAAGTGCAGTCATTGAACCAGCACCAAGCTTATCACTTAGTTTTGCCGCTCTTTCAAGAAGTCTTGAGTGTACATAGAAAACATCTCCAGGATATGCTTCACGACCTGGTGGACGACGTAATAATAAACTCATTGCACGATAAGCCCATGCATGTTTAGTAAGATCATCATAAATAATTAGAACGTGTTTGCCATTCTCCATGAATTCTTCACCGATAGATGCTCCAGCAAACGGTGCTGAGAATTGAAGTGCTGGTGGGTCAGTAGATGCTGCACTTACGATGATTGTATATTCCATAGCGCCTGCATCTTCTAAAAGCTTTCTGATTTGTGCAACGTTACTTTGTCTTTGACCGATAGCGACATAAATACAAATAGGACGATTTGGTAGGTTCTTTTGATTGATAATGGTATCAATTGCAATTGCAGTTTTACCAGTTTGTCTGTCTCCGATAATTAATTCTCTTTGACCACGCCCGATTGGAATCATTGCATCAATAGCAGAGATTCCAGTTTGAAGTGGTTCATGAACAGACTTTCTTTTAACAATACCAGGTGCAATTCTTTCAATTGGTCTGAATTTGGTGGATTTAATTTCACCTTTTCCATCAAGTGGTTTTCCGATAGGATTTACAACACGTCCTAAAAGTGCGTCTCCAACTGGTACAGAAGCAATTCTATTTGTAGTTTTAACTTGAGTGCCTTCTTGAACACTTCTTCCTTCGCTAAGGAGAATAACACCAGTATTTCCTTCTTCAAGGTTAAACACAGTACCTTCTGTTTTATCTTTATCATCAAACTCAACAAACTCACCAATCATTGCTTTTTCAAGACCGTGAACTCTAGCTACTCCGTCACCGACAGAAACCACTGTACCAACGTTACTAACGTTTATTTTTTCTTGGTACTGATTGATCTGATCTTTTAGTACACTTATTATTTCATCTGACTTTATTGACATTGTTTTCTCCCTTAGTTCTTAGACTAGCCTCCGTTTTAAACCTTCTAATTTTGATTTAATGCTTCCATCAAAAACCACATCATTGACTTTAACTTTAATCCCACCAATAAGTGAGGGTTCAATTTTTGATTCCATTAATACTTTGCCAAATTGTGATTCTAATTTCTTCTTAAGTTTTTCTACCATTTCACCATCTAACTCTACCGCTGATGAAACCTCTGCTATTACAATGCCCTTAGATTTATTTAAGAGACTTAGAAATTGATCTTGTATCTGCGGAAGGATATCAAATCTTTGATTATCAACTAATAAATATAAGAAATTAACAATTTTACCATTTGCTTTTCCAGAAAAAAGTTTTTTGACTAATGATTTTTTCTCTTCTTTTGATATTACTGGATTCTCAAAAATTTTCTTTCCGTCTTTTTCTTGATTGAATATTTGGTTAATTTCTTTTAATTCATTAAATAAAGTTTCCTGTAAGACGATATCGTTTGTGCAGGATTCCATAAGAGCCTGAGCATAGTTTTTTGCAATTTTAATAGAGTCTTTCTTCATAACTAATTTTTACTAGGGGCTTTAACCTCGGCTAAAAAATCCTCCACTAATTTTTTCTGAACACTTTTATCTTTTGAAACCTGAGTGAGAGCAGTTTCAGCTAATTTAATAGCTATGTCAGAGGCTGATTTCTTAATGTTTTGAACAGTCTCTTCATAGCTTGAGCTAATTTCTCTCTCAACTTTTAGTTTTAAGTTTGCAAGCTCCTTTTCTGTTTCTTCTTCAATTTGTTTTCTTATAGAAACAGCGTTTTTCTGTGCTTCATTTTTAATTTCTTCTGCTTCAGCAGTTGCTCTTTTTAGCTTTTCTTTGATTACAGAGAGTTCTTTTTCTGCTTTTTCTTTAGCAGACTTTGCATCATCAAGTTCTCTTGATATTTGTTTTTTTCTAACATCAACAATTTGAGGTAGGAATTTATTTCCTAAATAAACCATAGCAAGGGCTAAGATTAAAACATTTAAAAGGTCTGATTCTACTAAAACCTGCCAAGGACCAATTTCATGGTGGCTATGTCCTGCTGAGGTGTGAGCATTTGTACTAGCGTGATCCGACAAGGTCTTTTTCCTTTCCTAAAACTTTATTAGTGATTAAATCTGTAAGAATGTTAATTTCACCTTCAAGTTTTTGCATAACTTTCTTTTCTTCTTCTTTAATTTTTTTTATCGAAACTTCTTTTTCTTCGCTCAATGTAGTTAACAAAGAAGAGATTTTCTCTTGCTTTATTTTCTCTGCATCTTTTACCATAGACTGAATGGTAGCTTGAGCTGTTAATTTTGCTTGTTTCATTTGGCTTGTATAATTATCAAGAGATTTTTGAGCTTCTTCTGACAATTCTTTTGCTTTATTTAAGTCACCTTCTACTAAACCTTTTCTCTTTTCAATGATTTCACCTACTGGCTTATACAAAGTAAGGTTTAACAGGTTTATAAAAACCAGAAATGAAATAGCAAATATAACTAAAGTAAAATTTAATTCTAAAAGCATATACACCCTTTTTGCAGGCAAGGTTATTACCCCTGCCTGCATGAGATTTAACCTAACTTAAGATAAAGAAGAATAGCAATAAGAAAAGCAAACAATCCTAATGCTTCTGCGAGAGCCGCAAATATAAGAGTATTTGTTAAAAGCTTTCCTGCTGCCTCTGGCTGACGTGCCATTCCTTCTAATGATTTGCTTGCTGCAAGTCCTACACCAATAGCTGGGCCACTTACGCCTGTTACTGCTAGACCTGAACCAATAGCTAAACCTAATTTCATTAATTCACTACTGTTTGCCATTTCTCCGGCTTGAGCCATTAAAACTGGATCCATTTATTTAATTTCCTCCATGTCATTTAAAAATCTTAACCTTTTGGATTATAGCATTCCACTTGGAAAAAATAAAAAAACAAATCAAAATGCAGTATTGAGTATTTCAATGAAATATTTAAGCAAATGAAATACTAGTTTTCTCTTTTTTTGTATCTCTTACAATTTCATAATTCATATATGCAGAAATAATACCTTTAAACTCTTTATTTATCTTTTCTACTAATAAATTAACCTTCTTTATCTCATCACTATCTTCTTTTAAATCTTTTACCCTAAATCCTACGTGGATCTTATTTTCAGAAGTAGGAGCGTTGTCTAAAGACGCAATACCAGGATTTAAATCGTTATCTTTTAAGGCTTTTTCAATGCTAATTAAAACCAATGATTTATCTGAATCAGCAATTCTTCCATGTGAATTATTAGCTTCTTCTATTTTAGACTTTAAGTTTAATGATTTAAGATTTTCAATTTCACTATAATTCATTTTAAACATATCTAGCCACTCAGAACGACTTACAAAAAATGTAGAAACACCATTTGTTGCTCGAAATATATCAACGCAAGCAGATGTATATGCATCAGTAAAAGTTGTTTCTTTCCCTCTGTAAGTAACTGGTCCTTTTGGACCACTTCCAGTAACAATAACTTGCTCTTTTTCTTTACCAATTCCACCGTTAGCTCTTCTAATTTTGATTTTGAAAGTGTGTCCAGAGATTTCATTTAGAAAGGTTTTTGCTGTTTGTAATGTGCTCATTTTAAATCCTATTTTTTAACCTTGATTATTTTATTACAGCACTTAATAAATACATGATTAAATTTATTTAATATATCCCTACGCTATAATTCCCTACATATGATTTTTAAAAAGCTTACATTAAAAAACTTCATGTCTTACCTAAATGCTGAAGTTGATTTCTCTGGTATTCATACAGCTTGTCTTGTGGGTGTAAATGGTGCTGGGAAATCTAGTCTTTTAGATGCAGTTACGTGGACTATCTGGGAAGAAGGCAGAGCAAGAACAGATGAGCTTATAAAATTAGGACAAGATGAAATGTCTTGTGAAATAGAGTTTTTCATGGAAGAAGACCTGTATAGAATCTATAGATCAAGAAGTAAATCATTTAAAAATTCACAAGGTAAATCTAATTTAGAGTTCCAAATTTTTAATCCAAAAGAAAATAGCTGGAAATCACTTTCTCTTAGCTCTACAAGACAGACTCAGGAATTAGTTATAAAAACTTTAAAAATGGATTACTCTACGTTTGTAAATAGTGTTTATCTGAGACAAGGAAAAGCAGATGAATTTACTACAAAAAAACCAAGTGAAAGAAAGCAAATTCTCGCTGATATTTTAGAGCTTGATATTTATGACAAGTTATGTGAGGCAAGTAGAGAAAAATCTAAAGAAATTGAGCAAGCGGTTTCGCTTGAACAAAGTTTAATATCTTCTTTGAAAGAAAGATGTGAAGAAGAAGAAATCTTGAAATTAAAAGCCAGTGAAATTGTTGCAGTGCTTAAATCTGAAGAAGAAAAGCTTAATTTAATAAAATCAAATCTCTCTATGAAAGAAAAAGAATTAAATGAGAAAAAAGAAAAAGAAAAACAGATTCAACTTCTTGAAAAAACAAAATTAAGTCAAGAGTCTATTCTTAAAACTCTAGAATCTCAAATTGTTATTCTTAAACAAAAGGAAGATAAGTATAACTCTTTAATTAAAGAGAAATCAGCGATTGAAAATGGCTATAAAGGATTTTTAGATTTAAAAAATAATCTTGAGATTCTTGAAAAAGAAAAAGAAAAGTACAATAGACTTCTTTTAGAACAAGGATCTTATGAGTCAAAGCTTAAAGAAGAAATCCAGAAAATCGAACAAAATCTTGCAGTGTACAAGTCTAAATTGTCAGAGAGAAATATCCAAAAAGACAAATTAAGTGAAAAGCTTAAAAATGAGAAGAATTTTAGGAGTCTTTATATTAGATCTCAAAAAGAAATAAAAGAATTCAAAAATCTTCAGGAGTCCATTGCCATAATTGAAAAAGAAGCTTTCGAGATAAAAAGAGATAAAGAAGATTTAGAAAAAGATCTAAAAAGAATCAGTGATGAAAAACTTGAAATAGACAGAAAAATTAAAACAATTAATTCTCACCAGCATAATGAGCCTTGTCCGCTATGTAAAAATCCTATCCAAGATAAAAAAATGGTGATTCAAGCTTATGAAAAAGATATTCAGGGCTTGGAAGATGAAACTACTGAAATAAATAAGAAGATAAAAGAAAAGGAAGATTCACTTCAGTTGAAAAGAACTGAGTACAGTGGAATGAAGGATAAAATAAATAATTTTGGAAAAGTAATAGCTTCCTATATACCAGAGCTGTCTCAGATAAAAAGAGAGCTACTAGAAATAAAATCTGTATCTTCTCTTGAGTCTCAGATGGAAGTTATTAAAGAAGATCTTGAAAAAGCAAAAGAACAGGTAATTGCTTTGGATAAAGAAATGAGTGATTGTGAAAAGGAAATAAACCAATTCCAAAGTTTAATAACTGGTGGTGAGTCTATAAAGCAATTTTCGTCCAAGCTTTCTTCTATAAAAGAAGATATAGCAGATTTGAAGTATGATGAAAAAGTTCACTCTGAATTGAAGCTGAAATTGAGAGAAAAAGAAATTGTTGTCTCACAATTTAACTTATTAAATCAGGCAGAAAAAGAAATAAAAGATGTTCTTGCAGAAAAGGAAAATCTCTCTTTAAAAATGAAATCAGGATTTTCCGAGATGGCTTCTTTGTCCTTGTCTATAGAAGAAAACAAAAAACAAATTATTGATTTGTCTCCTTTGTCTGAAAAAGTTGAGATCCTTAAAAAAGAAGAAAAAGAAAAACTCTTTGAAGTCCAAAATGTTAGAAAAGAGCTTATTCTAAATGAGCAATTATTGAAGAATGTTGATGATTATAAGTTACAGATAAAAGATAAAGAAGATAAAATTCAAAAATCTTTAAATGATATAAAACAATATGATCATTTGGAGAAAGCATTCAGCAAGAATGGAATTCAAGCAGTAATCATAGAAACTGTAGTCCCTGAAATTGAAAAAGAATCAAACAGGATATTAAATAAGCTTACGGAAAATCAAATGCATGTTGCTCTTAGAACTCAGAAGGAAAAGAAAACGGGTGGACTTACTGAAACATTAGATGTTGTGATTGCTGATAATGCAGGAACAAGAAACTATGAGTTATATAGCGGAGGTGAGGCTTTTAAGATTGATTTTTCTCTTAGGCTGGCGCTTTCACGTCTTTTAGCAAATAGATCAGGAGCAAAGTTACAGACACTGATAATTGATGAAGGTTTTGGTTCTCAGGATTCAGGTGGTAGAGAAAGGCTGACTGAAGTTATCAGATCTATTCAAAATGAGTTTGAGCTTATTTTAGTGGTGACTCACATTGATGAATTGAAAGAAGCATTTCCGAGTCAGATTCTAGTTACAAAAGATGAAGAAGGCTCTAAAATAAGAGTAATATAACTCCAATTATCTTTAAAAAGTAGGAAAAATCTCTAAATTTGTCTATAATCTATTTATATTGATTCAATGAAGAATTATATGGAAAAATTTTATACCTTTGAAAACCTTGGAAGATTCAATAGAGCCAAAATTAGTAAGCCAGTTTTTAACTAAATTCTCAAAACTGGACAGGCCAATAGCTGACCTTAAAAAGGTTACCAAAGCTGTTGATTTTGCCTGCAGGCTTCATGAAGGTCAGAAAAGACAAAGTAGTGAGCCTTATATTATTCATCCTATCTCAGTAGCTGAAATATTAATTGATTTAAATTGCGATACTGATACTATTTGTGCAGGACTTTTACATGACATTTTAGAAGATACCGACACCGACATAATGAAATTTGAGGAGGAGTTTGGTCCAAAAATCACAAGACTTGTTCAGGGAGTTACAAAACTAGGAAAATTAAATTTTACATCTACAAGACAACACCAAGCAGAAAATTTCCGTAAAATGCTTATGGCAATTGCTGTTGATATTAGAGTTGTCTTGGTAAAAATTGCAGATAGACTACACAATATGAAAACTCTTGAGCACCTATCTCCAGAAAAACAAAAAAGAATTGCTCAGGAAACAATGGATATTTTTGCTCCACTAGCTAATAGGTTTGGATTAAATAAAGCAAAGAATGAATTGGAAGATCTCTCATTTATTTATCTAGAACCAGATAAATATAAAGAAGTTGAAAGACTTGTAATGGGAGACAGAGAATATAATGAAAAGAAAATTAAAGAAATAATTTTAAAGATAAAAAATGAGCTAGATAAAGCTGGGATTAAAGCAGAAATTTATGGTCGTCCTAAACACACATACAGTATTTATAAAAAAATGAATAGGCTTAATTCTAAAGAGCTATTTGATATTTTAGGTATAAGAATTATCGTAGAAAGAGAAAGGCAATGCTATGAAGTCATGGGAATTATTCATGATTTATTCAGACCAATACCAGGAAAATTTAAAGACTATATCGCTATTCCTAAAGCGAATATGTATCAGTCTTTGCACACAGCATTAGTTGGTCCACATGGAAGACCGGTAGAAGTTCAAATCAGAACTGAAGAAATGCATCAGATTGCAGAATATGGTATTGCTGCTCACTGGAAATATAAAGAATCTGGTCCAGAAAAAGCTGGGGGAGAAGAAGACCAGAAATTAGCATGGATAAGACAGCTTATCGAATGGCAAACTGATTTAAAAGACCCTGAAGAGTATATTGATGCAGTTAAATTGGATTTCTTTTCAGATGAAGTCTTTATTCTTACTCCTAAAGGTGATGTAATTGATCTACCGAGAGGATCTACCCCTGTTGATTTTGCGTATAGGATTCACACTGATGTTGGAAATAGATGTACTGGTGCAAAAGTAAATGGAAGAATTGTTCCATTGGACACGATGTTAAAAAACGGAGATATTGTAGAAGTCATTACTACTAAAAATGCAAGACCAAGCCTAGACTGGATAAATTTTGTAACTACCAGCTCTACTAAAAATAAAATCAGACAATGGTTTAAAGCCCAGAATAGAGACAGTCATATTTCTCAGGGTAAAGAATTAATTGAATCGAAATTTGGGAAAGACAAAGCTGATGAGATTTTATCTTCCAAAGAGTTTGAAGATGCTGTTGGAAAATTAAATAGAGCTACTAAAGAAGATTTGTTAGCATCACTTGGATGTGGAGATGTTTCAATTTCTCAGCTTAAAGGAAAGCTAAAGAGCTTCTTGCCAAAGGATGAAGTTAAAGTTCCTGAGATACCAAGTTTCCCATCCTCTGAGTCTACAGAAGAGGAAGTGTCGGCTTTAGATGGAATGATGCACCATCTTGCAAAATGTTGCTGTCCGCTTCCTGGTGAAGAAATTATTGGTGTTGTGTCTAAAGGTAAAGGTATCGCTGTACATAGAAGCGATTGTCAAAATCTAGATACAGTTGAACAAGAAAGAAGACTTCCAATACACTGGCAAGCAGGTAAAAATAAATCTTATAATGCCGCTATTGAAGTGGAGTGCATTGATAGAGTTGGAATCTCAAGAGATATTTTAAATAAAATTGCAGATGAAAAAATCAATGTTAGAGATCTTAGAGTGATGGCTCATACCACTAGCGGGACTGCTGTAATAAAAATTGTAGTTGAAGTAACGGACCTTTATGATCTTAGAAAGATCATGTCAAGTATTAGTAATGTAGGTGATGTTATCAATGTATTCAGATCGGGCGAATACAAAAGAACAAGCATGTTCAGAAAAGAAGAAAAGAAAAAATCTAATAACAAAGATAAGAATGAGAAAGAAAAATAATTATATTTTATCTTTTAACTGTAAAGTGACAAATACAGCTTTTTTCTTGATTTGAAATTTTTGTTTTTCCAGTAGGACATTTTTTGTTTCCATCTTCACCGATTGTTGGTGTAGCTGGAGCACAATTGAAGTCATTTGCGTCTACTGAGTTTAAATCTGTAGTACAACAACAAATCTTATCATCTGCAAGATCAACTTTATTATCTTTTTCACAGGTAAATCCTGCTGATGCACTTAAAGTGCTTAATGAAAATATTGTATAGGCCAATGAAGCTAGAATAGATAATTTTTTTAACATATGATTTTCCTCACTTTTGTTATTAGATATAGGGTAACCCTGAATCTTATATTCCCTTAAAATTAAGCTTAAAAGCTATATAGGTCAGTAATATATTATATGGTGTTAATCTAAGAAATTGTTAAAAAAGCCTTAATTTATCAATTATTTTAGATTTTGAAGCCTTTTCATAAATTTTTTTATTGGAAGACCCACGACATTTAGGTAATCTCCTGATATTTTCTCTATAAACTTTGAACCTTTTCCTTGTATTGCATATGCACCTGCTTTATCCATAGGTTCATTCGTATTAATATAGTTAATAGCTTCAATTTTTGAAAATCTCTTCATCTTAACCGAGGTTTTTTCACAATCAAGAAATACTTTGCTGGTTTTTAAATCAATTAAAGCAAATGCAGTATATACGCTATGAGTTTTTCCAGATAAAAAAAGCAATTTCTTAAGAGCATCTTTTTTATTCTTTGGCTTAGAAATAATCTTATTGTTTTTTACAACTATAGTGTCAAAACCTGCAATTATTTCAGTACAGTTTTTAGACTCTAAATTTAAAAATACAGAAAATGCTTTTGATAAAGCTAGTATTCTTACTAAATTACTTTTAGGTGTCTTTTCAAAGATCTTGATGATTTTATTTTCGTCTACATTGCTGTGGATACATCTAAAATTAATATTATTTTCTTTTAAAATTTTTTTTCTTCGTTTTGAAGATGAAGCAAGAATCAAATTTCTTTTAAATTTAAGTTTCATTTTGTATTTCAATACTTAATTATGATATAAATTTTGATGAGTAGAAGCTTTAATTAAGAAGGAGTATTACTAATACTATGAAAAATAATTACTTGAAAACGATTTTATTAGTTTTAGCATTAGTTTTTTTCTTTGCTTTAAAGTCTAGTGCTGAACCAGAGATTAAAAGAACCACAGAACTAAAGAACAAAAAAGATGAAGAACTTAGTAATGTCGTATGGAATGAAGGACTTCGATTTAAAGATTTTAGCTTAAATGTGGATACTGTTCATCTTCTAGAAAATATGAATCTTTCACCATACTTAAAAGATCTTGAAAAACAATATAAAACAAATCCAAAAGCATTTAGCATAGCAATTAACTATGGATTGCTTTTAATTGATATTGGTGAGTTAGATAAAGCAGAAAAAATTTTTAATACTGCTATAAATGATTTTAAAGGAAATCCTACTCCAAATATATATAGAGCCTGGATTCTTGCTGAAAAAGGAGATTATAAATCAGCAAAAGATATATGGTATGAGCATTTAAAAGGTAAAGGTACAGCAAGAGAAACATTGTGGATTGCTTATGATATAGATGCGGCCACAGGCTTAAATCTAATTCAAAATGAGCTTGAGGAAAAAGATAAAAAAGAAGTAAAAGAATTACTAGATTTCATAAATCCAAGATTTAAATTTCGTCCGAAAATTGCGGCTGTACTTGCTGTAAATGATTTAAATAGTGGTCGTATTGTTTCTGCAAAAGAAAGAGCAGAAGAGGTCTTGACTAGGTATCCTAATGAATACTTAGCAAAAGCTATAGTTGGGATAGCAGATCTAATTCAAGGAAACAATGAACAATCTATTAAATCTTTAGATACCTCTTATGAACAATTTCCTTTTTCTTCTACAGTTAATTTAATGAGAGCAAGAGCATATTTTGCTTTAGACAAAAAAAAAGAATCAAAACTGGCATATAAAAAAGCTCTTGAGTTAGATCCAAAACTAGAGTCAAAGAGTGTTAAGAAAAATTATTTACTCGAAACCAGAAGCTATTTATCATCACTTAATGTAACCGCAAAGACAGATGATGTAAAAAATTAGTAATTTCCTAAACATAATAACCGTTATTAACTTAAGTCTTTAACTTAAACTTTACCTTTTGTTTATAGATATGAAATATAGTTATTTTTTATGCTTTAATTCTTTGATAGCATAGAGATTGCTTTAACCCTTTTAGAGGTAGGAAATGAAAAACATTAAACATATCTGTTCCATTTTAATATGTGTAATTTCATTTTCTTTTAGTTTAAGTGCATTAGCAGAAGGAGATTCTGCTGGAAGAATCGTTAGTCTTTCTGGAAATGTTACTGTTCAAAGAGGCTCTTCTACTATTACAGCAAAACCATTTTTAAATCTTGAGGAAGGCGATCTCGTAATTACAGGAGCGGGTGCTAGAGCGGCCATCTTACTTAAAGATGAGTCATTGATAAAACTAAATGCAAACTCAAGAGTCACAGTACAAAATGTAGTTTCAGCAGTAAAGCCAGTCTCTACTAATAAGGCAGGGTCTACAAAAACAATTCTCAAGCAAGAATCTGGAGAAATGTGGGTAAGAACAAAAAATAGACCTGGGAAAATGGAAGTTGATACAAAGTCAGGATCAGCGGCTATCAGAGGTACTGAGTTTGTAATAAATTCAAACGATGAGAAAACTTTATTAACACTTGTTGAAGGATCAGCTGAGCTTTCAAATGATTTAGGAGCTGTTCTTGTTGCTAAAAATGAGCAAGGGGAAGCCACTCCCAATTCTGCTCCTACAAAAAGATCTATAACTGTTGAAGAGACTGATAATGCAGTCCAGTGGATATTTTACTTCCCTAAGAACCTAAAGTTAGATAAAGATCTTATTTTAAATACTGATCTAGAAACTCTAAATAAAAACTATGAGGAAAATCCAAACAAATCAGAACCTAAAATTATATTAGGTGTAAAAAAACTTATTTCAGGTTATTACGATGAAGCTCTTGAACTTTTTGATGAAGCTGTTAAGGTTGATGAGTCTTCTCTTGCCCATTTAATGAGAGCAAAAACACTGTTTGTTTTACACAGACAAAAAGAAGCGATAGAAGCTATTGATAAATCTATTGAGCTGGACTCTTCTTGGTCATTACCATATGCTGAAAAAAGTAAATTACTGATTGCTCAAAATGACTTAGTTAAAGCAGAAAAGATAGCAAAAAAATCTATAGAGTTAGGTTCTGATTCTCCTGAGGCATGGACTAGTTTAGGTGAAGTTCAATACACTTTAGGAAATTTAAAATCCAGTGAAATTAGCTTTGATAAGGCTATAAGCATTGATTCAGAATATGCAGATGCTCATTTAGGAAAAGCAAAAGTTTTAATCAGCAAGTTTTATAAAGATGAAGCCATAGAAGAATTTTTAAGTGCAGTTCTTTTAGATCCAAAATATGCAAGAGCGCACTTATATTTAGGACAAGCTTACTACCAAACAAATCAAACTCAAAAAGCAATTAATGAAATTACATCAGCAAGAGAATTAGATCCTAAAGATCCGCTAGTGCTAAATAGCTTATCAGTTATTTATGATGTTGCTCATGAATATGGCAAAGCGCTTGAGCTTGATGAAAAGACAATTGAACTTACTCCGAATTTATTAGAAGCAGGTGCAAGACAAAGTAGAAACCTTTCAGTAGCATCTGGAAATCTTGGTATAGAACCGCTAAGGTTTGGTCTTTCTGAATGGGCATTTTTCCAGGCAAATAAAGCACTTCGTGAAAATCCAATTGATGGTGCTAGCCATTTTACACTAGGGACTATTTATAACAATAATAGTGTTCAGCCTGTTATTCCAAAGAGTGAAGGTGCTGGGGTAGCACAAGCACAGCTTAGTACAGGTCAGGTCAGAGGATTAAAAGGTACTAATCTTACAGGTGTAAATGCAAAAACTTCAACAAATGAATTTACCAGAGGTCTTGATTTTGCTTCTGATTCTGAAAGACTTGTAGGAAAACTTCTTACTCCTTCTGTAATAGGCTCACCAAATGGAAGATATAGATTTTTTAGAGCCAGAGAGCTTTATGTAACAGCAGAAGGTATTTATGGTCAACAGCAAATATCTTATCCTCGTGAAGCTACTATTAAAGCAAATGGTTATGTAGGTACTCCATGGAATTTGTACTTAAACAGTGAGTTCATGGGTGGTCTAGCAAGAGATGTTTTTGGAAATCTTACCGGAAAAGGAAATAGATCTTTCTTTAGATCTGATATAGCATTTAGTCCACGTAAAAATCTAGATGTAATTGCTTCTTATTCCAGAGCAGATGTAAATCTTAGAGTGTTTGATAAAAATTCTCCCAAAGGAAGAACTTTATTTACTCCAGATATAAATGATTTAGATGTTGCCTTGAATTGGAAAATTAATCCAAAAAATGTAGTTCTTGCCAGATATTTTGGTCAGGTAGCATCAAACAGGCTTGATGGCAGTACTCCTGAGCTTGGTGGTCTAATGCTTTTTGCAGGGATCTTCCCAAGGAATCAGGGCGCACAAGTCAGATATCTTTCAAACTTTAAAAATCAAAAGCTTACCAGTGGTATAGAGTGGCTTCATAATAATAGTCCAGCAAGAGTGGAGTCTAGTTTCCTTAGTGCTGGGATTGTTCCCCCAGTACAAACAATAGGATTTTTAGGACAGAGCACAAAATACAATATCTTCACTGCATATACACAGGATCTTATTAGAGTAAATAAAAGAACCGATGTTGTTTTAGGTGTTAGATATGATCAGATTTTCCAAAAAGCAAGAAATAATTCAGTAACACTTTCACTTACAGATACAATGTCATCAAGTCTTTTTGACTCAAACCAAAAAGACATAACAAGACTTTCAATTAATCCACAGTTAGGAGTTGCTTATAATTTAGGACAGCATACTGTTGTTAGAGTTGGTGCACAAAGAAAAGCATTTTATAATACATTTCTTCCTGAGCTTGCGCCACAGGATGTAGCAGGACTTCCATTTGGTGATCAGGGTGAGTTCTTTACTAGAGGTTCAGAAGGATGGGAATATGCTACCAGTATAGAACATAAGCTTCCATGGACAGATGCATTCTTAAAAGCAAAACCATTTTATAGAAGGGTGGATCTTAGAAACTTTGACAATCTTCCAGAAAGAAATGAAGATCAAAAAATTAAAAACTGGGGATTTGAAATAGGTTATAACCAACTATTTAAAAAACAAGTAGGTTTCTTTGCATCATATATTTATCAACACATTAGAAATAAAACAGACTATAAGATTTTTGATGATGTAACTAGTACTCTTGCAGTAGTAAATGGAAAAATACCTGCACTGCAGGTACCTAACAGATTCCGTTTTGGTTGGACATGGCATAGTCCATCAGGGATTAGCTTAAACTATATAAACACATATATTGGGAAGAAATTTGGTGATCTTGCAAACTCTGCTGGAAATAAAATTGATGGGTATTTCCTTGGAGATGTAAGCCTTACTTATGAATCCCCAAGAACAAAAAGTTATTTAGCAACATTAGGTGTAAATAACATTTATGGAGCGGCATTCAGGCAATCATTGCGCCAAAGAGATCCTGGAATTACATTTTACGGAAACATTGAAATTAGAAGCGTATTACCTCTAAGTTTGAAGTACTGGAAATAGCTTTTAAATTTTGTGCTTTATTTTTGATTGATGTATAATTTTTCATAATTAATTTATGAGAGCTACTTCAATTTTTTTAGGAAATCAGGATTGCTTTGCGCATTTAAGATTTGGAAACTATAAATCTGAAACCGTTTTAATGCCTAAACCCCAAGAATATTTGCAATTCGCACATTGGGATAATATGGATTTTGCTTTAAATAGTTCATGTAGTGTTGGTAAAAATACTTTAAAACTTACAAATAAAATTTTAGATGTAGTTAATCAAAGTTATATCGATGAACCTGATGGAGAGGAGGGAAATTGTTCAGAGCTTATAGATGATATTAACGATTTTCTCTTGACTTTAGATGAGGAATCTTTAATCTTTCTTATAAAATGGCCTTATTTCAGAGAGAATATTTCTGATCTTGGCTATGCTGTAAATAATGGTGTGCCTTTGTATCCGATTCTTGAAAATACTGAAAAGATTATTTGTGAGGCTATGGTAGCAAAGAAAAATGGTCTTTTTATTTCAGGGACTGAAATGTTTGTAAATTCAAACAATGCAGGTCAGATTAATCAAGAACAATTAAAAGATCTTATTGAAGCAGTAAAAATGTTAGATGGTTTAGGATTTGGAATCTCTTCCACTTCTTATTTAAATCTTAAGTCATTTGAAGACGATAGTTCATATGCTGTTGCGTGGAGAGGGTTAAACTTAACGGATATAAATTCTTTTCTGGAAAATGATTTAATCTGTAATAAAAGAGTATCTTTGGCTCAATACTTAGGACATGAAGATTCTCATCATGTCTGGGATGAATTAATTCCAGATGGAGTTATTTTAGATCCTGAATTAAAATTTGATAGAGGTTCTTATCTTACAGTAGATGACAACCCAAATGAAATTCTTGGGGAAGTTTTAGCAAATGCCCTTGATATAAATCTAGCTCTTAATTTAAAAGGAAAGAATGATTTAAACAGATATCGCCTTGATGAAAACTGTATAGAAATTGACAGATTGATTCTAGAACTAAGACAACCTCAATATAAAGGAAATATGACAGAGCAAGGTTTATATATTATGGATCAGGCTGAGAGTTTAAATAGAAGGAATTGGTTCTTTGCAGTAAATAGGCAAAAATAAGCTAAAATTACTTATATGAATCTAGGCTTTGATACTTTATTCCCAAATCTAATTTTACTCTTAGTGTATATCTTTCTTGTTTTAGATAAGCTTCCTCGTGTTGTTGTTGGGTTATTAGGTGCAGGGATTCTATTAATAGGAAAATCTCTTACTCAGGAAGAAGCCTTTCACTATATTGATTTAAATGTAATTTTTCTTCTTGTTGGCATGATGATTATAGTAAATATTCTCCGAGAAACAGGAGTAATGAAGTGGCTTGCTATTTTTACAGCAAAAAAAGTAAATGGTAGCGGAGTCTTAATGCTTATTTACTTTTCCATACTTACTGCTTTTATTTCTGCGCTTTTAGATAATGTGACTACTGTTTTAATAGTAGGAGCAGTTACCATTACAATTTGCAAAGACCTGAAAATAAATCCCACTCCGTTTTTAATAAGTGAAGTTATTGCTTCTAATATAGGTGGTACGGCTACATTAATAGGAGATCCTCCAAATATTATGATAGGTTCGGCGGCTAAGATAAGTTTTTTAGATTTTATAATTCATCTAACACCTGTGATCGTAATTATTTTACCTGTAATAATTTACACTCTTTATCTTTTTTATAAAGATCAGATTGAAATATCAGAATCTGTAAAAAATGAACTAGAAAAAATGTCTTTGAGCGGACTTATAACTGATAGAAAACTTTTAAAACCTGCACTGATAATTACTACTTTAGTTATATTTGCATTTTTCTTTCATTCTCAGCTTGGTTTAGAGTCTGGAACTATAGCACTTTCTGGAGCCGCATTTCTTCTAATCTTTGAAAATAGAAAACACATTTGGGATGATGTAGAATGGACGACCATATTTTTCTTTATAGGACTTTTTATAATAGTAGGAGCAGTGGAAAAGTCCGGTACTATTCATTATCTTTCAGAGCTCGTCTTTAAGTTAAGTAATGGAGATTTTAAAACTTCTACATTAGCTATTCTTTGGATGTCGGGATTCTTATCAGCACTTATCGATAATATCCCTTATACTGCCACCATGATTCCATTAATTAAAAATTTAGGAAATCACTACCATGATTTAAATCCACTTTGGTGGGCACTTTCATTAGGAGCTTGTCTTGGTGGAAATGGGACATTGATAGGTGCTTCTGCAAACATTGTAGTGGCTGAAATGGCTCATAAAGCTGGATGTAAGATCTCATTTCTTGAATTTTTCAAAATAGGAATGATAGTAATGATAGAGTCATTGATTATTTGTAGTATTTATTTATGGCTTAGATATTTAATTTGAATCTATTTAATTAATTGCGGTAATGTGAGATTTAAGTTAATTAAAATAAAATGATTTAAAATGTCATTATCTGCCCCCTTTTTATGAGAGTGTTGTAATTGATATCCCCCGTCAATATTAAAATGCTCATTTATTTTTCTATTTAATCCTAAATAAATTCTATTTTGATCTAAGCCAGCTTGCGGTCCACTATTGTGTGAGTTGCAGTTAAAGAAAATTTCATCAAATAAAACTGCACTCCAGTTCCCTTTTTTATCAAGAGGGTATGAGCCTTTAAGTCTATATCTGCTTCTTAGTGAAAGTCCTTCTATATCTTGAAGAAACCTTTCTTCAAACCTAACTCTATTTTCAATCTTTAGCTTTTTATAATTACTTTCTAAAACCAAGTCATTATAAAGTCTTTGTTCTCTTCTAAAAGTAGGAATGTATGTAGTGCTCCATGCATATCCCTGCCAGATCGAGAAATTTTTATTTAACTTATATCCAAGTAAGCTGTGTAAAATAAACTGATTAAAATCTGTTGAATTATCTAACCATCTGGGACTTGCATATATCCTCCCATCTATTTTTTTTGTAATGGGGATGTCTATCCTTGTTCCAGTCCATAACCCTAAGTCACTTTCTATAGCTTTACATGGTAAGGTGAAAGTATTTGAAATTAATACAATTGATAGTAGTAAAAAAATGTATTTTCTCGAGTAATACATATAAATCATTTTAACTTACTAAATTGCCAAATAAAAAAATCCTTATTTTTTGTACAATATAATGCGTACTCATTGTTAGTTATAAGGTTTATGTGGCTTTGCCACTAAATCTGGTCAAACGGAAAGAATCAACAAAAGGAAATTTCAGCTTGTCTGAAGTTAAATAAATGAAAATGAAAAATGTACCTATTACAGTTGCTTATGGAGATGGAATTGGCCCTGAGATCATGAAAGCTTCACTTCATATTTTAAAAGAAGCAGGGGCGAGGATAGATTTAGAAACGATAGAAATTGGAGAAGCGGTTTATAATAAAGGGTTTAAAGGTGGGATTGAAGATAAATCCTGGGACTCACTTAGAAGAACAAAAGTGTTTTATAAAGCACCTATTACTACTCCACAGGGTGGTGGCTTTAAAAGTTTAAATGTAATGGTTAGAACTACTCTTGGTCTATATGCAAACATTCGTCCTTGTGTTTCATATCATCCTTTCATAGATACAAAACATCCTGTTATGGATGTGGTAATTGTTCGTGAAAATGAAGAAGATCTTTATTCGGGGATTGAACATAGGCAAACTGATGATGTTGTCCAGACACTAAAACTCATTTCACGTCCAGGCTGTGAAAAGATTGTTCGTTATGCATTTGAATATGCTAAAGAAAACAATAGAAAAAAAGTTACCTGTTTCACTAAAGACAATATTATGAAAATGACAGATGGTTTATTTCATAAAGTCTTTGATGATATTGCAAAAGAGTATCCAAATATAGTAAATGAGCATTGGATAGTAGACATTGGTGCGGCTAAAATGGCAGATACGCCTGAAGCATTTGATGTTATCGTTATGCCAAATCTTTATGGAGATATTCTTTCAGATGTTGCCGCTCAAATTGCAGGTTCAGTAGGACTTGCAGGTTCATCAAACATTGGTGATCAATGTGCAATGTTTGAAGCTATTCATGGCTCTGCGCCCAGACGTGCAAATCAAAATCTTGCTAATCCATCTGGATTACTTCTTGGTGGAATAATGATGATGGTTCATATAGGACAAGGGGATATAGCTGAAAGAGTTCATAATGCATGGTTAAAAACTGTAGAAGATGGAATTCATACCTATGATATTTATCAAGAAGGTGTAAGCAAAGAAAAAGTTGGTACTAAAGAGTTTGCAGATGCGGTAGTAAAAAGATTAGGTCAAAAACCAGAGAAATTAAAAGCGGTTAAATATAACGCTACTATAAATAAAGCAGAATCGTCTGTATCAGCTATTACTACTAGTGTAAAAACAAAAAAAGAGCTAATAGGAGTAGATGTTTTTCTGGATTGGAAAGATGGAAAAGCAGATGATTTAGCTAGTTTAATGAAAAAGAATGTAATAGATGGATTAGATTTGGCTATGATTACAAATCGTGGTGTAAAAGTGTGGCCTGAAGGTTTTTCAGAAACATTTTGTGTAGATCACTGGAGATGTCGTTTTTATTCTAAGAAAAAAGGAGATCCAATTACACATACTCAAATTGTTAAACTTTTAGATAAAATTTCAACCTCAGGACTTGATTTTATTAAGACAGAAAATCTTTGTAATTTTGATGGAGAAAGTGGTTTTTCTGTAATTCAAGGACAATAATACAGACTAAATTTGTTCTCAGACTCAGTGGTTCTTAACCACTTTGTTGTATATTATATCCATGAGAATTTCACCCCCAGCCCCGGCTACAAAAACTAGTGTGATACTGGGTCTTACCTTACCTCAAGGATATAGATCTCCAAAGGTTTTATTTGCTAATAGAGAATTAGAAAGTTTAAAGCGGAGGCTTGGAAAATTCTCACCAGCATGGACAAAAACCATTGATGAGCCTAATAAATTAAACATTGAAAAAGTAATTGCTGAGCTTAAGAAAGAAGCCGAGTGGAATCAACCCTATGATTTTGTTATTGTTGATGGTGATCCTGTTTTTATTCAGTTATTAGAAAGAATGGAAAAGGAAAATCTAGAAAGTAGACTAGTTGTTTATTGTGCCATGAGGATGAGTCAATCTATAGCTTTAAGTAGAGATGGTTTGGAAAAAGGATATTGTGGGATTTCAGATTATGAGCTAATGATAGATAAACATGTTTTAGATGAAAGAATTGCAAATGTCCTGGGTGAAGAAGGCTTAGAAAGATTAACTAAGACACTGTAGCCCAACTCGATTGGGAATCCAGGGATTATGCTGTGATTAGTTCTTTATAATTAAAGACAATTATACTAAGACCTTTTGTCTGTTCTGGATTCCCGCGAAAGCGGGGATGACAATTATATTGTTATAATTTATCTATGCCCACTCTCCCTGAAGAAAAAAAGCCTGTTCTTAAAGACAAAAATTTCTATGGTTTAAAGTTAGGTATTTTAGGTGGTGGTCAGCTCGGGAGGATGTTAATTCAGTCTGCTGTTAATTATAATGTTCATTGCTATGTTCTTGATCCTGATAAAAATGCTCCATGTAATGGTTTCTCAAAAGATTTTACAAATGGGGATTTACTAGATTTTGATTCAGTTTATAATTTTGGGAAAAATTTAGATTTACTCACTATAGAAATAGAACATGTTAACGTACAGGCTTTAGAAAAGCTAAATAATCAAGGTGTAAAAGTCTATCCATCGTTAGAGGTAATAAGAATAGTTCAGGATAAAGGGTTACAAAAAGAATTCTATAAAAAAAATAATATTCCAACACCCAAATTTTATTTAATAGAAAATAAAAATCAAATAAAACAGAACAATTTTCCTCAGGTTCAAAAACTAAGAAAAATGGGATATGACGGTAAAGGTGTTTTTATAATTAACTCAAAGGAAGATTTAGAAAAGGCATTTAATGAACCTTCTGTTTTGGAAGAAAAAATAAGTATTGAAAAAGAAATATCTGTGATTCTTGCTCGTAATATTTCTGGGGATATTAAGGTCTATCCTCCTGTTGAATTGGTTTTTAAGAAAGATGGAAATCTTGTTGACTATCTTTTTTCTCCAGCTAATTTAGACTCTATAAAAAAATTAAAAGCTAATGAAATTGCTGTAAATATAGCTAAAGCATTAAATGTTGTTGGGTTATTAGCTGTGGAAATGTTCGTTACTAAAGAAGGAGAGGTTTTGGTAAATGAAATAGCTCCTCGCCCACATAATAGCGGGCATCATACTATCGAAGCTAATTACACCTCTCAGTTTGAGCAACATTTAAGGGCAATTTTAAATCTTCCTCTGGGAGAAACAGATATGATTATGCCTGCCTGTATGGTTAATTTGTTAGGGGCAGAAGGCTATCAAGGCGAAGCTAAATTCGAAGGAATAGAAGAGATTTTAAAGATTCCAGGCATTTATGTTCATCTATATGGTAAGAAATATACTAGGTTTAACAGGAAGATGGGACATATAACAATATTAGACGGAAATGTAAATTCTGCAATTGAAAAGGTAAAATTTATTAAAGAAAAAGTAAAGGTTATATCATGAAACCAAATGTTGGAATAATAATGGGAAGTAAATCTGACCTAAAAATTATGGTTGGTGCAACTGAAATCCTTGAAGAGTTAGAAGTAAGTTATGAGTTAAATATTATTTCAGCTCATAGAACCCCTCAAAAGATGTTTCAATATGCAGAAAATGCACGTGATAGAGGATTGAAAGTAATTATTGCTGGAGCTGGCGGTGCGGCGCATTTACCAGGTATGGTTGCGGCTATTACAACACTTCCAGTTATTGGAGTACCTGTAAAATCTTCGAATTCATTAGATGGTTGGGATTCAATTCTTTCAATCCTTCAAATGCCTATGGGTGTGCCAGTAGCTACTGTTGCTTTAGATGGAGCGATTAATGCAGGTATTTTAGCGGCGCAGATTGTAAGCACTTTTGATAGTAAGGTTGCAGAAAACCTTTCAGCCTATAAAAGCCACCTCTCCGACAAAGTAGAAAAAGATAATAGATCGTCAAGAAGGTAAAAGGATTTGAGTGATTCACTCACCAAATCCGATCTTAGGAATATAAAGTGATTAAAGAGGTTTCAGCTTGTCTGAAACCCCATAAATAAATGAAAAAGATAATAGATCGTCAAGAAGGTAAAAGGATTTGAGTGATTCACTCACCAAATCCGATCTTAGGAATATAAAGTGATTAAAGAGGTTTCAGCTTGTCTGAAACCCCATAAATAAATGAAAAGGATAATAGGTCATCAAGAAGGTAAAAGGATTTGAGTGATTCATTCTACTAAATAAAGTTTATTGTCTTCTACTTTATAAATCATGGGTACAAATTCAATCTTTGGATATTTTTCTTTTAATCTTTTACTCTCAGTACTTACAAAGTTTGTTTCATCTTCAATTTCAAAAAATGGAGCAAATGAATTAAAGTGATTTTCTGCTTCTTCTCTTCTCCAGCCAGCATTTTCCATTAATCCATCAATAAACTTATCTTTTTTACTAGTCAGATTTACCATGCCACAGTTCGTATGACCAATAATTGCTACATATCTTACATCTCCAAAGCCAATTGCAAATGAAAGCTTGAATTCATTTCCTGTAATTCTTCCTCCAGCAGTTCTTAAAATATAAGCAAATTTGTTTGGGATAGTTAACTGTTTCCTGTTATCCATACACATTACTATGACTAGCTCCGCTTTTTCATATTTTTTTTGCTCGCTTTTAAGATTTTGATATTTAATTAAATCTCCTATTGGCGTATTCCTTAAATAATCAGGTAGATCGTTTAATTCACTAATTTCAACTAATTTATGTTTTATTTGTTTCATTTTTCCCTCACTCTATAAACATAGACGTAAATAGATTCTTAAAATTTCACTTATGCCCAGTATGACATTAGCTCGGTATATGTAGATAAAAGCTCACTGTTTGCCGCCATTTGATAGCCTATTAGATGAATAGCACTAGCTAATACTTTCGAAAGTTTTTTAGATTCTTTAAGACTGTAATAAACTTCTTTCCCTTTTCTTTCTTCAATTACAAGCTTGTGAGATCTTAGAATAGATAAATGTTGTGAAGCGTTTGATTGACTTATTTGTAATTCTTTTTGAAGATCATGCACACTTATATTTTTTTTCTTTTTTAAAAGCCAGAGTATTTTTATCCTTACTGGATGAGAAAGGATTGAAAATAAATCTGAAATAGAATTTATTTGTTCGGTTTGTTTAAAGTAAGAGTTTAATTTTTTTTCTTTCATAATGCCTACCATACTAACATATTAGAATATTAGAATATGTTAAAATGATTTCTTATGTTGACACAATCATATCTAAAAAAAGATTTTAAAGAGGATTTCCTTGCTTCTATCGTTGTTTTTTTAGTGGCTGTTCCTTTATCTTTGGGTATTGCTTTAGCGTCAGGACTGCCTGCAGAAACAGGGCTTATTTCAGGAATAATAGGAGGTATTGTTGTAGGAATTTTCTCTGGTTCCTCACTATTAGTTACTGGACCTGCGGCTGGGTTAGTAGCTATAGTTTATGAAATAATTCAGGAGCATGGGGTAGAGCGTCTTGGAGCAATAATTTTTTTTAGTGGACTTATTCAGATTTCTTTTGGGGTTTTAAGATTAGGTCCTTGGTTTAGGGCTGTTTCTCCTGCAATTGTTACTGGAATGCTATCAGGGATTGGTGTACTGATATTTTCAAGTCAGTTCCATGTAATGGTTGATGATATACCAAAAAGTAGTGCAATAAAAAACATTATTTCAATTCCTAGTGCAATTATAAAAGGCGTAACATATAGCAATGATACAAATCATCATATTGCCGCATTAATAGGAATACTTACTCTTGTAATAATGATAGTCTGGAAATTTATTCCACAAAAACTTAAAGTTATTCCATCTGCGCTAGTTGGAGTGTTGGTTTCAGTAGCGGTAGTACAGTTTTTTAACTTACCAATTAAACATATTACAGTACCTGATAATTTTATAACGTTGATAAAGCTACCATCTCTCTGTAGTTTTGAATGTCTTTTAGATTGGGAAGTATTATTAGAATCAATTACTATATCTTTTATTGCTAGCGCTGAGACCCTTTTATCTGCTGTAGCTGTTGATCAAATGCAAACAAAACATAAAACAAATAGTAATAAGGAAATAATTGCTCAGGGAATAGGAAATTCTCTATGTGGAATATTAGGTGCTCTACCTTTAACTGGTGTAATTGTAAGAAGTTCTGCAAATGTCAATGCAGGCGCCAAAACAAGGATGTCAACTATTTTTCATGGAATTTGGATTTTATTATTTATAACCTTTTTCCCTCACCTTCTAGAAAAAATTCCAACTGCAAGTTTAGGAGCAGTGCTTGTTTATACAGGCTATAAACTTATAGATTTTAAAGCTATGAAAGAACTTGTAAAATATGGAAAAAGTGAATTGCTTATTTGTTTTATTACACTTTTAATAATTGTTTTGGATAGTTTGCTTGAAGGAATTCTTGTAGGTATAGTTCTTTCTCTTATAAAACTACTATATAATTTCTCATACATAAAAACTACACTTGAGGATAAAAATAAAAATGAAGTTATCTTACATATAGAAGGGTGTGCTACCTTTATAAATCTTCCTAAGCTTGCAGATGAACTTGATACAATTCCACTAGGAAAATCTGCTTATATTTATTTTGATAATCTAAGTTATATAGATCATGCTTGTTTGGAGTTACTTATGAATTTTCAAAAGCAATATGAGTCAACAGGTGGTCAGTTAACTGTTAAGTGGAATGAATTAGAGAATCGATTTTCTAAACTAAAACAATCTCTCTAAGCTTTCATGCTTGAAATAACTTCTTTAATTTCCGGTTGACTTTTAAGACTATAAATAGCGTTACCGGCAACGAGTACATTAGCACCAGCCTGTTTAACAATAGATGCAGTTTTAGTATTTATACCCCCATCTACTTCTATGTATTTTTGAGACGTCCCACGGGACGTCTCAACGACATCATCAAACAACTTCTTTACTGCTGATATTTTAGGAACAACTGAGCTTATAAAACTTTGACCACCAAAACCTGGATTTACAGTCATTATTAAGACTAAATCAACCAATTCAAGAACATATTTAAGTGTTTCAACAGGTGTATGAGGATTAAAGGATACTCCAGCTTTGCAACCAAGCTCTTTAATTTTAGAAAGTGTTCTGTGAAGATGAGTACAAGCTTCTGCATGTACAGTAATAATATTGGATCCTGCATTAGCAAAGTCTTCTAAATGTTTATCAGGATTTTCAATCATTAAGTGCACGTCTAGTGGAAGTCTTGTGCACTCTCTTATACACTTGACTACTGGGGCACCAATGGTTATGTTTGGGACGAAAGATCCGTCCATTACGTCAACATGTATCCAGTCGGCACCAGCTTGTTCAACTTTTTTAATTTCATTTTTTAAATCAGAAAAGTCTGCTGAGAGAATTGAAGGGGCAATTAATGTGTTTTTATTTGACATAATAAGATTCTACAAGACATAAACAGTAATACTTAATTCAATTTTTATCTATACGCTAAACAATTTATTCTCTACGCTATAATAGTTTTTCTATGGATTTAATAAGAAAAAACTTTAAGCTATTAGTTGTTATTGCAACAATTGTTATTTCGACCTTTTCCTTCTTTACATTCTATTTAACAGGATCATATGATCACTATAAAAGCCTAGAAAAGAAGCTTAACCAGGCAAGAATTGAAAAAGAAAGCTTTCTTTCAAAAACAGTTATTGGTTTAGTTGATACTGAAATGATTATTGATCCAATTCAGGCATTGAAAGAAGATAAAGTTTTAACCGATACAGATATTAAAATTATTGATAGACAAATAAAGGGCTCGCAAATAGTTTTTAAAAATAATCTTCTAACTGTTACTACTCAGCTTATGCTTGGTTTAGATTTGATAGGTGGAGCACAGTTAACTTTCCAGGCAGTTCCTGGTCAAGGTATAGCAGAAATAAATCAAGAAACTATAAAAGGCTTAGTTAAAGTTTTTGAAAATAGAGTAAATGCTTCAGGTACTACAGAAGCTATTGTTCAACAGGTAGGAAAAGATAGAATTCTTGTAGAAATACCAGGTGAAGATCCAGAAATTGTAAAAAGAAGACTTTTAAAAACAGCATTTTTAGAATTTAAAGAACCAGCAAAGCTTGTAAATGTAAGACCAGATATGACTGCAGATCCATCAATGCCTGATAACTACATTTGGATACCTAGTGGAATAGCTGGAAAAGATCTTAAAAAAGCACAAGCAGTTACAGATGGTGCAGGAAATTGGTTGATTGCATTCTCTTTAAAGGGACCAGCTATAGAAAAATTTGGTAAATTAACAGAAAGACTTATTGGAAAACCTATCGCTATATTTTTAGATGGAAAGTTAATTTCAAGTCCGACCGTTAGATCTGCTATTACTGGTGGAGAGGGGCAGATTGAAGGAAGATTTACTGCAGAAGAAGCTCAGGATTTAGCTGTTCAGTTAAATGCAGGTGCACTCCCTGCCCCGGTAAAAATTATTCAAGAAAGATCTGTAGGTGCTACTTTAGGACAGGATTCAATTGATAAGAGTTTAAAAGCAGGAGTGTATGGAATAATTTTTGTAATTATATTTATGATTGTTTTATATAGACTTCCAGGACTCATTGCTAGTCTTGCTCTTATTCTCTACACTCTTGTTACTATTGCTATTTTTGAACATACAGTTACTTTGACTTTAGCTGGTGTTGCTGGTTTTATTCTTAGTATTGGTATGGCAGTAGATGCAAACATTCTAATTTTTGAGAGAACTAAAGAAGAACTTAGATCAGGGAAGGGCTTCTTTAATGCTATAGATGCAGGTTTTGATAAGGCTTTTAGTAGTATTTTTGACAGTAACGTTAACACTCTAATTGCTTGTTTTGTTTTATTAATTTTTGGTGCAGGAATAGTTAGAGGTTTTGCTATCTCTCTTGCTATAGGTGTTTTAGTAAGTATGTTCTCTGCTATCTTTGTTACAAAAACAATGCTTTCAATTGCAACTAAATTTGAAGGGCTTAGGAAGCCTGCACTTTTTGGTGTGTAAATTTTTTCTTTAATACCATATAAATAAAAACAGGATGAGATTTTATTAATCTAGGAATTCTTTTAGGTTCAATTAAAACTCTGTATAACCATTCAAGATGAAGCTTTTGAATCCATTCAGGAGCTCTTGCTTTTTCGCCTGACCATACATCTAAACTTCCACCAACTCCAATCATTATACTTTTTGGAAAAAATGATGAGTGTTTATTTATCCAGATTTCTTGTCTTGGAGAACCCAATGCAACTAATACTATATCTGGAATCATCTTTGAAATTTCTTTAGCGATTTCACTTTCATCTTTTTCATTTTGAAAACCATCAATCGCTTTAACAATTTCTATTTTTGGATATAAGCTACTAAATTTAGTAGTTATTTTTTCTAAAACCTGCTTTGAGCTTCCAAATATAGCGAGTTTTTTATTAAATTCATTCGCTGAAGCCAGAATCTTTTCTGCTAATTCTATACCTGGAACCCTAGAAACATCATCATATTCTCCAGGATTTAAAACTTTTAATGCCCATGTAATTCCTGTTCCGTCGGGGATTATTAAATTTGCATTATTGATTGCCGACTGAAATTCAATATTACTTTCAGCCGTTACGATCATTTCAGGATTTAAGGTAATTATTTTTAATTGCTTTGGGTTTAATAGAGCCATCTTAACAAAATAAGTAGCCTGAGTAATATTTAAAATGTCTATAGGTTGACCTAAAAGTCTTTTTCTCATTTTTGTTTAATTCTCATAGCAAGAGCTTGAATGAGCTCATTGTTTCTTTCATTTAGATGATGTGCCTTTTCCTGTGCTTGTTTAGAAAGCGCTGTAGATCTTTCTAGATTTTGCCAGAAGTAGTCCCAAGGTTTATCTAGATCATCTTTAAATGTAACTCCAACTTGTTCTGAAAATTCTAATAATGAACCAACTTTTTGATCATAGACCAAGCCAAAAACAGGCTTACCGCAGGCAATAGGAACTAGCAAAGAATGATACCTCATACCCACCATCACATCGCAACTAGCAAGAATACCTGCTTGTTGAGGAATGGTGAAATTACTGAAGTTGTTTATAAATAAAACCCTTCCCGGGTGATTTGCTTTTTTTGTAACAAGTCTTTCTAGCTCATTCATTATTGGAATATCTTCAGGCATGCATGGAATAAATACTAACTGCCAGTCCTGTGTATTAGCTACTATTCTTGAAAGTTTATCTGCAAGAATTACCAAATGATTTCTTTTTAAGAACTTATCATTTCTTATTGATACTCCAAGGATAGGTAATTTCCAGTTAACTTTAATAAGCTCGTACTGAAAAGTAAAATCAGGCTCAATTTCCCACACTGGATCACATGTTATAGGTAAATTAAAGCTTGTTTCTCTGGAAGAAGTTTCATCTCTTACTGTTATTAGACTAACATTTTTGATTTCTGCATTAAATAAATCTCGTGACAGTTTTTTTCTAAAAGGCCCTATTCCAGAACCATAAAATACTACTTCTTTCTTTAAAAAATTTGTGATGAATAGTTGAATGTAATAGTATAGAAAACTTTTGAAACTAGTTCTATCTTGAAATAACCCTCCCAAAAAAATAATACAATCACACTCAAAACAAGCAGTAACCACTTCTAAGAAATTCCATCTATTTACAATATTTACTTTAAATAATTGTTTGGTATATTCTGGACTTGCAGTTATTACAAAAATTTCTTGATTTCTAAATCCTGTTTGAGTAAGATTTTTAATCAAGACATGTAAAAGTGCTTCATCTCCAAAATTTCCATAACCTAAATATCCGCTTATTAAAACTCTTCTCATTTTTAGGAATTACCCTGGAATTCTTTTACTTTGTAACTGTTTATCTTTAGTAATTATATATGACTGTTTGATTTTAAATCTTTTGTGGCACATCTATCAAGAGACCCCTATCATTTATTAATTATTAGTAAGTAATGTTAGTGGCTTCTAATTACTAAAAACTAAAATCAGGCCTGAATATGGATATAAACACACAACAAGTACTTACAACACCATCCCTAAATGGTGAACTTTCAGAATTTAACCTGTCCCATGTTTTACAACTTTTAAATGAATGCAATGTAAATGGTATTTTACAGGTGAAAAAGGGTGCTCTTTACGGAGTTATGTACATTGAAAATGGTCAAGTAATTGATGCTCATGTACTTACATATGATGGTGAAGATGCTATTTATGAAATCTTTTTATGGATAACAGGAAAGTTTTCATTTTACTCTCACTCAGTAAAAAGACCAAAAACTATTAAAAGACCTACTGAAGATTTGATAATTACTGGTGTTCGTTATGATGAAAGATGGCGTAAGTTATGCAGAATGGGTATTAATTCAAGAACAGTTTTAAAGGCAAAATCAAAGGATGAGATAGTAAGGATGCTTGCTGAAGAAGAAGAAGGCGCTATTCATTTAGCACAGGCAGATCAGGAATTTTTACAGGTAGCTGATGGTACAAAGACCCTTGGAGATATAGCGAACCAGCTTGGTTATAACAGAAGAAAAACAGTGACTATTCTTTCATTTTTACTTACTAATGGGTTCTTGGATATCGTATCTTCAGAACAAAATCCTTCTTTAGGTGAAAGCTCACCCCCATTTTTAAATGAAATTACCTAAGGCGCCAAATTTATATATATTAGATAAGTAACTAGCATTCCAACTAAAATATAAAACAATTGGAAAATAATAAATCTTTTTGTTATACAAACCTCACTCCATCCGCATAGCTCAAAATGATGGTGTAATGGTGCCATTTTGAATAATCTTTTATCCTTATTCAAAAACTTTTTAGACAGTTTAAAGCTTAATACTTGTAGAATTACAGAAACAGCTTCAATTATTGGTATTGTTGCAAATAATAGTAAGAAAAGCTCACTCCTGGTTGCTATCGCTATTGACCCAATCGCTCCTCCAATGGCAAGACTTCCCGTATCTCCCATGAAAACTTTTGCAGGGTATTTATTAAAGAAGAGAAACCCTACAATAGCAAGGGTAAATATTAAACAAAATATTACTAACTCTGGTCTATCTAAAGTAATTAATAAAAAACAAAAACCTAAAAAAGAACATATGCTAATTCCTGCTAATAAACCATCTAAACCATCTGTAAGATTATATGAGTTACTAGCGCCAGCAATTACAAAAAACACCCATAAAAGGTAAATTATCCCCTCATCATATTCCTTATATATAAAGAATAAAAGAATGCTTATGCAAAACTGTATGAACAGCTTTACCCACCCGCTTATTCCTTTATTATGCTTTTTCAGAACCTTTAAAAAGTCATCGACAAAACCCAATGAGCCCATCAGAAAGGTAACTAAAAGAATAGTTTTCAAATCACTCATTTCATATTTTGGCTCAGTATAAATAAATATAATACTTAAAATAAGTACAGGTAATAAGAAAATCAGACCACCAATTGTAGGAATTTTTGACTTTTCTGTAATATGGTGAGAAGGTCCATCTTCTCTAATAGTTTGTTTTGCATTTAAGGTTTTTAAGAATTTAATTAAAGGAGATCCTAATAATAAAGCAAAAATTAAAGATAATGCTGGAAATGTAATTAGAGAATCACTCATTAAAGTAAAAATCCAAGGATGTTAGTTATCATTTGTAAGGCAAAAAAGGCAAGAATTGGTGAGATGTCTATTCCATTAATAGGAGGGATTATTCTTTTAAAGGGTTCAAGAAAAGGAAGACAAATCTTATCCAAGAACCTATAAAAGCGACTGTATGTTAGTTCAGGGATCCAAGAAAGTAGAACCCAGATAAATAAAACAAAGCTATAAGCATTTACAAGAGTTATTAATAGGCTGATTATTTGTGACATTTGTTTATAAGTTTATCTAATTTAAGACTTTCTTTCTCATTGTTGCTGTAAATTATGTCTAGTTTTCTTTTGCTTTTGTTTCATTTTAGATAAAAAATTAAGTAAAAGTTAAGAATTATAACTATAAAAAGGACTTCAGCCAAGGTAGTCCTAAAACTATCTTGGCTGAAGTTAAATCAAGTAGCAATTATTACTATCTTTTTTTCTTTTTAGTAGATTTTTTTGCTACTTTCTTTTTAGCTTTCTTTTTAGCTGCCATTATTTTCTCCTTTCTTTTTACACTTATAAAAATTATTATCGAATCAGATAAACTTCTTTTGATCTCCATGCATTTTTTATTTTATTAATGCGTTGGAAATTTAATCTGGCCAATGTTTGTAAAGTATTAAATGAAGTGGGAACTATAGTGAGAGGTGCATTGTGAGTGCGTTTCTCGACTTGACTTATTTTATTATCCACTTGCTCTTTATTAAACATCGATTTTATTTTTTTGTTTAGCTTTTTAGGAAATTGATTAATCTGTTTTTATTTGATGAATTAATTTCCCAATTAACTATACCCGACCTTAATAGCAAAATAACGTTTTTTTTTAATTTAGTCAAATCAACTTGTATAAAAATAACATTAGTTGAAATCACTTGGACGTAAAACAAGACGTGAGATCAAGATTATTGTTGCGCAAAAAAATAAATTTTTTCTTATTTAGTTTAAATTCAGTTCTTTTTCAACAACTTGAACTGCATTTTTTAAGTTAATTGTTTCTTTGTACAGGGATTTTCCTAGTATTGTTCCTGATATGTTTCCGTAACCATTTTTCTTTAGATTTATAAGATCAATAAGATTTTGAACACTTGCAATGCCACCAGAAACTATTATTTCTGATTTCAATAAAGTCGCTATTTCTTTTACAGAATTAAGATTTGGACCATTTAGCATTCCATCTTTCGAAACATCAGTGAAAACTATTTGCTTAACTTTTGACAAGTAATCTTTAAGCTCATCCAAGCCAAGGTCTGAGGCTTCAAGCCATCCACTCAAAGCAATTTTTTTATCTTTCAGGTCTAACCCAACGATTATTTTGTCGGCAAACAAGTCAATTGAACTATTTAAAAACCCTTTATCTTGAAAAGCCCTTGTTCCTAAAATAGTGTAAGAAACCCCTATGCCTAAATATTCTTTTATATTGTCTAGTGATCTGATTCCCCCACCTATCTGAACCTTGGCTTTAGTATTTCTTACAATACTTGAAATTACTTCTTTATTAACAGGTTTTCCTTCTTTTGCACCATTTAGATCAACTAAATGAAGCCTACTCACTCCACAATCAAGCCATTTTTTTGCAATATCTAATGGATTATCTGAAAATTTTTCAACATTTTCATAATTCCCCTGAGTTAAACGAACACATTTGCCATCTAAAATATCAATTGCAGGTATTAGTTCAAAGTCCTTCATGCTTTCTCCTTAGGTTATAGCTTCTTTTGTTCTAATTGTTTTTAAATCTGGAAACAAATGATCAAATCTATACGTTTGGTCAATATTACTAAAGTTAATAATGTTCAATGTTACATTCTTTGAAGAAACTACTGATTCGTATTTTGAAATAGGATCTGAGACCTCTGTCAGAAATTCAAGCTTTGAAATTGTATCTTGATCCATATCTTCTTTAGATAAATAAAATAGACCTTTTAACTTCCCAAAGTTATAAGCCACAAATCGATCTAAGTAAAATTTGAAATCATCATAAAAACCACTATTTTTATTTTCATTATTTATTATTACTTTTATGGACGGAGAAGATTTAGGATCAATAAAAAAATCAATAATATAGCAATTTAAATCTTTTTTCTTAAAAATTCCACCTTGAACTTGGAAAACTTCAGCGCTTGTTAATTTTGCAAGCGTTTCCCATAACTTAAATTGTCTATTATATAATCCTGTTTGATGCATGTAGAGAAAGAAATCTTTTACTATAAAAGAAATTGAACTTGAAATCAGGTCCGATAATTTATCCTCTTCAATATCAACAATATTTATGTTTTCAACAGCTTCTTTTATAAGAGAAGTTTTAATTGTTCTTGGATTATGGGTAATTTTGTCGCAAGTTATAATTAGAGGATTATTTAATACTAATCTTAATTTCCCCAGAGTTTTCCTTGATAATAAGAATTGAATAACCACAATTAAATTAGACCATAGAGAGAATATACTTGTAAAGGCAAATAGTAATTGCAGTATAGAGGAAATTTTGTTATTCTAATTTATAGAGAATTTTACGAATGACAAAATTAGATTTTTACGGATTAAGCTCATACAAACTGGATAAAAAAGAATATCCAGGAAAACTTATTGTAATTGAAGGTACTGATGGAGTAGGTAGAACTACTCAGGCTGTAATGTTGAGGTCATGGCTTGAAAGTCAGGGGCATGCAGTTGTAGACACTGGTACTGCAAGATCTGAGCTTGCTGGTAAAGGTATAAAAATGGCAAAGGAAGGAAATACATTAGGACCTATAACTCTTAGTCTTTTTTATACTACGGATTTTGCTGATAGATTTGAAAAGCAGATACTTCCAGCTCTTAGAGCAGGTTTTATTGTGTTAAATGACAGATATATTTATTCTCTGATAGCTCGTGCAGTTGTTAGAGGTGTTGATAAAGAGTGGATAAAAGAGATTTACGGGATTGCTTTGAAACCAGACATTGTTTTTTATTTAAAAATCTCACCAAAGGATTTAATCCCAAGAGTTCTTGCAGGTAATGGATTCAATCACTGGGAGTCAGGGATGGATCTTAGGTTAGGGGCAGATTTGTATGAAAGTTTTGTAAATTATCAGGGCAAAGTAATAGATGAATTAAATAATATGTCAAAAGAATATGGATTTATAGAAGTTGATGCTACAAAAGAACCCCAAGATGTTTTTCAAGATATTAAAGCAAAAATGAGTGAAATGCTTGTTTAGGGGATGTTATTCCCGCAAAAGCAGGAATCCAGTAAAATGAATATGTCTGAATTCCCAATCAGTTGGGAAATGATACAAAGCAAATGCCGATGTAGCTCAGTTGGTAGAGCAGCTGCTTCGTAAGCAGTTGGTCGCAGGTTCAAATCCCGTCATCGGCTAAGTACAATGTAATGAGAGATAAAAAGAGAGAAAATCTCGATTTTGTTTTTTTGTGGGGTAGATTGAAGCCTTCTTTGGTTAAATAAATTCGATAAAATCAGTGCAAAATCGGGTAAGATTAATATAGGAGTCATAAATCATGGGTAATAAAGATCAAAAAAGACAAAAAGATAATCCTAATGAAAAACTAAATTCAGAAAATAAGAAAAAAGGATTTCAACCTCCTGCACCTAAACCTTTTAGTCAATTCTCAAACCCTAATAAATTTAGTGGTAATCCATCAAAAGGATTTGGTGGTGGCAATGCATTCCATAGAAGAACACCTGGTGGAAAATAGTTTCAATATATTTTGAGAAGGATATATTTTTGCTAACCTAATTTAATGCAATTAAGTGTAACAGAATTAATAAATTTTAATAAATGTCCCAGGCTTGTTTTTTTAAATGAATATGGTGATGAGTCACTTAAGGTGCCTCCAAGTGATTTTTTAAGAAAATTATGGAAAGTTGGGAGAAGTTATGAGTCAACAGTAGTTGATTTCTTTAAATATGAAAGACCTAAATATAAGCTTGGGGATTATGAAACAGGACTTAAGGTTACTTTAGAGTTAATGAAGAAAGGTGTTGAAACCATCTACCAAGGAGTTTTAAAAAATGATGAATTGGTTGGTATTCCAGATTTTCTAATTAAGGCAAAAGGCTTCTCTCTGTTAGGAGACTACTATTATTATGCTGTTGATATAAAGGGGGCAAGTACTGCAAAAGAGAGGTATCTTTTCCAGCTTGCAAGTTATTCATATCTTTTAGGGGAAGTGCAGGGATTTACACCGTTATATGGTGGACTTTTGTTGTTAGATCTTGATCTTCAAATTAAATATTTTTATAACTTACCCAAGAATGTAGTCTACTCAATAAATGAAACAAATAAAATCTTTAGTGATAAAGAAACTCTTCCCCCATTATTTATCGATTCAAATTGTCAGATGTGTCAGTGGTATGACTTTTGCCTGCCTGAAGCAAGTAAAAACAATGATTTATCTTTGATTGCAGGGGTGAATAGAAAAATAAAGTCTGCACTGGAAAAAATAGACATAAAAAATTATAAAGATTTAGCTAATTGTACAGAAGAAGATCTGATTACGATAGAAGAAATATCTGCAGAAAAAAGAAAAGATATTTTAATACAGGCAAAATGTCTAAGCAATAAAAAGATTTATCTGAAAGCTAAGCCTGAAATTGATGAAAGTGAGTGGGAGATCTATATTGATTTTGAGAGTGATCTGGTTATGGATGAAAAGTCTACTGAAATGTCAAGGACAGATTATCTCGTAGGACTATTAAAAACGAATGGAAAAGAAAAGATTTTTACTAGCATTTTGCTTGATAGTGAAGAACAATTTCTAAGTGACCTCTCAAGTTATTTAAATGAAAATATTGAGTACCCTTTCTATCATTTTGGACACTATGAACAATCTATTTTTAATGAGAAGTGGCAATCTTTACCGAGAGTAAATCTTGTTAATGTAGAAAAAATTGTTAAAAATGCAGTGATAATGCCTGTTAGTAGCTATTCACTTAAAAATATAGCTAAATCATTAGGGTTTAAATGGAGAAATAAATCAGCTAATGCAATGCAGTCAATGTGTTGGTATAGTACATACCTTGAAACAAAAGATAGAAAATTCTTAGATCTTAGCATTGAATACAATCAAGATGATTGCTTGGCGTTATTGTATGTAAAGGAATGGCTCATTTCTTTAAAAGAAGCTCCTGTTGCAGAATTTATTTAAACTGTCTTTTTTTAATAGAACTATGATTGGTATAAGTGTTAAACATATAAAATTTAGTATTTTTGCCTGATCAATAAATGTAATTGAAAAAATATGAAAAACAGAAATAATAAACAGCAGTTTCTTGAGAGTGGAATCTTCTTTTAGTAATGGCATTAGAAAAAGAAAATTCATCAAATACCAGGAATGAAACTTTGCAATTGTGAATAAGAAAAATATTGATAATATCAAAGTAGAGTCATATATAAGCTCTCTTTTTTTTGAGAAATTAAATATATAGAAAAACAAGAATCCTCCATAAAATAAATACTTAAGAATTTTTAATAGTATTAAAATATCAACATTAAAATTCATTAATCTTATGAAGTATTTGGTCGCTGTAAATATCATTGCAATTAATGATTTGTGAACCAGGTCTACATTTGACAACAGTCTATGAGAGGTTTCAGGATTTATTTTTTCATATGTAGAAATGTATTCAATAGAAAAGATTGAAATTAAAACTATTCCACAAAGGACTCCCATTGAAATATTTATCAGAGCTTTTTTATCTTTAACAAATCTGAAAATTAAATAAGGAATTAAAAATACCGGTACATATTTAATTCCTATTCCAGCAGTAAGACAAAATGAACCAGTAAAATATCTTTCTTCTTTAACTATTAAATATAGCCCTACTAGAATTAATGTACCTGTAATTAAATCATTATGAGCATTCCATATCCCATGAATTAAAATTAATGGATTCCAGGCAATTAAATAAAGATTTTTACTGTCAAGTCTTTTTATTAGAAAGAATAGTACAAATACAAAAATTGTTAAATTTAAAATCTTAAAGTTTATAAATGAAATCAGAAAATTATTATCACTTAATAAAAGAATTGACTTGGCAAATGAAATAAAAATAGGTCCGTAAGTAGTGGGCTGATGTGGCCACATAAAATTACAGAATAGCGGATTTTTTATAAAACCTTTTATTTCACTTACAGTATGGCAGTAAGGATTCTGTTGATAAATGGTTTGTTGTGCACCCCTGGCAATATATCCATAGATGTCAGAGGAATTCGCAGGGATAGAAATAGCCATAAGGATGCTAAAAATTAAAGACCATTTTACGATCTCTAGCTTATCAATTTTTTCAGATAGCTTATAACCCTTAATAAATAGGATACTTAACAAAACTGAGAGAACTATAAAATAAATATCATCAATTATTTTGTAAGGGATGGAGGTATTTATAATAGCTTTGAATCCTGAAACGTTATAAATACTGTCTGAGATCATTGATAAATTTTGAACCTCAGGCTTATTAAAAACAGTTGTATAGCTCTTTAAAGGAAAGTAAATCCTTCCAGTTAGCTGAGAAAATGCTAAATTTATCCATGCAAAAACAGCTGTAATAAAGTACACTATAAATGTTATATAGGAAATTTTTTTGAAGCTATTTATATGACTACTGCTGATAAGATCACTTTTCATATTATTTCACATACACACTGGGACAGAGAGTGGTATTTGCCTTTTGAGGTTTTTAGATTAGAGCTTGTAGAACTTATTGATAATCTATTAGATATTTTAGAACAAAACAAAAATTTTATCTTTCATTTAGATGGTCAATCAATCATTTTAGAAGATTATCTTCAGATAAAGCCTTATAAAGAGGATCAATTAACTAAATTTATAAAATCAAGAAATATAATTATTGGACCTTGGTATGTTCTGTCTGACCAGTTTTTATCTAGCGGAGAGGCGACTATTAGAAATCTCAAGTATGGAATTAGAGATTGTAAAAAGTTTGGTGAGCCAATGCTAGTAGGATATTTACCTGATCAGTTTGGACAGATAGCACAACTTCCTCAGATTTTTAAAAATTTTAATATTAACTCTGCTGTTGTCGGTAGAGGTATTCAAGATAGTATGTCAGAGCATAGATGGTATGGGTTAAATGGAGATTCTATTTTAGCTATTTCTTTAACTCATTGGTATAACAATGCTCAAAGGCTTCCGACTAATAAAGATGATCTGAAAAAATACCTTGAAAAAATTTATAACACTCAAACTAATACACTTATTTCTAATAACTTACTTTTAATGAATGGATGTGACCATTTATTCCCACAATCTGATTTATTAGAAGCTTTAAAAAATGTAGAAACTAATGGAAAACTAAATATTAAAATTAGTAATTTAAAGGATGCAATAAATGAAATCCTGAACAGTCCAAAAATAAATGAATTCCCTATATATTATGGAGAGCTTAGAGACGACAATAATAAATATATTTTAAATGGGACATTGTCTTCAAGGGTCTACCTTAAACTTTCGAACTATAAGATTCAAACAAAGTTAGAAAAAATACTTGAACCGTTATCATCCATTTCAAACTTTATAGAAAAAAGCTATTACCCCTTTGATGAAATGAAATATGCATGGAAGCTTTTAATTCAAAATCATGCTCATGATTCCATTTGTGGATGTTCTTTAGATGAAGTTCATAGTGAAATGGAGTCAAGATTTTTAAAGGTTGATCAAGTCGTAGATAAGCTTATAAGTAAAAAAATAAAATCTAATAAGAACAATTTTATAGAACCATCTAACTATTTAAACCTAACTAATCTGACAAACTATGAAAGAAATGAATTAATTGAAGTTGACCTTGAGATTCCTTTAGGTCCACTTGCTGAAAATCCTTCAGCAGTACCTACGATAAATAAAGAAGGAATTAAAAATATTAATATTTTTAAAGATGGTAAAAAAGTTGAAGTCATTATTGTTGAAAATAAGAAAATGGAGAAAATGATCAGACAGAAAAGTGAAGTCCCTCTATTACAAGCGCTTCAGAAAATTAAAATAATTTTTAATGCTGATCTTAAACCGTTTTCATTATCCAGTTATGAAATAAAACCAGCAAATGATGAACTTCAGCCAGAGACTCAGGACTTGACATTGGAATTTAAAAATGATTTTTATAAATTAACTATTAATAAAAATGGTACTTTATCTATAACAGGTCAAAAATTTAACTTTGAGAACATTCACTTTTTGGAAATTGAAGATGATATAGGAGATGAATACAATTTTATATCTAAGCCAGATTCTAAATCTATTATTTCAACAGACTTTAACTGGGATATAAAAATTATTGAAAACAATAAATTTAGAAAAATCTTTGTATTAAAGTCTTTATATGAAAATACAAAAATAAGTATAGAAATTGTATGTTGTAAAAACTCACACAGGATAGACTTTAAAACAAACATTTCCAATGCATTAAAGAATAAAAGAGTAAGACTACATTTCCCCACAAAACTTCTCATTAACTCTATAACAGCAGATACTCCTTTTGGGATTATAGATAGAGCAAGACCACCTTTAAGCTGGACAAATTGTTCTTATACCCAACCTCTTTATAATTTTATAGATCACAATGATGAGATTTCTGGTCTGGCTTTTTTTGGAGGAGGACTTGCTGATTATGAGCTCTATAAAGATGGAAATGGATTTGTTGTTAATCTAATTAGAGCAGTTGGAAAACTATCAACTGTAAAATCCCATTCTTTAATTCAAACCCCCTCAGCTCAATGTAATAGAGAAATAGAGTTTAAATATGCAATTTTGCCCCATTTAGCTAACACCCTGAATTCTAATGTTCACCATGAGTCGCTTAAATATCAGACACAAATTATTTCCAGCCAATCAATTAGTCCTAAAGATACTTCTTCATTGATTACATTTTCAAGCGATCTCCTTTTAAGCTCATTAAAAAGAAGTGAAGACTCTGGCAATATGTATGTTCTGAGACTATTTAATCCATCAAAACACACACTTGAAAACTGCTTTTTAAACTTAAATTTTAAATTCAAACAAATTATCCAAATTAATTTAAATGAAGAATTTGTAGATAAAATTAATCTTGCTAATTTTAAGGTGAATCCTTTTGAAATAATCACATTTGGAATAGAAATTTGAAACTACGCAGAATGAAATACAGTATTCTTGTATTAATAATATTTTTGACTTTAAATGCTACTTATGCAAGCATTGAAAACTATCAACATGAAGTAGAAACTTTAATCAGATCAAAATTTCTTAAACCTGTTTTTAAGATTGATAATTCATTTGTCAGTTCAAAAAACATTTACTTACCTTTAATACCGGATAAAATAAAAAAAGTAGAAAAACTATCAATAGTTTATAGTGTATATGATGGTACTAAAATAAATCCACCCAGAGCATTAATTTTATCTAACGGGATAGCTTATGTAAGATTATTAATGCAGAAGGATAATACTTTTACAATTTTAAATGTCCATGAAATACCATCAGATTTTAGAAGTGAATTCATGAAATTAAGATTTCCTGAAGACTTAGTAGTCCCTGAAAATCTACTATTAAAAAAAGAACATAAATTTTTAGTAGGAGATCTACCTTTAACGATAGATGAAGCTAATAAAAAGCCAGATTTAAATCTCCATAATGCTACTGGATATTTGTTTTTAACCAGTCCAGACACTGGAAAAGTTGTGCATTTTGACTTAATGGATCTTTCCATGATTTACCATTTTGAAACTAAAGGTGCGCCATATGAGCTAGCTTATTTAAACAGTAATTTATATGTTACAGATTTTGGGAGAGATAAGATTTATAAATTTTCTGTAATAAATACAAACATTTTAAAATCACATGAAATTAATCTTCCGGGTATGTCTAATCCTATTGATGTAAAAATATCTGAGGATCATTCGAAAATATATGTTTTAAATAGTTATTCTAATGATATAAGTGCTTATAGTCTAAATGAAGAGAAATATTTGTATGGTACCAATTTAATACCAGGGCCTAATAGCGTTGCGTTTTTTAAAAAAACAAATCAAATAGCAATTACCTGTCCTGCAACTGGCAAACTTATTTTGTTAAATGAGAATAATTTTTCAGGTAGGAAAAGTATTCCTATAAAAGGAGGACCTGAAAAAATTATTACTGACTTAAATAATGAATATGCATTTATTACTTTGAGAAATAAAGGATCAATATCTAAGTTTCATATATCTTCAGCTAAAGTGTTAAAAGAAATTGTTGTGGGGGATACGCCTGTATCAGGGGTAATTTCTTCAGATGGAAAGTTTTTGTATGTAGCTAATGCAAAATCAAATAATATAAGTATTGTTGATTTAACAAAAGAAGAGGTTACACAAAGCATTGATTTACCCATAGAAACACAATTTCCAGGTGATTTGGCCTTAACAAAAGATGATTCTTATTTGGTTATTACAAGTGAAACCACAAATATAATTTCAATAATTGACTTGAAAACAAAGCAAATTGCAGTAAAGTTAGATATAGGTGCTACTACTCATGGTGCCTTGTTATTGGATGGCAAATAATGGATGGCGGTATAGGAAGCATTTATATTCATATCCCATTTTGTAAGACAAAGTGTCCTTACTGTGACTTTGCTTCGTGGGCAAATAAAGAAGATCAAATTGACAAATATTTTAATGCATTAATTAGTGAAATAAAAACAAAGTGTGAAGCTTATCAGAACGGGTTTTTAAATTCTAAGAAAAATAAACAGAAGTCAAATATTAAAACTATTTTTATTGGAGGAGGCACACCTTCAATGATTCCACCAGAATACTATGAAACACTTTTTGCTGAATTAAAAAACTATTTTAATATTTCTAATGATTGTGAAATAACTATGGAAGCAAATCCAGGAACAGTAAAGAAAGAACATTTATCTGGATATAATAAATTAGGTGTAAATAGAATTAGTATTGGTGCTCAAAGCTTTGACCCATTGATTCTAGAGATTTTAGGTAGAAAGCATTCTATTGAAGAAACGATTGAAGCTATTGAAATTACAAAGAGTTCTGGATTTGAAAACTTCAATTTAGACTTTATTTTTTCTGTTCCTGGCATGACTAAAGAAATATGGATAAACAGTATAAAAAAAGCTCTCGAGTATAAACCAAAACATATTTCTGCTTATTCTTTGATTATAGAACCTGGTACACCTTTTGAACATATATACAAAGATCCAAAATCACTATTACCAGATGATACTGCTTATGAATTTTATTTATCTTTATGTGAAATCCTCAAAGATAATGATTTTATTCATTATGAAATTAGTAACTTTGCAATTCCTGGATATGAATCAAAGCACAATTTGAATTATTGGTTTGCTGATGCATATTTTGCTTTTGGTGTTAGTGCTCATAGGTTTATTAATGGACTTCGTACTTCAAATACAAAAGATTTGAATTCATATATTTTAAATCCAAATATTGAAAATGTTTTAGATTATCCGATAAACTATAATTTTGAAAAGTTAATGCTAAATTCAAGACTAAGCAATGGATTTGATTTGACTTTGGTTAAAAAAGTAAGTACAAAAAGCCCTGTTTATATAACAGAAATGTTAAATGATTTATCAAAAGAAGGCTTTTTAGAACTAAATGGGGAAAAAGTTCATCTTACTGATAAAGGAATGTTTCTAAATAATGAAGTTCTTTTGAAATTAATTTGAAATGTCAAAATTCAAAATCTTAATAAGAATTTTTATTTGGTCCTTTATAGTGCTGAGTATAGCTTTAGCTATTTTTCTAAGTTATTTTGGTGATGTAAATCGGTTAAAAAAACTTGTTGAAACTAATTTAAAAGATCAACTTACTTGCGTAGTTAAATTAGGTGATTTAAGCTGGGACTTGGAAGGTTTAAAGTTTGGATTTTTAGCTTCGGATATTTCTCTTTATGACCATGATAATAACCTCGTATTACAAGCTGGTCCTACAAGATTTGTGTGGGATATAAGAAATATAATTCAAGGACATTACTCTCACTTCTATAGTATCGACTCAACAAACCTATATTTAAATGCTATTTTTGACAGAAAAGGAGTGTTAAATTTGGTTGCTATCTTTCCTCCAGGACCACCACCTAAAATAGATAATTTAAAATTACATAACTCCATTATTTATCTTGTTGATAACTCTGGAGTAAAAAAAATAAAAGGTTTATACAAAGATCTAAATGTCAATTGGGAAATCAAGCCATATTCTAAAAAGAGAAAAATAGATTTAACAGCAAGAGTTGGAGCAGTACAAGAGCAATCATTCTTTAAATTAAAAGGTAAGTATACAGAATCTGAGAAATTTAACTGGAATAAAGATGAGTTTAACTTTTTCTTGGTGGCAAGAAAGATAGAACTTTCTAACTTTTATGCATATTTGAACAATTTAATTAAAGGTCCAGTATTAAATGATCTTGAAGGTGAATTTAGTGGAGTTTTAATTGCAAATAAAAAGAAAAAGGATCCTCAAATAAATTTAAGATGTAGAACTGTAACAAATAAACTATTTATTAAATTTGCTATAGAAGATCTTGAACAAAAGATTGAAATACCAAAAACAAATTTTATTTTAAGGGCATTAGTAGACAAAGATAAAATTAAAGTTATTAACTTTAAATCATCAATAGATGAATTGGTATATGAATTAAAAGGAGATATTCTATATTGGTCAAAGAAAATACCAGAAGTTAATTTAGAATTTAAAACAAACAGATTTAACTTTAAATCTGTTAAGCCATACTTGCCACTTTCTTTGCTCCCTTTAAGTACGCGCCAAAGAATAGAACCAATTAATGATGATGGCTTTGTTACATTAGATCTTAAGTTGCAGGGAAATCAATTTCAGCCAAAATATTTTGGAACAATTTTATTAGATAATTTTAATTTAACAGAAGATTCGGGATTTTTAAGTGCTATAAAAGGTTTAAATGGAAAACTTACCTTAAATAATGAAATCTTAAACATTGATTATTTAAATATTCCTATAGACTTAATTCCTCTTACTATTATGGGTTTTGTTGATAGTGGGAAAATTATTACTTCATTTAATTTACTTGGGAAAGATTTAAATGTTAGTCTCCTGAAAGATTTAATTACACAAGCAGGGCTTCAGTCTTCTTTGTTAAGCTCTATTGTGCCTGAGGGTAAGCTTGATTTAAATCTAGAGGTTTATATAGAAAAGACAAACTCGCCGGAGATAAAAGGAAGTATTGGATTTAGAAATGTTGGAGCTCTTCTTTTAAGTGAAGATCCTATTGATGTTGGACAAATAAATGGAAATCTCATTTTAGATGGAGGACAGGTTATATTTGATAACCTTGGTGGATTAATTAATAAAGAACCATTCTCTGTTCAAGGGAATTTTTCTTTAAGAGAAGATGAAAAAATAAATCTATTTCTTTCAGCAAAACATTTAAAGATATTATCGAGCCTACTCTCTCAGGTAACTGCAAAAACTCCTTTTAGCCCTGTCGCAAAAACCATAACTGGAGAAGCAAGTGATTTAAATCTAAAAATAGCTGGAACTCTTTCTAAGCCTTTGCTAGATGGGACGTTGTTTATTAACAATGTGTCGTTTGGACTTCCAAACCTTGCAGACAAAATTAAGAATTTAACAGGAGAATTGAAATTTCAAGGAGCAGATATTTTAATAGAAAATTTAAATGGAAAGATTCAAGAAGCAAATTTTCAAGTGAGTGGTATCGTAAAAGATCTTTTTACAATACCTAAGCCTTATGTAAGACTTGTTACTGGAGATATTGAAATTAGCAATTTTTGGAGTTATATAAAAGATCAGCTTAAAACATCTTCCTTAGATGTTCAAGCTCAAGCTGTTGAAAAACTAATAGGATATGCATCGCTCGATCTTTCTTTAAAGCCTGATTTAGTAACTGGAAGTTTAAATTTTAGAGATGGTGTTTTCAGATATAAGACTTTACCATTTGATATAAATAACCTTTCTGGAATGCTTGCTGTCGGTGACAAGGATATTAATATTCTTGGATTTATGGGTTCAGTAGGAAATAATAATAAATTTAATTGTGATTTAGCAGTATTTAACTATTTAAATCCTGATTATACGATTATGGGAAAACTAAATATAGATCTGGATCCTGAAGAGTTTGTAATGGTTGTTAATCCCGAGCTAATGAATGTTATATATTCAGAAGGAATAATACCTACACAAGCAGACTTTGATATAGCTTTTCCAAATATAAATGTTAATTTAGTTTCAATTCTTGATGAAATGCTTCTTCTTGAATTCCCTGGATTTTTAAAGAAACCAGTGAATAAGTCTTATGCTGTAACGGCAAATCTTGATTTTGATTCTGAAGATTTAAATTTATACTTGAATAATTTAAATATAAAAACAAATAAACTTTCTTTAACTACAATGGGGAGCATTAAAGATCTTGCTTCGAAAGAACCACAAATTATGCTATTTTTTGCAACGGATGAGCCATCGGGGATTTTTATGATTACTGAACCAATTATTCCTCTTATGGGATTTAAAGTTTGGGGAATGATTGAGTTAAATGGGTCGATAAATGGTACTGCTTCTATGTATGAAGTTTCTAGCTATGCAATGGTTTATGATGTGGAGCTCCCTGAATTAAATGGAAGAAAATTAACTGCAATGAATGGAGAAGTTAGTACATTCTTTGATGGCATGAATGGAATATTTAATGCTGAAGCAAGTAATATTATGATTGCTGAATTAACAACTGATACTTTATCTTTATCAGCTAATTATGTAGATCCTGTTATAAATGTAAATAAATTTATTCTAACTAGTACTCAAGGAAGTATTTCAGGACTTGGTTTTTATGATCCTAGAGATGGAGGTTTTGATTTCAATGTTAGTGGAAAAAATATTGATCTTCCTTCTTTAGCCTCTTTGTCTATAACAGACACATCGAAAATAGCTGGAAAAACAGATTTTGCGCTTGTAATTTCCGGCAAAGGAAAAGAAAAAGATGAAATTATAAAAAACACTGATGGAGTTATATCTTTTACAATTACTGATGGAAAAATAGGACAATTAGGGTTATTACAGAAAGTTCTTCAGGTTTCAAATATATTTTCAAGTGGAATTTTTGGTTTAAATGTAACCAATGTTTTTTCACTATTCTTTAAATACCAGGATGGAAGTTTTAATAATGTTAAAGGAACTTTTAATTTAAAGAAAGGCTATATTGAAACAAAAGAATTTATTTATAGAGCAAGAGATCTATTATTTAATGCATATGGGTTTATAGATTTAAATAAATCTTTTATGAGTCTTAGATTTTATGGATTTTTACCTGTAACCAGTATGAATAAAGATCAAGTAAAATCAAAATCAAAAGAATCAATAAAAAATAAAGTTACAAATACTGTAAGCGGAGCTATTACAATTATTCCTGACACTTTTGGAAAAAGCCGTTTATTTATTCCTTTTCTTACTCCTAGTGGACCGAGGTATTTTAAATTTGAATTAGAAGGAAATACAAAAGAACAAAAGAAAATTATTAGTCATGCAAGAAGAACATTTAAATGGATTAAAAAGAAAAATTTAAAGATTGAAGAGAAATTCTTACCAAAAGCTGATATTAAATAAATCTTTTAACCTCTTTAAGTTCATCTTCTTTAGTCATCTTAGGATTTTTAATTTTTAGCTCAAGAATCTTATCCATAATCTCACCAATTTTTTTACCAGAGGGGATTCCCATGGATATTAAGTCCTGACCACTAATTTCTAATTTTATTTTAGAGGTTCTTTCAAGATATTCATCTACAAGAGAGGCGTTGCATGCAATGTCTTTACAGAGCTTTTTTACTATTTCTATACTTTCAGGAGATAATCCTTTAAGAAGCTTATAAACAAATGTGCCATCTAAATTCCTATTTTCTGCTAATGCTTTATAAGCATTAAATCCACTTGAAATAATTTTAATTTCATTATTTGTCATTTGTAGATTTTTCATTATTTCTTCTTGGATATTAGTATTTAAATCTTTAATAATGAAAGCAAGATAGATTAGCCATTGATCTAAAACAATGCCTGTTGTGGGCATGTTGCATGTAATGTGTCTGCAAGAATTTTTAATACTTGAATTTACAATTCTATAAACCCCAGACTCAAAAAATATTTTTATAGCTTTTTCTATGTTTGGTAAATTAAACAAATATTTGATTTCTATTTTTACTCTATCACCACGAATTTTTTCTATAAGGTTGTCAAATTGACCAGATTTAATAGTTTTATCTAAGAGCTCTCTAGTGTTTTTTTCTATCTCAAACCCAAATTTTGTAGCAAATCGAATTGCTCTTATCATTCTAGTAGGATCATCAGTAAAAATATTTTCATTAGGAACAACTCTTATTTTTTTACTTTTAAGATCCTCTAAACCATTGAAGGAATCAAAGATATCTCCAAAATCTTCTGGGAGTAGAGAAACCGCAAGTGCATTAATCGTAAAATCCCTTCTGCCTAGATCTTCTTTTAATTCTTCAGCACGTTTAACATCTGGAAGAGCTCCTGGAAATTCATATGTTTCAGTTCTTGTGCTAGCCAGGTCAATAGGAATTTTCTTATTATTAACAGTAAAAATTATTTTTGCAGTATGAAATCTATCATGTTTTGCTGATAGCTCACAATTTTTAAAAGTTTTTACTAGAGTTTCGGCAAGAAGTCCGGCATTGTTTTCTACTACTATATCTATATCTAAATTATTGTGGTTAAGAAGTAAGTCTCTTACCATGCCACCTACAAGATAAGATTTCTGGTTAATAGTTCTTGAAACTTTTCCTATATCAAATAGTAAATTAAGATAGTCCTTATCAATAGTTTCTAATATATCTTTAATATTTCTTTTCATAAATGATATTATATCTTTTATGTATAAAGAATTAGACTTAAGTGAGATTGAAAAAGTTCATAAATCTATAATGCCTTATTTGGTATGGACTCCTATTATTTCTACTGCTACGTTTAGTGAACTAATAGGAACAAACATTTTTTTAAAACTTGAAAACATGCAAAAAACAGGCTCATTTAAACCTCGTGGTGCATTAAATAAAACTTTAAAGGTTTTAAGAGAAAAAAAAGATATTAAAGGATTAGTCGCTGCCTCTGGTGGAAATCATGCTCAGGGTGTAGCATATGCAGGACAAAAACTTGGGATTAAATCTACTCTAGTAATGTTTGAAGGTGTTCCAGACTGTAAAATTAATGCTTGCAAGAGCTATGGTGCTGAGATAGTTATACATGGAACTGAGTTACAGCATGCATTGGATCAGTCTTTTCATCTTCAGAAAGAGTTAGGATATGAACATATTCATGCATTTAATGATATTGATATTGTTGCTGGGCAAGGGACTATTGCTCTTGAAATAATTAAAGATTTGCCAGAAGTTGATACTGTTATATGTTCAATAGGTGGCGGCGGACTTATTTCAGGAATGGCTTCTGTAATAAAGCAGATAAAGAAGAATGTAAAAGTTTTTGGTGTAGAAACAGTAGGTGCTGATTCTATGTTTCAAAGTTTTAAATCTGGAAAGATTGTTCCTTTACCTAAAATCACCTCATTTGCAGAAGGGCTTTCTGCTTGTAGGGTGGGAGATATTACTTTTAATCTAACTAAAGAATATGTTGATGATATTTTTACTATTTCAGATGAAAAAACAAAAGAAGCTATTTTAATGCTTTTAGAAAGACAAAAACTTCTAGTAGAACCTTCTGCTGCGTGTACTATAGCGGCACTTTTAGAACATAAAATTCCTGTAGGGAAAAATACAGTTGTTATTTTAAGCGGTGGAAACCTTGATTTAAGCAGGTTAAAAACATTCTTATAAATATTTTGTTTTCAAGGTACAATATTAACCATGCAAGATTCAGATGATATTAATCTTCCAATTATTGATCCGACTGTAAAGGGTCAAATCTTAGATAATGGTGTTATTAGTTTTAGTTTTGTTCCACAAGTTGTTTTTGGTTTTGGTGCATTAAATAGAATAGGATTTCTTTCACTTTTTATAAAAGCAAAAAATGCTTTTATAATCACAGACCCACATTTAGAACAATTAGGAACTGTAAGGAAAGTAGAAAAATACCTAAGTTTAAGTGGCATTAAGTCTACAATATTCAGCGAAGTTGAACCTAATCCAAAAGAAGAAACTATTCTGAAAGCTCTTGAAAAGTATAAGGCTACATCTTCAGATGTAGTTATTTGTATTGGTGGAGGAAGTGTTATAGATACTGGAAAAGTGCTCAGACTTCTTTATAAACAGGGAGGTAAAATCTCAGACTATTCAGCTTCTACTTCTAGCATTATGGCAATTCATGAAATGCTTCCACATCAGATTAGTATTCCTACTACAAGTGGTACTGGATCAGAAGTCTCTGTTGTCGCTATGATTACTACTAAAGAAGACAAGGTTACTGTTTTAGGCTACCCATTAATGTCAACTATTGCACTTGTAGATCCTGAATTAACTATGAGCTGTCCACCAAAACTGACAGCATATTGTGGAATGGATGCACTTACTCATGCTATAGAAGCTTTTGTTTCACCCAGGATAAATCCTGTTGCTGATATGTTTTGTCTTCAAGCAATTACTTTAATATCACAGAATCTAAGAACGGCTTTTTCTAATGGAAAAGATGTAAAATCCAGAATCAATATGTCTCTTGCCTCGCTAATTGCTGGTATGGCATTTAATCAGAAATCTGTAGGTTTAGTGCATGCATGTTCACATCAGTTATCTGCAAAGTTTAACCTTCCTCATGGACTTGCTAATGCTATTTTGCTTCCTTATGTTTTGAAAATAAATAAAAATATGATTATAGATAAATTGGCGACAATGAATATTGCTTTTGGAGGAGAGATGTTTGACCTTCAAAAATCAGGAGATAATTTTATAAATGAAATTGAAAAATTGAATAATGATTTATCTATTCCTAAAAAATTAAGCGATTGTGGGGTGAAAGAAACTGAAATTCCTGAGATGGCAAAACATTCTTTATCTGACATTTCTATATTAACTAACCCACTTCAGCCAATTACTCAGGAAATGGTTGAAAAACTTTATAGGTCTGCTCTTTAATTTAGTTAGCTTACTTTTTGTCTGGTAAGTTCAACGATGTCACGTAAAACGCCATTTACAAATTTTTTGCTTTCATCCCCACCATATTTATCAGCTATTTTAACTGACTCATCACATATAACTTCAATAGGCGTTTCTGGTGAATAAATTAATTCAGTAGTTGCTATTCTAAGAATATCTCTATCAAGTCTAACCATTCTGTTAAGCTTCCACTTCTTATCACTTTTTCTTTTCTGAGCGGCTTCCTCTATTATGTTATCGATAGTTACTTTATTCTTTACAAAAGAACTGAAAAGCCATTTTGCATATTCTATAGAGCCATCTTGTTTTGTATGAGTAATTAATTCGGGTAATTCAAGACTATTCCAAAGCTCAGTTGCAGAGAGTTTTATTAAATCAATTTGTTTTTTAAGTACGCCTGTATCTGGAATTAAAACTGGTTTTATCTGACTAGTATGTTCTTCATTGTCGGGATGTTCTATTTCGGAAGTCATTAGAAATTTTTCCATTCTAATTAAATCGGCAATTACTGAGTTTAGATTTTTTTTTGCATAGTCACTTAATGATCGGCTGAGAGCTAATAACATTTGATCAAAATCAAACTTCTCTAATTTACTTTCTTCCTTAGGAAGTTGTGGCAGGGCCAAAACTACAATTTCACGTGATGCTGATCTTGAATTCATTTTTTTCAGGCTCCAAAAAGTTTAAGACTATCATTATACGGGATTTAGCTTAATAAAAACTATTATCTCCAATGAGTTAACAATATATGCATAAACTTAATTTTTTATAGGGATCCTACTTAAGTTTTATGTAGACATATAAATAATGTGGTAGATATCACTTTAGGAATTCCCTTAGGTTGGTACAAAATATTTAGAAAAAGGCAATTTAAGTTATGTTTTTCAGATTAACATTTTTATTAAGCGTATTTCTTCTTTCAACACAGATTGGAAATGCACAATTAATTTCTACATTACCTAACTGTGATAACACTTCATGTTTTCAGAGACCATCAAATATAGCAGTAGCTGGAGATGGATCTTTTGTAGTAGTTTTAGATACAAGTTTTACAGATAGTAATCCTCAAGTGTATTTAAGAAAGCTCAAATTTTCATCTGCAGGTTTTGCAGATGAAAAAAGAATTCCTTTAAGTATAGGTGGTTCTGGAAATCCAAACTTTCAAATTAGTTTAAGTAGTGATAATAAAAAACTTTTAGTATATAGGGGTAGCTCAGATTTAGCCCCACCTGCAATAAGAGTTGTTGATATTGAATCAGGATTAGAAACCCCGATAAATACTGTATCTTCTGTAAATCTTTTTCCACCGTCTTTTGCAGATTTGGCTGGGCAAACTATTTTTTTAAGTGGAACTGCACAGCAAAATCCTGAATTATTAACAATTAGTTCTGGTAATGGACAAGTCATAAAAAAAACTAAAATACCTGCAATTGCAGATACTATAAGTCCAGACCCACAGTTTAATAAATTTGTTTTAACTCATGTAGTTCCATTGACAAAATCAGTTTCGATAGTAGATCCAAATCTAAATACTTTAAATACCATTTCAATTGATCCAAATCTAGACACAGGAGGTTTTCAGCAAGTTATTCGTTTTAGTAATGATGGACAAAAAGCAGTTATTTCTTCTTTAGGAGGAAACCATTCTTTTCACTTATTAGATTTATCATTAAACAAAATTACTACTACATTCTTAGATCCTAAGTTAGGTGGTCCTGTTTTATCAACAATTTCATCAGATGGAATGACTATAGTATCTGCAGGTGATATATTAAGTGATCCTTCTGGATTTAAGCTCTATAAGACAACACTGTTGGGTGATGGCACTGGTTCTGCTGTTAGTTCTAAGAGTTTTAATGATGGGAGTATTGTATTTGATTTAGTCATTACTCCTGATCAAAGTAAGATACTGGTTTTAGTTGTAAAAACTTCTACAGGAACAAAATTCTTAAAAACGATAGACTTTAATAATTTTGATAATGTAAGTGAAGTTGAGCTATCCAGTGATATTTCTGAGGCTGATATAAGTTTAGATCCTAATGGAAGGTATGCTTTAGTTCCAAATCTGTTTGAATTTCCTTCTGTATCCTTAATTTCTGGTCTGAATCTTGGACCAATTTTAAAAAATATATCTATTACTAAGGTCCCTCTTAATCAAAGTGTTCCTTTTACAGCAAGCTCATTTATAGATCCTTCCCGCTTCTCAAATAATGTGAAAGTTTGTTTTGGAGATTCAGTTACATGTGCAAGTGATGTTTCTCTATCAACTGATGGAACAATCTCAGGAACAACTCCTGCAATATCAAAATCAGGACTATATGATATTTTGTTAATAGCTCAGTCTCTTTCTCCAGTATCAGATGTGATTAGTAAGTATAGTGGTGTAATTTTTGGTGATGTAACTACTACAAATGATTTTATAGAGCCTTCTATAAATATAATCTCTCCAAGGGCAAATAAAGCATTTAATGCAAGAACTATTAGAGTATTTGGTACTGTAGATGGAACAGGCTCATCAGTAAAAGAAGTTTTAGTAAATGGTAATAAAGCAGAGCTTACTCCTGACAGCAATAAACCAAGTGTATTTTCTTTCTCGGCAAATGTTGATTTTACTTCAGATGGCTCCTCTGAAATTACTGTAAGTGCAGAAGATGCTTCAGGGAATAAGTCCACTTCTTCAGTTCCAGTTGTTATCGATACAGTTTTACCTACTGTTCAAATAAGTGCAGAATCATCAGCTCTCGGATTTATGATAACTGGAAATGCTGATGGAACAGGATCAGAAGTATTTAATATAGTCGTTAATTCTATGCCTGTACAATTTACCAGGAGTGAATCTGTTACTTTTAGTACTAGCGTAGTGAGTGCTCCTATAATAGTAGCAGTGACTGACAGAGCAGGTAACAAGTCAGTTTTAAACATATCTAACCCTTTATCGAGTAATATATCTGCTCCAATAATTACTGTTTTATCTCCTCAACAAGGATCAGTTCTTCAGGGAGTTGAAAATGTAGACATATCTTTCCAGGTAACAGACTCTGATGGTATTTCTTCTGTGCTAGTAGATGGAGAAGAATTGCCAATTTCTCCTAATAATACCTATCAACAAACCGTAGCTTTAGATCCAGGGAAAAATATAATAACGATTACAGCTATTGATTCAAATGGAAATGAATCTGATTTAGAGTTAAGCTTAACCCTTCTCTCTGATTTTGATACTCAGACAAATGAAAATCTGCCTAATTCTAAGGAAATAATTGAACTGCCTGAGGATGTTGAAAGCCTTGGAGATGGTTTAATTATGGAATTTAATGACTTAAAAGAGGAGGATCCTAATTTCGACATTACGTCCGTAGGTTCAGTTGAAATTTTAAATCCACCATTTATACCAGATGGCGAAGATGCAAGTGTAGAAATTCCGCAAACGAATGGTCTTGATGCCATGAGTGATGAACAGGAGGTTCCACAGGGATTTTCATTTGCTAGTGATATTACTTTCAGGCAGGCTGATTTAACGACTCTTACTGAAGAAAATTTGTCAAACCAAAATACAGTAGTTTTAACTGATAGTTCTGGAAGATCATTCCTTGTTGGGCTTGGATTTTTTGATGGAGTTACTCCACTAGAGTCTAGAAAAGCAAGACTTAAAAGCAAAAGCTTTAAATTCCAAACTACAGAAGGAGATCTTTTAAAACTTATTACTACTATTACTATTCCTTCAGATGCAAGCGAGGGAGATGCTACTGTATCGGTAATTAATGGGGATAATTCTTTGGCGACTATTGATCTGAAGATATTACGCTCTAAGGATGTTACCGTGAAAGGTCAAGATATTGGTAAGCCTCAGATTAATGCACCTGTAACTGCTGAAATAAAAAGCTCTGGAAGAAAACTTATCCTTAAAATACCAGGAGATAATTTCATTACTAAAATAGCATCTATTGATGGTCAGATAGAAAAACTTATAGGAAAAGCCAAATTCTTTACTAATGTAACCTTTGCTCCAGATACAGGGATTACTATTAAAAAACTTTCAGTAAAAAAGAAAAGCATAGTTTTAACTGCAAAGATTGAGGGAAGCTTAACCTCTGGATTAAAACTCTTTAACGTAATAACTCCTAAAGGATCAGATATCGGCGCAATAACAATTCCAGATCCTATAGAAGATGGCGAAATTGAAGCTACTGAGAATACAGAAGACCTTATTTTAAATCAGTAAAATTTAAAGTGTAGAAAGTCCTCTTTGTGACTCTCTAAGTAACCTTCTGGCTAAAATGATATCTTCAATAATTTTTTTATCTTTGTTTTGTTTGGGATCTAATTTGCTTAATTCAGACGTTAAGTCATTTATAAGCTCAAGCATTTTTTCTTTTATATTTGAAATTTTTTCTGTAATATACTCATCATTAATACTGCTGGAATTTGCTACTAATTCTTTTGATAAAGACTTTGCTTTTTTTGATACTATTTCAAGTTCTTCTACCGTATCAATTTTATGCTCACTTCCAAGAACTTCAGTTGCAGTTAGAAGGTTATTTGTGATTATGTTAAAAAGACCAGATAGCTGATTACTACCTTGAGATTTTATTATTTGTTTAAATCTTTTTGTATCAAATGGCATAAATTGTTTCCAGATAAATTAATAGCACAAATTATTTTCTAATACAAAGACGAAATCCTAAAGAAATTGTTGAGATTAAAGTACTATTTTTTTAACCTAGAAGGTGAACTTTAAGAAAAACAGTAGATTATGAATTAAAAAGCATTAAAGATAATACATAATTAAAGAATCATAATAAACTATTTAGGGAAATCCCTAGTTTTCAATTTTAATTTTTTCATAAAAGACTAAATCCATTGGATTAAACTCAAAGTTCTTTACCCACGGCTTGTTTAATATGGTTTGAGTATTAAAGTATAAAGGTGCAATTACTGCTTCATTCTCTAAGAGGAGTTTCTGGGCTTTCTTATATAAGGATTTTCTCTTTTTTAAATCCAGTGTTCTTGAAGCATTTAAAACCAGTTTGTCATATAAATGATTTTTAAATCTTCCATGGTTATTACCAGAAAAACTGGTAAATAAGTTCATGAAAGTGTCTGGATCTGGGTAATCTGCCCCCCAGCTCATTCTAAATATTGGTGGCGGATCTTTTTGTAAAGTGTTTAAATAAACTTTCCATTCTTGATTTTCAAGTCCTACATTTACATTTAAAACTTTATGCCATAGAGATTGAATAGCTTCTGCAATTAATTTTGCTTCTTCTCTTGTCGGAAAAAGCATAGAAATATTAGGAAATCCTGCGCCATTTGGATACCCCACATCGCTTAGTAATTTTCTAGCAAGTTCAGGATTAAATTCACAGCCAGTATCCTCTTCATAAAAATCTATGAGTTGAGGCGGTACCCAGCTTGTAGTAGGAGTCTCCCCACGCTTCAGAATTTTTGGAAAAATATTTCTATCGATAGCATGACTGAAAGCTTTTCTTATAAGTTTATTATCAAATGGTGGTTTATGTAAATTAAATCCTACATAAGTCCCTCTAAGAAGCGGATAAAATTTGGCTTCTTGCATTTTTTTTATCGTTTCAATTTCGCTTACAGGAATTGATCTTGAGTCTACAGAATCAAGTTCATTATTCATAAAAAGTGAAAACCCGCTAGATTGTTCTGGGACGATAAAGTATTTAATCCCATCAATTCCTGGCTCTGGGTTTTTATAAAGTGGATTTTTTTTCAAGGTAATTTTATATTCATGTTTCCAGTTCTCTAAAGCAAAAGGTCCACATGACACTATGTTTTTAGGTTCTGTCCAGTCATCGCCGTATTTCTCAATGATATCTTTTCTCTGTGGAAAATAAACTGCCCAAGAGGTTAGATTTATAAAAAATGCTAGAGGTGCTTCAAGCTCAACCTTTAAAGTGTAATCATCTAAAGATTTAACGCCTATTTCATTCTCATTTTTAATGATTCCGGAATTAAAGTCTTTTGCGTTTTTAATAGGATACATTAAATATGCATATGGACCTGCAGTTTTAGGATTTAAGAGTCTTTTCCAGGCATACTCAAAATCATGTGCAGTAACTGGTTTTTCATCAGTCCATTTAAAGTTCTTATTTAAATAAAAGATATAAGACTTTCCATCTTTTGAAATATCCCAGCTGTTGGCAATTGAAGGAGTGGATTTTAATTCATTATTATATTTAGTTAGTCCGACCATTATGTTTGCAATAATGTCAAAAGAATATGAATCCGTTGCTTTTGCCCAGTCTAATGTGTCTGGTTCAAATCCTAGATTTAGTCTTAAAACTCCATTTTCAAAATCTCGTTTTTTTAAACTTGAACATCCATAATAAGGAAGAAAAACACTACTTAAAAGAAGCTTATTAAATTGTCTTCGGTTAAGCATGAAACAATTATAGATTTACTTTCTCCCAAAGGTGCGAATTATTTAGATTAAAGTTAAATAAGTTATGATTTGAATTTAATGTAAATATTGATTAAACCCAGTTTCAAGAGTACAATTTTTTCTAATTATGAATCAAGTCAATTTCATGCCGTGGCAAAAGAGCTTTCTTGTGTGTTCTTGGATAAGATATGCAAACGAAGCAGATAAAAATAATTTAGATGAATTGGCAGAAATATGTTTAAAAGCAGATGAAAAAGTAAAAGTCCTCTTTGATAGGACTGTTGATGCACTTCAAGTTTTAGACTTTACCTCTAGAGAGAGGGCTCAATCAATGTTTGGTATAAATCTTGGTAAATTGCTTAAATTAAATCTGGAGGAAGAGGTTTTAAAGTTATATTCTCAAACATTTATTACTCTTGAGAAAATTCCAGTCTTATCAGAAGAATTAAATGAGTTCTCAGATATTTTTTTAGATTTTTGTAGAAACAAAGTTGAAATAAAAAATATTGAAAGTTTTTGTGATTACACTGAAGCGTTAGCTCGGGAAAATCTTTCTTTAAGTATTTTTTTTAAAGCTTTTAAAAGTTATGTTGAAAAGAGAAAAATTCCTGAAGATATTGATTTTGCTTATGATGTTAGAAGAGGTTCAGAAGAAGGAGAGTTAAGACAAGTTTTTGAACTCTCTTATGAGCATGAGTTGAAAAATATTGATAATTTAAGAGCTTTAAAAATGAGAAGAATAATTATTTATTCAGGGGAGTTTTTGTTAGCTCTGGCAAAAGGTATATTTGCATTTTTCTGGTAGGTTTATTTGAAACATTTAAAACATTAATGTAAAATCTATATTTGATTTAAGAAAGAAATTATAAGAATAAATGCGTACACAAGGTGTAAATAAACTAACAAAATATATAGTTGTAGACAATCATACTAAAGAGAAAGAGGTTTATTATGGACATTGTCCATATTTTTATGTTTCAGAAGATCCAAGGAAAGAGTTTTCAAATCAGACTATATTAGCAGAAGAGCACTATTCAAGATTTTATACAGGAGCATTTAATAAAAGCAGAACATTAATAAATCCTACTGTACAAAAGCTTCTTCTGTTGTGGAATGGAAATCTTCGCATTAATAATGATTTGTTCCCTTATGCGAGCAGATTAGAAAACTCTTATTTAGATGAGAGAAGAATCTTAAATAGAACTATTTATAATATGGAGAGATTTGGTCTTGGAGAAGATGAGCTTGCAAATTACACTTTTTTCTTTTCATGTATTTTAACTGCTGATCCTGATCTTGAATCTCTTGAGATTTTTTCTAGAGATTTTAGACATTTGTCTGATTATGAATTAGGTACTGTTGATTTTGCAATAGGATTTGCAAGAATGATCCAACAAGGGGCAGATTATGAAGAGTTGTCCATTTATGCAGACACAGCAATATGTCTTTTAAATAATGGAGATGATAGATTCCTTGATGAGTTAAAAGAAGTTAGCATGTCTTACCTGGCGGGCAAAAGAGAAAATATAGATGACTATAAAGAATGTTGTGAAATTCTCCTGGAGAAAGCAGAATTGGAATATCAAAAGTTTGAGAGAAATTTTTTAGAAGAAAGCCTTTTGTCGTTTGTATAAACTACTGATTTCCTGGGCTGATTATAAATGGATAAGAAACTATGCCTCTTGGAGTAATTAGAACAAGAACTGCATCTGTGTTTGCTTCGATGTCTTTAGACAAATTTAGCTTTATTTTTATAGATTTACCTTTCTTTCTGATTTTTTTCTTAATTACCTCAGCCTGTAAAGTGCTTGGATATAAAGTTATAGAAGTTTTAGATCCTTTACTTTGATCGTTACTGTTTCCATTGATTAGCACCTTTCTACCTGTGAAATTCTTGCCCCTCAATTTTAAAACAATTTTATTTCCAGCTTTTTTAATTTTCAATCTGTTAATAATAGGTTTTCCTATATCAAACTCTTTTAAATTATGGATTTTTGATGTTTGAGAAAAACTAACAATTTTAAGTAACCCGCTTAAGCTTTTCCCATCTTTTAAATTCAAAGTAAATATTGCATCGCCACTCTCTATATTTTCTGGCAATGACAATGTTAAAATTACTTTTCCGGAATTGTTTGAGATTCTTGTAACTATAAATGGTATGTTTATAAAGATTTGTTCTTTGCTATCTTTAATATTTATAGAGTCAATTTCAATGTTACTTACTCTGTCAGATAAAGTAATTTCAAAAGATGGATTTGATCCCCCAGTATAAGCCACACCTATTTTTCCGTCTAAATCGTTGTCGATAGAAAGTATTGATTTGATTATGTCAGGAAATTGAGGAGTAGAAACTACATTAACAAACTGAGAACTATCTATTAAAAATGGTTTATCAATGCAAGTTCCAGAGGTAATCTTCGTTCCATTTTTACAAACAGGAAAACCATTTTCACATATAGGATTTTCACCGGATTTGCATATGAATATTTGTCCTCTTGTGCAATCAGGAATGCTTTGGTTACAAAACTGTTCGCTGGATTCACAGCTTCCTTTACAAGTAGGATTACCAAGATTACACCCAAGAATGCCACTATCATTACAAATGTAAGAATATCCTGGGTCACAAGCAGGAAATCCAAATGCACAAAATACTGCAGATCCGGAAGTGCTGGAAGTAGATGAAGTGCTGGGAATTGGAGTTCCAGAAGTAGAAGAAGATGTGGATGAAGTACTAGAGGTGCTTGTAATTGGAACTCCAGAAGTTGAGGAAGATGACGTGGTAGAGGTAGATGAAGTGCTTGTAATTGGAACTCCAGAAGTAGAAGACGATGATGTCGTAGAAGTAGATGAAGTGCTGGAAGATGATGAAGTTGTTGAACCAGAAGAGGATGATCCTGATGATGATGTTTGACTTACTGAACAAGTATTATTTATTAAAATTGAAACGTTATTGCTTATATAATTTGATACTGCAATATCGCTCATAAAATCGCCATTGAAATCATTTAAAGTAATCCAGGCTGGAGCAGAACCAGCAGGGAAATCAAATTTATTGTTAAAAATATCATTTGCTCTACCAAGTAAAACAGAAACGTTTCCACTATTTACATTTGCAGTAGCTATATCAATTTTAGAATCACCATTTAAATCAATAGATGAAATCCCAAGAGGTCTATTTCCTGTAGAGAAATTAATAGCATTGTTGAAAGCTCCATTTCCTAAGCCAAATAAAACAGAGATATTGTTGTCATTTGTATTTGTTATTGCTATATCAATTTTAGAGTCATTGTCTAAGTCATTTGAAATTATTCCGGCAGGTTTAGTGTCCACAAAGTAATTTATAGAGTTCTGAAATGTTCCATTTCCATTTCCAAATAAAATTGAAATGCTCATGCTGTCATAGTTTGCTACTGCCAAATCAATTTTAGAATCGTTATTAAAATCATTAAAAGAAATAGAAACTGGTGTAATGCCAGTTATATAATTTTCTGTTTTTTGAAAAGTCCCATCTCCTCTGCCAAGTAAAATAGAAATATCATTTGTCCCATAGTTTGAAATAGCCAAGTCAACTTTAGAATCATCGTTGAAATCTTTTGAAATAATAGCCTGAGGTTTTATAAATCCTGAATTGCTGATTGCATTTTGAAAAGTCCCATCTCCTTTGCCAAGTAAAACAGAAATGCTATCGCTATCATAGTTTGTTACAGCAAGGTCAATCTTAGAGTCGCTATTAAAGTCATTTGCTGTTATTGAATAAGGTCTGCTCCCGACGCTGAAGTTAATTGCATTTTGAAAAGTCCCATCTCCTCCACCAAGCAAAATAGAAACATTATTTCCTGTTGAATTTGCAATTGCCAAGTCAATCTTAGAATCACCATTTAAATCTTTTGAAATAATTCCAGTTGGTCCACTGGATGCAGAATAATTTACAGAATTTTTAAATGATACTGTAGAAGTACAGTTTGTCTGAGAGTAAGAAATCAAAGCTTTTGTAATACAAAAATAACAAACCAAAAACAATAAAGTTAAAATTCTAAATAGAAATTTCACTCTGGAAACCATTTAATTTGAACTTTAATGGTTGGAGATTAAGGACTGATTAAAACTTATATAAAACCCAATATAAGAACCAATTTCAGATTGTATTTGATGCTATAAAGAAATTAGTTGAAGAATCAATAAAGTCTAAAAGAAGAGTGGGGTTTGTGTGGTTCATTCACCAAATCCGTTAAAACGTTTAGCTTGACTAAAGGAGATTTCAGCTTGTCTGGAGCATGTTAAAAGAACTCGCGCCCTGTAGGATTTGAACCCACGACATTTGCCAGGTTTAGAAAAGACAGACCAACGTTCGTTGGCGAAACCTTAAAATAAAGCGATTGATAAAACTAGGATCTTATAGGATTTGTGTGATTCATTTACCAAATCCGATCTTACGAAGAGAATTTATAGACGGAAGCTCCAGCTTGTCTGGAGCATGTTAAAAGAACTCGCGCCCTGTAGGATTTGAACCCACGACATTTGCCAGGTTTAGAAAAGACAGACCAACGTTCGTTGGCGAAACCTTAAAATAAAGCGATTGATAAAACTAGGATCTTATAGGATTTGTGTGATTCATTTACCAAATCCGATCTTACGAAGAGAATTTATAGACGGAAGCTCCAGCTTGTCTGGAGCATGTTAAAAGAACTCGCGCCCTGTAGGATTTGAACCCACGACATTTGGTTTTGGAGACCAACGTTCTACCAGGCTGAACTAAGGACGCAAAGATGAAGATCAGACCAGGTTAATATTATAACGATTGATTAGTAGATAATGGATATTGAATTGTATTTCTAATGTGATATTTTAAATATTAGTCAATATTGTATTATCAAATCCAAATAATAATTAAATTCATTCTTTTTATTAGTCTTTATAGATAAATTCCTATGTTCTGGATTACAATAATTAATTGTAAGGTCAGAAGTCTGATTTTAAGTATCCGGCTTCTGACTTATAGTTTATAAACATGGAAACTGTAGTGAAAGAAAAAAAAGTGCAAAAAGAAGAGGCCAAAACACTGGCTGAAGATACGAAATTCTCATTGGTTGATTTTTTAAAAGAAGTAAGGGTTGAGTTTAACAAAATCTCATGGCCCTCTAAAGATCAAGTAACTAAAGAATTTATTTCTGTTCTTTTACTTGTGACTGTGCTAACAGGTATTATTTACGTTATAGATAAGCTTTTTGAAGTTATTTCTAATTATTTTATGGGTAAATAGTTTTAAGGAACGCTAGAAAATGGAAAAAACAAAAAAACCAGAAAAGACTCAAAAGATTCAAAAGTCATTAACTAGAAACTGGTATGTAGTTCAAACTGCTTCAGGACATGAAAACAGAGTTAAAGATCATATTTTAAAAAGAATTAAAACACTTATTGCAGATGACAAAATATTTAATGTAATAGTCCCTGAAAAAGATATAACAAAAATCCATGATGGAAAAAGAATAGAAAAAAAAGAACGTGAATTCCCAGGCTATGTATTAATTGAAATGATAATGGATGATTCTGCATGGAGAATTGTCAGAGAAACTCCAGGAGTTACCAGGTTTATCGGTGCAAATAAACAGCCTATCCCAGTACCTCCTTCAGAAGTAAGAAGAATCTTAAGAAAAAGCCAAGTCATTACCAAAACAAAAGAAGGTAAGAAAATTATTGATGTTGTTGTTGGAGAGTCAGTTAAGATTCAATCAGGTCCATTTGAAGACTTCATTGGAGAAATCACTGAGATTAATGAAGAAAAAGAAACTGTTAAGGCTCTTGTAAGTATTTTTGGTAGATCAACACCCGTAGAACTTTCCTTTGACCAAATTGCTAAATTATAAAGCAAAGAGGATTTATGTTTGATTTCTTCTTAGTTTTAAAAATCATCCTTATGCTTTTTATTTGGGTTGGAATATTCCTTTGTTCTTTTTTACTTTTAAAAGCAAGAAATATTTATATAACCTTAAAAGATTTAGATAAACTATTTCAATTAAAGACCAGGGATATAAATAATAATTTCATTCCAGCTTTAAATGAAATATCTGTTCATAACAAGAATCTTCAAATGTTAATAGGTATAAGAAGGTTAAATTTTATAAGCCTTTTTATTTTAATAATTCCATTTTTAGCTGAAAGATCAAGAGTAATAAAGGGCTTTAAGACTGGTTATGATCTAACTAAAAAGCTTTTTAATTAATTTTTATCTCGATAGATTATCTTAAAGCAAGTGTAAGAACATATATTTTGTGGTAAAATATTATTGTATTATGTAAGCCAAGATGGCTGGAGTTGTAAAACTACCAGCCATTTTAGTTTAAAAAGGGGCCATGGCAAAGAAAACAAAAAAAGAAAAAATCCAATCAGAGCTTAATTGGTGTCTCGAAAAACTTGAACCTATTATCGAGAAAGAAGTTATTAAGCTTGGATATAGTCTTTTGCTTGTTGAGTTTGTTAATGAAAACAATTCAAACTATTTAAGAATTACTATTTCACATCAAGATAAATTAGTTGGTTTAGAGGATTGTGAAAAAGTAAGCAGAGCGGTGGAAGAGAAGTTAGATAAAACAAATATAATTCCTTGTCAGTACATTCTTGAAGTTCAAAGTCCTGGATCAGAAACAAATGTTTTAGAAGATGAATTGAAAGAAAAAAAATCTCAATACAATTGGGATAAACATGAATTTAGTTTAAAAGGTTTAGATTTGGTGATTAATTCTTAGGAGGTTATTGTGTATAAAATTGGAACTCAATTATTAGAGGCCGCAGAGCAATTAGAAGGTGAAAGAAACATACCTAAACAGGTTTTTATAAATGCTATTTGTGATGCAATTCTTGCCGCATATAAAAGAAGAGTGCCAGATCATAATGTAGATGGTGTACATACTCAGTTTGATGAAACTACAGGAGAAATAGGAATTTTTGCTCCTAAAGTTATTGTAGAAACAATTACAAATGAATATAGAGAAATATCTCTAGATGAAGCTAAGGAATTACTTCCTGATGCTGAGCTTGGTGAAATTCTTGAACTTGATGTTACTCCTGATGATTTTGCTGAGTATGGAAGAATTGCCGCTCAAGCCGCAAAACAAATTATGACTCAACGTTTGAGAGAAGCTGAAAAAGATCTTGTAAAACAGGAATTTGCTGGACGCCAAGGAACTATGATGACTGGACAAATTAAGAGAATCGAAATCTTAAATAATGGAAAGCCAAACGTTGTTGTTGACTTAGGTCGTTTTGAAGGACATATCCCACCTAGAGAACAACTTCCTGGTGAAACATATAAAGTAGGCTCCAGAGTTAGAGTTTATGTCAAAGAATTAAAAGATTCAGGTAGAGTTCCTACTGTTATCGTTTCACATACACATGAAGAGCTTGTAAAAGAAATGTTTGAACTTGAAGTCCCTGAAATTGATGATGGTACAGTAGAAATTAAAGCTATAGCTAGAGAAGCTGGTTATAGAACTAAGATTGCTGTCCATTCAAATGATCCTGATATCGATCCAGTCGGAGCATGTATTGGGAGTAGGGGATCCAGAATCCAGAATGTAGTAAGTGAATTGAAAAATGAAAAAATTGATATTATTCGTTTTTCAGGTGATCCTATTGATTTCATTTCAAATGCACTTAGCCCTGCTAGAATTACAACTGTTGCTTTATATGATGATCCAACAGGACGTAGAGCAGAAGTTATAGTCCCTGATGACCAATTAAGTCTTGCTATCGGTAGAAATGGTCAGAATGTAAGACTAGCGGCGAAACTTTCTGAGTGGAAGATTGATATTAGAAGTGAAAGTCAGATAAAAGGTCAGCCTTTTGGTGTCGGTGCAACAACTACGGTTGTACTTGATCAAAAAGATAAGGACAAAGAAAAGAAAGAAGAAGTTGAAGTGACTTCAGACTAGAAGTGGTGTTAAGGTAAAAGATAAAAATTTTTTAAAGAGGGTTTTTATAAATGGAGGGATAGTCATTAAAAACAATAAACCAATAAGGCAGTGTATCTCTTGTAGATTACAGGAAACAAGAGGACAGTTTATTCGTATTTTGAAATATCTTGATATCTCTTCAAATTCTTTTAAAGTAATTCTTAATCCAACCAATCACCAGTTCGGAAGATCTATTTATATTTGTAAAAATCAGACATGTATTCAAAACTGTATAAAAGGTAAGAAGATTGAAAAAATGCTAAAAGTTTCTAGTAGTTGTACGTCAGCTATTATTCAGGATCTTTCCTGCTTCTTGTTAAAGAAGGAGGCAGTAGCTTAATGACCAAGTATAGAATTTATGATTTAGTACACATTTATATTAATTCTGATGGAGAAGATCAGAAAGCTATAAAGCAGAAACAGTCAGAATTAACTAAAGTTATTATTTCAGCGTGTGAAGCTCAAAAAATTTCTGTAAAGAGCGCTTCCAGCTCAATTGAAGAAGGAGAGGTTGCAGGTATTGTAAATTCTTTAAAAGAGCATGGCTATGATAAGCCTTCTGATGAAATTTTAAAAGAGCTAAGAGAAATTAATTCAGGTAAAAAAACAAAGACTTCAAAAGCTTCAAAATCTGCACCACCACCAGAACCAGCCCCTCCACAGAAAAAACAACTAAAAATAGTTAGAAGAATTAAACCAGCATCTCAGACAGAGGAAGTTCCAGCTTTAGTCTCTCCTGCACTAAGTCCTTCTGCTGTAACCCCTCCAGTTATTCAGAAACCAGTGGAAACTCCAGTTGTTATAAAACCAGAAGAACCAAAGGAGATTAAAAAATCTTTCCCTCAAGTACAAGCTAAACCAAAAGAAGATAAAAAAGAAACTATTACTATTCAGCCATTTCGTGTAGCAAAACCTACAATGGTTCCATCCATGATGGGAAGAACAAAAAGACCTGTGCAAAAACCTCAATCACAACATCAAAAGGAAAAAGAAAAAAAAGAAACATCAGTAGTAACTGTAGAAAAACCAGTAATTGTAACTATTACAAATGCTGTTACTGTAAAACAGTTAGCCGAAAAACTATCTTTACCTGAAACAGAAGTTGTCAAATTTCTTTTTACAAAAGGAGTTATGAAAACAGTAAATCAGACCGTTGAAATGGAGATTGCTGTTGATTGTGCAAAAAGTCTTGGCTATGAAGTAATCACTGAAGTTGAAAAAGAAGAAGTTTCACTTAGAGCAGATATTTCACAAGAAGCTGATGAAGACTTATTTCCAAGACCTCCTGTCGTAACTATTATGGGTCACGTAGATCATGGTAAGACTAGCTTATTAGATGCTATTAGAGAAACAAAATTTAAAATTACTGACCAAGAATCTGGTGGTATTACACAGCATATAGGTGCTTATCAGGTTGAAGTCATAGATTATGATGGAAATAAAAGATTGATCTCATTTTTAGATACTCCTGGTCACGAAGCATTTACAGCAATGAGAGCACGTGGAGCACAGGTTACAGATATTGCAATTTTAGTAGTAGCTGCAGATGATGGAGTGATGCCTCAGACTTTAGAAGCTATAAATCATGCTAAAGCAGCAGGGGTTCCAATTGTTATTGCTTTAAATAAAATAGATAAAGAAGGAGCTCAAGCTGACAGAGTTTTAGGACAGCTTGCTGAGCATGATTTATTGATAGAAGATTATGGTGGTAAAACGGTTTGTTCAAAAATAAGTGCGAAGAAAAGACTAAATCTCGATGATCTTTTAACCAAGATTACTCTTGTTGCTGATGCTGAGCTTACAGCAAAACTCAGAGCAAACCCTGCGAAGCCTGCTACTGGTGCAGTTATAGAAGCTGAACTTTCCAAAGAAAGAGGTCCAATTGCACACTTATTAGTTCAAAATGGAACTCTTAAAAAGGGAGATTGTTTAGTAGCTGGAACTGTTGCTGGTCGTGTAAGAGCTATGTTTAACGATCATGGAAAAGAAGTTATGGAAGCTCCTCCATCAATGCCTGTGGAAATAATTGGTTTGCCTGATGTTCCTCAAGCAGGGGATGTTTTTCAGGTTTATAAGTCTTATCAGGAAGCAAAAGAAGTAGCCTCACAAAACAAATTAAAAGAACAAGAGAAGCATGGATCTTATGGACTTGTTGATTTTGCATCAAAAGTCAGAGAGGGTCAGGAACATGAGCTTAAAATTATTATTAAAGCTGATGTACAGGGTTCTGCTGAAGCTATAGCAAATGAAGCTGTTAAATTGTCTACGAAAGATGTTCTTGTTAGACCTGTACATGTGGGTACAGGAAATATTTCTGAGAATGATGTAAATCTTGCGGCAAGTACAAAAGCCATTGTAATTGGTTTCCATATATCTGCTGATCAAAATGCGCAGAAAGCGGCTCAGGATCAGGGTATTGATATCAGGCTTTATGAAATTATTTATAAGATAACAGAAGACTTGGAAAAAGCAGTTCTTGGATTACTTGAACCTGAAAAAGAAGAGGTTAAAGTTGGTACTGCTGAAGTGCGTCAGATATTTACTTATGGTAAAGCAAACAAAATTGCTGGTTCATATGTTTTAGATGGAAAGATGCAAAGAAATCAAATTGCCAAAGTCTACAGAGATAGCAAGCTAGTATTTGAAGGCAAGATTGATAATTTAAAACGCTTTAAAGATGATGCGCGTGAAGTTCAAACAGGTTTTGAATGTGGTATTTCTTTTGAAAAATACCAAGACTTACAAGTCGGCGATAAGATAGAATGTTGGATAATTGTTGAGAAAGAAAGGACGAGTTTAAGTTGATTCGTTCTTTTATAGAAAAGATGAGTGAAGTTTTGTTTGGAAACAACGAAACTGAACGATATGAAAACAACTATTCTGTAAATCTGTGCAAGGTTGTTCCGAGGAGCTATGTCACCGCAGGAACAACAGTAACAAATAAATGTTGGATAATTGTTGAGAAAGAAAGAACTTCTTTATAAAAAAATGAAATCATTTAATAGATCAGACAGAATTAGCCAACAAATTAAAAGAGAACTTGCTGAAATGATACAAAGAGGCGAGTTGAAAGATGACAGGCTTGGTGGACTTGTATCTATTACACATGTAGATGTCTCTGGTGATCTTAGAAATGTTAAAGTTTTTTTTAGTGTTTTTGGGGAAGAATCTGAAAGAGTTGGTACACTTGCCGCTCTTGAGAATGCAAAAGGTTTTCTTAGAGGGGAAATTTGTAGAAGACTTGGTATTCGCTTTGCTCCTGAAATAGTATTTAAATTAGATGATTCCTTAGAACAAGGACATAAAATTACAGAACTTTTGGATAAAATTAAGAAAAATGAGATTTAGTTTTTGTAAATCTTTTGTAATACAAATTTTTCTTGTTTAATTTGTTTATAGTTCGTATAATTTATCTAGGAAATTTAAGCAAACAATTTGAGAATTACAAGAAAGCCCTTGCCTCCAGTAAGTGAACAGCGTTCATTGTCTCCTGCTTCTAATCCTGTTAAACAAACTGTTTATAAAGTTAAACCTGAGCCTCTTTTGCTCGGTGAAAATAATGATGGAAATTTGATCACACAGTTAAAAGGTCTGGTTACATATAGAGGCTCAAAAATAAATGATAGATTTAACCGGGAGAGATGCACAGCAGATATTACTGAAATAATAAAAGAATTGTCTTTAGCACTTAGCTATGAAAATGATTTTAGAACCTTGATGGAAGATCGGTATCTGAACTTTGCAGAGAAGTATTTTGCTTATCCGTATGATCTTGTTTTAGAAGATCTATTTAAAAAATCTGAAAACCCTCCAGAGAAAAAGATCATTTTGTCTTTAACTTTACTTTCTCAAGACAGCTATTCTAATCTTATAGACGCTGTTATGAAAAATGGTAGCGAAGATAAGAATTATGGTTTGTGTATAGAATTTTTAAAAGAGCTTCCAGAAGAAGATAAAAAACTATTTTTATCTAAAGCTTTTTGCCATGAGAGATCTGCTAAGAAAAACAAGAATTTAGCAATTTCACTGATAAGTGCTTTTGGTGAAGAGTTCACTATACAAACTTTAAAAGAACACATAGTTAAACCAATAGATGATGAAGAGGTAGATTCTTTTGATTATGAACCTGGAGGAGGAATAGGAATTTTTGATAATGATGACGATGAAGGAGATGTAACTTTAAATCCTGAGTATTCTTATGAGAGTGATTTTGAAATTTTAAAGGAGGCTAATCAGGTTTTATGTGAAGTTATAAAAGCTAGTTCAAAAGATCAGGAAAAGAATTATTTATTTCTTTTTACTCATGCTATTAGCTGGGATATAACCTGCAGAGCATTAGAAAAAGTTTTAAAAATTAGATATGGAAATGATAAAGAGAAAATTGCTGACTTCTGTGAAAAAGGATTCAAGAACGATACAGGAGGTATCACCTCTATTCGAAGAGGTATTCTCCTGGATATATTTGTAAATATTAAGAGAGAAAAAGCTTTTAATGTATTAAGAGACTTTGGTTACAAATTAGATGATCCTGTTATTGCTCATACTTTTGTAAGAGGACTTCTCTCAATAGTTGGACCTAGAGCGAAAAATCTTATTAAAGATATTATTTATGAACAAAAGAAAGATATGAAAGAATCATATATTTTAATGTCTCTAATTAATACTATGTTTATTCCTGGTAAAGATAAAAAAGGAAATGATATAAAAGATGCATTAAAGCCTAATATAAGTAAATTGCTTTCCAGTGATACATTTAGAGAAATCTTAATAAAAGAAAAAGGAATGGTTAATTTAATTGATTTATGTGTTAAGTCAAAGACTCAGGTGGCTGATAATTTTGATCCACAGTGGACAATGTATGATCAGAGCTCTTTAGGTTATAAGCATATTGCTGTTATTGTTGGGCTTGAGAAACTAATTAATTGGTCTATGTACGGTCAGGCAGGAAATCTGAGAGAAAACGCAAGAGCAATTTTAGCTAGAGCATTACATGAACATTTACAGGATGATGAAAATAGAAATCATAAATTTGATGCTGATCTTGTTACTTTTATAGGTCAAGGTAGAAAAAAGACTAATAAACTTGCTAGTGAGTTTGTAAGGTGGATGGATAGAGTTGTTTAAAAGAAGTGCTTGGCTTTTTAAATATAAATAAACCCCAAAATATTACGTCTCATGATGTAATAGCAAAACTTAGAAAAAATCTTGGGATAAAAAGAATTGGTCATAGTGGGACTTTAGATCCTTTTGCTGTAGGAGTACTTGTCATAGGAGTTAATGAATCAACAAGACTTTTTGAATATATTCCTTCTGATAAAGAATACATTGCTGAGGTTAAATTTGGCTTAGATACTGATACAAATGATATTACTGGAAAAATTTTAAATACTTGTGATAAAAAAATAAAATTAGAAGATTTAAAACTCGGCTTGAAACTATTTGAAGGAAAAATCTTTCAAAAACCACCTATATATTCTGCTATCAAACTTCAGGGGGAAAGAGCTTATGATTTGGCTAGAAAAGGGGAAATTACTTTAGAGAATATTCAGGAAAAGGAAATTGAAGTCTATTCACTTGAAATTCTATCTTTCAGTGATAATCTTCTTAAGCTTAAGATTAAATGTTCAAGTGGTACATATATAAGATCTATAGCAAGAGATCTGGGGGAAAAGCTTGGGACGTTTGCTATTCTTCAAAGCTTACAGCGAATAAGTGTAGGAGATTATTTTAAGCTGGAAAATAGTTTAGAGTTAGGCTCTGTAAATAAAGAAAATATAAGAGATATATTAATCTCTCCTGAAGAAATTCTAACAATACCAAAAGTAATCTTAAACTCTGCAGAAGTGAAAGATATCTTTCATGGAAAATCAGTTAAACTTAAAGATAAAATTGAAGAAGGGGAAGTCTCTTTGCTAAATGAAGATAAAAAATTAATAGCAGTAGGAATTGTTGATAAAGATCTAATTAAACCTAAGAAAGTTTTTATTAAACATGACTGATGCCAATCCAAAAAATAAAGCTGTTATTGCTTTAATCGCTCCACAAGTAGTGATTTTACTTATCTCTATAATTTGGATTTTACTTTTCCCCAAGGACAATATAATTAAATATCTTGATTTTAATTTTACATTTATTGTTTATGGAATTATTCTAGGAGTAGTTCTTGCATTTTCCGGATATGGTTTTTATAAAATAGCGAAAAGATTTAAAGATAGAAGTAAAGCTTTCGAAAATCTAGTTTATTTCTTTGAGTTTATATTATCTCCTTTTATTAGTTCGCTCGGGAAAGCTGATGTTATCCTTGTTTCTTGTATTTCCGGATTTTGTGAAGAAGTTTTATTTAGGGGACTTCTTACCGCAAAATTTGGTATGTTCTTTCCTAGTATTGCTTTTGGTTTAATGCATGTACCTGCTAGTAAAGATGGAAAAGTCTGGATTTATGCTATTTGGGCTACTATCTCTGGATTAATTCTCGCTTTTTCTTTCTTACACTTCAGTAACCTCTGGATTACAATTACAGCGCATGTTTTAAACAATATAATTGGAATGAATTTACTTAAAAGATTAAAGGTTTAGAAAAGTTGACTTTATACTTATAGTTGATATACTTTTTTAAGGATGAAAATTAATGGCTCTAACTACTATCATTAGAGGTCCAAAAGCGCCTGTTCGTATTAACCCACTTCCTCTTCTAAAAAAACTTTTAGAGAAGTATGGTGATGATAATGATTTTGAACATTTAGTAAATGGATTGAATGAAGATTATTTAAGTATAGAGCCTGGTGATTATATCGAATGTATTTCTAGTGGATCTCTTAAATCTTCTGGTATAGGCATAGCTACGATAAAAGACTCTGTACTTAAGTATCTAGGAAGTTTTGATGCACAAATTGCATATAATGAACTTAAATTTTTAAATCTTGTATTAGAAGGAAGAATAAACGAATATAAAAACATTGTTCTTCCTGAGCCTTATGTTATGGAGCTTCCTGGTGAAACAGTACATGTTAGAGCAGAAGAACCTGAACTTGCTTTTTCTACAGGAGTAGTAACTTCTGTTAACAATAAATGGGATTCTAATATGATTGGTTTATATAGTATTGGTCCTGATTTACCTGGTGGACCATGTTTAGAAATTACTCATTTAAGAGGTTTTGATAAGAAGACTCGTATACAAATACCTGTACACTATTTTCAGGCAGAAGATGGTTCTCTTGAACCCTCAATTTTAAATGTTGAAGTTCAATTGCCTTCAAAACCAAAAAACTATCCTGAATTTAAATGCTCAGTAACAAACTCAAAACCTGGAACAGTAAATTTACGAGAAGAAGGTCTATGTGTACCTAATGGAGCCTCGACTTTTTCCAGAATGATTTATTATTCTCATGGTAACTATAAAACATATGAAATATTTCCACGAATAATAGATGGGTTATTTATAGATCCTGATTATACAAAAATGGCTACAGAGTTAATTATAAGTCCAGTTGAAAATATAAAAGAACAAGAAAGAAAAAGAATATTTACCCATGCTTATAACTCAACAGGTGGATATGTCCCAATAATGATAGAGGTAGATTTATTTCCTGATAATTAGAATTTATAATTCTTGGTCTTCAACTAATTCGTATAATTCTTTAGCAATATCTTCTAAGCTACTTCCAATATCGCTATCATTTTGAGCTTCAATTGAATCCATTGCATCACTAATAGCCATGAGTGCACGACCAACTGCGGCCTTTAATTCACTGGACTCAAGTGACCAGTCTGATGCAATGTCAATTAAATTTCCTTTTAAGTTCATGAATTAATTCCCCCTTCACTAAATTTTTTTTACAACTTCTACAAACTGATTAATCTGCTTTTTACTATTCATCTCGGTAACAGTAACAAGTATCTGATTTGTTTTATATCCGTCAATTTGATTTAAGTCAAGCCCTGGCAGTATATTTTTCTCTTTAAGTTTATTAATGAAATCTGATGTACTTATTGGTATTTCTATTACAAATTCATTTAGAAAGGGTGAATTGAAACTTAATTTTAGTTTTTTACCACTTTTAAGGGTTATTTTTTGTAGCTCATCTGCCAAATAATGGGCTCTATTTAGTGAAATTTCAGCTACTTTTTTAAGTCCATATGGACCCATGTATGTTAAATATATAAGAACAGCAAGTGCATTTAATGATTGGTTTGTACAAATGTTACTGGTCGCCTGATGTCTTCTAATATGCTGTTCTCTGGTTTGTAAAGTAAGTGTAAATGCTCTATTACCCTTAGAATCAACAGTTAAGCCTACGATACGACCAGGGAGTTGTCTGGTGAAGTCTTTTAAGCAACTTATAAAGCCGACATGTGGTCCGCCATAATTTAGGAAATTCCCTAAAGATTGCCCATCTCCAACTGCTATGTCAATTCCAACTTCTTTAGGTGATTTTAAGATTGAAAGATTTATTAAATCAATTTTACTAATTAATAAAGCACCTTTTTCATGAACAATTTTTGATATCTCTTTAGCTGGTTCTATACATCCTGAAAAATTTGGATAGGAAATTATATAACAAGCCGTATTTTCATCAATTTTATTTTTTAACTCACTTATATTTGTAGTACCTGTTTCCTGATCAAAGCTTATAAAATCAATTTCAATATTTGTACCCCATGCATAGGTTTTGCAGATCTTAATAGCTTCTGGATAGAGGCTTTTTGACAAAATAATTTTCTTTCTTTTTGTAACTCTACATGCCATTAATGCCGCTTCAATTACAGCAGTAGCACCGTCATATACTGAGGCATTTGCACTATCCATCCCTGTTAAATTACAAATTAAGGTCTGGAATTCATATATGGCTTGTAGTGTTCCTTGGCTGACTTCTGGCTGATAAGGAGTGTATGCTGTATAAAAATCCCCTTTTGAAAGAATCTCACCAACAACACTAGGAATATATCTGTTATAAACTCCACCACCGATAAAGGATATCTGGTCACAAAGAGCTTTGTTTTTATTTGAAACATTATTAAAGTACTCCAAAATCTCAATTTCTGACTTACCTTCTGGTAAATCCAAATCAAAATTTCTTAACTTTTGAGGAATAGCTCTTACTAATTCTTCAAAGGATTCAACACCAATAGCATTTAAAATTTCTTTTCTTTCTTCATCTGTATGTGGTAAATATGGGATTGGCCTTGATGAAGATTCGGCACATTGATTTTTTTCTAAATTTTCTTTCACTAATGTTTCCATGGATTTAAAATACTATAGCTCATAAAAATAGATTCGGAAATAGTATATCAATTGTATTACTATCAACTTGTCTTTGCTGGTATCCCTATAGTAGTAATATACACAACTGCTGAATGTTCAGGGATGCCTAAAACCTCATTTACTTTATCATCAAAAAAACCACCAATACCACTAACTCCAATATTTAAATTTACACAAGCAAGGTTTATTCTTTGACCTAAATGTCCTGCATCAAGGTGAAGGTATCTATATGCTCTTTCTCCGTATTTGAAGACTGCTTTAGAAAGGTCTGTGGTGTGAAAAATTACAGCACTTGCTTTGTAGCCCAGCTCTTGCCCCAGACACAAATAATAAATATCTTCTCTGAAATTTTTAAATCTAACTTGTCTTAAATATCTTCCATTCTTGGAGTAAAAATAACAACCTTCTTCTAAACCATCTACACTATTTATAGCAATAAAAGTTTCAATTAACGAAGGATCAAAATAATGTGGTTTATGGTCAAGAATATCGTTAAATAATTCAGGACTATAAGCAAAGTCTAAAACTGCACAAAGCTCTTCTTTAGAAATAGATTCCCCATTAAATGATCTTGTTGATCTTCTCTTTAAAATAGTGGTGTATAAATGTTTATTCCAATTAAAATCAATTTTATTCTCATCAAAATCTAATTTTGGAGAGAATCTTATTTTTTCTTCTGCACTTTCAATTTTTATATTTGGTATTTTAATAAAACTTTCAATGTTTGATCTTTTATGAAGTTCTTTAAGTCTGATCCCTTCAGGAGTTTTCATATTTCTAGGATCTAATTTTGAGGGTAATGCTTTTTCGGAATTTAAATCCTCAGTACTTTTTTTCGTCAATGCAATTAATGTGAGAGTTTGTTCTTCCTCTTCGTCCAGCTCTAATATTTCATTTACTCCATTATCAATAAATCCACCTATTAAGTTTGCTTTAAAACCACATGGAAAACTTACCAGTTCAAGATTTCCAATTATATGTCCACTATCAAGGCAAATTCTTCTATATGCTCTATCCTGATATCTCCACGAACTTCTAAAAAATACCCCGCTTAAAGCAACAACCAGATTGGAGTTTTCAATATTAGGATTATTAAATGTGTTTTCTTTTAATTTATCCCAGAAATTTCCTTCTTTAATTAATGTAAGTGACTGATTAATAACTTGATAGTTATAAACACCATCTTCAAGTCCTGGGTAACCGTTTGAGATTACATAAATCTCTGTAGGATATAAGCCGCCAGCAGAAGGGCTGGAACGCATATAAAAAGGCTTATCTTCAAAAGGGATTATTGCAGTTATACCGTTTGAGAAGAAAAGTAAAGTAGATAAACTAGCTAGAGATTTTTCTATATCGGTAAAATCACCAGGAGCTTTTATCCCTCTGTCTGAAAAAGGATTTCTATCTAAAGGCAAAAGGTATGAGAGATCAATATTTTTTTTATTTGGATAATTTTTAAATGGAACAGGTTGCTGATTAAAATCAAGTCTGTGTTGATTTCCTGCAATACCTTCTGGTGAGTACTTGGTTACATCGTGATAGTATTCAGCGTAAGATTCGTAGGAAGACATAGAAATATTATATCGTTTAATTCAGAATGCGTTAAATCGTATCCATTTCATTGCGAGGAATGTAGTAACGAAGTAGTCTCACTTCTGTAACACGTTATGAGATTGCCACGCCTCATTTCATTCGACTCGCAATGACGTTATTGTGTTTATTTCCCTGAGGCAAAAATAAGAAGATATAATAATGCCATTCTTACTGCAACTCCATTTGAAACTTGTTTATTAATCAATGAATAATTAGTATCATCAGCTAGCTGTGAGGTAATTTCAACTCCTCTATTCATAGGACCAGGATGTAAAACTTTTACATTTTTTTTAGCTAGCCTTAGTCTTTCATGAGTTAGACCAAAAAGTCTGTGGTATTCATCAAGACATGGGATTAAGCCTTTTTCTTGTCTTTCTATTTGTAGCCTAAGAACCATTACAAAATCTGAATCTTTAATAGCTTTATCTAAATTCCAGTATACATTTACTCCAAAATCTTTAAAGCATTCAGGAAGGAGGGTTGGTGGACCGCATAAATTAATTTCTACTCCTAGTTTTTGCAGGAGCCATATGTTTGATCTAGCTACTCTACTATGTAAGATATCCCCAATAATAGTTATCTTTTTTCCTTTTAAAAGATCAAGACTTTTTTCTTCACTATTAAAGGTTTCTTTCATGGTGTATAAATCAAGAAGTGCTTGAGTAGGATGTTCATTAGTTCCATCACCAGCATTTATTATAGAAATATTTTCCGGAAGAAATTCTGCAAGCTGGAATGGTACACCAGAATCTTGATGTCTTATGATTACTGAATCTGCCCCCATCTGAATAAGAGTTTGAGCAGTGTCTTGCAAAGTCTCACCTTTTTTAACAGAAGATGTTGATATGGAAAAATTAGTTATATCAGCAGATAAATATTTTCCAGCCAGTTCAAAGCTAGAGCGGGTTCTAGTGCTGTTTTCATAAAACAAATTTATTACTACTTTTCCACGTAAAGTAGGTACTTTTTTTACTGGTCTTGTGGGAATTTCTGAAAGGGATTTTGCTGTTTCTAGTATCAGTTCTATTTCATCAAGGGTTAGATCTTTTGTGCTTAATAATCTTTTTCTTGCCCAGTTTGTTTTTAATTCTGGTTCTATTTTCTCTGATGAATTAAATAGTGTGTTTTCTTTTGAAGAATTTTTATTCTCTAACTCTTTTTTTTGCACTTTTATATCTCTTTATCCTTTTAGCCTCACAGGACTAAATTAAGGATTAGATATATTATACAGTACTCTTATAAAACTCTTGATAATACTATACTTGTGTAGTAGTGCTGAGTTTAGCTTCAGGATGTGGCATTGCTTTTAAGTAGCCTTGTAACCAAGGGTTTGTGAGACACCATGAAGCGATAGTCGGATTTAATCTTTCTAATATTCCTTCAAAATTAAATACTTTTTCAGCCATTTCTCTCGCTCCAAAAAGTTCACATGCAGAAGCTACCCATGACAAAGCAGGGAGTGTATAACAAAAAGCTTTAGCACTATATTTCTGAGTGTCATGCAAAAATTTATTTGAATCTTTGAGCATCTCTAAATCTCCACCTTCATCCTTGTCTCCTGCTTTCATCACACCAAATTTTGTAGCCCATGTTCCATATTTAAAATATGCAAGAGCATTTGTAATTCTTTCAGCGCCTTCACCCAGACTAACTCCTAAAAATTGTTTAGCAGTATCTAGTGCTCTGGTAATAATAGTAGGAATAAATAAAACACTGTCTACCAGCTCCACTTTAGATTTAATGTTGTCATCTTTTTTATCGATCTCATCCAAATGATTTTCATGAAGTAGTCCATCTTTATATAGCTTTCTTTGTAAGACTGTAGAAAAATTCATAGATGAAAAGATTTGATCCTGATTAAACATTCCTGTTTTATAAGTGTTTGCAGACTTATCAAAGAGATCATCGTTACCAGTTAATACTCCCCATAGCATTCCTAGTGCACCACCACCATAAATAGCACTTACAGCAGATCCCATTCCTATTCTGAATCCTTCATTTGTTTTATGTAGATTTTTTGTAAAATCTGAAATGGGTTTTGATGGGTCCTTTTCAGTGAGTTCTTTTACATTAGCTTTCCAGGGTCTATAACATGAATAAACGATAGACCAGCCCACGCCATACCAGGCTCTTGCAAGCTTATTCATTTTTTCACTAAAAAGCCCTGCTACTTGGAATGGCAAATACATAAACCAAGCTGATTTTGCTATGTCTCTTAAACATAAAAAATTGTGTTTTGATGGATCTTCATTTTCACCGTCTACATATCCATTCACTGTTCTTGCAAACTTTTCAAATTTTGGAAATAAAGGTTTTATTAAAGGTTCTACCCCAGCTTTTTTCTCAACCCTAGTATCACGATTAATAGGATTGGAACTCGCTATGACTTGTGTTATTGGTTTATCTTTTGCTAAAGGATTCATAAATAAATAAACCAAACAAAAAATATAAATAGCCCCTGATTAAGTATTTTTTAGTTTTTGTTTGATTAACAACAATTATTGTATGTAATACTGTATTTCTAAATGGTCTTTATAATTAGTTAATAATTAATTTTTACGTTTTAGTATAAAAATTCTATGAAAGTAATAGAAAATAAGTTATGGGTATTTAACCTTGAGAAAAAGTTCTTAACTAATATAGGATGAAAGCTTATTTAATATAGGATTTTAATAAAAATGAAAGTAGTTTTTTTAGGTACTCCGGAGTTTGCAGTCCCATCATTTGAGGCTTTGTTAGGTCTTGAGTGGGTAAAAGTTTTAGCACTTTGCACACAAACAGATAAAGAGGCCGGAAGAGGTCAAAAAATTTCAGAACCCCCTGTAAAAAAAATAGCAAATGAAAAAGGGGTTTTAGTTTTACAAACTGAAAAAATATCAAAAGATGTTGAAGTAATAAAAAAAATAAAAGAACTAGCACCAGACATCTTAATTACATGTGCTTTTGGTCAGATATTAAATGATGAGGTTTTAAGTCTTGCTCCATTTGGAGTGGTAAATGTTCATGCTTCTTTGCTCCCGAAATATAGAGGAGCGGCACCTATTAACTATGCCATTTTAAATGGAGAAAAAGAAACAGGAATATCAATTATGAAAACTGAACTTGGATTAGATAGTGGTCCAGTTTTAGTTCAGGAAAAATGTGAGATTGGTGAAAATGAAACATCTGCAGAGCTTACTAAAAGACTAAGTCATGTAGGTGTAACTGCTTTAATTAAAGGACTTGAATTAATAAGAGATGGAAAAGGGAATTTCATAGTTCAAGAACATGAAAAAGCAACAAAAGCACCATCATTAAAAAAAGAGCTTGGAAAAATTGATTGGAATAAATCTAGCCTGGAAATCCATAATCAAATTAGAGCACTCCAGCCATGGCCTTCAGCTTATACTACGTTTTTAGGAAAGACGGTAAAAATCTGGGAATCGAGGATTCCTGAGGGTGTAGCACAAAGCCGTGAACATGAAAATGGAACTATAATTGAAGCTAAAGACTTTGTACGTGTTAAAACAGGAAATGGTTTTATTGATATATATAAACTTCAGCCAGAAAATAAAAAAATTCTTAATGTTAAAGATTGGATTAATGGTGCAAGAGTAAAAATCCAAGATCAGTTTATTTAATGATAAGAGTTCTCTAATCGAACAATTTAAAACCCGCTATAATATAAATTGGAGGTCTAAATAAATGCTTACACTACTTGGAATTGCTGGATTGATGTTAGTTTTACTTCCTCAGCTTTGGGTTCGTGGAATACTTAGTAAATTCTCAAATGTTCCATCTTCTGTTGGGAGAACTGGTGCAGAAATAGCCAGAGAAATTTTAAACAGACATAACTTATCAAATGTAGCTGTAGAAGTAACAGGAGCAGGAGATCATTACGATCCAGCTTCAAAAGCAGTTAGACTCTCTCAGGATTTTTATTATGGAAAATCTATTGCAGCAGTAACAGTAGCGGCGCATGAATGTGGACATGCTATTCAGGATGCTGAAAATTATGGTTTTATGAGATTTAGAGCATTGATGTTTCCTGTTGTTCAGATATGCCAGTTTGGTCCATGGCTTCTTATGATTAGTATCTTTTTAACTGCATTTTTATCCAGTCCTATATGGAAATTAACTGCGCTTGCAGGGCTTCTTATGTACATTGGGATTTTCTTTTTTCAGGTGGTTACACTGCCAGTTGAACTTGATGCTAGTTTTGCTAGAGCAGTACCTATATTAGAAGGTGCAGGTTATGTCTCATCTGATGAAAAAGAATCAGCAAATAAAATCCTTCAGGCATGTGCTTTCACTTACGTAGCTACAGCACTATACAGCTTGGTTGAAATAGTTAGATGGGCTATTATACTTTTTGGAAATAGGAATAGAAATTAGCTTTCGTCTAGATCTAAAATTATGTCGTCGTCAGAGCCTTTAGTGGTATGAACTTCATTTCCTCTATTACCTTTTTTCTTTTTTCTATCTAAATTATGATGTTCTACTTCTTCAGCATCTATTTCTTCTGAATCTTCATTTTGGTTATTATTGGTTGCATGTACATTATAGGCAAATCCAATACTTAGAATTGAAGTCATCAATAACGATAAAAATAAATTAAATTTTTTCTTCACGGAATTATTCTTCGTGGGTAATACCACAATCATTGCAATTAGTTAATTCACAGCCACCATCAGTACATTTTTTACATTCTTCAGTACCGATGTTAGTGGTGATTACTACGCAATCATCTTTAGTTGTACAGGTTCCTGGGGCCCCGCTTTGACCATGAACATCACAATATTCATCAGGACTCATTGCAATTGAGCTTAATGGAAAGCCTATAACTAACAGTGCTATTAATAAGGTTTTTAAAACATTAGACATAGTGACACCTCTATCTAGAATTCTTATAGACAAACTGTAGAGAAAATAACCTTAAATAAGACTAGACTAAAATAAAATTTCTTTAATTTTAATGAAAATAGGCTAAAAATTTAAGGATTTTTTGATTTAGCTTTCTTAAATCGCCCATTTAGATGATATGTTAATATTTAGTTAATTCTTAATGTCAAAGGAGACAAAATGATAGTTAACTCTGCAGGACTTGGCTCCTTTACAGCTACTCCAGCTTTATATTCGCCTATTAATAGATATTTTGCAGATGATAGTCCAAAGCAAAAAAATGATGTTTTGGTTTTTTCTTTTCGAGAAGGCACTTATTTAAATGATAAGTTAATAAACTCTCTAACTTTTAAAAATTGTTTCTTTAATGAAATTGATGATTCTGCAAATATAATAATTTTAGATTTTCAAAATATAAATTCAATAAATGATGATTTTATTGGCTCAATTATTGACCTATCAAGAACTCTTAAATCAAAGTTCGGAAGAAAATTTGGCATATGTAATGTTAATAAAAATATTATGGAGTCTATTCGTCAAAAACATTTAGATAGAATTATTGATATTGGAGATGATTGCAATTCTTTAATAGCTAAGCTTAGGAATCAGGATTTTCAGTCGTCTCATGCAACAGTAGTATTAGACCATGAAGTAAGAGCATCTGAAGATGTTAGACCTGTTACAAGAACTGTTCAAAAAAAGTCTCTAGGTGAAGTTGCTGAAATTGAAATTAATGGGCAGAAAGTGATCCTAAGATTCAAGCAAGATACTAAGCTGTCTTCGGATTTAGTGCAAGGATTAGAAGGACTTATTGATCTAATACATACAGCTATTTCTGATGGAGAAATATTTATTTTAGATCCTACAAACCTTAAATACTTAGATCCTGAAATTTTAGCAAAGTTTATAACGTTACCTAGAAATTTGCCTGATGGAAAAAAACTTTTTTTAATGGATACTATGGACAGTTCACTTCGTACTAAACTAAGAAATCTTACTTTGATTCCTAGAAAATTTCATTTAATAAAGAATCTTGAGGATGCTGTTTAATTATCAGCTAAAAAAAAGAGAGGTGTTTATGTCAATGTCAGTAATGAAAACAATAGCAAGAAAACTTATCCTAGAACAGAGGTTTTTAGCTTTTGATAATATAAGATCTGCTGGTTATAAATATCTTGCTTGTGAAAAAGAGGGAGATGTATTAATTGTTTCACTTAAAACACAATCCCCGCAAAAGAAACTTATCTTAGATCAACCTAATGCAGAAGATTTTAACTATGAGATTTCATTCCTTGATAGAGAAGAAAGTTTGCAAGAGTGTAAGCATGTAGTTCTAGACTTAAGCAATCTTGAATCTTGTAATTGGGAAGGATTTGTTAGTGTAGCAAATCTTCAGAAAAATCTAAAACAAAAAGGAGGAAAATTAATCTTATTTGGTTTAAGTGCTGATGTTAAAGAAATGTTTAAAACAACTCAATTTGATAGAGTCTTCACCATTAAAAATACAAAAGAAGAAGCTTTGGCAGAAATCAAAACTTAATTAATTAAGAGGTCTATTCCCACTCAATAGTGCCAGGTGGTTTAGAAGTAATATCATAAACAACCCTATTAACCATAGGGACTTCGTTAACTATTCTTGTGCTTATTCTTTCAAGAACATCATAGGGAAGTTTAGCCCAATCAGCAGTCATACCATCTTCACTGGTAACTGCTCTGAGAACTATAGGATTTGAATATGTTCTTTTATCACCCATTACACCTACACTTTGAACAGATGTAAGTAATACACCGAAAACCTGCCAGACAGAATTATATAAGCCAGATTTATTTATTTCATCTCTGATTATGGAATCTGCTTCACGAAGTCTTTCCAGTCGTTCTTCTGTAGCTTCACCGATAATTCTGATAGCAAGACCAGGTCCAGGGAAAGGATGGCGTTCAATGATACGTTTAGGTACACCCAGTTCTCTTCCTACTCTTCTCACTTCATCTTTAAAGAGTTTTCTAAATGGCTCTACCAGCTTAAATTGAAGATCTTTAGGTAATCCTCCCACATTGTGATGAGATTTTATTTTTACTGCTACTCTCTCTCCAGTAGTTGGATCATAGTTTGTGTCAGCTGATTCGATAACGTCAGGGTAAAGTGTTCCTTGTGCCAAATAATCAAAAGGACCGATTTTCTTAGACTCTTCTTCGAAAACTCTGATAAATTCTCTTCCAATAATTTTTCTTTTTTCTTCAGGTTCTGTAATACCTTTGAGAGCTGAAATAAATCTTTCTTTTGCATGTACATAGTGTAGTTTTATACTAAACTCATCGTTAAAAGTGGTTTTTAATCTTTCAGGTTCACCTTTTCTCATAAATCCTTGATCTATAAACATACATGTAAGCTGAGGACCGATAGCTTTGTGTAGTAAAAAAGCAAGTGCTGAACTGTCTACTCCGCCTGATAATGCTAGCAAAACCTTTTTATCTCCAACTTTTGCTTTTATTTGATTTATAGACTCTTCGATAAACTTGCTCATTGACCACGTAGGTTTTGCATTTGAAATGTTTATAACAAAGTTTCTAATTATTTCAATGCCATTCATTGTATGAATTACTTCAGGATGAAATTGAACACCATACAATTTTTTATCTTTATTTGAAATGGCGGCACATGGAGTGTTTGGCGTTTTTGCTGAAATCTCAAATCCTTGTGGAAGCTCTATAACGTTGTCCCCATGGCTCATCCAACTTACAAAACTACTAACAAGATCTAAAAATAGTTTATCTTTAGGATTTACTTCAAGAATAGCCTTTCCATATTCATGTTTTTCTGCTTTAATAACTTTCCCACCCAGGGTTTTAGCCATTAACTGCATTCCATAACAAACACCAAGAACAGGAATACCGAGATTGAAAATCTCAGGATCGCACACAGGTGCACCATTGTCATAAACACTGTTTGGACCTCCTGAGAGAATTATCCCTTTTGGTGCCATATCTTTAATTTGTTTTGCTGAAGTACGATATGGGATAAGCTCAGAGTATACATTTAGCTCACGAACTCTCCTTGCTATTAATTCTGAATACTGAGATCCGAAATCTAAAACTAGTACAGAGTCATAAAATTCTATGTTTTTATCTTGTTTATTCAATGCCTGTTGAAGCTCATTCATAGTTTCTCAATATTCTACTACATTATTTAGAAATGACACAGCTAAATATTAGTTTGTGATAAAAAACATCTACCTTGGATCTATATACCTGAAATCTTAATGGGTATTGGCTCTGGAGGTCTTGCTATATCTTTGTAGCGTGACTCTTTATAATTTAGAAGTATAGTCTTTTCTCGAAAATTATTAAGTTTACAAATTTCAATTTCTTCTCCATTACCAACACCCTGAATAAGTAAGTCGTCTATTTCTATTGAATCTGTTATCCTTGCTTTATTAGATCTTAATCTTAGAGTTGGTTGCCCATCTTCTTTTTCAGAATTTGGATTTGGAGTATTTGATATATAAACCTTTTCATCTTCAACCCCACAATAATAAACACCAAGATCTTCTAATAAATTAATTTTAAGAAGTCCTTCGCTATTTATATGATAAAAGATTTCTATTTCTCCTCTTCGAGCCAAATTTCTCTTTGCTGAGAAAAACATTGTTCTATAAGCTTCATTTCTTCCTTTAATTTCCTGTATAGTTTCAGCAATTACTTCTCTAGTAACTTTTTCGTAATCATCACTTTTAAGATTTCTGTTTATATCACCTAATTCTGATGAAGATATTTGTCCTGTAACCTCATCAAGATTTTTATTAGTTATAGCTTTTTTTGCTATTAGCTCAAAAACATTGTGGTGTGGGAGAATTTTCATATTATTGCAACTGCTCTGGTCCAGCCTGCTGAAGCTCCTTTAATTTTTACAGGAAAACAAGAAACTGTAAAACCTTTTGATGGTAAAGATTCTAAATTGTGTAATTTCTCTAAGTGGCAATAAGATATTTCTTTTCCTGCTTTATGTCCTTCCCATATTATAGATGAATCTTTAGATTTTTCATATTTTTCTTTTGTATAAATAAAGGGGGCATCCCAGCTCCACGCATCTGTTCCAGTTACTTTAACTCCTTGTTCAAGTAAAAACAATGTTGCAGATCTTCCGATTCCACATCCGCTATTTACATAATCATCATATCCATATCTGGATCCAGCATTTGTATTCACTAAAACTATTTCTAAGGGACTAAGCTTATGATTTATTCTTTTTAGCTCTTTTTTAATATCGTCTACCTGAATTACATAACCATTAGAGAATTCTCTAAAATCAAGTTTTATGGCTGGTTGAAAACACCATTCCAGAGGAACTTCATCGATAGTGATAGCACGCTTTCCTTTATCCATGGTGGAATGAAAATGATAAGGTGCGTCTAGGTGTGTGCCGTTGTGAGTGATTAATGAGACATGTTCAATTGCCCATCCTTCACCATCAGGAAGGTCTTCTTTTTTTAGACCAGGAAAAAATCCTGCTATTTGTTCTACGCTTTCTTTATGATTAATATAGGTGACTTTAGGTCCAAATGGAACTGGATCAGAAATAATATCATTTTCAATGGGCATTGAGATATCAATAAATTTAACCATAGATTAATTTTAAAACAAAACTAAGTATTTAATTAATTCCACAGGTCTTATCACATTTTGGAATATTTACTTTTTCTATAATGGTTCCAAAAGGGCTAATTATATAAATAAAAATGTCACCACTAAATTTCTTAAATGTGAAACTACTAAATGCAACTTCATTAGAGAGAGAATTTGATAAGTCAGACCTCAGTCCATCAGGGCTAGACGAGTAGACTTCTATAGTGAAACCACTATCAGGAGCGGTTTGTGCATTAGCTGGTATTAGTAAATTAAAAAGAATATAAAAGCTGAAAAATCGACAGATTCTTTTTAAAATTGCCTAAAAGGTGAGAAAACATTCTCATTTAGCTTTTCCCAAATTAAAATTACAAGCTATTCCTATGTAGTTTGTTCCAAAGAACAGACATTTCCTAAACACAAATTTCGGGGTAGCCTAAACAATACTTTATAGAATAGATACTAAGCTCTAGAAAAAAACAAATTTATCCCTTAGGGAGAAAATAATTGTAAGATAATATCGAAAAAATAAAGAAAAGTAAATTTAATATAAAAGACCCGTTTAGGAATTAAGAACAATTCTAATCGGGTCTTTTTGCTAATAAAGTGATTTTTATTTAGAAAATATTTTTAATTAACCTCTCATTTGACTAACTCGATTTGCAAGCTCATCACTCTTATTCTGATTTGAATTTCCATTTTGACCTTGAGTTAATGCTAGTATCTGTTGATCAATTTGATTTATTCTATTTTGGATGCCCTGAGTGTCCTGTCCTTGGTTTGATGAGTTGTTGGAATTATTAGATCCATTTGCTTGTTGATCACCTTGTCCGCCACCACCACCACTACTTTGCATGCTAGCTTTTTTTGCTTCCATTTCTGCTACGCTAGACCCAGGACCACCAGCACAGCGTCCTAGAGCCCAGTTCGCCATGATTTCTCCTGTCTTCTTATAGGCTTCATTTAATCCACTTCCAGGCAGGTGATCTTGATTTTGTGGACCAGCAACGGCATTGTAGCATTCCTTTGCATATTCTTTTTTTGCTGCAATAGCCATATCAAGCCCTTGAGTATTACTGCCTCCCCCGCCATTATTTGATCCTTCTTGTGTACCTTGTTGACCTTGTACTGGTTGTCCACCTGATTGGTTCTGAGAATTTGATAGTTGTGCTTGAAGCTGAGCTTTCTCTGACATAAGCTTGCTGATTTTGTCCATATTGTTGGTTCCGGCACTACCACCAGCACTGCTAGCTGACTGTCCTGAGCTAATTGATCTTGATAGATTTGAAAGTGACATTGTACTTACCATATTTTCCTCCGCAGTTTTATGGCAAGAATAATATGATTAAACTATTAAAAGAAAGTTATAGAACAAAAAAATAAAATTTATTTTATTTACAAAATTTTTTTTAGAATGTAGATTCCCTGACATTGCTTTGCAATGACTTGTTTATATCTTATGTTAGTTAAGTTTGGGTAAAATTTCGCTCTTGCTTTTGTAGAAACAAGATATTTATCCTATAAGACTAATGAGTTGCGATATAATTAACTAGTTAAGTAGGGGTAAATTACATGTCGATTTTTAGTTCTCTTCCAAAAGGTGAAAAAATAGGAATTGCTTTTTCTGGTGGTTTAGACACTTGTTCCGCTATTACCTGGATAAAAGAAAAAGGTGGAATTCCATATGCATATACGGCAAATTTAGCTCAACCAGATGAAAAAAATTATGATGATATTCCGAAACTTGCATTAAAACATGGTGCTGAAAAAGCAAGACTCGTTGACTGTAGGTTACAGCTAGTAAATGAAGGAATAACAGCGCTTATATGTGGTGCTTTTCATATTCAGACAGCAGGAAGATTTTATTTTAATACTACACCGATAGGTAGAGCAATTACAGGGACTATCCTTGTTCGTGAGATGAAAAAAGATGGTGTAGACATCTGGGGAGATGGCTCTACTTATAAAGGAAATGATATAGAAAGATTTTACAGGTATGGAAAATTAGTAAATTCAAACCTCAAAGTTTATAAACCATGGCTTGATGAAAACTTTGTAAATGAACTTGGTGGAAGAAAAGAAATGAGTGAATGGCTTTCTTCAAGAGGGTTTGATTATAAAATGAAATCAGAAAAAGCATATTCTACAGATTCGAATCTGCTAGGTGCTACACATGAAGCTAAGGATTTAGAGTTCTTAGATAAAGGAATAAATATTGTTGAACCTATTATGGGGGTAAAGTTCTGGGATTCTAAGGTAAATATTACACCAGAAGAAGTAACGATATCTTTTATAGAAGGAGTCCCTATTTCTATAAATGGTAAAAAATTCAAAAACAATATTGAGCTTATTGAAGAAGCTAACAAAATCGGTGGGTGCCATGGACTTGGGATGTCAGATCAAATTGAAAACAGAATTATAGAAGCTAAAAGTCGTGGTATTTATGAAGCTCCAGGACTTGCACTTTTATTTATAGCTTATGAAAGATTAGTCAGTGCTATTCATAATGAAGGAACGATTGAAAATTATAGAACGCTTGGTAGAAAACTAGGAAGGCTTTTATATGAAGGACGTTGGTTTGATCCACAGTCCCTTATGCTTCGAGAAACTCTTCAAAGGTGGGTAGCTAAAGCTGTTACAGGTGAAGTGACGATAGAACTTAGACGTGGAGATGATTATAGTATTTTAAATACTAAAGGTGAAAACTTTACTTATAGACCAGAAAGACTTTCTATGGAAAAAGAGAAAAGTGAATTTACTCCTACTGATAGAATTGGTCAATTATCCATGCGAAATCTTGATATTTCTGACTCCAGAGAAAAATTACAGATTTATTCAGATACTGGTGTTTTAAAACTAGGATCAGATAATGAGTTTGGACTTTTGGAGTAAGTATGTTTTTTCAGAAAGTAATAAAAGGTTTAGAAGATAAAAAAATCCGATATTTGGTTATTGGAGGGCTAGCGGTAAATCTCTATGGGTATAATAGAATGACAAAAGATTTAGATATTATGCTTTCTTTCGATTCTGAAAATGTAAATAAGTTTAAAGAGCTTGTGGAAGATTTGGGGTTTAAACCAAGGGTGCCGGTGGACATAAATGAAATATCTGATCCTAACAATAGAAAGTTCTGGAAAGATAAAAAAAATATGAAGGTCTTTTCAATTTTTAACCCTGAAAATGATGATGAGATAGTAGATGTAATGATTATGGATTGTATTGATTTTGAAGAAGCTTATAAGAATAGAAAAATCCTGTCAGATAAAAGTAATGTGGTTTCTGTAGTATCTTTTGATGATTTAATTAAATTAAAAGAGATATCTGGAAGAGATAGAGACTTATATGATATAAAAATCTTAAAGAAGATTTTGGAAAAAGAGTATGAGTGAAAATGAATTTGTAGATTATAGTGATGATGAATTGGAGAGATTCATTAAATATAAAAATTCTCCCATAACAAAAAAACTTCAATATCTTGATGAAACAAAAGAATTTTTTGATCAAATCACTCCAAAAAAAGCTAAAGAAGCATGGAAAAAATTAAAAGAAGAAGGATTTTAAGCTTGATTCAAAAAATGAATCTGGGTTTTTGAAATAAGTCTATAAATAAATTTTCAATTTAATGTAACCGTCGGTTACATGTTTGATTAAGGCTGGACTTTGTGGTTACAATGAGCGGATAAATTGTAATTTGCTTTTAATAAAGATATTTATGGTAAGTAGTTTAATTCCAACAGAAAACATTGAAAGTAAAATACTTTTAGTAAGAGGGCTGAAAGTTATGTTAGATAAGGATTTAGCTGAATTATATGATGTTAAGCCTATTGCTTTAAGACAACAAGTCAGTAGGAATAAAGACCGTTTTCCAGATGACTTTATGTTTAGATTGTTAGAAAGTGAAGTTGAAAATATGGTATCACAAAATGTGATACCATCAAAACAAAGTCTAGGTGGGCATTTGCCATATGTTTTTACAGAGCAAGGTGTATCTATGCTTTCAAGTGTCTTGAAAAGTAAAAGAGCAATTTTGGTAAATATCCAGATCATGCGTACTTTTACTAAGCTTAGAGAAATGATAGAAAGTCATAAAGATCTAAGAAAAAAAATAGAAGAAATGGAATCTAAATATGATAAGCAATTTCAAATTGTATTTAATGCTATAAAGCAGTTAATAGAAGAGCCTGTAAAGCCAAAGAGGAGAGTGGGGTTTTAAGTAAAGAATTTGCAGATAGAAGCCGTAGCTTGTCTGTGGCATTAAAAATGAAATGAGCTGTTTAGTACAGGAAGTCAGAACTCGAATTCGGGAATACGAAGGGTATATTAACATACCAGATTTGGCTCCTATTCCATAAATAAAGCCATTTACTATAGTGTCAGATTTGCTTTATGTGTGTTTACTTAAATATCTCAGTATTTTTTTAAACTACAATTGGAAAAACTTTAACCTACTGGGTCTGGGTTTTTTAATATCACCCCTGGGGTAGTATGGTCTGCTACCTGAGAAAAAAAATTACTGTTAAAAAGATAGGATATCCTGGTAAAATAGCAGACCATATTTTATATTCAGTCATTTGCAATATTTATTACAGAGTCAGACCTTTATTAACTTGGATACTAAGTCTTAGAAGAAAACTTTTACCCCCCTGGCTTGGGGAATTGATATTGAGGGGTGGGGTAGTCAATGATGGTACCTATGTGTATGTTCATGCAAATTGTTAACTGGAGGATACTTTATTCTTTTTCTTTGTGCCTTTTGTATTATTCTTGAAATAATTAGTTCTTTTAGACTTGTCCAATTTAGTAATATAGGAATATCCAAGTCCCATAGGTTTTATTCGACTTCTATTCCCTTCAAAAGGAATACCACCTTTGTTAAAGTTAACAAATATATGTGGTTCTTTAAAAACATTGTCCCCAAATGGATCTATTTCAATAATTTGCTCATAAGGCAAATAACCTAATATTTGAAGTGTTCCTTTCTTATCATCATCGGTATTAAACCAAATTTCAGGAGCCTGAGCATTTGCAATTAGCCATTGATCATTATGAGGACGTGCGAAATCTCTGTCTTCAAAGAAATCCCACTTACTTATATCATTAGGACAATCTCTTTTGTCTTGATTTGGAGACCACTCTATGTATGCATGATATTCTCTTAGTAAGACTATTATTCCATTATAATAATGACCAATAATATAGAATGCTTTCCAAGGACAATTCTTTTTAAAATCTTTTATCTTATGTTCGGCTGGATATTCTTTGTCATTAATATCTCTAAATAGAGCCACAGCTTTAACGTCCGGTTCTATCGGACAAACATTATTTATAACTTTTCTTTTTGTTGAAAGTTTGCTCTTCAATAATGATTTTATTGTTCTTTGTCTTGTTAACAATGAAGTTCCTGTATATGCAAAGAATAAATGATCATTTTTGGGCTGAATAAAAATATCTTCTAGCTCTGAATTACTCCATAAATAGATTTCTTGCACTCCAGCTTTACCTAAGGCTGCTTTAAATTTATCTCTTGTTTCTTTAGAAAGAGAGCATGGAGCAACAAATAAAACTCCATATAATCCTGTATGTTTTGCATTTATTATTTCATCAGCATACTTCTTTATCTTGGAAGGTGTTACAGTTTTTTCCCTTTTGCACTGTATTAACCATAATCTCTTTTTTATACTTATTGAACTTTCTTTAGTAAGATTATCTTCTTCATCAATTTCTTTATCGGCTTCATCCTCCTCATAAACTTTTTCCCAAGCTCTTACATCAAAGCCTTTTTCACTTCCACTTCTTCCGGTGGCTTCTATTTCTGCCCAAAGTTTGAAATCATAAATTAATTGTCTTATTAAATCTTCAAACCTACGTGGGTCTAAATCTTCAAAGTGTAAGGGATTAATTGTCTTTGTTACTATCATCAAATATTATTTTACAGCAAGCAGTCACGGGGTGGGTTTGGGAACAGGGGGTGTTTTATAGAAAAGTAGAGTACTATCCTACACCTATAAAAATGATTTAAAATAAATATATGTCAATCCCACCAAATGCAAAGATTGCTTCAATTAATCGTTCAGAACATTTTCTTGTAACCATTAAATCTAATGGACAAGAATACAAGGTTTTAAGAATTCAATTCTATGGAAACGGAAGTATTTTTGTAGAATCACCATGGTTTATGTCATTTGATGGTTTGGTTAGTGTTGCAAAATATCCAGCAAATAATCAAAATAAAGGCACTTTAGATTTAGGTGAATGTGGCTATGTAACTTCTCATTTGGCTAAATATTCGCATCCTCCAGATGGGAATGCTCATTTCTCTCAAGATGAAAAAATACTAACAGTAATGAGAAAGGCAACTCCATTTATAGATATACGAGGACACATGTTTTCTGCAACAATTCAAAATCTGGAGCATTTTGAAAAACTTAATGGAGTCCCAAAGAAAAAATATCATCATATAAGTTTTTCTGTAGATACCGCACCCAAAGACACTTCTTTAAAAATTGTAGGCAACATACATAACTTAAATGAAATTGCAGGATTGGCATTCAGGGGTGAAGGTAAAAGAGAACCACAATTTCTTTCTGCACCAACAGGAAAAAAGTCAGATGACTTTACTCTTATACTTTCATGCAAGGATTCTGTACCATTAAATCAAGATGGTAACCCAGTGTTTTTATTAATTGGAGGATTTGATCACTTAGATGTTATAAATGATTTAAGTAAAGATACCGAAATGTTAGTTATGTCATATCCAGCCAGGGATAAGGAAGAGCTTCTAAAAAGACTTAAAAGTATTGATTTCAGAAAGCCCGCTTAAATAAAAATAGGCGTATTTCCTTATAGTAATTTTGTTTGTGCTATTACTATGTAGCTTTAATTTAGGATTATTATAATTTCGAATGGTTTTATTAAATCTGCAAAAATTATTTTTCTTTTGTTGCTAGAATTTCCAATAATTTATTTGCTGACTTTTCAATAATATCTTTCAAATTATTGTAATGCCAATCAATGACTTGCATAGGAGATGGAACAACAAAGCCATTTTTCTTAATATCTTTAATTATGCTAGCTTCATCTACAATTCTTTCATGCAATGAAATAAATATTTGATGTTTTAGTAAAGACTCAACATAATTCAATAACTCAGAATTACCTATGTTTTTAACATGTTGCCAAAGTATATTTTTTTCAAGCCTTTCTTGAATCATTGATTCTGTAATCCCTCCTTTAGGCTCTTTAATGAAAAGAGATAGCATTATATTGCCTTGATGAGCCATAAAATGTCTATTTGTTCGAAGGACATCAATCCAGTCAATAAAATCTTTCTCTTCAAAAAGAGAAGCTAACTCTTGGTTTTTCTCTTTAATCTTTTTAACAAATTCTTTTTTATGTATACCAACTTGCATTGGATTACTTTCTTGAATATTAAATATATTTTGAATAATTAATGATAGTTGATCTAAAGCTCCCCAAAGTAAAAGGTAATAATAGCCTAAATAATAAGATGACTCAAAAACAAAATTTGGTAATTGCAGTTCCAGTCCTGGAACTAATGGATTAGTAAAACCAACAAGTTTTCTTTGTAGTTTAGTAAATCTTAACTTGTCATAGGTATAACAAATATTGGGGATTCTATTTAGAAACAATGTTCTAATGAGTTCATTAGTCTCTTTATCTAAGAGATCATTTCTTAGTTGACTCTCCAGCATACAAGCTTTGCTTCCAAACTCATCAGTAGATGAATAAAGCATTGCCCACGACAAATTTCTAACGGGTTTTGAAAATGACCATGGAATATCATGTCCTCTAATAAATACTTCTATTTCTTCAATTGCTTTATCGATATTGCATATAATAAGGGTTAAATTTTCCAGATATTCTTCTTTTATTCCTGAATCACTAGTTACCAATAAGGAAGCATTGATATTTTTACATAGGTTTAATAATATTTCTTTTTTCTCAGTTAAATCTGCTTGGTAACTAACCTTTTCCAAGCCCCACTCCGCAAGTAAAAAATTATCACTTTTACTGTAGCAATAAAGCTCAAGTTTAAAGGGAGAAAATGGAATCTTATCTAGATAATTCCTAGCAAAACAAATAAGCGAAATTTTTTCAGAGGTTAGAGAGTCTATAGAAGTTAAATCAAAAAGTATTTTTAGTTTATATTTTAAAAAAGAAGTAAATGTTACCTCTGGGCAATTGTCTCCAAACATTTTATAAAATCCCATATCAGTCATAGTTTACATAAGAATTATATAACAGCAGTATTTTAAGATTACTTATGAATATTCTTTCGAAAAGGCTGTTGGTATTAGGTCCAACTGGGTAGGTTTGGGTAAATGGGATGGTTTAGCATATAAATGAGTACCATCCTACACCCATAAATTAATTTGAAAGACTTTACCGTAACTGAAAATAAATCATCATAGCAGCCATAATTGCCATAAGAATATCTTCAATAAAAGTTACCCATGTCATTGGAATCTTGAATACCACACCTAAGCAAGCACAAGGGATTTGATGTTTCTTTTTGAGTTCTTTAGCAACACCAATACTACTTATTACCATTAAAATTAAAGTAATCCATAATACTGCTAGCAATTGAAATGAAAAAATATAACCTGCTGCAAGACCCAATTCAATTAATGGATAAAGGTAACCATATAAACGATTACGTTTGGCAATAATGTCATAGGTAGAATAAGCATCAACAAATCCTTTCCAATTCAATAATTTAAATAGTCCAAAAATAAGAAAGAAAAATCCTTCAAAATTACGCATTGTAAACATTAAATCCCAATGTCCTAATTTCCAAACCATTCCACCAGTAAGAATAAATATGACTGAGAAAATAATGATGAGTGGTAGAAAATCTCTAATTGTAACTCTTGAATCAGTGGTTTTGCTTCCTTTAAGCACTAAGTCCATACCACATTTTGAACACTTTCCAGGCAATAATTGTTGTATTTCTGGATGCATAGGGCAAGTGTATAAAATTGTAGAATCTTTATTCGGCATGATTATTTTTGACATTCACCAAGAAATCTGAAGTAATAATTTTCCCTTCATGTTGAAACTGAGAAAAAAGTTTATAATTACCTTCCTTTGGAAACCTAATCATAAAAACTACTTTTCCATTTTGTTTTGCATCAGGGTTTTGAGTTGCATGTGCATGAATAAATTGCAGGTCCCCTTCTCTAAGAACAACAGTGTGTCCTAGTGCTCCTAGATACTTTTCTAGGTTTGTAACTAGTTCACCATCTTTTTTAATTTCAAAAGTAACCTCAGAATCTTCTTTAGATAAAAGTGATTCAGGGCTTGGGGTTATTGTAATGGTGTAATCATTATATTTTTTGATGTAAACGATGTCTCCTAAAGGCTCTGGCTTATAATCAGTAAGATTTCCAACACTCACATCTTTATAAATTGCAACTGGTTCATGCTTACTATTAGATTTCATTGGTGGCATAAAATCAGCAAACATGCGATATTTTCCATCTGCTGCAAATGTTACGGCTATAGAAAACTCTCCTGTATTTTTATCAAACTCTGGATGTATATGCTGAAAGTATTGAAGGTCTTTGCGAATGATAATGAAGTGCATAATCTTTTCATTCATTACATCAAAATCTTTTAAGGTATCACCTTTTCTATCTTTAATTTTATATACTATTTCAACTTGTTGATTTGGCTTTAGGTCATTAATTGATGAGACCATTTCAATTTTATAATCTGGTTGTTTATGGTTTTTATTTTGTTGAACTAAAGAGCTACAACCAAACAATAAAAAAACACTTCCAACTATAAGAAGCGTTATACTGGTTTTAGCTAAAGGCTTATGTAAAAGTAATTTCATAGCCAACATACACCTTTTCTTTGCGTGATGCAAAGCTACTGGAACAATAGAAAGAGTTTAATTTATTTACAACAAAAACATGCAAGGCAATTGCATAAACCTGCACAACAACAAGTCAGCTTGTTAACAAGCAAAACAGACAACAATAATAAAACTGAACCAAATGCAATAATGGTAGGTTTATTTAGTTGTTGAATATTTAATAATTTATTCATGGTACTCCTTTGTTATTACCTTGACATTCCTCTGCAACTTTCAGCACATTGACGACAAATCTCTATACATTCTTTCATTTGCTCATCATTACGTCCAATACGTTCACAACCTTCTGCACACTTAGTACATACTTCGGCACAAACTTTACAAGTACTTGGTTGAAGTTTTGAGTTACTCATCATAAAGCTAGCACTTGTTTGGCAAATATCTGCACAATTTAAAAGCAAATTGATATGTTCTGCTTCAGCATGTTCACCACCTTTTTGTAAACAATAGCTAATTGTTTCTCTGCATACCTCATAGCACTTAAGACAGTTATCAATACAGTGTTGTAAATCTTTGGTCATTGTTTTCATAAAAACCTCCTGAGTAATTTTTACTTTAATCCTATTTCGCTGATATTATTTTATCTGTTTAGCCACTTACTATTTAGTAAAGCCCCTAGAGTTTAGGAATAATCTGGTTACATTGATTCACACACAGATTGACTATTTATAATGTTATTCTTCTTTTGAACAACAACTTTTACTTTTGTTTTCTTTAGACTTTTTAAAAATTAAAAATGATATAAAAATTGAAGAAATTATAGCAATAATTAATCCAAGTTTTAAGTTAGCAAATGAAATACCAAAACTTGCAAGCAAAGCTAATAATGCTGTAATCCAACAACATGGAAACATAAAATATTCCTCTTTTTAAAATTAAGATTTAATACCAGCTTCATCTACATATTTTTCTGGGTCTTTATCAAATTGTGTTTTACAGCCAGCACAACAGAAGAAATAAGTCTTTCCTTTATATTCAGCTTTCTCAGTTTTATCACCTGGTATAAACCAGTTTTTCATAACTGGACATTGTACTTTTTCTTCTGTTTGCTGAACTTGAGTAGATGAAATATTAGATGAACCACAACTTGCACCCATGCATCCACAACCACAAGCCAATGCAAAATTACCTATAAGTAAAATAATCATAGGAAGTGTAATTGGTATTAAAAGTTTTTTCATATTTATCCTTTCACGTATTTTTGTGGGTCTTTTTCAAACATTGGCTTACACCCTTTACAGCAAAAATAATAAGTTTTGCCTTCGTAAATTACTTTATCTGTCTTTTCATCAGGTACAAACCAAGTTTTCATAACAGGACATTGAATCTTTAGCTTGTTAGATTCCTCACCAACTATATTTCCTATTACAGTTACTGTTTTTTCTTTACTATCTTCTTGGTCATGTTCGGCCAAACTTTTTAAACCAGACATTGTTAGGGTAATTGCTAAACTAAAAAAAATTGCTAGGAATGTCTTAGTCATAATTGTTCTCCTTTATTAAGTTTTATATCTTAATATTTCTATTATACCCAGACCCCCCCAGTATGGGTATAGTAAAGATAAGATGACACAAAAAGGTTATAACTTTGTTAAAATGGCAAAAGAATGAGAAACTTAGACAAATAGAAAGGAATCTATAGAATTATGCTGCATCACTCACCAAAAATTAAGAAAGATGTTTTAAAACGCTTATCTTTTATCATAGGACACACAAAAGGTATTCAAAAAATGGTTGAAGATGACAAATACTGCATTGATATTGTTAAACAAATACAAGCAGTACAGTCAGCACTCAGTAAAGTAACAGACATTGCACTTGAAAATCACTTAAAGACTTGTGTAAGTCACGCCATTAAAAAAGGTGAAGGACAAAAACTAATTAAAGAAGTAATGGAAACAATAAAAGAAACTAAAAAACAAAAATGAAAAAGATAGTTTTACTACTAATATTTTTATTTTTACTTTCAGGTACTTCATTAGCATTTGCTGAAAGCACAGAAAAAATTGACCTAAATCCTAAGGATGGAGAAAGTTCTACTTCTTTAAATAATCTAATTCAAGAAACCATATCTAAAAATCCAATTTTACTTTCTTTGGGATATCAAATCACAGCACAAGGAGCTAAAGCTAAATGGATTAAGGTTAGACCTGACCCAATGTTTACTAACTCATCAAATACAGACAGATATCCGTTCAGATATCAGTCTCTTGGTGAGGACCCAATGAACCAAGTCCAATTTTTGCTTGGTCAGGAGTTTCCATTTCCTGGCAAACTGAAACTAAAAGGTAAAGTAGAAGCTTCTGAACTTGAAAAGATGACTAAAGAATATGACCTGACGAAACTTGAATTGATTTCAAGATTAAAGATGTCATATTATGATTTATACCTAGCATCTAAATCTCTAGAAATTATTGAAGAAGTTAAAGTTTTACTTGAAACACTTGCAGGTACGGTAAAAGCAAAATATGAAGTTGGTGATGGAGACCAGCAGGAACTATTAAAAGTGCATCTTGAAATCTCTAAACTAATAGAACAAATTGAAACGTTAAAAAAAGATAGGGAAAAATATGTAGCAGAGATAAACAGCATAGTAATTAGACCTCAGGGTACAGATATTCAAGAACTTGAAGAAGTAAAGAAGCAAGCATTAAATTACAAAGTAGATGAGTTAATTAATTTGTCAAAAACAAATTATCCGCTTTTACTCAGCCAAAAAGCTTTAATTCAAAAAAGTGATTATGGAGTTAAACTTGCAAAGAAAGAATACTATCCTGATTATAGTGTTGAAGGTGGATATGGATTAAGAGCTAAACCTATGGACCCTATGTATATGTTTCAAGTTATGACTTCACTTCCAGTTTATTTCCGTTCTAAGCAAAGAAACCAAGTTAAAGAAGCTAATGCAAGTTTGCAAGCTGCAAATGAAAGCTATAATGCCACACTCGTTGAAGCTGAAAAAAGAGTTAAAGAGTTGACTATTCAAATAGAGAAAAGTGATACTTTGTTAAACCTTCTTGAAACAGGTGTTATTCCACAAGCAAGATTAACGCTAGATGCTTCGGTAGCTGCATATAAGGTAAATAAAACCGATTTTTTAAATGTACTGGATAATGTCAGGTCTTTGCTTGATTTTCAAATTAATTATTATGAGCACTTAACTGAATATGAAAAAGCAGTTGCAGAACTTGAACCATTAGTTGGTAGAGAATTATAAGGAGGAAATATGAAAAATCTAATATTTGGCTTACTTTTAGTTATGGTTGTTTGTGTTGGTTGTTCAAAGAAAGAAGATAGTACGACTGAAAATATGAATCATGAAGGTCACAAGATGCCAATGGATGAGGATAAAAATAATGAATAAAATATTAAAAATATCTATTATTTTATTGGTTATTATTGGAACTGGATTTGCACTTGTTAAGTTTAATTTACTACCTATAGGTAGTAAACAAGAAGCTAAACAAGAGATTTGGCTTTGTCCTATGCACCCCACTTATACAAGTGACAGACCGGGAGATTGTCCAATATGTGGCATGAAGCTTGTTAAAAAAGAAATAAAAGAAAAAGATGAAAATAAAAAAATAGTAGAAAGAAAAATAGACCATAGCATGATGAAGATGCCAATGGATGATTCTGAAATGAAAGATATGAAAAAAGATGAAGCTGTTGAGCTAGAAATTGACCCAGATAAACAACAATACATTGGAATAAACACTACAAAAGCTATTAGAAAAAATGTAAATAAAGAAATTAAAGCATTAGGTATTATTTCTGCTGATGAAACAATGCTTTCACATGTTCATGCTAAGTTTTCTGGATACATTCAAATGGTCTATGCAGACTATGAAGGCAAGTTGGTTCAAAAAGGGCAACCCCTTTTTACTGTTTATAGTCCTGAACTAGTAAGCACTCAGGAAGAATATTTACTTGCTCTACTAGCAAAAGATAGATTAAAAGGTAACAAGTTTCCAGAAATTGATGCTTCCCAAGAAGCACTGCTTCAAGCTGCAAAAAGGAGGCTTGAGCTTTGGGATATTACAGATGAACAGATTAATAAGTTAGAAGAAACAAGACAAGCTACAAAAGAATTAACTTTTTATTCTCCTGTAAATGGATTTATTATTAAAAGAGAAGCATTTGAAGGAAATCAGGTTTTACCGGAAACGGCTTTATATGATATTGCAGATTTATCTAAAGTTTGGGCACAGGTTGAAGTTTATGAAGTAGATTTACCATTTGTAATGGTGGGTCAAAATGCAATTGTTAATTTTCAATATGATAACTTAAAACCAATTACTGCAAAAATTACATACATTTATCCGACTGTTGACCCAATGACAAGAACTGTAAAAGTAAGACTTGAAATGAATAACACTGGCTTTAAACTCAAGCCTGATATGTACATAAGTGCAAATATTCAAAGTGGTTTTGGAAGTCAGATAACTGTTCCAACAAGAGCTGTTATTGATAGTGGTGAAAGGCAAATTGTTTTTATTAAAACAAGAGAAGGTAAGTTTACCCCAAAACAAGTAAGGCTTGGTCCTGAGCTTAGTAATGAAAGAGTAATTTATGAAGGATTAAAAGAAGGTGAAGAAGTAGTAACTGATGGTAATTTTTTACTTGATTCAGAAAGCAATCTTGAAACTGCACTCCAGCAAATGAAAATAACTGGTGAACATGCTGGACATATGATGTAGGACTTAAAAATGATAAACAAAATAATTGATTATTGTGGAAAGAACTTACTTATAGTATTTATTTTTGTTATCTTTTTTACAGTTGGTTCAGTTGTAGCAATTAAAAATGTACCCCTTGATGCAATTCCAGATTTATCAGATGTTCAGGTGATTATTTTTACTGAGTGGCAAGGAAGAAACCCAAAACTTGTTGAAGACCAAATTACATATCCTATAGTAAGTAAATTACTTGCAGCCCCAAAAGTAAAAGTCGTAAGAGGACAATCATTTTTTGGACTTTCATTTATTTATGTAATCTTTGAGGATGGAACAGATATATATTGGGCAAGAAGCAGGGTCTTAGAGTATTTAAATGGATTAAAAGGAAGATTGCCTGAAAATGTAAATCCTACACTTGGACCTGATGCCACGGGTGTTGGCTGGGTTTATCAGTATGTTCTTTTAGATGAAAAAAATAAATATGACCTTGCACAGATGAGAACATTTAATGATTGGTATTTAAAATATTGGCTTAGTAGTGTACCTGGTGTAGCTGAAGTGGCTAGTGTAGGCGGTTATGAAAAGCAATATCAAGTAGAAGTTGACCCGACAAAACTTAGAGCCTACATGATATCTATAGATAAGATAATTAAAGCTATTAGAGCAAGTAACAATGATGCAGGGGCAAGAAGCTTGGAGCTTGCTGGGCATGAGTTTTTAGTTAACGTATCTGGATATTTAAAGAAGACTGAAGATATTGAAAATATTGTTTTAGGTATAAAACCAAATGGAGTACCAATAAGAATTAAAGATGTAGCCTATGTTCATCTTGGACCAAATATGAGGCGTGGAGTAGCTGAGTATAACGGTAGAGGTGAAATTGTAGGTGGAATTGTTGTAATGCGACATGGAGAAAATGCTCTTAGGGTTATTGATGATGTAAAAGAAAAAATTAAAGATATTGAAAAAAGTTTACCTGAAGGAGTAAAACTAGTCCCTGTTTATGACCGTTCTGAACTAATATTAAATTCAATTGATACATTAAAAAGAACACTTATTGAAGAATCAATTGTTGTAGCACTTGTAATTATTTTATTTTTATTTCACTTACCAAGTTCATTTGTAGTAATTATTACACTTCCTATTGCAGTAATGATGTCCTTTATTCCAATGTACTTTATGGGGCTTACTTCAAATATTATGTCTCTTGGTGGAATAGCTATAGCTATTGGTGCAATGGTAGATTCAGCTATTGTAATGGTTGAAAATGCACATAAACATTTAGAGCGGTGGGAAGAAAGCGGAAAGAAAGAACCAAGAATACAAGTAATAATGAATGGGGCAAAGGAAGTTGGTCAGCCGTTATTCTTTGCACTTTTAATTATTACAGTTTCCTTTACTCCTATATTTGCACTTGAAGCACAAGAGGGAAGATTATTTAAACCACTTGCTTATACAAAGACATTTTCAATGTTTTTTGCTGCGATTTTATCTATTACCTTAATTCCAGCTTTAATGGGGATTTTTATTAGAGGGAAAATCCAACATGAAAACGAAAATCCAATAAATAGGTTTTTAATTAAGGTCTATGACCCTATAATTAGATTTGTTTTAAAAGTACCTTATCAAATAATTTTAGTAAGCATAGTCGTTTTTCTTTTAAGCCTAACTATAATTCCAAAATTGGGTTCTGAGTTTATGCCACCGCTTAATGAAGGGACTATTCTTTATATGCCTACCTCTTTACCAGGTATTGGTATTTCTGAATCTTCAAGACTTTTACAAATACAAGATAAACTAATTAAAAAAATCCCAGAGGTTTTATCAGTGTTTGGAAAAGCAGGTAGAGCTGAAACTGCAACTGACCCAGCACCAATGGATATGTTTGAAACTATCGTTAATTTAAAACCGAAGGAAAAGTGGAGACCTGGAATTACATGGGATAAGATTATTGAGGAATTAGATAAACTTTTAAAACTTCCAGGAACTACAAATGCCTGGACAATGCCAATAAAAGCAAGATTAGACATGCTAACCACCGGTGTAAGAACTCCAATTGGAATTAAAATCTTTGGTTCTAATTTAAAAACTATAGAAAAAATCGGACAGCATATTGAAATGCTCTTGAAAGAAGTAAAAGGTACAAGAAGTATTTATGCTGAACGTGCTGGTTCAGGTTATTATATAGACATTAATATAGATAGAGAGCAAATTGCAAGACATGGACTAACTATAGAAGATGTAGAAATGGTAATAGGTTCAGCCTTAGGTGGTGAAGAAATTACAACTACAATTGAAGGCAAAGAAAGATACACCGTAAATGTTAGATATTTAAGAGAGTTAAGAGACAGCCCAGAAAAAATCAAAAACATTTATATTGAAACCCCGTTAGGATATCAAATACCACTTTCACAAGTAGTTACAATTAAACCAGAAGTAGGACCAATGCAAATCCGAGATGAAGATGCTTCACTTGTTGGTTTTGTATACATTGATATATCTGACAGAGATATTGGCGGTTATGTAGATGAAGCTAAAAAAGTCTTGAATGAAAAACTAAAACTTCCTGCTGGTTACGGGGTTGAGTGGACAGGACAATATGAGTTCTTACAAAGAATTGAAAAACGCTTAGCACTAATTATTCCACTGACAATATTTATTATTTTCTTTTTTCACTATATGGCATTTAATTCAACCATTAAATCCCTTATGGTAATGCTCTCTGTTCCGTTTGCACTAATTGGAAGTCTTTTATTTCTTATGATTTATAACTTTCATTTTAGTGTAGCTGTAGGTGTTGGGTTAATTGCACTTGCTGGAGTAGCAATTGAAACAGCAATAGTGATGGTGATATTTTTAGATGAGGCTTATGAAAGACATTTTAAAGGTGGTAAATTAAATAGCATAAAAGACTTAGAAGATGCAGTCCATGAAGGTGCAGTACAAAGGGTAAGACCAAAACTAATGACAGTATGTGTGGGCATAGCAGGACTTTTACCAATAATGTGGAATCATGGAGCAGGTGCTGATGTTATGCAAAGGATTGCAGCTCCTATGATAGGTGGGTTGATTACTTCAACAATTTTAGTTTTAGTTATTATTCCTGCTATATATTTTTTATGGAGAAAAAGAGAGCTTAGGACAAAAAGTTGAACTTTTTAATTTACAAATGATTAAAAAATTTATACCATTAAATCGTTTAATTGTATTTTTTCTTTCCTTGGGTTTTTTAGTTATTGCATTTGAAGTTTACACTATGCATTACAAGCAACTGCCTGAAAGAACAATAATGTGGACACCAATAGTATTTGGAGTAGTAGCAGGTATTAGTGGATTTTTAATCACCTTTATTTTTAATCGTTTTAGTTATTATTTGTTTTGTATTTTAATGATTATTTCAATTGGAATTGGAACTTTAGGTTTATACCTTCATAACAGATGGAGGCTTCCAGCAGTAATTGATTTTTTATTTCATGGTAAGCCTTTCGATTTTGAACTTTTAACTACCTACAGCCCAGTAATAGCACCTGCTTGTTTTATTGCTATGGGAGGAATAGGGCTAATAATAGCTATATATGAAGAATGGGGGAAGAGGTGAACTCAAAAACACTACTCATTTCCAAAAAAACGGAGAACTAAAATGCTAAAAATTATACAATCAATAGTTAAGTTCTTTACATCATTTCAGGATTTATCTCTTTTAATCGTTCGACTCGTTTTAGCGTATGGTTTTTATGAACCAGCCATGAAAAAGCTAACCAACTTTGAGAGTATAGTAAGCTGGTTTAGTGCAGAATTACACTTACCTTTTCCATACATAAATGCATTTCTTGCTGTTACTACTGAAGTTAGTGGTGTTGTTTTACTTTTTCTTGGCTTGATGACCAGGTTTATCTCTATCCCATTAATGGTTATAATGATAGTTGCAATTTCTACGGTACATTGGACACATGGTTTTCATGCTTCAGATAACGGTTTTGAAATCCCTTTATACTACATGATTATGTTATTTGTTCTTTTAGGTCATGGACCTGGAAAATACAGCCTAGATGAAACTCTGCTCAAACAATATTTTGGATCTTCTGAATCAAAATAAAATTTTTATTTCAACTAAATTGTTTATTTTATAGAACAGTGATTTGTTTTTTGTGGAGAAAAAGAGAAATAATTAAGACAACCCAAATCACTTCAAGTAAGTTTTAATTACATCAACCAATTCCTGAGTTGCTTTTGTTCTTTCTGATACAGTGAGCTTGTTACGGTCTGCTATGTGATACCAAATATGACCTTCCATTACTTCAGCCATTAAACTATTAATTGCACCTCTGCAAGCTACTATATTAAATAGTGTTTTAGAACAGTCTTCTTCCTGCTCAAGTGCTTTTTCTATAGCTTCAACTTGTCCTTTGATACGACGAATACGATTAAGCAATTTTGACTTATCTTGAATTGTATGAGCCATGTTTGTTCTCCCTTTCTAACTTTACTTCAGTATACCATACCCCCTATGGTATACTTGTAAAATAATAAGGAGGGTTAGGTATGCAGTTTATTGTCAAAATTGTAATTTCAGCAATTATAATAGCCACTGTTTCAGAACTGGGTAAGAGATATACTTTTTTTGCTTCAATTTTTGCATCATTACCATTAGTTTCTATATTAGCCCTGATATGGCTTTATAAAGACACTCATGACATACAAAAAATTATTGAGCTTTCATATGGAATATTTTGGGCAGTTATACCTTCATTGTTATTATTTATTGCTTTGCCGCTCTTGTTGAAAGTAGGTTTTCATTTTTACAAAGCTATGTTTTTATCTTGCTTGGTAACATCAATTGGATATTGGGTGTATTTGTTTGTTTTGAATAGGCTTGGAATAAGGATTTAGAACAAAGCAGCAAGCAATTTTTTTGTAAGGTGTAAAATACTAAACTGAAAGGAAATACCATGTTTAAAACTATAACTTCAGGTATTAATCTAAACCACTTACTAATGGCTTTAATTACAGCAGGGTTTATTTTAATTACTTACATTATGACAAGTAGCGATTGTAGTTGCTGTGGAATAAAATGTTTTTGTGGCATTTGCTCGTGTTGTAAATAATCTTTTAAGCCTATCTAATTTAGATGACAATGGCAATGGTTGCAATAAACTATACAACTTAAACAATGTGCTTTAGCCCTCACACTACAAAAAGCAGTGAAAGCACTTATTAAAAGAATTATTAGCATGTAATGAGTACAAGAATACATTGCTTTTGAGTGTTTACGAATAATCTTTTTAGATTGGTCAATTAAATTAGTAATCTCTTTCATTGATACTTTGTAAAAAGCTTCTCTACCTTTTTTAACTTTACTAACTAGTCCACACTCAAGAAGACAAGATAGATGCAAGGAAGTATTTGGTTGTGAAAGCTTTGTAATTTTTACAATCTCTGAAACGGATTTTGGGCCTTCTATTATTGTTTCAAGAATAGATAATCTTGAGGCATCTCCTAGTCCTCTAAAAAATCTTGATTGAAGTTCAATTTGGCTTTTTATCATAATTCATTATAATTATATAACTATATGCTTATGTAATTATATACAGATAATATATTCTTTACCTTTATAAAAGAAGCTATACTAAAAGACGTAAATTAAGACGAACTGGGATTAAACTTGTTCGTCATCAATAAAAGAAAAATATGATTTTAAAATTATTGTTAACAGTTATTAGTATTGGCCTATTGCAATTTTATTGTAATGCTGAAACTTTACCTGTTGAGCCTAACGTTCCTTCTAAGCTATCAATTCAAGAAGCAATTGACTATGCAATAAAAAACAATAAACAAATAAAAGCATTATCAGCTACATTACCTGTAACGGAAGCAAATTTGATTATTGCAAAATATAGACCGAATCCTGTTTTTGCTTCTCAAAATGAAGCAGTAAAAAATGGTTCACTTCATCCTGCTCAAATAGCAGTACCACTTGAAATAGGAAGAAAAAGATACTGGAGAGCAAAAGTAGCAAAAGAACAAATATCAAAAACAGAACTTGAAATTAGAAAAGCAATTTGGGAAATACATACCCAGGTTCATGGTGCATATAGTCAGGTTGTAGTTTTAAATAACTTAATTGAACTTGCAAAACAAAGAAAAGAATTTTACGGGAAATTGATTCAGATTACAAAAGATAGACTTGAAGCAGGTGATGTATCAGGGCTTGATGTAGAAAGAGCAAATCTTGAGCTTTTAACTGCTGAAAATGAACTCTCTGAGTTTGAAGGAAAATTAAAACAAGCAAATATAGACTTCAAACTTTTACTTGGAATAAAACCAGAGAATGAAATAACGCTTGAAGATGCTTCAACTATAAAACCAAAGGAAAAAGTATCTGAAAACCCAGTTATTAATGAACTACAAACAGATGTGTTAAAAAATAGGCTTGAAATAGCAATTTTAGAAAAAGATTATGGAATCACAAGAGCTCAGCTTAAACAAGCAAAGTGGGAAATAATACCAAACCTTACTATTGAAGGTGGTGCAGTAAAGCCAAGTGTTGGTACCAATATCTGGGGACCATACTTAGCTGCTCAAGCTGAAATCCCAGTCTTTAACAGAAAACAAGGTGAAATTAAAAAAGCAAAAGCTCAACTAGATTACCTTGCAAAAGAAGAAGACAGACTAAAGCTAGTAATAGAATCTGAGATTTCAAATGCACTTCAATACTTTAAAGTTAGAGAAGAACAACTTCAACGATATGAAGAAAAGCTTCTATCTCAATCTAAAAATATACTTGAACTAATAGAGTTTGGTTATCAAAAAGGGAAACTTTCTTTAACAGATGTATTAAATGCTGAACAAAAAAATAGAGAAGTCAAACAAGCATATTTACAAAGTGTTTTAAATTATCAAGTTGCCTTTGCTAATCTTGAATATGCTTTTGGTGTACCGCTAGATGATGTAGGAGAAAATAACAAACTATGAGATATGTACTTTTACTACTAGCTTTTATTTCAACAATTTCAGTTTCATTTGCTCAATGCGGGTGTGGTGAAGCTGGCTTTAAAGCAAAGAATGAAAAAGTCGCTGCAAGTAAAATTGCAATTAGGGGATTTAAAATTGAAACCAAAGAGATAAAAGAAACCAGTTTAGATGAAACAGTCAGAACCACAGGGCAAATTGAAGAAATACCAGACAACCATTTTGAGGTAAATAGTCCTGTCCAAGGGAAAGTAGTCTCAGTTTTAGCTATGCTTGGTGATTCTGTAAGGCAAGGTCAAGGGCTAGCAATTATTCAAAGCACAGATATCGCTAGATTACAGTCTGAGATAAATCAAGCTAATGCAGAATTAGGGCTAGCTAAAAGTACTTATGAAAGAGAAAAAGTACTTTTTGAAAAAAGTATTAGCCCAAAGAAAGATTTTGAAGCTGCTAAAGCTGTTTTAGCTAGTCAAGAAGCTAGGTTAAATGCAGCAGAAAGTAACTTAAAGATTCTTGCTCAAAGCTCTGCAAGCTCACAAGGTTCATTTACAGTTACTGCACCAAGATCAGGAACTATAGTGGAAAGAAGTATTACCGTTGGGCAAATCGTAAATCCAAACCAGCTTCTTTTTCATGGAATTGATTTATCTACGGTGTGGGGTAGTGCAGATATTTATGAAAGGGATTTAGGAAAAGTAAACCTTGGTCAAAATGTAACAATTACACTTGATGGATTACCAGATAAAGTTTTTCAAGGAAAACTTACATATATTGGTTCTGTATTAAATAAAGATTCAAGAACACTACCAGTTAAAGCAACCTTATCTAATAAAGATGAAGTTTTAAAACCTGGTGCTTTTCTGCAACTTGGAATAAGTACTAATAAAAAACAAAACTCAATTGTAATTCCAAGAACAGCTTTTGTAGAGGCTGATAAAGATGAAGTTGAAGGTAAACATAAACATATAGTTTATTTAAAAATAAAGGATAAGTTTGTACCAAGAAATATAGAAGTAGCACCGCATGATTCAAATAATGTAGTTGTTTTGTCAGGGCTTTCAGTAGGTGAACTGTTAGTTACAAATGGGGCTTATCAATTGCAATTTGGTGAAGGAGAACATGAGCATGAACATAATGATAAAGAAGCTAAAAAGGATGACGGTTGTAAAGACGGCTGTAAAGATGGTTGTGAAGCAGATAAGTTAAAAATCAACTTTGCTTTTTATGGACAAATATTGCTTGGTATTTTTGCTTTAATTTTTGTATTTTTTATTGGTAGGAAAAGTGTTAGAAGATGATAAATGGAATAATTAAATGGTCGCTGGAAAATAGGCTTATTGTTATTGCATTAGGTCTGATATTCTTTATCTTTGGGGCAATTTCTACTGTTCAAACACCTGTTGATGTTTTACCAGAGTTTGCACCGCCACAAGTAGTAATCCAGACTGAAGCTCCAGGACTTGCAGCAGAAGAAGTAGAATCATTGGTTACTATTCCTCTTGAAAGTGCATTAAATGGTACTTCAAGAATTCAAACAGTAAGAAGCAGCTCAATAGAAGGACTTTCATTTATAACGGTTGTTTTTAACTGGGGCACTGATATATACCTAGCCAGGCAATTAGTTAATGAAAAGATTCAATCTGTTTCTGGATTTTTACCAAAGAATATAAAAACACCAGTACTTTCTCCAATAACTTCCCCAATTGGTTCTGTTTACTTTTTTGCATTAACAAGCAAAAGTACTCCCCTGATGGAACTTAGAACTTATGCAGACTGGGAAATTAGAAATAAACTTTTATCAATACCAGGAGTTGCAAAGGTTTTAGCCTATGGTGGAGATGTTAAACAATACCAAGTTCTTGTAAGTCCAAACAAATTAAAACAATACAATGTAAGTCTTGACCAGGTTGTAAAAGCAGCAGAAAAAGCAAATGTAATTATCGGTGGTGGTTACTTACTTGAAGATGATAGAGAGTATTTAATTAGGGGAATTGGCAAGGTTCAATCTATTGAAGACCTAGAAGATTCAGTTGTAGCAGTTAACAACAATATCCCAGTTTATCTAAAAGATATTGCCAGAATAAAGCTAGGAGCAGCATTTAAAAGAAGTTATGGAAGTGTAGATGGTAGAAATGCAGTAATAGTAGCAGTAAGCAAGCAGCCTGGAGTAAATACTCTTGAAGTAAATGAAAAAATCCAAGCTACTTTAAAAGATATAAAAAAATCACTTCCACAAGATATTAAAATAACGCCTACATATAATCAATCTGATTTTATTAATACTTCAATTAAAAACATTATTTCAGCAATAATTGAAGGTTCAATTTTAGTTATTATTATTTTATTTTTCTTTTTAGGCAACTGGAGAACAAGTTTTATAAGTCTTACTGCTATTCCACTTTCAATTATTATTGCAGTTCTTATTCTAAAAGCATTTGGACAAACTATAAATGCAATGACACTTGGCGGGCTTGCTGTAGCAGTAGGAGAAATAGTAGATGATGCAATTATAGATGTAGAAAATATTTATAAAAGACTAAGAGAAAACAAACTAAGCCCAACTCCAAAACCAGCTCTGGAAGTTATTTATCATGCTTCTTTAGAAGTTAGAAGCTCAGTAGTTTATGGAACTTACATTATTACTATAGTATTTTTACCCGTATTATTTTTAAGTGGGCTTGCTGGTCAGATATTTAAACCTCTTGCCTGGGCATATATAATTTCAATTTTTGGCTCTTTATTTGTAGCACTTACACTTACACCAGCAATGTGTTTTTACCTGCTTTCAAAAAGTGACAATCTTGAAGAACATGAACCTAAGTTAATAACAACTTTAAAGAAAAAATACACTAATCTACTTACCAAAGCATTAAATGCTCCCAAAAGAGTGTTTGTTTTTGCAATTACACTAACAGTAATTGGACTTGTAACCTTTTCACTTTTAGGGCGTTCATTTTTGCCTGAACTTGGGGAAGAAAATCTAATCATAATGGCAATATCTCCTCCTGGAAGTAGTCTTAAATCTACCCAGGAAGTAGCTCTTACCATGGAGAAAGCTCTAAGAAAATATCCTGAAGTTTTAAGGGCAGGGAACAGAGCTGGAAGAGCAGAATCAGATGATGAACCAATTTCTGGAAATATTAGCCATTTTGATGTAAGTTTAAAAAAAGGGATTTCTGATAGTAAAAAAGAAAAATTAATTGAACAAATTAGAGAGGATTTTGAACACCTCCCAGGTGTGGTTACATTAATTAGGTCATTTATTACAGAGACTATGGAGCAGGTAGTAACTGGTGAAAGAGCCCCGATAGTACTTAAGCTATATGGAAATGATTTAAATGTTTTAAGAAAATATGCAGGTGAAATAGCTGAGGTACTTGAAGAAATCAAAACTCTAAGAGAAGTACAAATAGAACCAATAACTGAAATACCACAGATTCATATAACAATAAAAAGAAAAGTTGCTGCTAGATATGGATTAAGTGTAGGAGATTTATCAGATACTATAGAAACAGCATTTAATGGCTTTGCTACTCATCAAAGAGTAATTGAAGGACAAAAAGCATTTGACCTTTTTATCTGGTTTGAAAAACCTTATAGAAATAAATTAGAGGTTATTAAAGGAACTCTAATAGATACACCTGTAGGTACTAAAATACCTTTAGGTCAGGTAGCAGAAGTAAAAGAATCACTTGGACCAAATATAGTAAATAGGGAAAAAGTTTCAAGAAGAATTGTAGTTCAGGCAAATGCAGATAAAGGTGCTATTTCAAAAGCTGTAGAAAAGGCTCAAGAATTAATAAGTAAAAAAGTAAATCTACCTGAAGGATACTCACTTGATTTTGAAGGAGATTATAAACAACAAAAAGAAGCAAATCGAAGACTTGGATTGCTTAGTATTTTAGTCTTAGCTGGTATCTATCTTCTTCTTGCACTTGCATTTAAGTCATTTAAAATTGCTTCAGTAATAATGATTAATTTACCATTAGCTTTAATTGGTGGAGTATTTGCTACGGCTATTACAGGTGGAGTTTTAAGTATTGCAAGTATTGTTGGGTTTATAACACTCTTTGGGCTATCTACAAGAAATAGTATTTTACTTGTAAATAGATTTGTAGATATTCAAGAAGAAAATCCAAATATGAAAATTGATGATGTAGTTAAACAAGGTGCTTTAGATAGGCTTCCTCCAATTATGATGACAGCACTTGCAGCAGCCTTTGCAATGCTTCCTCTTGCACTTTTTCCTGGTGCTGGACGTGAAATAGAGCATCCTTTAGCCATTGTTATTTTAGGTGGAATGTTCTCAGCTACAGCTCTTACCCTTTTAGTTATTCCTGTGGTTTATAAGAAGTTTGTAGGAACTGAGAATGGTTAATAGAATATATGGGTTTAAAAAATTACATAAAAATAGATAATTTTGGTAAGGATTTTCTAGCTTCTCTAGTAGTGTTTTTTGTTGCTGTACCACTTTGTTTAGGTATTGCTATTGCATCAGGATTGCCTCCAGCTTCAGGTCTTATATCAGGTATCATTGGTGGAATTATTGTAAGTAGTATTGGGGGCAGTCCACTTCAGATAAGCGGTCCTGCTGCTGGACTTGTGACTATAGTTTATGAAATCTTGCAAAAGGATGGTCCTGAAAGATTGGGTGCAGTAATTTTCTTTGCTGGTTTAATTCAAATTGTTATTGGTATTTTAAAACTTGGACCAGTCTTTAGAGCAGTCTCTCCGACTTTAATTCAAGCAATGCTTACAGGTATTGGTATTTTAGTTTTTTCAAGTCAGTTTCATATAATGGTTGATGATTTACCAAAAAGTAATGGACTATTAAATATTATTTCCTTACCTGAAGCAGTCTTTAACGGCTTATCTCATTCACATGGAACAAGTCATTATTTCGCAGCATTAATTGGCATTCTTACTATAAGTACTGTGATTATTTGGAAGTATTTACCTGGTAAGTTTAAATATATTCCTGCTACCCTGGTTGGAGTTTTATTGTCTGTTTTTATTTCAAACTATTTTCGTTTTCCTATCGAGTATATAAATATCCCTAAGAATTTTTGGTCAGAAATAAGCTTCCCTTCAATTAAATGCTTTAAATGTTTGCTTGAGTGGGAAGTTCTAATTCAATGTTTAACTGTGGCATTTATTGCAAGTGCTGAAACCTTACTTACATGTAGTGTCATAGACTTAGTTAGTAAAGGAATTAAAACTAAGTACAATAAAGAAATAATAGCTCAAGGAATAGGAAACTCTATCGCTGGACTAGTTGGGGCTTTGCCAATAACAGGAGTCATAGTAAGAAGTTCAGCAAATATTAATGCAGGTGCTAAAACAAGAGTATCAGGCATTCTGCATGGAGTTTGGATTTTAGGTCTTGTAATGTTTTTACCTGAGCTGTTGAAACTTGTCCCAAAAGCAAGCTTAGCTGCAATATTGGTTTATACGGGCTATAAACTTGTTGATGTAAAGGCATTAAAAAATCTTACTAAACTTGGCAAGTTTGAAATATTTACTTTTATCACTACAGTTCTAATGATTGTTTTAACTAGTTTATTTGAAGGAATTATTATAGGTTTTGTTTTATCACTCATGAGGCTACTTTATGTGTTTTCTTATATTGATATTAAAGTTGAAGAAGATTCTAATAGCAATAGGTTTACAGTTCATATTAAGGGAGGGGCAAACTTCTTAAACCTTCCCAAGTTAGCAGCTACACTTGAAAAGATTCCTCTAAAACAAGAGGTTTATATATGCTTTGATGAGTTTAATTATATTGACCATGCTTGCCTGGAGTTAGTTATTAACTGGGAAAAAGCATATCAGGATTCAGGAGGCAAGGTTGTAATAGCCTGGAATGAACTTGAAGCATCATTTGATAAACCTCACCTTGTATCAGCGTTTAGAGGTTCTATTTAAAATAAAGGTAATTAAATGAACTTAAAAAAGATTTTCACAATTATTTCGGGAATATGTTTTTTACTGGCTTCAACACTTCAGTGGCTAAAGGTTGGTATAGGAGTAGAGTTACTTTACTTAATAGCAATTTTTCTAGGAGGATTTTTTGTTCTTAAGTCTGCACTTCATGGACTTTTAAAATCCAGGTTTTTAAATATAGACTTTTTGGTTAGTATTGCTGCTGTCGGTGCTATATACATTAATCAATTAGCTGAAGCTGCTGCTGTAATCTTTTTCTTTTCTCTTGCTGAGGCTATTGAAGATTATGGGGTTGAACGTTCTAAAAAAGCAGTAGAAGCTTTAATTAAGAAATCACCTCAGACAGCTACTTTAAAAACAGGAGAAAAATTAAAAGTTGAAGATATTAAGATTAAAGATATAATTCTTGTTCGTCCAGGTGATTTAATCCCACTTGATGGTGTTGTGAAAGATGGAGAATCATCAATTGATGAAGCAACAATTACAGGTGAGCCAGTACCAAAATATAAGCAGCCAGGGGACTTGGTGTTTGCTGGTACGCATAACCAAAATGGATATTTAGAAATTGAAGTAACAAAAGAAAGTAAAGATTCTACCTTTGCCAAAATTATTTCTCTTGTTGAACAAGCACAGAAATCAAAAGCTCCATACCAAGAATTTATTGATAATTTTGCAAAATATTACACTCCTTCTGTCGTTGTGTTCGCTCTACTTATAGCTATCATTCCACCCATTCTTTTTGGTGCTGATTTTAATGTCTGGTTGTATAAATCTTTAGTTCTTCTTGTAATTGCATGTCCTTGTGCTTTAGTAATTTCAACTCCTATTTCTATTTCTTCAGCAATAGGTGGAGCTTCAAAAAAAGGAGTTTTAATAAAAGGCGGTAAATATCTTGAAGCCTTAGCAAAAGTAAAAGCAGTAGCTTTTGATAAGACAAAAACACTGACTTTAGGTGAACCACAAGTACTAGATGCTATAGCTTTTAACAGTCATTCTAAAGAAGAAGTTATTGCAGATGCCAGTGGTATTGAGCAATTTTCTTCTCACCCTTTAGCTAAAAGTATTTTAGATTATGCTGCTAAGCATGGTATAACCTCACATAAAATGGAGCAGTTTGAAAACATTGCTGGTAAAGGTGGTAAAGCCATTTGCCTTGTTTGTGGCAACTTAGAACATTATATTGGCAACTTTAAACTTATTAGTGAAAAAGCAATTGCTTCACAGGATATTTTACAACAAGCAGAAAAATTAGAAAAAGAGGGCAAGACTGTTGTTTTAGTGGCTGAGAAAGAAAACATAGTTGGTATCCTTGCTATTTCAGATACCATCAGAACAGAATCTAGTGAAGCAATAACTAAACTTCATGAATTAGGAGTTGAAACAGCTATGTTAACTGGTGATAATCAACATGCTGCTAATTATGTTGCTAAATTGTTAGGAATAAAAAATGTTTTTGCTTCTTTGTTGCCAGAAGAAAAAGTAAAAGTAGTTGAGGATTTAAAGAAGAAATATTATTCAGTAGCAATGGTTGGAGATGGAGTAAATGATACTCCTTCTTTAGCAACTTCAAATGTAGGAATTGCAATTGGTGCAGGCGGTTCTGATGTAGCAATTGAAACAGCAGATGTTACTCTAATGAACAATAATCTTTTAAATGTTCCATTTTTAATAAAGCTAGGAAGAAAAACTCTAGTAACAATTAAGCAAAATATAACAGCTTCACTTTTGGTAAAAGCAGTTTTTTTAGTTCTGGCACTTTTTGGCTATACTCGTCTTGAGTTTGCTATTGGTGCAGATTCTGGCATGGCACTTTTAGTAATACTCAATGGCTTGAAACTTTTTAATGTTAAAAGCTAATAAATAGGGGGGAATATGCAATTCATAATTAAAATTATAATTTCTGCAATTGTAATAGTTCTAGTGTCAGAGCTAGGAAAGAAATACACTCTCTTTGCTTCAATATTTGCGTCACTGCCATTGGTTTCTATATTAGCTTTAATATGGCTTTATAAAGATATGCATGATGTACAAAAAGTTATTGAACTTTCACATGGAATATTTTGGATGGTTATACCTTCACTGTTATTTTTTGTTGCCTTACCTTTGCTATTAAAAGCAGGATTTCACTTTTATAAAGCTATGGCTTTGTCTTGCTTAGTAACGTCAGTTGGATATTGGGTGTATTTATTTATTTTAAATAAGCTTGGGGTGAATATTTAAAGAGTATGAGGCTGATAAAAAGAAGATGTTTAAGGAAAGTATTTCAAAAACTCCTGCTTTAAAGTTAGTAATTTTGCTTGGCATTGTAAGTCTTTTTGGAGATATGACTTATGAGGGTGCAAGAAGTATAAATGGACAATATCTTAAAATTCTTGGTAGTAGTGCAACTGTAGTAGGAATTGTTGCAGGATTTGGTGAGCTGATTGGTTATACATTACGTCTCATTTCTGGATATCTTACTGATAAGACAAAAAAATATTGGACTATAACATTTATTGGTTATGGAGTAAATTTATTTGCTGTACCACTTTTAGCACTAGCAGGGAACTGGCAAATTGCTGCTTCTCTTGTAATCATGGAACGGTTTGGAAAATCAATTCGTACACCAGCCCGAGACCTGATGCTCTCACATGCCACTAGTAAAATTGGTAGAGGATGGGGTTTTGGGTTACATGAGGCTCTTGACCAAATTGGTGCAGTTAGTGGTCCTTTGATTGTTGCTCTTGTTCTTTATTTCAAAGGAAGCTATCAAAATTGTTTTTCTTTGCTTATAGTACCAGCTCTTTTGGCATTAATAACTCTTTTTGTAGCAAAGATTACTTATCCAAATCCACGTGATTTTGAAATTGAAGAAGTAAAGCCAAAAACTAAAACTTTTTCAAAAACATTTTGGCTCTATATTATTGCGACTTCGTTAGTGGCTGCTGGCTATGCAGATTTTGCCCTTATTGCTTTTCATTTCAAAAAAGTTTCTATAATATCAGATAATTGGATTCCAACTTTTTATGCTCTTGCTATGTGTGTTGATGCTATCAGTGCTCTTTTATTTGGAAAAATGTTTGATAAATTTGGTATAAAAGTTTTAATTTTATCTGTTTTAATATCTTCTTTCTTTGCACCGTTTATTTTTTTAGGTGATTTTCAATTTGCTTTAGCAGGTATGGTTTTATGGGGAATAGGTATGGGAGCCCAAGAATCGATAATGAGAGCTGCAATAAGCAATATGGTAAACATGGATAAAAGAGGTTTTGCATATGGAGTATTCAATACGGCATATGGAATATTTTGGTTTATAGGCAGTGCACTAATGGGAATTTTGTACGACAAATCAATTTTATATCTTGTTTTATTTTCAGTTATAATACAGTTTGCATCTATTCCTTTATTGCTTTTAGCTACAAGAAAGATTACATAATGGACAAATTTAAAAAAAGACTTAGTGGAGTACATCATTTCATACATAAATATTTTCTCTGGATAGTTTTAACTACTTATTTTTTTGCAGCAATTTTACCTAGTTTTGGTTTATGGATTAGAGATGTTTCTTTTGGTGATTTAGTCTGGTTTGATAAAAGCTCAGTAAAACTATCTTTGCCACTTTTAATGCTTTCTTTCTTACTTTTTGATGGAGCACTTGGAGTAAAGACTAAAGAATTGAAAGGCTTAATTAAATATCCACTTCTCCTATTTGTTGGCTTATTTTGCAATATTTTCATTCCAATTGTTTTAATTTTCATCTTAAAGTATTTTATGGTTTTTTGGCATAACCCAGATGAAGTACAAAATATTCTGGTAGGCTTAGCTATAGTAGCTTCAATGCCTATAGCAGGCTCATCAACAGCATGGTCTCAGATTACAGATGGAAACCTTGCTTTAAGCTTAGGATTAGTAATTTTTTCTACCATATTAAGTCCATTTACAACACCACTTGCTTTACATTCAGTTGGATTTATGGCTAGTGGAGACTATGGTGAAGATTTGCATGAATTGGCAGCTAATGGTACTTCTGCATTTTTAATGTTTTCAATTATATTTCCTACGATTTTTGGTTTATTTATAAAGTTTTTATTAGGTGAAAAAAGAGCAGAAGCAGTAAAGCCTTTTTTGAAGTTTGTAAATGTAATTATTTTGATATTGCTTATGTATTCTAATGCTGCTGTTGCTTTGCCTGAAGCTTTTCTTAACCCTGACCTTGATTTTCTTTTAATCATCTTTATCATTACTACTAGTTTATGCGTTATTGCATTTGGTGCAGGTTGGCTTATAACAAAACTTATGAAAGCTGGAAAAGCAGAACAATCTTCTTTAATGTTTGGACTTGGTATGAATAATAATGGTGGAGCACTAGTGCTAGCTACCATGGCTTTAAAAGACCATCCTATGATTCTAATACCAATAATTTTTTATAATCTTGCTCAACAAACAATTGCCAGCATAGTTAACATGAAAATGTTTAAATAGCAATAAATAATGTCTCAAAAATGTTAAGCTGGTTATTGCATATTATCACTATGGGTATTAATCTCTAAATCGCCCTGATATATTAAATAAATATCCTACAGCAATGCATTGACCACTGGAATAGCAATAAGAAATACTGTCATTTGTGCAAACAGCATTAAACCTATCCTTTATATCCATGACCCCTTCACAGGTAATGATTGTTTGTTTCCTTGCAACGGTGTTTCCGTTGTTATCATTAAAATTAAAAGGTTCTGTCCAAGAGACGGCAAAATTACCACATGAATGTCCTACCTCAAAAGTAGTCCCACTTCCACTATAAGTCCATAAAACAGCACCATTCCTTGAAATTCTTTTTAAAAAATTAGTGAAGCTTGGTCTAGTACTATTTTTACATTGAATATCAAAAGCAGTAAAACCAGAACAGACACGAGTAGTTCCAGTATTTTCTTGGAGAGTACCTCTTTTTCCAGGAATATTATTACAAGTATTTGTTTGGTCTCTTATTTCAATATTTTTTGCTTCCTTGTACTCTATAAGGTTTGTTTTTAAAGCTTTCAATAAAGAATCATCATCTATAGCAAGTGCTTTAGTATTTATAGTAAGCAAAGCTAGTAATGCAAAAAATACAGTTTTTTTCATATTGTTGCCTTTCTAAAAACTTGTTCCATTAAACTCAACTACTACTGGACCAATATTTCCAGATTGGTCAAATCCTGCAATAATACATAGTCCACCAATTTGATTAGTGTTCCCATTAACAAAAAATCCTGCACAATCCCACGTGTCTAATCCAACCAATTGTGTCCCTGGGACTGTATGTTCAACAGGTAGCATGAAATGAAATGTATCGTATGCTGATAACCCAAACCCTGAATTATATTGTGTTCCACTTGGTGAATGATTTACTGAGTATCCAAAAGTGGCTGATGAGATATCTCTACTAGTTATTTGTAAATTAAAAGTGTCTGTTTGATTTTGGTAAAAATTCCCTTGGATTTTATATCTATTTGCGAGCTTTGAAACTGAGTCTTCAAGACCTGGACATGATGCACTTGGACATGTTGGGCAATTTGGTTGTGGGCATGAAGGTTGGGTTGGACATATAGGGCATGTTGAATCAGTTCCAAATCCACCTTTTGGATTTTTTGGTTTCTTTTTATCTAAGCGTCTGTTAATGCTTCTAAAAGAACTTATATCACCATTGTGTTCTATTTGACTAACTCTTTCTTTTAAAACCTCTACCGTATGTGAATCAAATGCTATTGCTGGAAATGCATATATCAAAATGACTAAAGTTAGAATTACTGCTTTCATAATCATGTTCCTTTTGTTTTATATTTTGTAGGATTTTACTTTTGTTAATAAATCAAATTGATTTAAAACTTGAAAAATACCTACTGTAGAGTCTCACCGTTCAAAGGGTTATTATAGTCTGAACGGTGAGACCGTTCAAGTCATCCTCTTAGCATTTATTGTAATAGCTGGAGTATTGACAAAATGGCTAGATGGAATATAAGATTAAGAAAAGCTCGTGAAGCTATGAGTCTCTCTTTAGCTGAAGCAGTAAATCTACTTAAACAAAGAGAAAGAATAACTATTTGTAGGACATTCTTAGGACAAGTAGAAAGGGGTGAATGTGAAATTACAACCTCAAAGTTTAGAGCATTATGTAAGATTTATTGTACGGATGCTAATTGGGTATTGGATTTACAAGAAGTCTTAAAAGAGAAAAGGCAAAGTAAGTTTCAATCGTAAATTAAAGGATTTATGTATAAAACTTACGAAAATTGTAAGTTTAGTGTTAATTTCTTAAGATTGAGTGTATAATACTTACGGAAACTGTAAGTTCTATGCAAAGCAAGAAAAAAGTAAATAAAGAAAAAGAACTTATAGAATTAGCTATAAGTCAAGGTGGATACTTTACTGCTAAGCAAGCTCTTAGGTTTGGATATAGTTATAGAGCACAAAATTATTACGTGGAAACAAAGCAATGGTTAAAAGAAGATAGAGCTCTTTATAGGTTTAGTTTTTTGCCTGTTTTGAAAGAAGATGAACTTATAAAAGCATGTTTTTGGAGTAGAGATAAAAAAGATATTCCCCAGGCTGTAATTTCTAATGAATCAGCCCTTTTTATTCATGGAATAGGAGAAATAATATCAGACAAGGTAAATCTTACTGTTCCTAAGTCATTCAGGAAAAAACCACCTAAGAAATACTTAATTTATAAGGTTGATTTAACAAATAAAGAAATTGAGAAAAAAGATTTCTTTAAAGTTACCAATGTAATAAGAACCATTACTGATATAGCAGAAAAAGTTGACCCTGAACAATTAAAGAAAATTGTTGAAGATGCTTATAAAAAAGGTCTTATAAGTCAGCAGGGAATAGAATTATCTAATAGTGGCGTAGAAGTTAAAAGAAAACTTTTATCTGTTTTTGCACAAGTAAGAAGTAAAAGGTGATGAAAAACAATAAGTATAAGACTCCAGAAGATTTCAGAAAGGCTCTTGAAGAAAGAATTAGAAAAACTGCTGAATCTGAAAATAAGACTGTTAATGACATAATGTACAAAGTCTCTTTTGATAGATTTTTGGCTAGAGTTTTTTATAAGGGAAATGAAAATTGGATTTTAAAGGGTGGGTATTCTTTAGAATTACGTTTTAAAGATATTAGTGGTATTTCAAGAACGACTACAGATATAGATTTTGCTCTTAGAGAATTAAAAAATATTACTGAAAAAGAACTTTGGGATTCTTTAAAAGAGATAGCAAAAATAGATTTAAATGATTGGTTTAGTTTTGAAGTGAATGCACCGACAAAAGAGCTGGTATTACCTACTTATGGGGGTTGGCGTTTTCTTGTAGTTTCAAAAATTGAACCAAGAGAATTTAACAGGTTTAATGTGGATATTTCTCTTGCGGAAGGTTTTGTTTCAAATCCTATATGGGAAAAAGGGAGTGATATTTTAAGTTTTGCTGGTATTGAACCAGCTAAGATGTTAATTATTTCTACTGAAAAACAATTTGCAGAAAAGATACACACTTATACAAATCCACTAATAATTAATAACTCAAGAACAAGAGATTTGGTTGATTTAATTATTTACATAGACCAAGGTTTTAAAGATAAAGAGCTATTAAAAAAAGAAATAAGCTTAACTTTTAAAACTAGAGACACTCATGATGTTCCAAAAGTAATTTTAGAACCACCAAAAGATTGGGAAAAGCCATATAAAAGCCTGGCTAGTAAATGGGGTGCATCAAGAAAAACTCTAAAAGAAGCGTTTGAATGCTTAAACGATTTTTGGATTGGTTTATATAAAAGTTAAGAAATATTTGTTACTTCTTTTTAAGTAATTGATTTATTGAAACTAATTTCTAATTAAAGCCTATTAGAATTCTTGTTAAATGGTAATTTCATCAGAAAAAATCCCTAAAACATACCAAATAAGTGATAAGCAATTAGATGAATTTATTGCCATATATAAGAATAAGTTTGGAAAAGATATAGACAGGAAAGAAGCATTAGATTCGGCTTTGAAGCTTGTTTATTTGACTGATATTTGTTTGCAAGGAATGTTTGGTGGAGATTATCAATTAACTGGACATAAATTTAAAATTAATGGAATTGATTATATACAAGCTAAAATACCAAGAGAGCAGTATATAAAATCAATTACTGAGAAAATTAAGAAGGTCTATGATTGGAATGAAACGCAATGTAGTTATTTTAAAGATGATTTGATAAAAATGGATGGTTGCTTAACATGTTATTCTAGACCTAAAAATGATTTGTATGCTTTTATTGCTAAAAAGGCTTTAGAGACTGAAGCTAAGAAGTCTAAAAGAAAAGGTAAGAAGAAATGAGTAAAGAAGCTAATTTCAGTAATGCAGATGCTACTTTTAATGAGGAATTAAATGATGGCAAAGAAGGGCTTAGAATCTTAGCAAAAATTATTGCCAGGATAATAATTAACAAAAGAACAGAAAGTAGCAAAGCAAAACATGACTGACCCTGATTTTCTTTTAATCATCTTTATCATTACTACTAGTTTATGCGTTATTGCATTTGGTGCAGGTTGGCTTATAACAAAACTTATGAAAGCTGGAAAAGCAGAACAATCTTCTTTAATGTTTGGACTTGGTATGAATAATAATGGTGGAGCACTAGTGCTAGCTACCATGGCTTTAAAAGACCATCCCATGATTCTAATCCCAATAATTTTTTACAACCTTGCTCAACAAACAATTGCCAGTATAGTTAATATGAAAATGTTTAAGTAACAATAAGGTTAATAGGTTTCGTTTAGTATTCTCTCTATTCTTCAGATAGTAATAGTCTTTTTCAAATCAAAAATCTCATCATCTATTTGAACATTGAGTGCCATATATAAGTATTCCTTGTGGGGTATTACAAGGGTTAATTACTATTTGCTTTGTTGGAATCAAATCAAAAGGACCAGCAAACGTAAGGTCATTATTAAATTGAAATGAAAAAAATGAGCCCTGACAGTTACCTGAAATTGCACCATTCTTTTTATTTACGGTACCTAAACATTCCATTTCAACAGTATCTGTATCTGAAACGCCAGGGTTTAAAGATATTGGTAAGCTAAGCCTAACTTGTCCACAGTCGGCAGGAGTTATTTTTACTTGAAATTCTTTGAAGGTTTTTCTGTCAAGTAAATAGTATGTGTATTCGGTAGAACTTCTTCTAGTAAGTCTAAGATAGTATGGATGCTCAGTATTTAAAGAAGAAAGATTTCCTGATGATTCAGTCTGACAACCTGATTCATCACATGCGGTAATTGATTCAACTGTCAAATTTGCATGATATTTATTACTGGGTTTTGTAGGCTTGCATTGTGTTGCTGGTTGTTTAACTTTTTGCATTTCATTATTAGTACTTGCTTGTACTGGTAAGCAAATAAATAAACAAGAGAACAGAAGGACAACCAAACCCTTTTTAAATTCTTTATCTTTATTCATACTATTTCCTCATTTTTACCTTAAAACAGTGTGTTATTGGACGAGACGTCTCGTTTAACGAAACGATTATAGCTTAAGCCTTTTATCTTTACAAGTAGCATGATTGTTAAATCTAAAAAAGGTAATGACACTTGGAATAAAAGACTTAAAAAATCTAGAGAAGATATGGGTTTGTCTTTAACTGGAGCATTAAAACTTTTATATGAAACTCATAAGATACGGTGGAGTAAATCTCAATTGTCGAAAGTTGAAATGGGCACATCAAATTGTGATGTGGTTAAGTTTAAAGCTTTATGTGACATTTACTGCGTAGAACCAAACTGGGTTTTAGACTGGGAAGAGTAAAATAGTAAAAGCTTTTTAGGTACAAATTACAATGCAGATCTCGGAAGAACGAATTAAAGAGTTTCAGGAAATTTGGAAAAAAGAATTTAGTGAAGAATTAAGTAGAGAAAAAGCAATAAATAAAGCAACAAACCTAATAAATCTTATGAAAGCTATTTACAAAAGGAAACAATCTGAAAAGGAAATAGTTTATGGAAAGCAAACACAAACATCTTGAGTTTATTCAATCTGTAATAAACAGAATGGCTTCAAATTCTTTTTTGTTAAAAGGGTGGAGTGTAACATTAGTTACAGCATTGTTTGCTCTATCTGATAAAGATTCAAGAATCTCATGTCTCTTGCTTGCGTATTTGCCTGTTATTTTATTCTGGATATTAGATGGCTATTTTTTAGGGCAAGAACATGCATTCAGAAAGTTATACGATAAAGTAAGAACTTTAGATGAAAACCAAATTGATTTTTCTATGAATACGAAACATTGGCAGGTGATAATAAAGAATGGGTGTCTTCATTTTTTTCTAAAACATTACTAGTTTTTTATTTAACTCTTATTATTTCTATGTTGATTGTCCTTTTTTTTATTGAAAAATTTGGTGGCTAGATATGGCAAGAAGAGTATTTTTTGGTTTTCACTATGCTGATGTAATTAGCTTTAGAGCCAATGTCGTTAGAAATCATAATATGACAAAAGATGGTATTGAAGATGCTGGATATTGGGATTATTCTTTGTGGGAGCAAGGTAAAAAATCAGGAGAGAGTAATATAAAGAATATGATTAATAGAGGATTAACAAATACTTCTGTTACTGCAATCTTAATAGGAGAACAAACATATTCAAGAAGGTGGGTTAGATATGAAATTGCAAAAAGTTTTGAAAGAGGCAATGGACTTTTTGGCATTCATATTCATTGCATTCCTGATAAAAATCAATACCTCTGTAATCAAGGGCATAACCCTTTTGATTTTCTTTATTTTAGATATAGGGATAATTCAACTATTGATTTATGGGAAGTAGTTAATGAAAATTGGCAAGTGTACTCAGACCTAAATTCCATATCATCATCAAATGTCAACTACAATTTTAATGGTAAAAGAGAAGGTAAATTTTCAGATTTCTTTGGTACTGTTGATTGGAAAAATAACAATGGATATAGTAACTTTAAAAATTGGGTTGAAAATGTAGCTAAGCATGCAAAAAGATAATTAGTGAATGAAGGAGTTGCAGGAGGAAAGTAATAATGAAGAAAAAAGAAAATCCTAAAATTATTGTTAAACATATTCCATGGACAAAAGAGGAAGAAGAAGAGGCTATAAAGAAACTTGCTGCTATATGGGCACATGAACTAGGGTGGGTTCCAAAAGATATTGGTAGAAAGAAGCCTGAAAATTAGATAAAATAATCATTAATATTACTATTAAAGGAGTTTTAAAATGTCTCTTGAAGATCAATTTACAAAAGAAAAGTTAGAAGAATTTAATAAAAATCTAAATAAAAAAGTTCATGAAGCAATAATTAACTATGGTGTACAGAAAAGGGAAGAAGAGCTTGAATACAAAATGTCGAAAGAGCGAGAAGCAGGCTTATACTGCCTTGGTTGCTCTTCAACAAAACTTGTTGCATTATTAAAAGCATTATGCTGGAGTGAATTAGAGGTAATAACTACTGACAAATTAGATGCCTTTTATAGAAGTACTCTAGCTAATATAAAAATAATTTTAAATCTTAATGAACATATTAAAAAACTTAAGGAATGTAATGAATTAATAAATCTTGTTAATTTGTTGCCTGACATTTTAACAAATAGCTCATTACGAATAACTGATTGGGAATCGGTGATGCAAACAGCTTTTAAAATTGACTCCAAGATTTCAAAAATATGCTACGTAGATAGTTACACTACACCCAATGATGATCCTTATACTGCAGAATTGATAGAGATGAGTAATTATATTCCTGAGCATTGGGAAATGAGAAGCTCAAGAACTCCTAAAGAAATAGTTGATAAGGTTAATAAAACTAATACACTCAAAATGACCATCAATTCAAATTTAATTAAAAAAGAAAAGATAAATGATGAAATAATGATTAAAGAGAATAGTCTTAAGGAATCTTATACAAGTGATTTAAATAATAAGCAAAATATCTATGAATATATGGGCTTAAAAATTGACATATCAGAAGCCGTTTTAATTTTTAAAAATGAGCCTTCAGTAAGCGTTAATTGTATAAATAAACAAGAGTTTAAATTTCTTATACTGTGTTTAAAGAAAAACGGAGAAATTGCTACTTGGAATGACATGAGAGAAGTATTATATCCAGGACAAAATATAACTAATTATCCTGATAATGTAATTCAAGAAACAGCTAAGGGGCTAAAACAGGCTTTATATAAAACTCTTATCTCTTTAGGAATAAATGAAGAATCTTCAATGGCAATTAAAAATATGGTTACTTCTGTAAGAGGTGTTGGTTACAAAATGACTCCTCCTAAAAGTTAAAACCACTAAATACCAACTAAAACTCACCAAATAACCACCAAAAAACCACTGACTAAGGTACCGACTTATTTTAGCTCTTTTGGTTTAATTACTTCTTGTAATCAATTAAATTAGAAAAGGAATATTATATGAAAAAAAGCTGTACATTTAAAACCTCAGATTTAGGTTTTACTGCTGCTTTAGTTAGTAACCATTATGCAGAGTTAGTTGGTTTAGATAAGGCAAATCCTAAAAAAGTAATGTTTATTCTTGCATTTTCTAATGAAGATGACTTTCATTATTGGGGCAGTGAATATACTATGGGACAAATTGAAGTAGATGCTCAATCATACTTTAATACAGTAAAGACTTTAAAAAATAGAATCTATTCAGATATTGAGCAGGGAAAAGGAGGTGCAAAATAAAAAACCTGCTCATATTGCAGGTCTTGAAGGAAATCTAATTAATTCAACAACTTAAGTATAGCTTTTCTTCTCAAGTACTGCAATCTTCCCTAGCAAAAGAACACAATGTTTTACATTGCTAGGGTTTTCTGTGCCTTAAACAAAGACGATGCAATCACTATGGATATTCGAGATGAAGATATAACTAAATATCAAAGTATTATCAAATCCCGCTTAGGCAAAGAGGTTGATAGAGCAAAAGCCCTTGAAGAGTTGACAAAGCTATGTATGTTTATGGCAGTAATCACAAGACCAATTCCCGAAAAGGATTTTAAAGAGTTAAACAATAAGGAGAAATAAGAATGAGTAAAATAAATCTAAATAGAAAACCTGAAGATGGAGAGTTTTTTTTAGCTGGAGACCGTAACAGCATTATGTATATTGCAGGTCTATTAGACGAGGTTGGTATCTTTGATGAACACTTTAACTATCTAGATGATGGAACAGTTGAAATCATTGTTCCAAAAGAATCACACGAATTAGCAATTGAAAGAAGCCCAGAATATCGACAACTAATTCTAGAGGGGAGAAGTTTTTCTTTTGTAAGGGAGGTTTAGTATGCAAACTGTAAAAATACACTATACCAAGTTAGGAAATATGCGAGAAAAAATCTTAAAGAGTATGGAGATTGTAGGTGAAGTGCTTGAAAGCGGTGATCTCAAAAGAGCTCGTATTCCTCTTTTACTTAACCTAGAGTTGCTGTCTAAATACTGTTTAGAGCTTAGGGATTTTATGAAGGAGTAATTGTGGACAACTGGACACTACTGGACTGGCTTAAGTACTACTACGTTGATAGAGGCTTCCATGTCATGCCTAAATTGAAAAACAAGAAGCAAACTTATTTGTTCTATGTGACAAAAGACAATAAAGCAGAAGAACGATATAGTTTGGAATTCTTAGAAAAACAATTTAATGAAAAGAAAAAATCAATAGATGGAATCATTCTAAAAACGGGTTTTGTGAAAGACGCTAATAGCGTTACAGCCCTTGATTACGATCCAAGAAACGACCCAACTGGTAAAGGTAAAGAGATTATGGACAAGTTGCCTAAAGAAGGTATTTTGATTACAGAAACAGGTCGAGGCGATGGAGGTCTACATATACTCTGTGAGTACGATGCAGAGTTACTCAACGGACCAATACCAAACACAGGGCTGGAGATTAAGAATGGAGCACTATTAGTTTTACCGCCGAGCCTTCATAAATCGGGCGGTGTATACCGCTTTAGAGGAGATTGTAATGTTATCGCATAAATTACCATTATTGAAACTGAATGAAGAACAAAAAAATCTATTGTTGTCTACTCATTCCAAAAATGGCAAGCTATCTGGTTCAAGCGGTAAGCCTACTTTAGGCGAGATTCTAGAGTTTGGTGAGCATATACCAGAAGGTTCCAGGCACGATAGCTCATATATGTTTGCTATAAATGCTCTTTCGGGTAATTTCAATAATTTGAGTATCGAAGAAAAGAAAAAAATAGTTCTTGGCTATGTCAAAGGGTGTACCAGTCCTGAATTTTGGACTGAACGAAATGAAGAAGTTTCTAAGGCTTTTGATGATGCACTTAATAGCAAAATTGTTAAAGCTTCAGAAAAACAGGCAGAAGAAGATCACTTATTTGAAGCTGATGTATTTAAATATTTATCAGGTGATGTTATAAGAAATAAATTTTTACCCCTTACCAATAAACTAGGATTAATTGGTGAAGATGCTCTAAAAGTTACATCCTATCTTTCTGGTAACTCAAGATTGACAAACGAAATTAATGCTGCCTTACACTGTCGAGTAGTTGGTGATAGCGGCATGGGGAAAAGTAAGGTAATGGAGTTTGTTGGAGAAAATTTCATAGGAAAAGACTTCATTGAACGTGCAAGTTTTACAGTAGCTTCTATATATAGGCGTGGGAAAGATTATTTTAAGCAAAAGGTTTTATTTCTTTCTGAGATCATGCCACCTGGAGAATCACAAGAAGAAATCAATGCATTGTTTAGAACATTAAAAACAAAAGGCAAAGCTGAACGTGATGTGACTACAAAAAAAGGGAAGGACATTGTGTCTATTACTTTAACTGCTGAAGGTCCCACTTCATTTTTTGGAACTACTGTTAATAGCGAAGGGCGTGATGAGGATTTAAATAGAGATATTGTTTTAAACCCAGACAATTCTAGAAAACAAACCCATCGTATCCAGAAATCTAAAATGGGACAAAAAAAGAAATATAGTCCTGGGATAAAGAAGGCTATACAATTTAATCTACAAGTACAGAATGAAGTCCAAGAATTCTTAAAAGAGTTTATTCCTGTGTTTATAGAAATACCCTATTCAGAGTTTATTGAACTACCAGTCAAAGGCGGGGCAGCCAGACGTGATCCTGACAAAATTACAAGATTGATAGAGTCTTGCTGTCAAACCAATATTTTAAATAGAGCACTCAAACTTCTAAACTGCACGGAGGAAATTGAGGAATTAAAGACTTTAATACAAGACTTCAGATCAAACCCTCTTCATCAGATGTTAAATGATGAATTAGCTTCTAATTCTAATGATCTTAAAGAAACTAATGATCTGATGAAGTCAACTTCAGAAATGCTGGAAGAAAGATATTCATTGTATCTGAACTTGCAAGAGATAGGTAATAATTCTGATATATACTTGAAAACAGAAAAAGTAATTATAAAAAAACAAGATGATGATATTTTGGTATTTACTTCAGATCCTCAAATCAACTATACAGTCCTAAAAGAGTTTATTAAAAAAAACAATATTCAGTTTGTCTTGATTTCTGATACTAGAGATTTTGAGATAGTTAAAGAGTATTGTGCTGAAGCTATAGAATCACCATATCAAAAACTTACTAGGACTTACCAGGCATCATACAGAAAGATTTTAGAAGCATTACCAAATTTAGTTAGAAATAAAGGTGATGAAGCAGGTCTTCACTGTACTGTGGCTGAGGTAGAAGATATTTTGGAATGTACAAATCATTGGGCATGGGATATCTTGAAAAAGTTAGTTAATCAAGGCTATTGTTCTGTTGATGAAAAGAAAAAACCCTATATTTATAACTTCACAAAATCGAAGCTGGCTGAATCCTACAATAAAGAAGGAATTGAGCATTTTTATAAATTAGCATTAAAACCTTTTCCTAAATTTCAGAGCCTAACTTCATCAGATGTTTATAATGCCGAATTAAAGTCTCATCATAAGGAAAACAAAGGATTGGTATCTGATGAAGTCCCTGTATCTGAATTACTTCAGACGAAGCAAAAAGATGAGCGTTACAACAAATATACAGAAGATAAACACATAGAAAGTGAAGTAAGACCAGCTTTACCAAAGGTAAGTGAAGAAGATATGAAAAGAGCTAGAGAGGCAGTAAGAGAGACTTATAAACAAGTTTTTGGTAAGGAACTTAGTCCTTAATTCTTATTGATTTCGGCATTGTTGTAAATTTAAAGATAAGGAGAATGGTACATATGCACATATATATAAACTCAAAACTAGAAAGGGGGATGGTACAGGTATCCCTCCCCCCTGCATGTAGTAGAAAAAATATCAGGTGAAAAGATGTCTCGTATTTACTTAAATGCAAAAGAAAAAGTTGAAGATTGCATACCCCTCTCCGTATCCTCCTTCAGAAAAAGTGGAGCTTTTAAAAACTCTCATTCTGGTACTTTGTCATGGGGTAATGAAAACTCTATGGCTTACACAATTAATGTAGATAGATTTACCTCTGATTTTTCAGATTATGCAACTCCTTATCTTTCTGTTAGATATTCAACAACAGATAGTCAAAATCAACAAAAAAGCATTAATCAGAAATTTTATTTGTCCAAAACCTTTTGTAATTTCTCTGGAACAAGGTATTGGTTTATTTGTGATTGTGGGAAACGAGTTGCTTTTCTTTATAAACCTTACTTTGCAAATTCATTTGCTTGCAGACACTGTTATAACTTAACTTATGAAAGTAGAAATTTAAGTGGAAATCTCAAAGGGATAGGAAGACCTTTAAGTATTCCTGAACTTGATGCTCTTAGGGAAAGTGTTAAAAGAGTTTTTTATAAGGGAAGGCTAACAAAAAGGTTTATAAAATATGAGCGGAAGTTACAACAATTTAAAACCTATCATGATACTTGGTCTGCAAATTTTATGAAAAGGATTAAAAAATAGGCTTTTATCCCTCTTTACGATTCCGTAAAAGTTGGGTATAATAAAAATATGAAGGAGAGAGACAAAGTTTTTAATAAAGATGGGAAAGAATTAATCTCTATTCAAGAAGCTGAAAGGCTCGGTTATGGATTGGCAGATACATTTAAAATGCGAATCCATGCAGGTACGTTAAAAGCAATTAAGATTCAAAGGTCTTGGCTGGTGGTAAAAGAAGATGTCAGAAAACAAACAAAAAATTAAATACTTTGCATATTTGAGAAAGAGTACTGAAGATGATGGCAGACAGATTCAGTCTATTGCTGATCAGGAAAATGAATTGAACAAAATTATAGATAGAGACAATCTTAATGTAGCCAGATGGTTTAAAGAAGAAAAATCTGCAAAAAAACCAAACAATAGACCAGTATTTTCTGAAATGATTAAAAGAATAAATGCTGGAGAAGCTAATGGAATATTAGCTTACCGCCTTAATAGGCTTAGCCGTAATCCACTAGAAAATGGAATGGTTCAACAACTTTTACATGATGGGCTATTAGTATCAATTCAAACTCGTGATAAAGAATATACAATAAATGATCATGATGTAATCTTTGGTGTAGAAGCTGGTTCTTCAAGTCAATTTAGCAAAGACTTAAGTGAAGATGTGAAAAGAGGTCATGAAGGAAAGATTAGAAAAGGGTTACAGCCTGGTTCTGCTCCACTTGGATATATTAATAATAAACATAAAGAGAAAGGTGAAAAAGATATTTCACCTGATCCTCTGCTGTTTCCATTAGTTAGAAAACTTTGGGATTTAATGCTTACAGGATGTTATTTACCTTCTCAAATACAAAGAATTGCAAATGATGAACTTGGTCTTAGAACACCTAAGAAAAAGAAAATAGGTGGCAATAAGCTTTCTCTTTCAGCTATATATAAAATGTTTAGAAGACCTTTTTATGCTGGCTTAATGTGTTGGGGTAATCATAAGTTTGAACCTGGAAAACACAAGCCAATGGTTACACCGGAAGAGTATGACAGAGTACAGATGTTACTTGGAAAAAGAGGAAATCCAAGACCACGAACTCACAAGTTTCCATATACTGGAGTTATAAAATGTGGGCATTGTGGTGGAATGATAACTGCTGAATTAAAAAAGAAAAAATATGTCTTTTATCACTGCACTAAAAGAAAGAAAGACATTAAATGTCCACAAAGAAAATATATAAGAGCAGAAACATTAGAAAAAATGATAGAAGAAAGACTTTCGGAAATTACTATATTGCCTGAATTGACAGAGTTAATTAGAGATATTTTAGATAGAACAAATGATAAAGAAATAGAATGTAGGACTAAAGTATATGAAACTGTTTCTAGAAATTTATTGGATACACAAAAAGAACTTGATAATCTGTTGCGTATGCGTTTAAAAGATTTAATTACAGATGAAAAATATAAAGAAGAAAGTACACGTTTAAAAGCTGAAATTGCTAGTTTAGAAATAAAACGAAATCAAACTGAAGATAGAGCTAAGATATGGGAAGAAGCTGCTAGGCTAACATTTAACTTTGCAGAAGTTGCAAAATACTGGTTTATTAATGGAAGTACAGAAGATAAGAAAATTATTTTTGTTGCTCTAGGTTCGAACTTTCTATTAACAGACAATAAACTAACTCTAGAGCCCAGTTCTTGGTTTATTCCAGTTAAAAATAATTATCCTCAAATTGAGACTAAATATATCAAGTTCGAACTTCACAATACTAAAGAATTAGAGCGAACTGCTGAACAAAAACAAGCTTTTGAAGAAATTAAAAATGAAATTAGCGGGTGAAGGGAATCGAACCCTCAACTAAAGCTTGGGAAGCTTTCGTTTTACCACTAAACTACACCCGCAGGCAGAAAAATATAAAGATGTCTAGATTTGATATTTAATTTTCAGGATTCCTACTAGTATTTTACCCTATTTTGATAAGGATTTATTAATGTGTCAAGAATATAATTAAGCATTAAAATATTAGTATGCAATTTAAAAAACTATTAATAATATTATTAACTTGTTCATTTATTTGTCCTGCATTTGCAGAACAAGGAATTTTAAAAACTATTTCACTTGAAAATGAGCCAGTTCAGATTGCTATAAATCAAAAGCTAAACAAAATTTACATAACTCATAAAAATGATGATCTGGTGACAGTTATAAATGGAGATACTGATGAAGTAGAAACTTCTTTTACTGTAAATGGTGGACCAAATGGAATTGCTATAAATAAAAAAAATAATAGAGTTTATGTAACTGCTCAGGATGAAAATAAACTTAGAATTATAGATTCTGCTGATAATACTATTTTTAGATCTATTACTGTGGGGCAGGCTCCAGTATCTGTAGTAATTAACTCAAGAACTGGGAAAGCATATACTGCTAATTCAGAGTCTAACACCGTTACTGTTGTTGATTCTCGAGGAAAAAGGATTCTGGATAATTTTTCTGTAGGATCTAATCCCATAGACTTAGCTTTGAATGAATCGGAAGATCAGCTCTTTGTGATAAATCAGGATTCTGAAGATTTGTATGCTGTAGACATTGATGATGACAATAATAATCTGCTTGGAACTACTAGTCTTGAGAGTAGACCACATTCTATTATTTTTAACTCATCAAATGGAAAATTCTATGCTTCGAATCAATCCAGTGATAATGTTTTTTCTGTAGAGTATGATAATGGATTATTTTCAAGTTCTTTTGATACAGATGATTTTAATGCTGGAGATACACCAAGTGGTCTTGCTTTAAATAAAAAGAAAAACAGACTTTATGTTGCAAATCGAGATTCAGACCGAGTAAGTATTATTAATCTTGGAAGTAAGAAAATCGAAAAAACTATAAAAATTGACAATGGGGGACCTACGAAATTAGCTTTTAACTCAAAAACTGAAAAACTATATGTAGTTAATAGAAAATCTAACACCATCAGTGTTATCGGAAATATTCCAGAAACTTCACCTACACCAAGTCCATCTCCTACACCATAAAAATTTATTAGAATCTGAACAATTAAATATCTTTACTTTCGGGACAAACCTATTTATAAATAAATGGTGAATCTAAAGATTTAATAGTTAATATATCAAACAATAAAGTAACTTTAAATTTATTTAAAACTATTACTGATAGTGAAATTAAGATAAACTACACTGGCACTTCCTTAATTAAAGACTTAAGGGGAAATCCTGCTACTAAGTTTTCAGATTTTTCAGTAAAGAACAATAGAGATACTGTTCCGCCAACACTTACTGCACTTGGAGCATTTCCTCCTCCTAATGTAGTAATTCGATTAGTCTATAGTGAGAAGTTAGACAGATCTTCACTCCCCTCTTTAAAAGATTTCTCAATCGTAACAGAAGAAGGAACCTTTAATCCTACTTTCATAAGCGTAGGAACAGAGTTTGATGATACGGTAATTGTAGGTTTTAAAAACATACCGACAGAAGGTACAAGAAAATTAAATTATACTCCTGGGAATAGACCAATTCAAGATTTAGCAGGAAATCTAGTACCAGCGATAATTGATTTAAATCTTCCATAAGTTACTATTTCTGCAGTTAAAATGAGTGGTTTTCCAGGAATTGGAAAAACTAATAGTATGTGCAGGTAAAGTTTATAAAATTAATATTTTTAGTCTATGCTTATTAAAGTGTGACTCATTAACTCTCTAGTAACTTTATTCTCTTCTCTTTTATTTCCTTCTGCAAATGTTAAAACATCTTTTTCTAACCAGTCTTTAAAATCAGGGATAAGTTCTTTAAGCTTAAGGCTTTTTATTTTATTTACAATTATTGTCCATATTATGCGTTCGAAAGTTTCTGGTTTGTTGTATGGAATAGTTGCTGAATGAGCAGTTCCATTCTCTCCATCTACCATAAATATGGCAGGTAAATTACTAGAGTCAAGATTGGAAAGAGTTACAGACTCTAAGTCTCTGCTTATTGCTTGGAGGTTTTTATTGTTGTATTGTCCTCTATCTGGATCAAAAAGTTTATAGAGAGTCAATTCTCCATTTACTATTGAGGGCATGTAAGTAAGTGCCTGGAGTTTTTTTATACATAATCCACCTTCAGTGTGAATTCCTATTCCTCCTGGCCTATGCTGAAAGTCTGTAAATGTAGGAACTAAGGTTTTGTCGTCATCAAGATTAAAGTGATTAGGGAATGAAGTATTAAAATGTTTTATTGCTCTAAGAAAAGTTCTATAAATGATTTGTTTGCCCCTTCTTATAGCAGTTTTAAGCTCTTCTCCTTTAAATGGTGAAAGAGTATCAGGGATATTTATAGTCCTTAATCTGCTAAATACTATTCCTACTTCATTAGCTTTAGTGTCTTTGAGTTTAAATTTTCCTTCTTCAAATTCTTCAATATCATTGCGATCAAGCTTTATTGTTCCATGGCTTAAAACATCTTTTCTCCAATCACCTGAAAAGTTCGATATATGAACTGCAGTATTAATAGAAATGCTCATTTTGATAAATGATACATTAAAAATTATTTTTATTTTAACTTTTTATATTTCTTTAATAAGAGATTGGGGGTGGAGAAGAAGCAGGGTCTATATAATTAATATGATCATATGGATTAAATGGGCTTGGACTTTCCTGAGGCCAAAGTTCATCTATAAGGCTCCTAGGACAATTGTCACCGCATATACCATTTTGAAGCTGGCAAGGAATGTTCATGTTTATTCCACAAAACCCACCACAAATATAATTGGTTTTTGGAGGCAAATCTATAATGCTTGATGAAAGAGTGCATCCTGGGAATACACTGGGCATAGGTAGTGGATTTGTTGGGATTGCAGGAGCAGAGGATTGTATGGGATTAATAACAGGTGGTGAGGCAGGACGAGGACTGGAGATTGGATTTACTGTCTGAGATTTCGAATCAATCCCTGAAGAAAGAATCATTAGAAAAAATAAACTTAGTAAAAGCTTTGATAAATTAATTTTCATAGGTGTTAAATCTTTACCCTATTAAAATGAACAGATAACATAAAAAGTGTTTAAGGAAATATGGAGCAATGATAACCCTAAAAAATTGTACATAGTAAATAAGATGTCTATTCATACTTAATTTATAGGATCTTGCTTGCTGATATAATTCTTTATTAATTTCTTATGGCAGTTATATCTCAAATAAATAATGCAACTACACCTACAAGTCTTGTACTTAAAGGTGGTCAGATTTATAATTCGACTAAAAACAAATTTGAAAAAATGGATTTAAAAATTCAAAATGGAAAAATTGTTACTAAAGAAAAAAATATAAAAACTAACTGGACTGATACAGTAAGAATGCTTAAGAGTAATCATTATATTAGTCCAGGATGGATAGATCTTCATACTCATTATTTTGGGTGCTGGGGAAAAGGAATGAATCCTGTTGAACATGGTTTAAATAAAGGAGTTACACTTCAGGTGGATGCCGGAAGTGCAGGAATGAGTACGTTTGAAGATTTTGATCAGCAAGTATTAAATAAAACAAATGGGACAGTAATATCGATGTTAAACATTGCTCCCTGTGGACTTGCGCAGAGAACAGGTGAGAATATGTTTCTTACAAATCATAATGCAGAAGAAACAGCAAGAGTAGCACTAGAAAATCCAGATAAAATTAAAATGATTAAACTTAGAATTGGGAAAACTCAAAACACCCCAGAAACTGGAATAAAAGCATTAAAAATGGCAAAAGAATCTGCTAAAAAAGCAGGAGATTTACCTGTAATGGTTCATATAGAAGATGGTTCGCCGCTTGAAGAAATCTTTAGTATTTTAGATGCGGGAGATATAGTTACACATGCATTTAGAAAAGATGGTACGTGTAATATCCTTGATGGGAATAAATTAAAACCATTTGTAATTAGTGCACTAAAAAGAGGAGTGAGATTAGATGTCGGTCATGGAGGAGGAGGCTTTCATAAGGAAAACGCTCAGACTGCTATTGCATCTTTAGAGCTTCTTGGATCTGAAAACTATATACCATTTACTACTTCTACTGACTTACATTGTTTTAGTTTAAATGGACCGGTTTATGATTTACGTACTACTGTTGCAAAAATGATCTCGATTGGAATGAGTAGAGAAGATGCAGTTGCCTCTATCACTAAGTACCCAGCAGAGTCACTTAAATTACCTGCTTCTAGATGGAAAATGGATATAGATGATCCTGCAAATTTAACAATTTGGGAGCATAATATTTCTGATGAAGAAGTCTATGAATTTCACGATCCACATAAAACGGTATGGCATGGAAAAGAAATGTTAAATCCTAAAATGGTTTATGTGAATGGGCAGTTGATAGATATTGCAGGATGAAAATGCATAGACTAATATTATTATTTTTAGCTTTAAGTTTAAATCTATCATTCTTGCAAAAGGCATATTGCCAATTTTCAGAATCAATAAATAATCCTTGGATTATTATTGATGGACCTGGAATTGGTATTCAGTTAGAAGGTAGCAGTGATATTCTAATTACAACAATAGAATCTTCAATTAATATGGTTTCTATGGCTGATGGAATGATAAGTGAGCCATCAGATTCTTGTATAGGGAATAAACAATATTACAGTGGAACGCTGTATGGACAGTCTTCTCCGGGTGGGTGCGGATGGGGGCATGTAATTCGATATAAAGATGCATCTGATGAACTTAAAATTATTACTGATATCTTAAAAAAAGAAGAATCTGTTCATTTCTATTTAAATGAATTAGAAGATATTGGTGCTCTTGAGCTTGATAAGCAAAATCTGGAGGATGTTCTTTCTAAAATTAAAAATCTCAAAATCCTATTAAATAAAAATAACTCTTACACATCAAAAACTAACAAAAACTTGTTTCGCAAACTTGACTCTATAAGTAATCTGGATAATGAGGTTTTAAAAGCTTATAAAAAATCTATTAATCAGGCTGAAGTTACGGGGAAAAATTTACAGTTTTCAGATCAACTAAAAAAGAAACTAGATCACGATTTAAGTTTGGCATATGATTTAAAAGTAAAAATAGTGAAAGAAATTGTTCAGATCGATGGATTATTAAAGTAGAGATTGCTTTTCTAAAGAAAATATAAATATCCGTTAAAAAGAATCATTAAAGACTATAATCTTTTTACCTATGACACTATTTGTAGCTTTAGCAAATCCACAAGTATCAGCTATTACAGCAGATAAGAGATGCACTTTCCTAACAATAAGTGGAAAAAGTTTAGGGTATCATGACAATAGAAAAAAACTATTTCCTATAAGTGACAAGCATGTGCTAACTAATGTAGGAAAATTAGATTTTAAACCTGATGCAGATATAAAAGATATGGAAACAGCTCTTGAGGACTTTTCTCGACCTCAAAATGATAATGCTTTAACAAGTTCTTTACACCAACATTTAGTAACAAAATATGGATCTTCAATAGATTCTTATTTAAAAGAAAGTCTTCCTTATATAGAAGCTTCTGTTTTACGCCAGACACAAGGAACTAATGTTAGAAATCTTAATATTTATACTACAAACAAAGGTGCTTTTTTAAGTGCAGATTATACTCATACTAACGGAAATACAGGAAAATTTGGTGGATTTCCATTTCCACAAAAACAGTTTTTCTTATTTGGTTATGAATCTCCAAGAATATCTGGTTTTGAAATACCAGGTAGTATTCTTCCAGTTAAGGATTTTATTGATAATGATGAATCTAGGTTTATTGCTCAGGGAGAGGGACTATTTCTGGTTTATAAATTATTAGCACAGATAGACCTGCCTCAGTCTAATGCTCATCATACAGAAACATGCCTTCGTCATTTACATCAGACTGATTACTTTAAAAGTAGTAATAAACAATTTAATTTTCTTACTACAAAAATTTCAAAAAAAGAACTAAGAGATTTTAATCCTTCAGATTCTGCTAAATTAACCAGAGAATTAGTTCAGGCTACTGCTGAGTGCTTACATCATTTCCCAATAACACAAGATGGTGAATCAAGAGTTAGTAAAGATGTTGACACTGCAAAAATAACAGAAAATGGAATTGAGTTTATGTAACTGGCTGTTAAATGTTTGATTAAGTTTTTAAATAGATATACTGCGGTTACACCAACCCCGTCTCCTATACAGTAAATTAGACCTGAATAATTAATCCCCGCTATGAACATCAGCAGTTTTAGGTGCAAGTAATGTTACAGTTACAATATCCCCAAATATAATAAAGCTTAACTTTTTAAATCTAGGGTTGTTTATCCTCTTAATACTTATAAAAGATAATTTATAACAGATTTAAGCTAATCAATAGGGACACCAGCCATTGCTGCTGCATCTCTATCCATATAAACTTCTATTTCTGCCATGCCTTCAGTAGTCATGGTTGTATCACTGTGCATATTGTCCCGATATCCAACCATACCATCCATATTTTCATCGAGATTAATAATCATTCCATTTTGTGGCTCTACAAACACTATTCCACTGCTACTTGTAGGGTGTACATCTGTTACTGCATGTCCTGTCATGCCACCATTTCTCCAGATAGCAGTAAAGGTTGTATTGTAGCCTCTATCCATGAGGTCCATTCCAAGCTCTTCAGCAAAATCATCACAATCATGAGTTCCAGCCATGTAAGCCATACCACCTTGCGTAACTGGCACAGTACTCATACTTAAATCATTCTGAAGCATGGAAATAAAATCACCACTAGAAGTATTTGCTACTGCCGTACCTGATGTGTTACCAACCACTACGCCACCTGAAGAGGTTCCAATTCCAGGTATTCCAGGTGGAAGAACAATTCCTTCATCACCGAAAGGATTAAAAGGAGCTCCACTGGAAGTAGTAGTTCCACCGCTAGATGAAGCTAAAGGGCTTTTACAACTACCATCAAAATCTAAATCAGCAAGAACACTAAAGAAAGAATTTGTAAATGTCATATCTTGTGAATTAATAAAGAAAGAAAGTCCTAATTGATCATTTGCTTGCGGGTTAAAAGGAAAATTATTTAAAGAAACAATAAAACTCATATCCCCATTAATTTGAATTATAGTACGAGGACCTGTTTCAGCTCCGTTTGCGGCAGGACCAATCTCAAATATACCTCCTGAAAAACCAGGAGGTGGAGTAAAGGTTATATCTAGATCGTCACATCCAAAATCGCTGAATCCCATTAAAACAGCCTGAGAATTATTAAATGGAAAAAATCCAGTGTTTATTAGAATTGTTGAAGGTGTTGCCCCAGTACCAAAATTAACAGTATTTTGACTACTAGTCTGATTAAGTATTATTGGTGAAAAAGTAATTGGTCCTCCAGCACTTGTTTTGCCGTTAGCTTTTGTTTTAGGTGAAAGACAACCAATCACTACATTCCCCTCTTCACTGCAAGATTTAATGGTTTTTCTTTTACATTTTTCAAGAGGAAAAGTTAAGCTACTATCTTCACAACAATAAAATAAATCACAGGCATCACCAACTCTATTTTCATCAACATCTTTTTGTTCAGGATTATTTACCAAAGGACAGTTATCATTTTTTCCTACTATCCCATCACTGTCAGGGTCGCTATCACAAATGTCAGGAACTCCATTTCCATTTTCATCAATAGCTGTTATTTCTCTTAAGCTGGTTATGGTATTTTTAAAATCGTTAAGAACTTTATCTACTAATTCAACAGGGATACAATTTTTTGTTCTTGAACCAGTACATTTTTTACTTTCAAGCGTATCTGTTGCACGATCTAGCTTGGAAAAAATACCTTCAAGCTTTGAAGCACATGATTGTCCTTCCTGGGAGATTGCATCGTTTAATTGTTTTATAGCAGAATTGATCACTCTTGAGATATTTCTTGAACTGCTTGAAGATGAAAGTTCTGACTGAATATCATTTAGTGTGGCAATATTATCTGATAGAGTACTAATATTTCCCTCATTAAGTGCAGAAACGGCCATCACCGTAAGAAAAATAAACACTAAACTTAAACTTAAATATTGTAGGGGGTTTTTCATTTTTACTTCTCCAGGATTTTTAAAACTAAGTTTATGTTACTTTAATGTTGTGAACTGCTGTTAGTGATGTGATGAAATATTAATAAGAGCATAAAAATTGCTTGTTAGAAGCTAAGGTACAAATTGACAAATACTGTTATTACAGACATGCTGGGCAGGCGGACAATCTGATATATCTGCACATTTAATATTCCAGCATTTGTTATCTCCCGGATAACAAAATTGATCAGATGGACAATTATGTCCGAACTGCGTAAGTTGACAAGTTTGTTGTGGTTTACATTGTTCCTGATTGCAAAGTTGTCCAGCGAGGCAACTCTTTGTTGAGGTACAGTTACTAGATATTTTTGCTTCGCATTTTCCAACGGTCTTATTGCAAACCAGTCCTGAACCACATTCCGTGTCACCTATACATTTTCTAATACATTTGCTGGCATCACAAAGTTGATCTGTTCTGCAGTCAGTATTTCCAGAGCATGTTGTTGGTAATTTGGTACAAACTTTATTATTGGTTCCACATTTTTCACTAGTACTATCACAATCATTATCACTTGTACAAGGCTTTGGAGTTACGCAAATCTTTTTAACTGAATCACAAATCTTGCCAGAATATTGAAGCTAGAAAAAGTGAAATTAGGCGAAATTGATCAGGATTCATGGTGACCTTTATGTATGTGTAATAATTATACGTTCTAGTATGGAGAGATAAAGAAGTATTTAACCCGAAATTGGTTATGTTAGGAATGTTGATGGTATTTGTAAAGTGTTTTGCAGAAATAGAGAAATTAAGTAAATTTAATCAAAAATCAATTAGACTTTAACAAAATATAGTAATTACTTGTAAATTCACCATTTTGATTCTCTTTATATATGCGTGGTAACAATCAATGGTAGATAAATCTAAATTTAATAATTTAATTGGAAATAATAGAAGTTTTACTAGTAATGTAAAAAATCTATATCCAAGTCAATCAAGAACTAAATCATCACCGGCAATTTCTAGTGCAGATATATTTATTGAAAATGTTTTTTATGTTGCAAAAAAGGAAGAATCAGAACTTGAGGGGTTGGCAGAAGAAAACCTTCAGAAAGAAGTGAAAAAAATTATAAATGATGAAGCTATAGATCTCGAAAAACTCAAACCCAATTTAAGTAGAGTTATTCAACTTGAGGCTAAGTGGATTGAAGAAATGTCAAAACAAACGGATCTAGCAGAGTCTGATATAAAAATTGTTATACCAGCAAAAAAACGAGGACTAGAAATCTTAGAAAAAATTTCTAAAGGCAATCCTGACCCAAAAATGTTTAAAGCTTTGCTTGATAAAGAAATTTTAATTTTAGAGATTGAAAAAGGCAAATTAGACAAAGAAAAGGATAAAGATAGAATATCTTTTATTTCAAATTCATTGGTTGAACTTAAGAATGCAGAGGGTTACTATGTTGAGTATCTAGATTTTATTGAGGATGTGGAATTAAGAGCAAAATACAATTTAACAAATGATCCAAGTGTTTTTAATAAGCTTTTGCCATATAGAAGTTCAATTAGAGATGAGAAGAAGTTGAAAGAATATGATGAGCTAGTTAAGTTCTTTATGGATAAATCTGATATAAGATTTACAAATGAAGCTTTTGACAGAGAAAAAGCTACTATAGAGGGTTTAAGAGAGGCAGACAAATCATTGAAATATTTAGTCTCGGCATCTTTTGTAGACATGTTGCATCAAAGAGAAGATCAAATTAAAAAACTTATTTCGTTTAAGAATGGTTTGAAAGTATTATTTGGGAGAGAATTTGTAAATCTTAGAGGACTAGGAAATACTATGGGTGCTTATAGTCCTAGTCAGCATACAATGTATTTTAAAACTAAAGGTATTCATCTGAAAACTTTAACTAGAACTTTAAAACATGAAGGTATCCATGCTTTTGATAATATGGATGGTGACTGTGATGGAATATTAAAAGATATGGATGAAGATTCAAAGAATGATTTCTTGTCAGAAAGAAAGCAACTTAATAATAAATTTGATGAAGTTGCTAAAAAATCAGGACTACCTAAAGAGATATTAATTGCATTAGAGCCGCATGATTTAGCTGTAGGCATTGGATTGCCTCACTATGCATTTGCTAATGATAAAGAATTTTTAGCAGTAATAACTGAAATGTATTTTAGAAATCCTGAAGATTTGAAAAGAGCTAGTAATAAACTTTTCACTTCTTTAGATAAGTACTTTAGCCCATCAAAAAATAAAGATAAGTAAAATTGTTTTATTTGAATCTACCAAGGATTCTGAGTCTTTTAAGATCTTGGACATAAAATTGAGTTAAAAGCTGTATCTCTATAACTAATAAGAAAGAAAATCTTAGATATTTATGAATAAGCTTATTCTACATTAAATAAATTTAATAATAACTTTTTCTAAATAGTTTAAATTTCTTATATGCTAAAGACAATTAAAATACAAACTGAAGTTGGTAATAGAGTTTTATTTACTAGTTCTGGGAAACAGCCAAAAAATGATTTAGAGAAGATCTTTATAAAAACATTTACTGATGAAATTCAAGTCATACCCCCTTTAGTAACCTCTCGTAATAATTACAAGATTTTATATCCATTTGATGAGTTTGATCAAGGTCATCACAGTAAAATTTCTATTTGTGTAGATGGTGATGGGAAAATAGGAGCGGCAAAAGTCTCAAATTATAAAGTCGATCCTAACTCTTCTGTGGTAGTAGATCCTAAAAGTATTAAAACTAAACATCTTGTACAGATGAAAAGTGATGATGATTATGAAAGAGCTTTTGCTTTAAGATCTATTCTTGAAGCACAGTTTTTTTTCCAGCATCCACATGCTGTTTGTGCAGAAGATTCGGGGTTTAGTGTGCAAAATAATAAAGAAGTGAATATATTCATACTAATGGATTTCATAAATGGAATATCTATAAAGGATTTGGTAGCAATACTACACAGCTATGAGTTGAGTGAAGGTTCATCACGAAAGAGTGATGAACCAGAAAATAATGATATTGGATATAAAAAAATTATTACTAGAGATATGGATAAGGATTCTAGAGAAAGCTTAACTTCAATTCTTGAAAGAGAGACTATTAGATCGTGTATGCCTGCTGCAGAGTGTTTAATGGCACTTGCTGAAGAAGGATTTGCTCACAGGGATATAAAGCCAAGTAATATAGTTTTAGCTTATAAAAACAATTCAGTTAAAGCATATGTAATTGATTTTGGAATATATTATGATCCTTCTAGGAGTGATGATCTTGTTCCAACTCTTGGTAAGCAAGTTTATTTAACGCCTGAAAGACATAGAACTGGGGAGATTAATTCTACGACGGATTTCTTTGCATTAAGCGCCATTATGTGGAGAATTCTTACAGGGCAGAATCTTAGGAAAGATTCTGATTATGGTCCTATTCTAGAGTCAGATTATAGAAAAATTGATAAAGAATTTCCATTGATGTATAAATTGCTTGAAAGATCTCTTCATGTAAATTCTAAGAAAAGGCTAAGCCCAGGTGAGTATGTGTCTGAGTTAGAAAAAATACTAAGTGTTGAGTTTAAATAAGATGATGGGTCGGGACCTTACTCACAAACATCAACGGTTCCATTTTTATTAGCATCAAGTTTAATAAGACCATCAACTACAAGTGCATCTTCAAGAAGAATATTTATTTCTTCTCTACATCCTGTAATACCACTTTGATTACATACCTTGCTATCGATTTCATTAATGCTAGTTTGAATGCTACCTGTTTGTAGTAACTGTAAACTACAAACACTATTAGGTGCCTTTAACAAAGATCGTATTATTTTAATAGATCTTGCCAATTTTTTGAATGATGATTCTGCATCATTTTGGTTTTCTAAAACTATTCTAGCTTCTTTACGAAGTTTTTTATATCTATTTTCCATAGCATCAAGAATTTTCTTAAGCTCAGGAGCAATAGAAATAGGTTCTTCTCCACTGAACTGTGAATATTGTTCACAAATATCAACAATTCCATTCCCTCCTTCATCCACAGTACTTTTACTTTGGATTATAAGATTATCTTCGTCTAAGGCTAATAAAACAGGAACACAAGAAAAAGTGCATGTGGTTTTTCTTAAAGCATCAATTGCAGAAGAAAGCTTTGCAATTCTTTTTGGAAGCTGAGTATTACAATCTGCAACCAGTAAATTGAGAAGCGTATACTTTACTAACTTGATAGCATCTTGAAGATCTTGAATTTCTAATTTTGAATTAGCAAATGATTTAGTGGTTGAGATTGATGATATGCCATTAAGTGTATCTTGAAAACTTGAAACTAAAGCAGGTTTATTTGAAGGTGCTCCGCTACTTGAAGTACTTGAAGAAGAAGATGAAGTGCTACTGCAAGAAGCATTTACAAATTTATTTAAAGTAGTTATAGAAGAATTATCATTCAAGGTCGCTTCTATGGTGGCAGAATTGCCATTAAAACCAATAGTTACATGAGGACCATTTCCTTTTTCAGGAAATACTTGAACAAATTCACCTGCATTATTTATTTTCCCAAATGCATGTACAACTTTACCTTCAGGTGTAGCAAATTTTAATATAGCTCCTCCATCTGATCCAATATTTAAAAAATCACCAGGCAGAAAATCACCTGTAACATCTGCATTATAAAAACCACTAAATGAAGATGAACCGCTTTCAACGGTACTTAGTTTTGCTTTTCCATTTGTAATGTCGTCTGAACTTTTAATTAAAATGTTATTGTCTGTAGTTAAAGATAAAGTATAAGCAGTAGATGCTGTTAAATCACCTAAATTAAAACTTGATCCACTTGGTCCATGTGTTTTTTGATCTTCAGGAGCAAAGAAGCCAGCTATGTGCTGATTTGAAACTACTATAAAAAGTGGTCTACTAACTTTTTTCCATCAGAGCCGGTTGTTATGGCTGAACCTATATAAGTTCCATCAAATAAAAAACATATGGCATTACTTTGTTCAATATTGAAAACAAAAGAAGTAAAAATAAGAATTAGACTGAATAAAATACTTTTTATATTTATTTTCATGTTAACTTGTTTAATATTATAACGATTTCAAAGTAAAAAGGTAGGGTGGTAAAAGATATTAAACTAAAATAGAACTCTTGGTAAGTGATATTAGATAAGTCTTAACTCTCATTGGGATTTCTCTTCATTAATTCTAAATAACTTTATACTCTTAACATAATCTAAAACTTCTTCATACAACTTAAAACTGTTAATTTTATTGATTGTCTCTTTTGGATTTGAAGAAAAAACAGTTTGTTGATAGATACCATTTTCATCTAATACATCAATTTCTAATTGGCTGAACCATGTGAAAATATCAAAACATCTTTGAAGTAGCCCTATGAGATTTTGGTTAACATCAATTGAAATATCTTTTGCTTTATTTATCATCCTAACAGTTTGACCCTTAAGATTCATTTGTGTAATTGATGGACCAATAGTTTTAGAAGTAGCAAAAAGTCTAACTTGTACTTTTAAATAAACACTTGAAAAATCTTCTTTAGGCTCTATTTGTAAGGTGGCAAAACCAAAATCGCGAAATGTCATGGTAATTGTATCTCTTATATGTGTCGCAGAAGGTTTTTGAAGACTAGTTTTAGAGTATGTTTGAAAAATCTTAACATGGTTTATTGATGTTAGATATAAGCTGATTGTTAGAGCTTCAATAGTCTTTTCAAAATTGGCTATGATATTTCGAATTTCATTATAAGTAAATTTATGTGACCATAACACTTTGCCATTATGAATATTTTTAAGTGTGACTTCTTCTTTATCTGGATAATCAAAATAAATATGTTTGTGTGCTATAGCGTTCCTAATGTCATTGTTATAGCCATTTAATAAACATTTAGATTGAAATCCATTTACTATAATTTCTGAATCAAGCAATTGTTCTTTTGAGTCGCATTTGTGGTTGTGTCGATATGTTGGAGAATGGTTAACAAATTCTTCTATGCTTATCTCATTAATTAATGTGGGGTTAGCTATTATGATTTTTGGATATGAAGCAAGCGTAACTAAATGTTTAAAAGCGTTTTCATACAGTTCATGATAGTAATTTAAAGCCCTTCTTATTTTTGTTTCTGGTTCACTAGAATTAAAACTATCACGGTAGTACTTTCTTTCATTAAAAACTTGATGCTGACTTTCTTGTATAACCAAAGATATTGTGTCATGGCAATCAACCATTTGTTCAGGATTTCTTTTTATTGCTTCGTCAAAATAATACTTTGTTGTTTTAAGCTGATCAAAAAAAAGTACTCTTTCTTTTTCAGAACCAAAATGTAAGTTTGCAAGCCTTTGGACAAGAGCATACATCGGACTCTGTAATGCCCCAGAAAGATTTTCAATTATAGAGACATTAAGTTCTTTTTCAATCTCTACTACTAAAGGGTAAGCAAATGTTAATGCAGGAGCCTCTTCACCCCAAGGGATATCATGTCTTAAATCTTTTGGAACTTTCATTAGCTATTGGTAATTTTATTTATTGCTATTGATTGTACCTTACCCAGCTTCGAATTCACAATGAAAAGGATTTGTGTGGCTTTGCCACCAAATCCGATCCATCGAAAGGAATCGATATATAAAAGCTCAAGCTTGTCTTGAGTTAAATAAAAAATGGAGCTTCCTAGTCCAAGATGTTAAACTAAAATTATAGAGTACCAAGGACATATTTATATACCAAAACTGGCTCTGACTGCTTAATGTAACCGTCGGCTACATATTTGATTAAGTCTTTAAATGGATATACAATTGGTTTGTCTTAATTAACTTTGAAGTCATTTATGTCAGACATTCAGAAAATTAGTAAATCTATTTTTGAAAAATTAAAAAGGCTAAACGACCAAGGCCAAGAGTATTGGTCTAGTAGAGAACTAGTAAAAGTTCTTGGATATTCTGAATACAGACACTTTTTACCAGTTGTTGAAAAAGCAAAAGAATCTTGTAAAAATAGTGGACAAAAAATTCCTAACCATTTCGAGGATATGCTCGATATGGTTCAAATAGGTTCGGGGATTGAAAGAGAACTAGATTCAATACATTTATATAAATTTGCGTTATCAGATATTCTGCATTTTTAATGTTATACTATATGCTAATATTCGCATATAGATAGATGCAGAATACTTAAACAATGAAAAAACTTAGAGAATTTAAAGCCAATTTTTTTAAAGCTCTTTCACATCCTATCAGGATTCAAATAATTGATGAATTGCGTGAAGGTGAATTAACTGTAAATGAGTTGAAGAAAAAATTAGATATTGAAGCTCCCAATGTATCTCAACAGCTAGCAGTTCTGAGGAACAGTAATATTGTTAAAACAAGAAAAGAAGGGAATAGTATTTATTATTCTATAAGACATAATATTATATTCAAAACACTGGACCACGCAAAAAAAATATTTAATGAACACTTACTTGATGTACAAAGTTTGTTAATAGATTTGAAGGAAAGTTAAATTGACAATTATTTATTCAAAACTCAATGATAATCGACTTCTTTTGTGCTCTATCTGCAAGAATTCGCAATTTCTTAATTACGAAACCATTAGAAAGACTTATAATGAATAGTATTTTATTACTTAAATTATCAATATTTCTTTTCATCTCGGGTGCATTATTTTCGTTCATATTAAGTTTTTATTCAAAGAAGTTTAGTATTTATGCATCTGGCTGTTTTGGTATTATTTCTTCCTTATTCAGTTTGTTAAGTGCAGCCTTTACTTTATTGTATAACCAGAGCTTTTCATTTGAATGTCAGTTGTCAATTCCGCTAATTGAAAAATTTCAGTTAGTAATAGATCCCTTGGCAGCTTTTTTTATATTTATTATTTCTTTGCTTTCAATTCCGGTATCGATCTATTCAATTGGATACCTTGAATCTGAATACATTAATAAAAATGTAGGAATATTATGCTTTTTGTTTCACCTATTTATTCTGTCAATGATTTTAGTTGTAAGTGCTAATAACGGCATTATTTTCTTAATTCTTTGGGAAATTATGACATTACTTTCTTTCTTTTTTGTAATTTCAGATACAGAAAATGACTCTTCAAGACATGCAGGATTTATTTATCTTCTTATGACACATGTAGGCTCTGCCTTTTTATTAGCTACTTTTTTGATTCTTGCTCAATACACAAATGATTTTTCATTTACCTCATTTGCTCAAATTGGGGATAAACTTCCCAATAAATTAAAATTTGTATTATTTGTTTTCACATTGATAGGCTTTGGTACAAAAGCAGGATTAATTCCATTACATATTTGGTTACCTGAAGCACACCCCAGAGCCCCAAGTCATATATCAGCACTTATGTCTGGGGTTATGATTAAAACCGGTCTCTATGGGATTATAAGGTTTATATTTACTTTTCTTTCTCCTTTCCCATATTGGTGGGGATTAATACTTGCAACTATTTCAATTTTAACTGCAGTAACAGCAATAATTTATGCATCAACTGAAAATAATTTAAAAAGACTACTAGCATTTAGCAGTATTGAAAACATGGGAATTGTAATGCTACCTATTGGGTTAGCAATGACATTGTTTAGTCTGGGATATACAGCACTTGCAGCATTTTCATTAGTCTGTAGTTTATTTCACGCTTTAAATCATTCACTTTTTAAAGGCTTACTTTTTATGATTGCCGGTGCAATTAATTCAGCTACTCACACATTAAATCTTGAGAAGCTTGGCGGTTTAATTAAGCTTATGCCACAAACAGCATTCTTTTTCTTAATTGGTTCTTTTGCAATTTGTTCATTTCCACCTTTCAACGGCTTTGCAAGCGAGTGGCTAATATTTCAAAGCTTACTTTTATCTTTTCAGGTAAAGTTAGAGCTAGTAAAAATATTATTTCCGTTGTTTGCAGTACTTCTTGGTTTTACTGGAGCTATTTGTGCTACAACATTTGTTAAAGCATTTTCAAGTATATTCTTAGCGTTACCCCGATCTCAACAAGTAAAAAATGCTTGTGAGATGTCCTTATCAATGAGGATAGGGACAGGGATGCTAGCAGTGCTTTGTCTCATTATAGGAATAATACCTTCTTTTGTTTTATCTTTGATAAGCAGAGTACCTGAGAGCTTAAATATAAATTCAGACAGTTCAGCCTACTCATTCAACTATAATCTCATTCAGCTTTCACCACAAGGATTTGTAGCATTTTCACCGATTGTAGTTCTTATTCTAATCGCAGTACTGATTCCTCTTGCATATATTATTTCGAGAATATTAGGACAAAAAACAAATTATCGAAAAGCAGAAACATGGAGCTGTGGGGTTACAGGACAAGCCAATTTTGAATACACACCGACTGCTTATAGTCAGCCTCTTGAAGTTATATTCTCTGAATTACATACACCTCAAAACTTCTATTACGACCACCTCTATATTCCTCTTATAAATGGAATTAAGAACTTAGCTCATTCAATTAGACCTATTCAAGCTGGTAACCTGCAAATTTATCTTGGATATATCTTTATTACTTTAATAATTTGTTTAGTGTGGTTGAGCTTATGAAATCAATAATCCTACAATTTATTTCTTTAGGAGCTGTTCAAATATTTACAGTACTGCTTCTTTCACCATTTATTAATACTTTAATAAAAAAGATAAAAGCACTGTTACAAGGAAGATATGGACCACCTTTTTTACAAGGCTATTACGATTTGACTAAATATTTTCACAAAGAAAGTGTATTTTCAAAGCACACTTCGTGGATATTTATTACAACACCTTATATTTACTTTGCTACAACACTTTTTGCAAGTTTATTGATACCAACATTTTATGATATTAGATCACTTAATATTCTTGGTGGAACCATTCTTCTTATTTATATTTTTGGGCTTGGACGATTTTTTGTTGCTATTGCCTCAATGGAACCTGGCAGTGGATTTTGCGGAATGGCAAGTAGCAGAGAGATGATGCTTGCTTTGCTCATAGAGCCAGTAATGCTACTTGCACTTTTTGTACTTGTACTTATGTCAGGCTCTACCGATATACCCGTCATAGTTAATTATTTTTCTGTTCACACTAACTATTTGATTTACCCATGTTATTTACTTGCACTTTTTGCTCTTTTTGTAGCTTCTGTTGCTGAAATGGGACGAGTACCATTTGATAATCCTGAAACACATTATGAATTGACGATGATACATGAAGGATTACTTCTTGAATATTCCGGAAAAGAATTAGGACTTATGCTTTGGTCAAGCTGGACAAAACAGCTTCTTATACTGTCACTTTTGGCAAATCTAATAATTCCATGGCAAATTAGTTCATTTGTTCTTGGATTTTTAGTATTTCTTTTAAAGCTAATTGTTTTATGTGTATTAATTGCACTTGTTGAAACAATATTTGCAAAGGTAAGGCTTTTCCGAGTTAAAGATATTCTTGTTACTTCTTTTGTTACAGGAATAATTGCACTTGTTTTATTGGTGAAACAAAATATTGGAGGATTTAACTAATGTTTGATTTCTCTAAAATTTATGAATTCATTGTTTCTCTGATTGTACTTTCAAGCATAATTATGGCTGGTTCACGCAGATTAGAAACCATTATCAAATTGTTTGTACTTCAATCACTTGGGCTTGTAATAGTTATTTTAATTTCAGGTATTGCAAAAAATAGTCATGAAACATTTGTAATTAGTGGGATTACTTTTATTGGAAAATGTATCTTAATCCCCTGGGTTTTGTCTTTAGTCCTAAATAAAGTAAAAATCCGCAAGGAGGTAGAAACTTATGTAGCATTGTCTGCCTCAATGCTTATTTGTTGTGCAATAACAGCTTTTGTTTTTTACTTAACTACTAAATATGAAATAGCAAATGAAGTAATGTCATCAAACCTGTTAAGTGCCTCAGTCTCAATGATTTTAATTGGTTTGTTTATAATGATAACTCGTAAAAAAGCACTTACTCAAATACTAGGTTTGTATGTTATGGAGAATGGGATATTTGCTTTAAGCATAGATACTATCTTTGACATGCCTCTCGTAGTTGAAATGGGAATCTTTCTTGATCTGCTTATAGGTGTAATGGTTATGGGGATTTACGTTTATAGGATTAAACAGTCTTTTGACACAATAAACGTAGAAGAATTACAGAAACTTAAGGGGTAATCAATTTGTTACTTGAATATTTATTTTTAATCCCAATAATAACAGGTTTTATTTGTTTAATTCCTAGAATACCTAAATATATAGGCTATATTCAAGGGACAGGTATGCTTATGCTCTTTGGAATTGGACTGACTACAGCAAAACAAGTGCTGGATTCAGGTTCAATTTACTTCATGAAAGATTTGGTATATATTGATGCACTTAGTGCACTTATGATTTTTCTTATAACACTAGTAAGCTTATTAGCTTCAATATATTCAATTGGTTATATGAACAATCAAGTGGAAGAAAGGATAAACAATGTCTGGAAACTTAAAGCGTATTATTTTCTAATTAATACATTTATCTTTGCAATGTTAGTGGTTGTTTCGACAAATAATATAGGTGTAATGTGGATTGCTATTGAAGCTTCAACACTAGTTTCTGCATTTCTTGTAGGGTATTACAACAAAGAGCGCCCTGTAGAAGCTGCCTGGAAATATATCATTCTTTGTACTGTTGGAATTGCTTTTGCAATGATTGGAATCATCCTGGCTTACTATGCAGCAACAAAAGTCGGTGGGGTAAGAGAACTAAGTTTAAATTGGGATTATTTGATTGGAATTGCACATAAGCTTAATCCAGAACTAATTAAAATTGCATTTATTTTTATTTTAATTGGATTTGGTACAAAAGCAGGAGTTGTACCAATGCATTCCTGGCTTCCTGATGCACATAGTGAATCACCAACACCTGTGAGTGCACTGCTTTCTGGTGTTTTAATTAAATGCGGAATTTATGGTATTTTACGTTTTACAATACTTACAAATATTGCTGTAGGAAAGGATTTTACTGGCAAATTACTTCTAGTATTTGGCTTGCTTTCTTTAGTTATAGCAACCTTCTTTATACTGATACAACACAATGTAAAAAGACTTCTTGCTTATTCTAGCTTAGAACATATTGGAATAATAACTTGTGGCTTAGCTTTTGGGACACCAATTGCAATTTTTGGTGCATTACTTCATATGATAAACCATGCAATGGTAAAAACACTTATGTTTTTTACTGCAGGCAATTTAGCACTTAAATATCATACGAAAGACATACCTCATATTCATGGTGCAATCAATGTGATGCCTGTTAGTGGAACAGCTTTGCTTATCGGTGGACTAGCTTTAGCAGGCTCACCACCATTTTCTATTTTCTTAAGTGAATTTTATATTTTGCGTGGTGGTATCCAGTCCCATCACTACATTGCATCTGGTTTGTTTCTTTTGATGCTTGTAATTGTTTTTGGTGGTCTTTTACAGCATATTCTTGGAATGACAATCGGATCGATATCAAACACACAATACGAAAAGACAGTGGTAGTAAAAGGTGAAATTTGCAAATCTGGTTTAGTAGCTCTTATTATTCCACTAATTTTAGTTTGTCTGCTTGGATGTTATATACCATCACCACTATTTAATCTTCTTAATGAGGCAACAAAGATAATTAATTTAGGACACAACCTATGAAAACAAAAAATATAAATAATATAGATGAGTTAATTAAATATTTTAAGGAAGAATACAGCTATCACCTTCTTTCTTACAGAAGAATTTCATTAAACCATCTTCTTTTTCTTGTTGATAAAGAACACTTGCAAACATCAGCAGAACTTATATACAAAGATTCTAATTTAGATACATCACTTGTAACGATGTTTGGTACTGATGAAAGATCTCTTAATTCAAGCTTTAGAGTTTATATTGTTTTTCTTGTAAAAGATTCTTCTACTATCGTAACTTTAAGTACTCCACTGGATAAAGAGCAACCAGTGTATACTGCTATTAGTTCAAAAATACCACAAGTTAACTGGCATGAAAGAGAAATTCATGATCTGTTTGGAATTACACCTTTTGGAATTGATTTAGATCCTTTAGTACTACATAGAGATTGGCATAGAGGAAAAAACTTTCCAATGCGAAAGGATTTCTCTGTTGATACACAGGTACCAATTTCTGAAGTACCACATGAATTTAATGAGCAACCACATGCAGAAGGTATGAATCAAATTGCAGTTGGTCCAATACATGCTGGAATTATTGAACCTGGACATCTTAGATTCTGCGCTGTAGGTGAAAATATTTTAAAGTTTGATGCACAGCTTTTTTATACCCACAAAGGCATTGAAAAAATGGCTGAAGGAAAAACTATTGATGAAGTATTAAATCTTGCAGAGCATGTATGTGGAATGTGTTCTTATGCACACTCTACTGCTTTTTGTCAGGCGGTTGAGACTTTAATACAAAATAACATTCCAGATCGGGCACGTTATATTAGAACTATTTGTCTTGAGCTGGAAAGAATATCAAGTCACCTATTTGACCTTACATCTATTTGTTCTGCTGGTGGCTTTGGATTTGGCGGAGTACATGCTAGTAGACTTAGAGAAATAATGATGAGAGTCGTATATAAAATGACTGGACGCAGATTCTTTCGTGGGTTAAATGAAATAGGTGGACTAAAGAAAGATATGTCTGATGCTTTGCTTAAAGAGCTATTAATTGAAATTAAAGATTTTAAAAGCAAGTTCAAAGACTGGGAAAAGTTAGTTATGAATAATGATAGCTTTTTAGACAGATTAGAAGGTACAGGTGCTTTAACAAAAGAGCAAGCAATAACTTTAGGCATTGTAGGACCTGGAGCTAGAGCATCGGGTATTGATAGGGATATAAGGCAGGATTTTACTTACGGAGCTTACAAAAAATATATGACAAAAATACCTACCTATGAAGAAGGTGATGCTCTGGCAAGAACAAAAATTCGAATTGATGAAGTATATCAATCAATTGAGCTTATAAACAATTTGATTTGTAATATTCCATCTGGTTTTATATTAAACAGAACACTCATTCAATTTTCAGAACCACGAACCTCTGTTGGAATAGTGGAATCTGCAAAAGGAGAACTAATCCATTGGTTAACAATTACACCTGAAAATAAAATTTACAGATGGCATGTAAGAAGTGCTTCTTATATGAATTGGAGAGGAATGGTACAGGCAACAATGGCAAATAATATCGTCCCAGATGGTCCATTGGTGAATAAGAGTTTTAATTTGTGTTATGCATGTGTTGATAGATAGGAGCAAATAAACTAATGTTTAATCTTTTAAAAGAATGGATAAAGATTGGTAATGTTTCTGAGGAAATTACCATTAACAAGAATGTAAAAGATGAAGATGTTTATAAATCCTTTTCTAGAATTAAAGATATAAACCCAAGGGTAAGAAATGCTTTAAGTCGTTCACTGTTAATTCGGCATCTTGATGTTGGTTCATGCAATGCAGAAGAAGCAGAGATGTTAGCTCTTTCAAATCCAATTTATGATATAACTCGTTTTGGAATTGATTTTACTGCTTCACCAAGACATGCAGATGTTCTAACAGTCAGTGGCCCTGTTACCAGACATTTAAAGATTGCAATGGAAAGAACATATGAAGCAATGCCAGAACCTAAAATTGTAGTTGCACTTGGGGATGGTGCTTGTAATGGTTCCATATATGAAAAAACATATGCTTGTTTAGGGAGAGTAGACCAATTTATTCCTGTTGACATTTATATTCCTGGCGATCCACCGTCTCCAGAAGAAATATTAAAGGGATTATTACTTTGTAAAATGCTTTTGTCTGAAAAGAGTTCAAAATTTAGAAACTAAGAATAATAAAACTTTTGAAAAAATTGTTTGTAAATGGAGCGGGTAGAGGGAATCGAACCCTCGACTAAAGCTTGGAAGGCTTTCGTTTTACCATTAAACTACACCCGCATTTATCAGGGCAAGGCTGAACCTTCTATCTTTAATTCATGTCGCTTGATCGGTTTTGCCAAGTAAATTGGACAAAACCTTTATTTATAAGTTAGATAGAGTTTTCTTAGAAACATAGATATATTGCTTTAATTTTCAGTGTTCATTAAATAGCTATTAAAATCAGATTAATTAATAGCTTATTTATTATATCCCAGGTTAAGATGTGAAGATTAGGAAATTGTAAAAATTATCTTTGTTTATATACATATCTGTTTAAATAGTCACATGAGAGTATTTACTCCAAAAATTAAAGTTGCAGTAGGGCAATATGCAAAACCTTCTAGTCCTAAATATATTAATCCTGATCAGATCAAAAAAGGGGTTAAAGAAAAAGAAGATAGTACTGATATTGATGTTCAATCATATTTACCCGGGCAGATTTATAGAAGAGGTTTTTCTGGTGTTGATATTGCTGTAATAAACATGATTGATGTTTATGGAAGTAAGCTTATTTCACTGGAGAATTTCGCTTCTAGAGAACTTCCTAAAGTAGGAGATAGAAATAAAATAATTTTATTTAAAAGACCTTCTGATAAAGAACTTAAAGAATTATCCAGTGCATGGGATCTGGAGTTTTTAATGGAGCATTTCTCTGAGGGAGCTGAAACAGGATTTGTTACTGTAGCGGCTACATCTGAACAGATAATAGATGAGATCTTAAAATCAATAAATGAACGCCTTTCTGTAATATCTGCAAGAAACTAAATGTTATTACAATTGCTTATTGACTTTTAAAAGTACAATATAAAAGAAATATTTCATTTGGAAGGAGATAAAATGTCCACACAAACTATGGAACAGACACAGTTAGTTAAAAGCAATTTATTAAAGGATCAAGTAGCTATCGTTACTGGTTCAGGCCGTGGAATAGGCTTATCAATAGCAAAAAGATTAGCCGCCGCAGGAGCAACAGCTATTATTACAGACCTTACTCAGGAATCAGCAGATTCAGGAGTTAAAGAGATTACTGATTTAGGATTTAAAGCTCATGGAGCAGTCTGTAATGTTACAGATGTAGCAAGTGTAGAAAAAATGGCTGAAGAAATAATGGCAAAATTTGGGAAGATAGATATTCTTGTAAATAATGCTGGTATTACTAAAGATACTTTATTCATGAGAATGAAACTTGAAGACTGGAATGCAGTTATTGAAACTAATTTAACCAGTATCTTCAAAGTAACTCAGGCAGTTGTAAAACATATGTCAAAAGCTAATTATGGACGTATTGTAAATATTGCTAGTGTTATTGGTATTCATGGAAATATGGGTCAGGCAAACTATGCTGCATCTAAAGCAGGAGCAATTGCACTTTCAAAAACAATTGCAAAAGAATATGCTTCTAGAAATATTACCTGTAATGCAGTAGCACCTGGATTCATTGATACAGCAATGACACAGAAATTAAAACCAGAAATTAAAGAGCAATATATGAAATTTATTCCTCTTGGTAGATTTGGTTTGCCAGAAGATGTTGCTGAAGCAGTATTTTTCTTCTGTAGCGGTGGTTCTTATGTAACAGGTCAGACTATCGTTGTAGATGGTGGAATGTTCATGTAAGGTTCTAGAATATAGAGAGCAATTGTAAGGGCAGGATTTATTCTGCCCTTTTTAATAAAATGGATACAAACAATAAAACTTTAATTGATGAAATTAACAAAAGCTATTCTTCCCTAATAGAGAATTATTTTCCTAAAGAATTATTAGAAAAGGCTAAAACTAAAAAAATAAAGATTCTAAGTGTAGGATGCGGAAAATTTAGAGAAGCTAAAAATCTTTTTGAATATTTTTCTTCTCATGAGAAAAATCTAAAACTTTGCGGAATAGAAATCGATGAGAATTTGATAAATTCTGCAAAAGATGATGAGTTTATAAAATCAAAAACAGAACAGATATCTTTCAAGTGTGCTGATGCTAGCAATATTGAAAACTATAAAGAATGGATAAGTGATGGATTGTTTGACTTAATAATAGTTCGTCATCCTGAAATTACTTTTAATACTGAGATTTTTATGAGAATATTTTCTATTTGTGGAGAGCTTCTTTTAGATGGAGGGAAAATCTTTATAACCAATCATTTTGAGAATGAAAAAGAATCTTTAAAATTGCTTTTTAAATTGATAAATTACAAAATAGTTATAGAGGAAGAGAATGAAAAATCTCCATCTATTGAAATAGATGGTAAAAAACAGTATTCAGACAAGTTTTTATTAATTGTTTCAAAAAACTAACCTAAAAAGATATACAAAATAAATATATAAATGTTAAATACTTAACCTTATTGAGAATTAGAACCCAATAAATCAATTGCTATTTTATTATGTAAATGCGTTTTCTGAGAAAATATTCTATGTTATTCTAAACCAGAGTTAAATGCTATAAAAACGGGGGAGATATGACAAAAGTTATGGATAGAGCGGAAGCATTAGAGAGAGTAAAAAAAGTAGTATGTTCACAACTCAGCGTAGACTCTGGTGAAGTAAATGAATCAGCTAGTTTTACTGGTGATTTAGGAGCAGACTCATTAGATACAGTAGAGTTAGTAATGGCATTCGAAGAAGAGTTTGGGGTAGAAATTCCAGATGAAGAAGCAGAAAAAATCACTACAGTAGGTCAAGCAGTTGATTATATTGTTTCTCATTCATAATTAGAGAAATAAAAGACATTTTCAAAAGAGCGTTTTAAAAAAGACGCTCTTTTTTTTTGATCAGTGTATATAATGAAAATATGCCAAAACGCAGAGTTGTAGTAACAGGAATGGGATTAATTTCTTCACTCGGAGAAAGTAAAGAGGTTTTTTGGAAAAATTTAATTGCTGGGAAATCTGGAATATCAAAAATGGACTTTTTCCCCGACGCACAAACCTCAAAAGATATTTCCAGAGTAGGTTCTGCTTGTAATGATTTTAAAGCTGAGGATTATTTAGAACCAAAAGTAATTAGAAGGACAGATAGGTTTATTCAGCTTGCTTTATCTGCATCTATAAATGCTATAAAAGATGCGAATCTAGATGTTTCAAAATATCCCAGCCCAGAAAGAATTGGTGTAGTAGTAGGAAGCGCCGCTGGTGGTATTCTTACGGTGATAGAGCAACATAATATTTTAAGGGAAAAAGGACCAGGCAGAGTCAGCCCATTTACTATTCCATCAATGATTGCAAATATGCCAGCTGGTTATATTTCTATTTATCATAATGCTAAGGGACCACTTAGTTGTACAGTAACTGCATGTGCTACTGGCACTAGCTGTATTGGTGATGCTTTTAGAGCTATACAAACTGGTTCTGCAGATGTAATGTTTGCTGGAGGGTGTGAAGCTCCACTTACTAATGTGAGCATAGCGGCTTTTGGTGCGGCTAGAACACTTTCTACAAAATATAATGAAACACCAGAACAATCTTCCAGACCATTTGAAAAGAATAGAGATGGTTTTGTAATGGGAGAAGGAGCAGGGATTTTAATACTTGAAGAATATGAACATGCAAAAGCTCGTGGTGCAAAAATCTATGCAGAGCTGGCAGGTTTTGGTGCTTCATCTGATGCTTCTGATGTAGTTTCACCTTCCCCTGATGGTGATGGTGCGGCAAGAGCAATTAAATTAGCTATTGAAGATGCAGGGTCTAAACCTGAAGAAGTTCAGTACATAAATGCTCATGCTACTAGTACCATTGTGGGAGATATTACAGAGGTAGTTGCTATTAAAAGAGTCTTTGGAGATAGAGTTAAAAAAGGATTACTTCCTGTAAGCTCTACTAAGTCTATGCATGGACATTTACTAGGAGCTACTGGTGCTGTAGAATCTATTGCTTGCATAATGGCTCTGCAGGAAAACATTGCTCCGCCGACTATTAATTTACAAAACCCTGATCCACAGTGTGATTTAGATTTTATACCTAACAAAGCAAGGCAAATCAAAGATTTAAATGTTGTTATTTCTAATTCATTTGGCTTTGGTGGACATAATGCTTGCCTGGTGTTTAGGAAAATTTAAATGATCTTACGGCAATAAACTTAAAAATTTGTTTGCACTTATAATTTTTATACCATTTTTATTTTGATTCCAATTTTTTTCATTTGTTAGTAAAACTGCTGGCACATTTAGCTCATCTTTATATTTATAAAGAGCAGATGAGGTATCTGGTCTACCATTTTTAGCTTCTATGAGTAACCAGGGCTTTTGGTTTAAAGTAATTAAGAAATCCACTTCTTGTTCATCATAATTTCGAATAAAATAGAGCTCAAACTTTTGACCAAATCTATCGTGCCATAAAATACAAGCCTTATATAGCTGAGAAGCAATAAAATTTTCAAATTTTGCCCCCTCATCTTTTATACAAGCCCAATTATAAAAATATACTTTATGATTTTTTTTAATAGAACGTGATAATTTTTTAGACCATGAAGGGATACTAAAACAAAGCATAATTTTTTCTAATTGAGTTATCCATTGCTTGATAGAATTATGATTTACCTCTAAGATTTGAGCTAAAGAGTTAAATGAAATAGGTTTTGCTATTCTTTCTTTTAATAAGCTAACTAAATGTTCAATATTTCTAAAACTAACGATATTTGTTAAATCTCTTAAATCTTCTCCTATAAGTAATTCTTCATGTTGATTTTGCCATCTAGAATGAAAAGTCTTAGAACCTTTATAGAAAGGCTCAGGAAACCCACTTAAATTTATCAAATCATTTAATTCTTTTTCTGTGAAGTGGGGTTTTGTGTCTACAATGTTTTCTAATAGACTTTCTGCACACTCATATTCTTTAAAATTATTATTTGTTAAATCTCCTATGGATAACGGTAAAAGATGTGTTAAAAAATATCTCCCGACAAGCGAATCTCCTGAATGTCTAAAAGTGTCCAATTTAGCGCTTCCTGTAATCATAAAAGTATAATTATCCCTATGAATATCAAAAGCTCCTTTTAAAATATTTTTCCAATTATTTTGCTTGTGAATCTCATCAAAAACCACTAAAGTTTTTGGTTTTGTTAAGCTTACAAAAAAATCAGAATCAGTAAAATAAGCTTCTCTAGTTTTTTTGCTATCCCAGTTAAAATAACTACCCCCTAATTTTTTGATTTTGTTTTGAGAATAAGTGGTTTTCCCTACTTGCCTTGGCCCTGCTAAAAATAGCATTCTAGAAGCTAACCACTCTTCACTAAAACAATAAAAATCTATATCTGGTAGATGCATAAAAGTATTGTACCCTAAATTTGACATCTAGATATCAATTTTACGCTTAATTTTGATATATATGTATCAATTTTAAGACAGCAATTCAAAATATACTGCAAATTTAGAAATGCTAACTCTAAATCTCCCGTTATTTTAGAATTATAAACTCTAAAATGGACATAATGCTTGTTTAGTATTTAAGAAGGTCTAACTTAATACGTCATTGCGAGGAAGCTCTGAAAGAGCTAACGTGGCAATCTCATAACGCTAATAAAATAATTAGTGAGCAACTTCAAAGGATACTTTTATCGAAAGCTAGATTGCTTCGTCGCTTGCCCGCCACGCTTCGCTCGTGGCTTCGGCTCCTTGCAATGACGAGGGTACGTTATAATATCTTTTATGCAACTCCTCACAAAACTAAACCCGGATAAGCTTTTGAATAAAAGAATTACTAAAGAAGAAGCTTTGGATTTATATAAAAATGCTGATTTAATAGATCTTGGTCAATGTGCAAATGAAATTAGGAAAAAATATCATCCTGATAGTGAACCAGTTACCTTTATTATAGATAGAAATATAAACTACACGAATGTTTGTACTGCGGCTTGTAGATTTTGTGCTTTTGCTTTTTGGCCTGGTGATAAAAGAACTTATACAAATTCTTATGAAGTTATTTATGAAAAGACAAAAGAGCTGGTGGATTTGGGTGGTACCCAGTTATTACTTCAGGGGGGACATAATCCAGAGTTAAAAATTGAATACTATGAAGATTTGTTTAAAAGACTAAGAAAAGATTTCCCTACAGTTTTATTACATGCACTTTCTCCTTCTGAAATAGATCATATTTGTAATGTCTCTAATCTGGATACTGAAACTGTTTTAGAAAGACTGAGATCTGCTGGTCTTAATTCTATTCCTGGTGGTGGAGCAGAGATTTTGGTAGACAGAGTAAGAAATGAGATTAGCCCTTTGAAAATAAAATCAGATCGCTGGTTAAATGTTATGGAATCAGCTCATAAGCTTGGAATAAAAACTACTGCTACTATGATGTTCGGACATGTAGAAACTTTGGAAGACAGAATTGAGCATATGGATAGGATTAGAGAACTTCAGGACAAATACTCTGGTTTTACTGCATTTATTTCATGGACATTTCAAAAGGATAACAGCCCTCTCGGGAAAGAAATGGAAGAAAGTAGTGTTGATTTAAAGTCTTCTGATAGTCTTGAATATTTAAGAACACTTGCTATTTCGAGAATCTATTTAGACAACATCCCTAATTTTCAGTCTTCATGGGTAACTCAGGGAATTAAAATTGGTCAGGTTGCATTAGCATTTGGAGCGAATGATATGGGTGGAACAATGCTTGAAGAAAATGTAGTTTCTTCTGCTGGTACTCTACATTGTGCAGAAATAAATGAAATTGTTCATGCTATACATGAAACTGGAAGACTTGCTGGTCAGAGAGATACTTCTTACAATGTTTTAAAAGTTTTTCCTAAAAACTCTTAATAAAAAAAGAATTTACAGATTGTCTCTAATATCTACTTTTGCTAAAATTCTTTTTAGCAGGAATAAATTATGGTTATATTACCAGTAGGCAACAAGCCAAGAGGAACTGTTTATCTATCTGATTTAAGTGATGGAATAATTGCTAATCTTTGTCGTGATGCAAAAAGTGGAAGCAGGAGTGCTGTTGATACTTTAATTGAAAAAATGAAAAAAGGATTTCAAAAAGGACACCAATTTGATGATAAAAGTGTTCAAACAGCTATCTGTCGTATTCAGGAAAATGAAAAGTATCAGGATATGTTTGAGCTTACAATTCAGGCCTTGACACTTGGTTATAGCTTAAAGGCAGAAACTCTTCAATATTGTTTTTGCAGACTAAGAGATTCTCAGATGTATAATCAAGCATTTGAACTTTTAGATGCTTGTGCACAAAAAGGAATAATTTTTCAAAATAACCCTGTGAAACATACACTAGTAATGCTTCGTGAACAGGGAAAAAGTGAAGAAGCCGGGAGATTTATAGAGATTTGTGAGAGATATAAATATGATATAAACGGAAAACCTCAAGGAGATCTGGGTTCTATTAGGTCAGTAAAAGCTCGGGTTTCAAATCAAATGTCTACCGAGGAAAGAGGATCTTTTATTAGAAAAAAACTTTTTGATATGAGTGATATTGGTCATAAAATAAAAAACCAAATTAAAATACTGATTGAAGAGAATCCAGATGAGGCATTTAAACTTGTTGAAGAACTTATTAATAGCGAACAATATAAATATTTAAATATTCCAAAATTTGTAGGAAAAGCAGTAGAGAAATTTATTCAACAAAATCATCCTCAAAAAGCGGCTCAGATTGTTCTTACTGCTTTTTATAAAGGTATTGAAATTGATAAAAATATTGTTTTGCAGACTATTTCTGCCTTAAGTCAGGGTGATCCTCAAATCACTGAATTGTCTAAGTTTGCTGTTGCTTGTTGAGTATTAGATTAATCCATACAATCAAACGGTCTTACAGATTTACTTTACATAGTTTTTTAGATACTATTTCTTTAATTTATTTTAGGAGATATATATGAGAACTATGCAAGCCAGTGCTGGTACTTCACCAAGACCGTCTTTTATTACAAGAGCTAATAATCCAGGACCAGTTTATGAAGCAGTAAGAAAGGGTCTTTCAGTAAAAGATTTGTATGAAGCTTGTAGAAGAGGAAATAGTGAAGATACTCTTGATCTTATTAATTTAGCTTCTAGGGAACTTATAAAAGCTGGAAAGCATTCTGAAGCAGACCAAATTAAAATACATGCGCTTAAGGCTGGAGTAAATGTTAATTCAAGCGATTTAAAGGGTATTGTTAAAAAAAATATTCGTTCTGAAAATTTAATTAGTGCTCATGAAGTTATTAAACTTGTTCAGGATAAAGGGATTATGTATGAAGGGCTTGATCATGATATAGAAAGTTTGATTAGTGGATTTAATCATGCAGGAAATCCTAAAAGCTCTTCTACAGTGATAAGAGAGTCTCTTGCTAAAGGAGTTATAGTTAGAAGAGAACTTTATTTTAATACGGTTAATTCTTTAAGAAGACAAGCAGAAGAATCTGACAAAGGAAGATTTGGTAATTTAGAAAGAGCCCTTGATCTTTTAAAAAGTGGTATAGGAAAGTATGATTTAAATGGATTAGATTTTGAATCACTTGCTGTGAGCTGTTCTAAGGTTGGTCTGTATAATCTCACTGCAAATGTTTTGATTTGTGCTGTTGATAACGGTTTCCCCGTAAAGCTTGCTACTGTTAAACACGACATAAAGAAAATTGGTGAATTGGACAAAACAAAAATGGAAGAACTCTTAAGAGCTTATGCTTTGAAAGAAAAAAATCCGAATGAACACACGATAGATCTTTTAATTGAGGAAGGACAATTTGATATAGCTTTAGACTATCTAAACAGAATGCTGGATTTAGATGTACCTGTATTAAATGGAGGATTGCAAAGGATAGTTATTTATTTTAGAGATAAAGATCTTTTGAAATCTTCTGATCTGCTTTTAAAAGCACTAAATAAAAAACAAAGAGTTAAACTTACTACGGTACTTAGTAGTGTTGTTTCGTTAAATGAAACAAAGGAGCCCTCTAAACTTTTAAAAGCAAAAGAGCTATTAGTCTCGGTTATTAATTCAGATTATGCAGATGAGCTAACTCCACAAAATGTTGAATATAATATTGGGAATCTGTTTGACGCAGGATTAAAAGATGATTCTCAAGAATTATTTAGCTTAACCCTTGAAAAACTTTCGCGGGATAGAAAAAAACCACTTGATATTGCATTTTTAAAATCTTATTTTGGCAGGTTAATAGAATCTGTTAGTGGAATATCTGCTAGTGAACAGTATGAAAAAGTAAATGAAATCCAACCTCTTAATGATATAGGACTTGTAACTTCAATTGCTATTGTGCTGGAAAAAGAAAACCCCAGAAAAGCATTAGGTTTTGTTGCTAATTGTTTAAAGGGCGGAATTAACTTTGAAAAAAGTTTTTTAGTTAAACATATTCACAACCTTGCTTTGGCTTTATCAAAAGATTAGTTGCTCTTTTAATAATTTTTAATCTTTTCAGTTATAATCAAAGTAGATGCCTTTGAAAAAAGATAAAATGCGATTAGATTCACTGCTTATTGAGAAGCAGTATTTTCCTTCTCGTGAGCAGGCTCGCTCAGCTATTATGCAAGGAGCTATTTTAGTAGAAAAAGAAAAGGTTACTAAACCAGGTACGTTTGTAGAAACAAATTCAAATATTACAGTTTTATTTACTACTAATCCTTATGTTAGTAGAGGTGGAATAAAACTAGAAAGTGCACTTGGATACTTTGAAATTAGTCCTATGGATAGAGTTTGTTTAGATGTAGGTGCTTCTACTGGTGGCTTCACTGATTGTTTATTAAAGCGTGGAGCTAGAAAAGTTTATGCAGTTGATGTTGGCTACGGTCAATTTGATTGGACTTTAAGAAAAGATCCTAGAGTTGTCCTTTTAGAGAGAACAAATGTTAGATATTTAATGCCTGATAAGCTTTATAAAAAGGATGAAGAAAAAGCTACTCTGTGCGTGGTAGATCTATCTTTTATTTCTCTTTCAAAAGTTTTTATGCCAATGATAGATTTAGTCGACGCTGGGGAAGATACAAATATTCTTACTTTGTTTAAACCTCAGTTTGAAGCTCTAAAGGAAGAAGTCGGTAGACGTGGGGTTATTAGAGATAAAAATATTCACAAAGGATTACTTTTGGGATATGTAGAAAATCTTGCTAACCTTGGACTTTATATCAGAGGGCTTACATACTCTCCTATTACTGGATCTAAAGGAAATATAGAATTCTGGATAGATATAACTTTCAACCAGAAAGATGAAGGTTCAGTTACAGAAGATACTATTCATAGTGTTGTTGAAGAAGCACACAAGCTTTTAGTGAAGAGAAGGTGACGTACACAGAATCGCTTAATATACCCTTTTGTTATAATTAGAACATGAAAAAAATAGGACTTATTTATAACGCTACTAGAAGTTCAAATCTGGATTTTGCTAAGAAGATAGAAGAATATCTAACTTCTAAAGGCATTTCTTCATGTATTTATAAAACCGGAGTAGCTGATAGTGATCTTTCATCATTAAAAGAACAATTAGATTTTGCTCTTATATTTGGGGGTGATGGTACTTTACTGGGTGTAAGCAGAGTTTTAGCACCAAAAAACATCCCAATGTTTGGAGTGAATACTGGACATTTAGGATTTTTAACAGAAGGAAGAGCTGTAAATGCTACGGAGCTGATAAATCAGGTTCTTGCTGGTGAATATAGGATAGAAGAAAGATCTATGCTTGAAACCACTATTTCTAGTTTAGATAAATCTTTAATTGCTTTAAATGACATAGTTATTTATCGTGCTGTTGATAAGAGAATGCTTCATCTTACTTTAAGTGTGAATGGAAAACTTGCTGCAGATTACCATTCAGATGGATTGATTATTTCTACACCTACAGGATCTACTGCTTATGCTATGGCCGCTGGTGGTGCAGTAATGGATCCGGAAATTAAAGGGATTGAAATTGTGCCTATGTGTGCGCATAGCTTAACCAGCAGACCACACATTGTTTCAGATACTAAAGAGCTAAAAATTGCATTTAATAGATCACACACAGGAACTGTTTTACAGATTGATGGACAAGAAAATTATTCGGTAAAAACAGGAGATTCTATAAAAGTAGTAAAATCTAAAATTAGTGCAAAGTTAATAAGACTAATAGGTGAAGAAAGTGATTTTTATTGGACTATCAGACATAAATTCCACTGGGGAAGTTTAGCAGTTCAGGATATTATTTAACTTCTTCTAATGTATAGCTTCCTACTGGAAGTTTAAATAGTTTTTCTGAGGCTTTACGAGCTCCTTCTCTTAATCTTTCCGGATCTTTTACTAGCTCTTGACTTTGCATAGCTAATTCTCTGAAATCATATCTACCTAGATCATTAAAATTAAATGATTTAGTTCTATATAGTTCATCATAAGAAGTTTGAATAAAACTTTTCCCAGTGATTGTGTAAATATTGTCAAGTGCATTTGTATTCGAGACAATTCCAATGTTAGAAAACAATCTAATTAGCGGATTTGATCCATTAAAAGAACAACTATAATTTGCAAGTAATTCAATAATAAAATCTTGAGCAGGACGAGCTCCATGCATTTTAAATTTATTTAAAATATTATCATCTTTTATTAGTAACTCAAAAAGCCTATTCCTAGACTCAGTATCTCTAGATATAAATTTTCTACCAAGTGAGTCTTCTACTCTTGTGTGTTGAACAGCATGATCATACTCCTCGTAAAGAACATCTTCTAGTACCAGCGGTAAGTACTCCTTATGGGAAGAGTATTGCCCTCTTAATTCTCTAGCAATATCTAAGTGTACTTTAAACATTTCTGGAGCAAATTTTTTTGAAAAGAGATCAAATGAGTTTGATTCTATTTTTTTTACCAGCCATGGATTCATGCATGATTTAGCTACCATATTCATATCTACAGTTATTGCTCCAACAGGATGAAATAGTGCTACATAATCATCTGAATTTGAAGGTATAGTGAAATATGTAGGAACTACTCGATCTTTAAATCTATAAATTTTCTTATCTAGAACAAAAGAAACCTTGAGTCCTATACCTTTAGTATCATCAAAATCAGTAGGATTCGCAATTATTCCATGTTGAGAAGTATAGTCATTGATTTTGTTTATAAGGATTAAGAGTTTTGATTGCATATCAAAGTTTTTAAATTCACCATGACAAATAGACTCTTCTATTCCCTCTATTTTTTCTTTCCAGCCTTGAAATCCGTAAGGAGGAACTAGAGATTTAAGGTTATTAAATGTTGTGGTGTTAAAGTCATCATTAAATCCATGGTTTATTAAAGGTACTAAATCTCTTCTAACAAATTTATATACTCTTTCCCTATCAGGAATAAGCTTATCAATGGCTGATGGAGATTCCATAATTTCAACATATCTAGCAGAAATTTCTTTTACATCAAATAGCTTTTGACCTTTCACTAAATCAGGGTGAGTAATGTTTGTATGGGTTTGAGCTGGGCTAGAAACGTTAACAGTGACGGTGTTGGCAGAAATTGGACGACCTGTTATTTTGTTAAGCTCTTTAAGAATTCTTTTTGCGTGATCACTAGCAACTTTAATTTTTCTATTTACCAAGAAAAAGCTCACTATACTTTCTTCAGAAAAAGTGTTTAATTGAAGCAAATTTGAGACATCTAAATCTTTTAGGTTTCTCCCATGTAAATAAGGCTGAAGAAATCTTTTAAGATTAGATATGGTTTCTTTGGGAATACTTTCTTTTAAGGGATGAGCATTTTGTACTCCACTAGTAACTGGATCTATCATAAGAAAAACATAACTTTTTCAGGTTAAAGCAAATTTAAAAATCACATTAGAAAAATTTAATACAGTTTTTTCTAAAGAATTACAGCTTCTTTTTCTCTGCCGTTACTTTGAGGAGGTTGAAGTGAGGAAAATCTTCCATTGCCTTTAGCTGATGTTAAATGTTTTTGACCATTTCTTACTATAGAAAGAGCATTGCTTAAATCTTGGTCTAAACTGGTGAGAACACTTTCAGCATACTGATCTGCGCCGAGTCTTACACCTTCAGCTTCATCATATGCTTTCTTTCTCATTTCTTCTGATTCTTTTAGAGCTTTCATTCTGATTTCTTCAGCTTCCTGAAGAATAGAACGTTTAATTTTTTCTGCTTCCTGTTCAATCTTCTTTAAAATCTCAGAGTCTTTTACCATTCTGTCTACTTTGTATTGAGTATTTTCCATTAACTCATCTGCTTGTTTTTGTGCATCTTTTACAGCTTTGTCAGATTTAGTTTGTGCTTGAGATAATATTTCTTCTTTTTGATTTAGTATAGAAGTCGCTTCTTTAATTTCTTGAGGTAGCTTTGACATTACTAACTCTAATTGGTCATAAAACTTTTCAATATTAACTAATTTAAATGATGTCCAAGGAATTGATTGTGATTCTTCCACAACTAAGCCTAAGCGATCAATTAATTTATAAATGCTCATCCGATTAACCTCATGATTTCCTAAAAAATAATTATACTATTTTTTCTTTTTTCCTTTCTTTTTCTTTTTTTTCGTAATTTTTTGGTAAAGATACTTATAAACAGGAGAAGGTACTAATTCCTTAACTTCTCCTCCTAGGTCTGCTACTTCCTTAACCCTGCTAGAGCGGATGAATGAAAATGCTGGGTTTGTCATTATAAAAAGTGTATCTAAGCCATTTGAAAGAAAATAGTTAATTTGGGACATTTCAAGCTCATATTCAAAGTCTGAAGGTGCTCTCAATCCACGTACAATGACATCTACCCCTTTAGATTTTGCATATACGACTGTAAGTCCACTGAAACTCTCAACCGTAACATTTTTAATCCCTTTTATTGACTCTTTTATTAATTTAAGCCTGTCAGATAATGGAATCAGCTCATTTTTATCTTCATTCTTTAATACTGCAATAACTACCTTATCAAACAATTTACTTATTCTTTTAATTACGTCAAGATGACCATTTGTTATAGGGTCAAAACTACCTGGATATAATACTTTCATTTATATACAATATATCACAAAAGCAATAGGTATTTCATAAAGAAAAAGAACTGTAGATAGAAATGTCTACAGTTCTTTCGTAAAAAATTATTCTTTTTATAAAGGAAGTGCGTCGCCAGTTTCACCTGGTTTGACAATATTATGTAATGCAGAAAGTTGTGCTTCAAGCATTCTTGTGACCATTACTTGTGAGTTATTTAAGTCAGCCGCAATACCTGCTACTTCTTTTGAACTAGAAGTACCTGTACTTGTGGTTTGTAACTTATTAATTTCACTTACAAGTTCACTAAACGACTGGATAGCGTCACTAGCTCTTTTATTTACATTATCTAGTCTTTTTTCTAGATCTGCATTATATGATTTCTGAATCTTTAAATTAGCCGTATTCATAGCATTTATCTCCCGTAGAAAACTACTTTAAATCTATGTGTGTATTAAACGGCCGAAAGGTTAAATGAGCGTTAAAAAGAAAGATTAAATCTGTTTAATTAGATAAAACGTACTATGTTGATATAGTAGGCATAAAAAAACCGGTGAAGAATATCCACCGGTTCTAATAATTTATAGGATCATTTATATTGTAGGCACGTTACATGTAACGTGCCTACACGTCAGATTCTAATAATCGCCCATTCCGCCCATTCCACCTGGCATTGCTGGCATTCCTTCTTTCTTCTCTGGAAGATCAACAACAAGTGCTTCTGTTGTTAGGAACATAGCCGCAATAGATGTAGCATTTTGGATAGCTGATCTTGTTACTTTAGCTGGATCAATGATTCCTGACTTACGTAAGTCTTCATATTTCTCAGTTTCAGCATTAAAGCCAGTAACTTGATCGTTAAAGCTAAGTACTTTTTCAACTACTACTTCACCTGATAAACCTGCATTTTCAGCAATTTGTTTTAAAGGTGCTGAGAATGCTCTAGCTACTATTTCCATACCAGTTCTAAAGTCGCCTGTTTGTTTTTCAGCTTCTTTAAAAATAGCTTTAGCAATAAGTACTGGTGTTAAACCACCACCTGGAACTGTACCTTCAGCAACTGCAGCTTTGGTTGCATTTAATGCATCTTCAAGTCTGAGTTTTCTGTCTTTTAATTCAGTTTCAGTAGCCGCGCCTACTTTAAGTACTGCAACTCCACCTGAAAGCTTAGCTTTTCTTTCTTGAAGTTTTTCTTTATCGTAATCGCTGTCTGATTTCTCAATTTCTTTTTGGATTTGAGCAATTCTTTCTTTAACTTTTCCTTTTGTGTCAGATCCAGCAACAATAATTGTTTTCTCTTTTCCAGAAACAATTTTTCTTGCCTTACCAAGCATTTCAATTGTTACGTTTTCAAGTTTATGACCAAGTTCTTCGGAAACTACTTGACCGCCAGTAAGAATTGCAATGTCTTCAAGCATAGCTTTTCTTCTGTCTCCAAATCCTGGAGCTTTTACAGCACAGCATTTTAAGACTTGGCGTAAGTTATTTACTACAAGTGTTGCTAATGCTTCGCCTTCTACATCTTCAGAAATGATTACAAGTGGTTTTCCTGCTCTTGCTACTTTTTCAAGTAAAGGAATCATATCTGCAAGAAGATTGATTTTTTTATCAACAAGGAGAATAAATGGTTCTTCAAGAGTTGCTTCCATCTTTTCTTGTTCTGTAACGAAGTAAGGTGAGATATAGCCCTTATCAAATTGCATACCTTCTACTACTTCAAGTTCAGTGTCAACAAGTTTTTTAGAATCTTCAACTGTGATAACACCGTCATAGCCTACTTTATCCATTGCTTGAGCAATCATTTTGCCTACTTCAGCATCATTTCCTGCGGCAACGGTTGCTACTTGAGCAATTGATTGATTGTCTTTAACTTCTTGTGCAATCTTTTTAATTTCTTCTACTGCAATTTTAGTAGCTGATTCCATGCCTTTTTTTAATTGCATTGGTTTTGCACCTGCTGCAACGTTCTTAAGTCCTTCTTTTACGATGGATTGAGTAAGAATTGAAGCAGTAGTTGTTCCATCACCAGCAACATCATTTGTTTTGCTAGCAGCTTCTCTAACTAATTGTGCTCCTGCATTTTCAAGTTTGCTTTCAAGCTCAATTTCTTTAGCAATAGTTACACCGTCATTAACTATTTGTGGTGGACCAAACTTTTTCTCAAGAACTACATTACGTCCTGCTGGACCAATGGTTACCTTTACGGTATTAGCAACAGCATCCACACCACGTTCTAGGGCTTTGCGTGCTTCTTCATTAAATACTATTTGTTTTGCCATTTTTATCGCCTCCTTAAAGCGTTTTTATTTTACTATAGCCAAAATATCTCTTTCAGAGAGAATTAAATATTCTTCTGATTCTAATTTTATTTCTGTACCACTGTACTTAGCAAAAAGTACAAAGTCTCCTTCTTTTACATCTAAAGGTTTTCTTTGTCCTTTGTCATCTACTAATCCAGGACCAACAGCTATTACTTTAGCTTCTTGTGGTTTCTCTTTTACGCTATCTGGAATAATGATTCCACCTGCAGTTTTTTCCTGAGGTTCTAATTTCTGGACGATTACTTTATCGCCTAATGGCTTTAATGTTCTTTTTGTTGCTGTAGTCAAGGCAATCACTCTCCTTTTTTTTCTTTTATTTTACGGCCGATTTCTCTATAACCGTTTAATCTTTAATTCATAAACTTTCTATTAATTTATAAATCTTAGACTAATAAGTCTACATTGGAAATCGGTAGTTAAATTATCAACTTATTTTTAAGAATCAATGTAAAATTTTAGAAATTTTTAGTCTTTGTGTTAAAAATTTTTAAACAATGTATTTACTATACTGATAACCCTCAAACCTGCATGGGAAGAGGATTTATAAAAGTAGTAAGCTTTGTATGTATTACATGGGGCTGTAAATACTAAAGCTAGTCTTCAATGAATGAATCTATATCCAGACCTGTGGAGGCAAAATATTGTTTTAGTTTTGTTTTGGCTCGTGTTTCTATTTGTCTTATTCTTTCTCTAGTTACTTTAAAGATTCTTGAAACTTCTTCAAGTGTTTTTGGCTCATCTCCACCAAACCCAAATCTCTCTTTAATAATTTCACGTTCTCTTTCTTGTAGCTCACTAAGTGCAAGATCAACAACAGATTTAAGTTTAATTTTATTTTCAGATTCAGTACAAATATCATAAGGTGATTCTTCATCATTGTAGGAAATAGTTTCTGATAAACTTTTTTCCTTTCCTTTGCCATTGCTTGGTGATGAAGTAGCATCTAAAGAAATATCATTATGTTTTTTTTGTAGATGCTTTATCATTGCATTTTTAATGAACGTATTTGCAAATGTTGAAAGCTTAAATCCTAAGCTTTCGTCAAAATGTAATACTGCATTAACTAACCCATCAAATCCTTTGTCTAGTGCTTCCTGCTCATGTGCAACACCATATTGATTAGCAACTCTATATATCAGACCTTTATTTCTTTCAGCAGTTAAATATGCTTTCTGAATAATGTGTCCAATGAAATCTGGAAGTGCAGATTTGTAAAATTGAAGAGGGTTAATATCATTATCTTCTTCCAGAATAGGTTCTATATCTTCTTTTACTTTAGCTACTTCATATAAAAACGCAATTTCTCTTTTAACTTTTTCAGATCCTTCTTTTTCATAATATAAAACATTTTTTCTAAATAAATTCTCCATTTCAGTGAAGTCATTGTTAAGTCTTGCTTCTAAAAATCCAGGAATACTATCTAAAGCTTCTAATATTTTTAGGGAAACAGATACCTTCTTCCATTTAGACATATTTCTCTGAAGTTCTAAAGGATTTAATGCATCACGATTTCTAATATCTACTAGCTCAGGCAAAACAAATTTTATAACAGCATAAGGACTCCCTTTCCTTTCAAAAAAATCTCTTGAATTGCAAATTAAACTTGTAAGATTACACTTTTCATAAAAGAATGCTAACTGACCATTCCACCTGTATTTTCCCTTGTTAACTGATTCATAGCCAATTACCTCTCTTCTGTATAAATCAGCCATTGTTTTTATATCTTTTTTATCTCTTGCAAATTTAAACCCATCAATTAAATCAAGACCTTCTAAAACATATTTCTTTGCAAGATCAGGATCATTTAGATAATCTTTTCCCACATCTTTTAATCTAAGTGCTCCTGGCATTTCTTCGTTAACTAGCCCTGGAATAGCTAGATCTAAAAGACATTTTGCACTACCCTCCTTTTCTAAATAAGATCTTTTTCTGGTTATTAATCCTTGTAGTCCACCTACTTCATAAAAAAAAGCAGTTTGTCCACTATAACTGACTACTATTTTTGTCGTGTTTTCAAAGTTAATGACATTATCTCTGTATAACTCAGCCATTTTTTTTATATTATTTGTTTCTCTTGCAGTTAAAAATCCATCAATGGTATCAAGTGCAAGCAGTATATGATATTTTGCATTTTCAGGGTCATTCCAGTACTGGTGTTCTACATCTAATGGATTAAGAGCATCTGGGTTCCTTATATCGATTAATTGTGGTAGAAAATGTCTGATAACTTCAGCTGAACTACCTTTTTTCTTTAAATAGCTAATTTTTCCAGTCATAAAACTTCTTAGTCCAAGCACCTCATAATAGAAAGCAGTTTGCCCATTTGTTTTATGAGAAATAGCTGTGTAGTTTAAAACCTCTTTCTTGTAAATATCTCGCATTGTTTTTATATCAGTATCTTCTCTTGCAGTTTTAAAACCATCTAAAGAATCTAATCCAGCGTAAAAGAAATTTCTAGCAGTTTCTTTACTTCTCCAGAACCCCATGGGAAATTTTTCTACCATATTATTTTTTTTTAGCTTCCAGCAAAGATATGCTTCATCATATGTTAGTCCTCTGGATAACATTTCATTTCTTTGTTGTTTATAATTTCGATCAAATAAAACTAACATCATTTCATCTAGTTTTTGATCTTCATTATTTATCAATATGTGAGTCTGATGTATGCTTTTGGCATTAGGTTCAAGATTTCTTAAATCATGATCTGGACCATCGTTTGGAATATTTGTATCGGTTGGTGTCTGAACTCCTGGTGATGGTGTGTTACCAGAAGTATGCAGTCCTCTACTTAAAATTCTTTCTAAACTTACCATTAATTAATAGTATATTACTAACTTTTCTGTAAATACTATGCGCCTAATCCAAACGACTCAACGTCAACTCCTGTGCCATTAAAATAAAACTTTATTTTCTCCATTGCACTAGCTTGTGCCCTGCTTATTGTAGGTACACTAACATTTAGTGACTCTGCTATTTCTTCCATTGTTTTAGGTTTTGTATTATTAAAACCAAATCTATTTATAATAACGATTTTTTCTCTATCATCTAATTTGCCTAAGGCCATATCAATTAATGCTTTAAGCCTATCTGTACTTTCAGGTTCACTGCAAATTTCTTCTGGAGTTTTGTCATCTTTGTAAGAAACTAATTCTGATAAGCTCTCCTTATCTTCATCTAATGAAAACAATGATATAGCATCATCTTTTTTTCTTAAATATGAAATAAAAGAGTTTTTAATACACTTACTAGCAAAACTTGAAAATTTAATTCCTTTACTCTCATCGAAATAAATACTTGCTCTGGCAACTACATCAAATCCTTCATCCATTAATAATTCCTGATCCTGATGTGGATATCCTTTAGCTATATGACAGATTAAATTCTTATATTCCTGAGCTATTTCAAAACCTTTTTGAAGCAAATAATTTACAAAATCTGGTAAAACAATACGATAAAGATCTAGAGGGTCTAAGTCTTTATTTTCTCTTATTATAGGTTCTATTTGATCTCTTACGTCAGCCACTTCATATAAGTAGGCGATTTCTTTTTTTATATTTGAGATTATATTTTTATTGTAAAACAATACGTTTTCTCTAAACAGGCTTTCCATTTTACAGAAATTGTTTTCTAATCTGGCTTCTAAAAACCCAGGGATCTTATCCAGAGCCTCTAATGTTTTTAAAACAAAAATATGTTTTTCCCATCTTTGAAGCTCTAGCGGGTTTAAAGCATTGGGGTTTTTAATGTTAACTAATTCTGGAATAGCAAATTTGATTAAGGCATATGCACTTGAAGTTTTTTCAAGGTAACCTCTTTCTTTGCATATCATTCCCCGAAGATTACACCTCTCGATAAAAAATGCTATCTGACCGCTTCCATGTTTTGATTTATACTTTATTACATTTCTTCTGTATAAATCTGCCATTGTTTTTATATCTTTTTTATCTCTTGCTGATTTAAACCCATCAATTAAATCAAGACCATCAAGAATATATTTTTTTGCTAGTTCAGGGTTATTTAATACTTTTTCTACTTCACGAGTTTTTAATGCTATTGGATTATTGTCATCTACTAAACCTTCTATAGCTAAATCTAAAAGACGTCTGACATTTCCTGTTCTGCTTAAATAATCTGTTCCTGTAGTCATTAAACCCCTTAAATGACCAACCTCATAGAAAAATGCTACTTGTCCATTTCTGTCAGTATATTTTTTAGTAGTGTTTTTAAAATTAATAACTTCCCTCCTGAAAATCTCAGCCATTAATTTTATATTTCTAGCTAGTCTGGCTTCTTTAAATCCATTGAGAGTATCAAGTGCTCGTAAAACATGGTGCTTTGTATTTTCAGGATCATTCCAGTAATAATGTTCAAGCTCTGTAGGTTCAAAAGCGTTAAATAAATCAGGTAAAAAAATTTTTAAAACTTCTGCTGAACTATTCTTCTTTTTAAGATAAGGAATCTTTCCACTTATAAAACTTCCAAGACATAACACTTCATAATAAAAAGCAGTTTGTCCATTTGTTTTGTAGGAAACAGCTTTGTAATTTAAAACCTCTTTTTTGTAAATATCATACATCTTTTCTGTATTATTACTTTCTCTGGCTGTCTTAAAACCATCTAAAGAGTCTAATCCAGCATAAAAAAAGTTTTTAGCAGTTTCTTTTTCTCTCCAAAAACCAGCAGGAAATGCTTTTATTTGATTATTTCTTTTTAGTTTCCAGCAAAGATAGGCTTCCTCATAATTTAATCCTCTTGCTATCATTTCATTTCGTTTTTGTTTATGGTTTTTATCAAATAAAATTAATAGCATTTCATCTAGCTTCTGCCCTTCAGCATTTAACATTGTATGAGCCTGATGTACATTGCTTGCATTAGGCTCAAGATTCCTTAAATCAGGATTAGAACTATCATCTGAAATATTAGAATCAGCAATAGAAGCACCTTCTATTGATATAGGATTATCACTGTGAATGCTTATTCTTCTTCTTTCTATAGGGATCATTTTTGAAAAGTATACTAGATTCCTTCAACTCATTTGTTAAGATCATTTCTTATAAATTGCTATATTGCTAATTCTTTATCTCTTAAGAGTCTTTTTAATTTCTTTTTTGCTTTTTCAACAAGATTTAAAGCTTCACTTCTAGTCATATTATATTTTCTTTGAATTTGTTTAATAGTTAATGGCTTGTCACCATCCAGACTAAAAAGATCAATTATTATTGCTTTTTCTTTTTTTGTTAATTTGCTTAATGCAGAAGCAATCTTTTCGCTTAACTCAAGATTTACACCTTTGCTAACGCTTGAATAAGTAATAGTGTCTCTTAAAGATAGATCATCTTCATCCGTTTTACTTTCTAAAGAAGTCTCTTCTCTTTTATTTCCATATTCTTTATTTACGTAATCTGTGACAATTCTTGTAGCGTAAGTAGAAAATTTAAAACCTAAAGTAGGATTGAAATGTCTGGCTGAATATTCAAGACCCTTCTCTGCGGCATCTCTGATTTTACTTTGTGAGTCTGGAGAAATATTTCTTTTTCTTAAGACTATATCAATGACAAATTTATTTTCTTCAACAAGTCTATAAATGTCATTTACGAGCTCTTTGCTAAACCTTGGATATGCTAGCCCTACAATAAATAAAGGATCCAATCTGTTATTTATTAACTCATGTGAGAGATGGTTATTAATTCTTTCTACAAAAAATCCAGCTTCATTAGTAATAGCTTTAGGTCTACTTTTTGCTTTATAATTAACAACATTACTTCTGTATAAATTAATTAGTTCTTTATAATTATGATTTTTACGTGCTTTCTCAAATCCAGGAATAGTGTTTAATGCCTGAACTATAGATCTTTTTATAATATTGTAGTCAACCATATTTCTTGTTAGCTCTTCAGCAGTTAAAGCATCAGGATTTAATGGATCAACTAGTTCATAAATTACTGTTGATAAAAGAGATATTGGGCTTGCTTTTTTTACACCCAAATTTTCTCTTCTGCCGCTCATGAGACCACTTAATCCACCGACCTCATAAAAAAATGCGGCTTGACCATTAAAGTTAAATTTCTCCCGATCTTTTGTTTTGTATTTAATTACTTTATCTCTGTACAGTTGAGCCATGGTCTTTATATCTTTTTTATCTCTGGCTTCTTTAAAGCCTTTTATAGTATCAAGAGCAAGAAAAGTATGATATTTAATATTTTCTATATCAGTCCAGTAATAGACTTCTACTTCAAGAGGATCTAATGCAGATGGATTTCTTATATCTATTAATTCAGGAACTGCTAGTCTTAGTAAGCAGGCTGGACTATTTGTTTTAGAAAAGAATTCTCTTGGCAACTCCATTAATCCTTTTAAGCCGCCCTCTTCATAGAAAAATGATTGCTGACCGCATTGAGGATATTTGATGGTATCTGTAGGTGTGTATTTAATTACTTTGTCTCTGTATAGTTCAGCCATGGTTTTTATGTCATTCTTTAATCTTGCTGATTTAAAACCAGGGATTTTAGTATCTAATGCTCTAAGTATATAAAACTTTGCATATTCTTTATCATTCCAATGCTCATCTTCTACCTCATGCGGTTGGATGGCATTGGGATTAGTCTGATCAATAAGTTCATGGATTGCAAATCTTATAAGAGATGAAGGACTGCTTTTTTGACCTGAAAGAAAACTTCTTTCTTTTGACATTAATCCGAAAAGAGAACCTCTTTCACAAAAAAATGAAAATTGTCCACCTTGCTTTCCTTTGACAGATTTATATTTCATTACTTCTTTTCTGTATAAATCAGCCATTGTTTTTATATTAATAGAGTCTCTTGCTGGTTTAAAACCGTCAATTGAATCTAATGTAGCAAGAATGATGTTTCTAGCAGTAACTTCATTACTCCAAAAACCGTTTGGGACTTTTTTTACGTCGATAAATCTAAAAGCATCTGCTTCTTCATATGTAAGCCCTCTTTCCATAATTTCTTTTCTATCGTTTGATCTTGTTGGATCGCTAAATAACTCTTGCATTTCTGAAACCCTAAATTCGAGGGAAGGAGTTATAATTGCTTTTCCTCTTGAATTTAAATGAGGCAAATGAAGTATTAAAGATCTATCGCCAAAACTTTCAACTGAAATTCTGGGATTTTTAGGAAGTGTAATTCCCTGTGGAGTTGCTTTTACAGCAATTCTTACTGAACTTGTTCTTAATGACATTACTTAAAATGATAAATGAAAGCCCACTTAAATTCAAATATTAGAAAAATTTAATATTCAACTGTAAATACCGTAGTTAAAAACTACTTCTTATAAATGCTTTCCATGTTGTATCCTACTCCACCATAAATGGTAGGTCTTATATTTCCAAGGGAGTTTTGATAAGCACTAATTCTTAAGGGTGAAACTAAATAAATGAAAGGTAACTGCTCATATACAATTTCCTGAAATCTATCATAATATTTTTTTCTTTTTTCAAATTCCACTACTTTTGTTCCCTCATTAAAAATTTTATCAATTTCTAGCTCCCAATCTCTGGGTTTATGTTTTGTCTGGTCAAAGAGATGAAGTCTCCCATCTGATTTCCAGACATTGGCACCTTCATTTGGTTCGAAGAAGCCACCGGTAAATCCGATAATTATTCCTTGCCAGTCTCCAGTATCTGATTTAACAATTAAAGTATTAAAGTCAATAGGTCTGAGATTTATTTTTATTCCAAGCTTTTTTAAATCATCCTGAATGATTACACCGATTGATTGTCTTGCAATATTTTCAGAATTTGTCAAAACGGTAAATTCCACTTTTTCATTTTTACTATCTAAAAGATCACCATTCTTATCCCATTTAAATCCACCTTTTTGTAAAAGCTCTTTGGAGATATTAAAATCTTGTGGGTATCCGTTAGCAAGCTTTTTATTTAGATAGATTGCGGCAAGAGATTCTGCTGTAAAGAGAGGCTTTCCTACTCCTCCTAAAACATTGTCCACAATTCCTTCTCTATCTATAGCGTGAGAGATGGCTTGTCTAAAATATAAATTATTAAACCATTTTGTTTCTTTTCCTTTATATCCTAGATTAAACACTAAAAACTCTGTGCTTGTAGTCGGTCCAAGGTTAACTGTTTTAAATGTTTTTTTCTTTTTTTCAATTTTTTTTATTAACGCTACATCTTCTCCGCGAACAGAGACAATGTCTATTTCATTTGCTAAAAATTTAAAAAGCTCTAAAGTCTGATCCTGGATAGAATGAAAAACAATCTTATCAAAGTAAGGAAGCTTTTCATTCTTTGTATTTATGAGAAAGTAATCAGGATTCTTTTCAAATTCAATTCTTTCTCCCTGAGAATATTTCTTTAATTTAAATGGACCATTTGTTACAAAATCTTCAGGTCTTGTATCTGTACCCCAGAGTCTCATAAATATTTTTTTTGCTTCATCTTTTGATTCTGCTTTTTTTAAAAGAGGTTCTACTATGTGTTTTGGAAGTGGTGAGTAAGTAATCTGCCTAAGAAATGGAGCAAAAATACTTTGTGTCATAAACTCAACAGTCTTTTCGTCTATTTTCTTTACAGATGGATATTTCCCATCAATTAAACAAAGAGACTGAAATCCGCCAGACTCAATTCCTGTAAAAACTATTTCATTCCATGTATAAACAACATCATCAGAAGTAATAGGTTTTCCATCAGACCATTTAATGCCTTCTCTAAGTTTTATAGTAATTGTTTTACCGCCATCTTTTATTTCAAAACTTTTAGCAAGATGCGGAATTATTTCTCCTGTGTCAGGATCTTCTTCAAGTAAGTTATCAAACATTAATTTTGCAAGCTGACTACTTGTCGAATCGTTCGAAGCCCAGTAATTAAAAGTTTTTGGTCCAGACCCTAATAGTGAAAGATTTAACACTCCACCGAATTTACCAAGTGCTTGCTTAACTTGTTTATATTCAACGTTCCCTATTTTCACAGTCTCGGGCTTTAACGAATTTAGAGATTCATTAATAGTTGGTAAATTCCCTGATGCAAATAATTGAAAAAAGCATGACAAGTAAATTGAAATGAAAAGAATTAATTTACTTTTTAATGATCTTATGGACATCAATAGTAATTATAATTAAAAGTAAGTGTAACTAAGCTTTGGTTTTGAACTTATAGAGGAATTGTTAGCTTTTGACCAAGGCGTAATGTGCTATAAACACTTCTAATATTGTTAGCCTTCATAATTTTTGAGATGTTTTCATTTGAAGGATTTGCATAGTATTTATTAGCAATTAACCACAGTGAATCACCATTTCCTATAACGTGGTACTTAGGCTGTTTCGCAGTTTCTTGAACTTTAACAGGAGCTGGTTTCACTGCTTCTACAGGTGCTACTACAGGAGCTGGTTTTTCAATTTCAGCTTGTGCAACATTAACAGGGACTGACTTTACTTCTTGTTTTTTGAATAGATCTGAGAAATCAAACTTGAAGTTATTTTTCTTTTCAGCAACTTCAGGATTTTTAATTTCAACAATATCTTTCTTTTCAAAGTCTTTTTTTATTAACTTGTCTGCAACTTCTTTATCAATGGTTTTGTCAGTCATAACTTGAACAGATTTTTGAAAAACAATTTGTATATCTTGTTTTTGTTTTGCTTCAAAGCTATTCATTTGAAGATATATAAGACCTACAACTGATGTCAACATCACACCTGCTGAAAACCATGCAAGGTTTGAAAATATATTATTCTTACTTTTTTGTAGGGCCAAAAGCTCTTCCCTATTTCTTGCCCAAAAATTATCTCTTTGGAATGAAATATCACTTGAAGCTTCACTTTGATCTTCTGTTTTTTGTTGGATATCTACGCTTAATGGATTATCTGAGTATATAGAATCAAGCAATTCAAATTCCTCCTTAGAATAAAGTTTAGTACCGAATGAGGGATATAACAATGTATTGGTATCAGAGTCTTCTAAAGATGAATTAGCAAAATTCCCCATTCTTTTTTGATTAATTTTGTTTAATTCTTTTGTTCTTGCCATTTTTAAAACACTCCTTCAAACCAAATATTGTAACTTAGTAGGGCTTAAAGTTAAGTATTTCACCTAAAAGAAGTCCTTTAATAAGCAATTTTAAAATGTAATACACTTAAGTGACCCAAAGAAATTAAACCATTTATCCAAACTTAAATTGTGTATTGTCTAATCAAATATATATAACCATAAAAAATTGTTATTTTATTTTTTGCAATAAAATGACAAAAATCAAAATAAATGTCAGCTAATAATCTATAGATAAATACAAAAATTTAATATAATTAACATACTTTTGAAGTTCATCTAGAAGTATTTTAATTGTATTCATAATGTATTTAGAAGAAGAAAATAAATATTTAAAGAAGTGTTTAATGCGTAAATCGAAATCAGAAGATAGCTCTGAAGATAAATTACATAAAAAGAAGTATGAAATTGAAAAGCTAAAGAAAGAATATAAAGCAGGTAAGTTAAAAATTAGTTCTAAAGATATAGCTGAATCAATACTTAAAGAATATAAAAAAGGGATAAAGGATTAATTTATTTCCCGATACAGAATTTAGAAAAAATATTAGTGATTATATCTTCATTGATTTTTTGACCTGAGACTTCATCTAATTTTGAAATGGCTTTTTTAAGTTCATCGGCTATAAGATCTTCTGGATCATTTTTATTTAGAATCTCAGTAGCAAACAAAATAGAATTAGAACACTGAAGTAACAATTCTTTCTGGCGCTGATTTATATAGAATGTAGCTTGTTGTTGATGGTTTGTACCTCGTGAGAGAAGCTTAATTTTTTCTACGATTAAAGATTTTAGTTCTTCTATGTTTGTACCCTCTTTTGCAGAGATTAAAATATCAGGCTTTATTTCATTTGTTTTAGGCTTTGAACCCAAATCAACTTTATTGCCTACATAAATCTTAGGTTTCCCATTTGTCGAATCTAAGATTTCTTTTGAATAGTTATTTTTTTCTTTTGTAATATCAAAAACAAATAAGGCTAAATCTGATTTTTCAAATGCTTGTTTGCTTTTTTCTATGCCAATCTTTTCCACTTCGCCTAGATCTGAATTTCCTCTTATTCCTGCTGTATCAATTAGAACTAATGGATAGCCGTCAATAACTATCTTTTCTTCTATGGTATCTCTTGTTGTTCCAGGAGTATTTGTTACGATAGCTCTCTCGTTTTCTAGAAGTCTATTTAAAAGGCTTGATTTGCCTGCATTTGGAGCGCCAATAATAGAAATCTTTAATCCGTCTCTTAGAATTTGTCCTTCTTTTGATGATTCAATTAGAGTACTTAAATCAAGATTAATCTTTTTAAGTTCTAAAGAAATCTCTTCATTCTTTGACTCACCAACATCCATAGGAAATTCGATTGAAGCTTCTATTTTAGTAATTAGAGCTAAAAGCTTTTCTCTAAACTCACTGACTTTTTCTTTTATTCCACCTTTTAAAATTTCATTAGAACTAAACACTGCTCTGGAAGAAGTAGCATTTATGAGATCGTTTATGGCTTCTGCTGAAGTTAAATCAATTCTCCCATTTACAAATGCTCTAAATGAGAACTCACCATTTTTTGCTAGTCTAGCTCCATTTTTTAAACACAAATCTAAAACCATAGCTGTAACTTGGTTTCCACCATGAGTAAAAATTTCGACTACATTCTCAGCTGTAAAGCTTTTCGGAGCTTTATAAGGAAGAACTATAACTTCATCAATAGTTTTGTCACCATCTTTGATATAGCCATGTTCGGCTTGCATATGACTGAAAGGATTAGAACCATCAGGTGTAAAAATCTTTTCTACAATTTCCCAGCTATCAACTCCGGAAATACGAATAGCAGAAATACTTCCTGTTCCAGGAGGTGTACAAATAGCGGCAATAGTGTCAGAGAGAGAATACATAGCAAAGAAGATTATAGCGCAACTTGTCATTGCGAGCCGAACAGAGTGAGGTGTGGCAATCTCGCTCCCGAAATACCTTATTAGATTGCCATGCTCTTTTTCATTTAGGGGTTACAATGGAAAAAATTACTGCTGTGCTTCTCCCCTGCTAATCGGTTTCTTTTCAATGGGTCCTAATTCATCTAATCTTGTTGATACTGTTACTCTATTTCTACCCTCACGTTTAGATACATACATAGCGTCATCAGCACTTTTTAGAATGCTTTCTTTATTTCTTTGCTCATGTGGTGTACCTGAAACTCCTATACTTGCACTTAATGGACCCCATTGAGAGTGAATAGCCTTATTTAAAGTTTCTAAAATCCTTTTTCCGATTGATTCAGCAACTTCAAGATTTGTTTCTGGTAACAAGATAGCAAATTCATCACCACCATATCTAGCTACTATATCCATTTGTCTTAAGCATTGTTGTAATTTTCCTGAAACTAATAAAATAGCTTCATCCCCTGCTTTGTGACCAAACTTATCATTGATTTGTTTTAAATAATCTAAGTCAATCATGATTACTGAAAGATCAGCACCTGTTCTTTTTGCACGTTCAGCTTCATGGTGTAATGCAGTTTGAAAATATGCATGATTATATAGTTCTGTAAGACTATCTCTTTGAGCCTGATGTTCAACTCTGGCAAATAAGTCAGCATTTAAAACTGCAACTGAAGCTTCTGAAGCAACTCTTTTTGCAAACTCGATTTCATTGACTGTAAATCTTCTATTTCTGTCACACTGGTGAATACATAAAGAACCAATTATCTGACCTGCCGCTACAAGAGGTACACCAAGGAAACTCTTTATTTGAATAGTTTCCAGAATTGATTTTAGAGGACCTGTAACATCTTTATACTTTTCATTTATGTCAACAATATGAAGAATAGAGTTTGCACGATCAACCTCCGGAAGATTATTTATACTTTCAAGCCACTCTTTTTCAAATTCAAGAATTAAGTCTGCGGACTTATTTACATCTTGGTTTTTATTTAGATATTCTTGTTCTGTAGCAAGGATTGTAAGTGGGCTTATACTTTTTAATCTTCTGATAAAACATCTGCTGGAAGATAAAATTTCACCAAGGTCATGAGCTGTTCTTGCCATAACAGTAGAAATATTTAAACTATCTCGAATAGCAGAACTTACCTGATGTAGTAAGTTCATTTGTCTTTCTGTTTGTTGAACGTGTTGGTAAAGTTCAGCTTGTGAAAGAGCCATTTCTACCTGATCGGTAATAGCTTCTAAAAGTTGAATCTCAGAGCTGGTCCAGATTCTATTTTGTTCAAAATGTGAAAGGACAAGTATTCCTATAGTTCTATTACCTTTGTTTAATGAACATGCTAAATACGACTTGCAACTTATTTGATCCATTATGGGCTGGATCTTCCCGAAATTATGAGTCCCTATCATTGATAAAGCAACACTTTGTGTGATTGGATCTGGAAGTAGTTGAGTCTCTGGTCCAGCTTCCATTTCAGTATCTAGCGGAAGGATAGAAAGTCTATTTTTGAAATCTTCACTGGTAGCCCATATTGATCTTCTTTTAAACTGGGTATCTTCTCCATCCTTGTGCATAAATGCACCACAGGCATTTACTCCAAAAACCTGTCCTACTTCTCTGGCTGTTTTTTCAAGAACTCCTTCTATTTCTAAGGTGTCACGAATCATTGTAGTGATAGAGTTTAAAAGAAATTCTCTTTGAGCTGTTGAAAGACTTTCTTCATACAGAGAAGCTTGGTTTAAAATAACTGCAAGTTGACCAGCAATGTCCTGTGTAATTCTATAATCTTCGTTATTTATTTCTGTAAATGGAGAAGTGCTGACACAAACAATAGATCCTAAAAGCTCATTTCTAATAAGTACTGGAATCATACAGAATACAGATGGTTCTTTCTGTTTAAGAAAAACTTTGCTCAATCTTTTCACATGCTTGTTTTTTAAAGACATGAATTGATTTTTATAGAGAAGCTTAATTATAGGATTTTTTTGACCCGTCACATGTGTAAGCCCTTTTAAAGAATGATTTTTCTCTGAGTTTATCTCCTGAGAGATTTCTAGTCTTCTTTCCTGCGGTATCCATCTGGCAAAATAAATATCTTCAATTTTTAAAAAGTTATAAATTTCTTTTAAAACTATTTCAATTGCTTTTTCTGCCTTTAAAATGCCTTTTAGTGAATTTGACAATTTTGATAAAAGCTTTAATCTGTCATCTTTTTCATTTACTTGTGAAGTTAAATCACCTTCCTCAGTAATTTTTGTTATGTAGTTTAGAATGAACAACAATATCTTTTTTCTCTCAGGAATATTAATTAGCTTTGGATTTGTAATTAAAATAATTCCATACATCTGTTTTGCATGTGGTGAAATGATAGGGTAGATATAAGTGTGTTGATCTGCAGGAGAAAGCTCTTTTTTTATGTTTAGTTCAGATAGTGGAATTAAACTATTAAAATATCTACTACTTTTAAAATCCATCTGGTTAGCAATTCCCTCAAGCATATAACCAAGCATAGAGTGTTGTTTGGCTCCAGATTTAGAATTAATCAGATTGATTTGCTCATTTGCAAAATTTGCATACACAGCAACAGTATCAATTTCCAGAATAGTTTGAGCAAAATTAATTAAGGTAACAATTTGTTCTTTCCCATTTAAAGAGCTACCTTGTAATTCAAGAATTTTATTTAATAAAATATTTCTTAAATCATCAAATGATTTTGCGTCTCTAATTTTTAATTCGTCATCTCTCATAGGCTCATATTATGAAATTGTTAAAAATAGCAACCTCAGTTATTACTTTCCCTTTCTATTAAATTATCAAATCGAGTATTATATTTATTTAGTCGAAATACCTAATTTTTTATTCTTAAAAGTGTAAAATTTAGCACTATTTAAAGAAAATTTACCAGTTTGGAACAAAAAGCTTGCCCTCTGGTAAATCATTTCTTTAGCTTAGTTTGAATTAAGTTCTTTTAACAGCTTCATTGATAAAATATAAAAAATCAATTGGAGTTGAAATGAAAGAGAAATTGCAAGGCCTAATTCAAAAATATAAAGATAAAGTTGACTATCTGGAAATTAGATTTGAGGAAAATGAAACTAAAAATATCAGATTTTTGGGTGGTAGCTTAGACAGCCTGAATGAAACAGATTCTGTGGGCGGCTATGTCAGATCTCTTTATAAAGGTGCGTGGGGATTTTCATCTTTTAATAATGTTGATGAGATTGAAAGATTTGCTGAAGAGTCAGTAAAACAGGCACTTTTTTTAGGTGCTGAAGTTAATGAAAAATCAAAACTTGCAGATGTGAAACCCATTAAGAGAATCAGACCAATACTGTTAAGTGGTAAAGACCCAAGAAAAATTTCTTTAGATGAAAAGATTAAGCTTTTAAAACACTATAACTCTATCCTTATGTCTTATTCTAAGAAAATTACTACTGCGTCGAGCAGGTATTTTGAAAGAATTCAGAAGATTACATTCTTAAATTCTGAAGGGTCATATTTAGAGCATGGAGCTATAGATTTAGAAGCAAGATTTTCAGCAACAAGTAAAGAAGATGGAAAAGTTCAGGTAGCACAGGAATCTTTAGGATCAAGAAAAGGTTTTGAAGAAGTTGAAAATCTTGATGAAAGGATTTTAAATACTGCTAAAAGAGCAGTAGATCAGTTAAGCTTAAAATCACCAAAAGCAGGTAATTATACAGTTGTTATTGATCCTATTCTTACAGGACTCTTTGTTCATGAAGCCTTTGGGCATCTTTCAGAGGGAGATTTTATCTTTGATAATCCTAAAATGCAGGAGTTTATGAAGTTTGGGAAAAGATTTGGAGAACCATTTTTAAACATTTTAGATGGTGGAAAAATAGCTGATCACAGAGGATCTTTTGAGTTTGATGATGAAGGAACACCTTCTCAGGATACTTATCTCATTAAAGAAGGAATTTTGGTTGGGAGATTGCATAGTAGAGAAACAGCAGGAAAGCTTGATGAAACACCTACTGGAAATGCTCGTTGTTTGGATTATAGATTTCCTCCTATCGTTAGGATGACAAATACATGGATAGAGCCACAGAAAAACAAAGTGTCTGATTTGATTTCAGACATAAAGCTGGGAATCTGGGCTGGTAACTGGCTTGGTGGACAAACTAATGGTGAGATGTTCACATTCGCTAGTGGTGAAGCAAGGATGATAAGAGATGGGAAATTAGCAGAGCCTATTAAAGATGTAAATCTTTCAGGGAATGTTTTTCAAACTTTAAAAGATATAGAAGGTATAGCAGATGATATGTACTGGGATGAGTCAGGCGGCTGTGGTAAAGGTGGTCAAAGTGGCATGCCTGTTGGTGTTGGTGGTCCAAGTATCAGAATTAAGAATATGGTAGTTCCTGGAGAATAAAATCGCAAAATGTCATTGCGAGCCGAATGAAATGAGGCGTGGCAATCTAGCTTACGTGTAATGTTATGAGATTGCCACGGCGGCTTCGATGAACTCAGTCTCCTCGCAATGACATAACTCTGGAAGATTGCTATAAAATCATAAACATTCTTTGATATTTACTCATAAAATCTAAAATAAAAAACTTAATCATATTTCTCTCCTTAAATTATTTTCCGGCGGCTCCAGCTAATTCTTTTTTAGGTTCTTCTTTTGGTGCCTCTTCTGGCTTACTAGCTGGTTGTACTGTTTCACCTCTAATTAAACTACTTGCTTTTTGAATACCTTCTGCTTCTAGCTGGAATTTTCCAATGAACTTTGATACTTCATCTAAGATTGGATAAACTTTAGGAATTACATGACCAAAAATAGGAATAATTCTTCCGAATGGTAGTGACCATTTCATTACATTAACTAATAACGGGAAATAGTTAATTGCTACTGAAGGAAGTTTATTTATAGCCCATACACTCCAGTCAGCGACCTTATACGCATGCTTCTGAAACTCATTAAATCCAAGACTATCAACATCTACCTTCTCACCTCTTATACTTTGAGCAAGACTGGATTTAAATTTATCTGTTAAAACAAGCTCGTCTAAGAAGCTACCTAAATCTTCTAATTTAGAAAGACCTTCGGGAATCATTCCGCCAAGTCCCATTCCTTTTGCACCTTTTAGAACTTCTTGTGCAAGTCCTAATAAACTTGATTTATCTTTTAATTCTCTAATTAAAATATTTTTTATATTTAACGATAAAAATTCTATAGGATTTTTATCTAGTTCAGCATTAGCCTTTGTCTTATTACCATCTAGTACTGCTTTTAATTCTCTGTTCTTATTTTTAGCTTCTTCTAACTCTCTTTGTAAATTAGCTTTTTCAGGATCACTATCACTACTTTCAGGAATATCACCTAAAAACTGTTTTACTTCATCTAGTTTTAGAACATCTGGATTAACACCAAGAGCTCTAAAAATTCTAGCGGCAAAGTCATAACTTATTTTTTGTCCTTCTGCTACTTCAAAACTTTTACACATTCTAGTTAGTAAAAGCTTTGCTTGGTCCTCAGGTTTTAAGTCTTTAAAATCTGCACCTAGATCTTCTAATAAAACAGGACTTGATAAATCTATTCCTCCACTATGTACTTCAACAGGTTCATTAGTCCCTTTCTCTGGTGAGGCAGTTTCGTTTGTAGTATCTAGCTTTCCTATAGCAGTTTTATATCTTCGATTAACTTCGTCTTGAGGTATAAGAGTTTGACTTTTTAGTGTTTGAATGTAACCTTTTACTTTTTCTGATTCCGGATCACCCTCTGCTACAAGTTTGATTAAAATGTTAATGTCATCTTCCTGTAATTCTACAGGTTTTTTACTTCCTTCTTCTTTTTTATGATCAGCAACTGCTTCTGGCTTATCTTTAGGTTCTTCTTGGGTGGAGGAAATCTTATTTAACTCATCATGGATGAATCCAATCTCTTCATTTGTGAGTTCGACTTTTGCCAATAGCTTATCAGCCAATTCTTGAAATTTTAAAGCTAATTCAGGATGTGAATTACTAAGGTATGCGCTTATTGTTATTAGCCTGTGTCCAAAGTCTGTATCAGAAGAAATTAAATTTCTTGCTTCTGAAATACTTTGAGCAATTCCAGAATCAGCTACAGTACTGATGGCTTGAGATGCAGTTTCAACTGTTGAGGCTATTTGCGGTGCAAATTTAGCAACTAAACCTTTTGCTATACTGATTGCTTGTGGTGCATATTGAACTATTGTTTGTGCTATTGTTGCGGCCGGCATCTCTTTTTATCTTTCCTTGAATTATTTTTTTAAATATCTTTTGTTTTTCTTTTTTATAAGATAGTAATAATTACTACCTTCTGAGGATACAAAGGCAGGTTAAGAAAAAAGTTGATTTCTATCTTAAAAATCAAGGAATTTTATATCTTTTAGTTAAGAATAAATTAAGAGTAAAATATACTAATTTACATATTTTATATTGTTTGTAACTCTTGTTTTTAACTTCATTCTTGCTATCATTTACGCTTGGATTGTTAGAGCATTTGTCCAATTTATTTGGTAAATGCAAGCAATCGGGAAGTGGAGCAGAAGGAAGTTTCAGCTTGTCTGAAGCTCCAAATAAAGGAATATGAAATGGCAAATGTAGTTTTAGTAGGTGCGCAGTGGGGTGATGAAGGAAAGGCAAAAGTTACCGACCTTCTTTCAAAAAATGCAGATGTAATTGTTCGCTATCAGGGTGGAAGTAATGCTGGACATACAGTTGCTGTTGATGGAGAAATATATAAATTTCATTTAATTCCATCAGGCATTCTTTATAAAGGGAAAATTGCTGTAGTTGGTCCTGGAACTGTTATCGACCCTAAAATACTTCTTCATGAAATTGAAGATTTAAAAACCCGTGGTATCTCAGTCGATGGTTTAAAAGTAAGTACAGCCGCTCATGTCACCATGCCATATCATCTTGCTATTGACCAGGCTGAAGATAGAGGACGTGGTACTAAAAAGATAGGAACTACAGGTCGTGGTATAGGACCTACATATGCTGATAAAGCCGATAGATTTGGGATTAGAATTGCAGATTTAATTGATGCTAAGGAATTGGAAGAAAGAATAAGCTGGCTAGTCCCTAGGAAAAATGTAATTTTAGAAAGACTTTATTCTTTGCCTCCAGAAGATCCGAAAGAAGTTTATGAAGAGTATAGAGAGTATGGTGAAAAACTAAAACCATTTGTTACTGACACATCTGCTCTTATTTTTGATGCTATTAAAAACAAGAAAAATATTTTATTTGAAGGTGCTCAAGGTACACTCTTAGATTTAGATCATGGAACATATCCTTATGTAACCAGCTCAAATCCAGTTGCTGGTGGGGCTTGTATCGGTGCAGGAATAGGACCAACTGTGGTAGACAGAGTTATAGGAATTAGTAAGGCTTATACTACAAGAGTAGGTGAAGGACCATTTCCTACAGAAGTTTTTGGACGTGAAGCAGATGAACTTCGTGCTACAGGTACAGCATGGGCTGAGTTTGGTACTACGACAGGAAGACCAAGGCGTGTAGGCTGGTTAGATGCTGTTCTTTTAAGATATGCAGTTCGTGTAAATGGACTCGATTGTTTAGCTGTTACTAAACTAGATGTTTTAGATAGCATGGAAGAAATAAATATTTGTGTAGCTTATGAAGATACACTAACAGGTGCGAAATATTATGAACTCCCTTTATTTAGTGGTGTGTTTAAAAGAGTAAAACCTATATATGAAACATTGCCAGGGTGGAAATCCTCTACTACGGAATGCAGAAATAGAGAAGAATTGCCAGAAAATGCTAAAAAATATTTAAATAGAATTCAAGATCTTTTGGAAACCTCTATTGCTATAGTAAGTGTAGGACAAAAGAGAGAGCATACTATTATTATTGAAGATCCTATTCATGGACCAAAAAGAGTTTTGCAAAAATGACAGATTCGCTAAATTATAAATCCAGCGATCACTCAGCAGTAAGAACACAGGAATATTTATACAATCAACTTTTTCCATATATAGGAAATAAAAGAAAATTATTGCCTTTAATATGGGAGGCTGTATTAAAAACAGGTTTTACTCAGGGATTATTTGTAGATTTTTTTTCAGGTAGCGGAGTCGTCTCACGTTTAGCTAAAAAAAATGGATTTCAGGTTTTTTCAAATGATTGGGAGCCGTATTCATTTTTTTATAATCAGGCATATATAGAACAAAATGAATATCCTGCTTTTAAGAAGCTTGGTGGTGTAGAAAAAGCATATAAGTATTTAAATAATCTAGAAGGTGTACATGGATACATTAGTGAATATTATTGTCCATGGGATGATAAAAATCCTGATATTGAAACAGAAAGAATGTTCTTTACTCATAAAAATGGAATGAAGATTGATGCTATGCGTGAAAAGATTTATGAGTGGGAGAAAGAAGAAAAAATAAATAAACTTGAAAAATCAATTTTACTTTCATCTCTTATTTATAGTGTTAGTTATGTCAGTAATACCAGTGGCGTTTTTAAAGGTTTTCATAACGGCTGGGGTGGAAAAACCGGAACAGCACTTTATAGAATTCTAAGCGATATAGAACTTATTCCTCCTTTATTATTTGACAACAAACTAGAAAATAAAGTCTATAAAATGGATTGCCAACTTCTGGCAGAAAAATTGTCTGAAGAGAAAAAAATAGACATTGCCTATTTAGATCCACCATATAATCAGCATCCTTATGGAAGTAACTATCATATTTTAAATACAATAGCTCTGTGGGATAAGCCAGAGATTAACAAGTCGATTTTAATAGAAGGCAAGAAAACAAATAAAAGTGCAATAAGAACTGACTGGAGAACTGAAAGAAGATCTGCTTATAACTATAAAGCAGATGCTATAAAAGCTTTTGAAAATCTTATTAAAACTATTAATGCCAATTTTATTCTTACTAGCTATAGTACTGATGGAAATATGGATTTAAAAGAAATGTTAGAGGTTCTTGCTGATAATGGTGGACTTTCAATGGTTACCAAATCTTATAAACGTTATCGTGTTAGCACCCAGAGAATGTCAGAAAAACCATATAATGTCGAGGCTGTATTTATTTTAGACAAAAGAAATAAGAATGAAAAATCAGTAGTTAAGAAGCTTTTAGAGGAAATTAAAGAACAGGATAAATGGTTAAATTAACCCCTCAATTTTTATATTTCTCTTTTTTAAAGCATCGATAAATAGCATTGTAGGAATACATTTCTCTTGTGGCTGAACTCCTTTTTCTAAAATTAAATCATGAGACTGTAAATAAGAAATGATAGATATAGGAAATGCAGTCATTCTCATCATTGATGTAAAACCATCCTGTGCTTTATCTATGGTTAATAATTCATGCTTTTTGTTTTGACCTTCAAAGATAATTTTTACAAGGGTCGTATCTTCTGTACAAAGAGGAATCTTATCTTCAAAAATCTTTGTGGTTAAAGCTCTATTTTCACCTTCAAAAAATCCAAGCTCGTATAGTGCTCTCATTATATTTCCATGACCAGGATAACGAATAGTTTTATAATCTAGATTTTTAAGTCTATTTTTATATGTTTCTAAAAGTGTAGAAGCTCCCCCTGAAGTAGTAAATGCTTCTAACTTTCCAAGTGGTTTAGGGAAATCTATTTCTTCTATATCAGAGAGTGGTTCTATAGATATAATTTTCCCATCTCTTAAAACTCTTACTGGCTCTACGTATTCATTTATGAGTCCATCAACAGCAAATAATCTTCCATACTTTAAAATACCTGTAGGTTTTATTGGTAGACCACCGACTCTAATTTTCACACTATCAGCCCAGTTGAAGCTTTCTAATCCCCATTTAACAAGAACAGAAACCATTCCTGGAGCTAATCCGCAGTCAGGGATAATAGAAATATTTTTTTCTTTTGCTTCTTTGTCGAGTTTTAATTGTTCTTTTACAACAGAGTCATTTCCACCCAGATCACAGAAATTTGTTTTTGTTTTAATTGCTATTTGTGAGAATTTAAGATTATATTTGTAACTAATACAGCCTATTGCAGAGTCAGTACTATTGAATAGGTTTTCAATTTCCTTTTCATCGCTAGCATTAAAGACTTTTGAAATTACCTTTTTATTGTTTAGAAAAGACTTTGCAGATTCCAAACTTTTTTCATTAGAGTCTGCTATTAAAACTTCTTCAGTATCGTTTTGTTTTAATAAATCAAAAGCTACTGCTTTCCCCATCAAACCAGCGCCTAAAACACAGTATCTCATCTGTATTTAAAATGGTGTTGCAGATGAAACAGCGCCTGCATTGTTATCTTTTTTACTACCTAAAAGTCTTATATTGTCAGCAATAACAAGAGGTTTAATATTTAAATCTCCTGTATCTTTACTGGTCCACTTATCCCATCTGATTTTGCCTTCAACTGCAATTAAAGAACCTTTTTTAACATACTCGCCAGCTATCTCAGCTTGTTTTCCCCAGATTTCAATATCAAACCAATCAGTTTGTCCATCTTTCATTGGTCTGTTGACAGCGAGAGTAAAAGTGGTTACTACTTTTCCTGAGTCAAAATATCTCATTTCAGGATCTTTTCCAGATCTACCTACTAATGTAATGTGATTTATGTCTACTGTTTGATTCATATTTTTACCTCTGTTTAACAAAAACGAATAGAACTATTTTAGCATTTTACCTTTAAAGAGCGAAAAGCTTAAAATTCCTATAGAAATTATCAATGTAAAACCCAGCAAGACAAGTCCCATGCCACTTAGAATAGTATTAGTTCTTTCGATTAAAAAACTTCCAGCATAACCTACACTAAGTAAAAAGATTATTTCATAAGCAAAATTTAATTTGGATTTTGTTTCTTTAACTTCATCTTTTAAAATCAATACATCATTAGTCTTTTTTGGAATATCTTTTTTTACCGGATCTTCTTTCATGCTTACATATTTTGGAAGATCTTTTACTACTTCTAAATAAACCTGAACTTTATCGATAACTTTCTTTTGTTTTGGAAATAATGATTTTAGATAGGACCATTTTGAATCTGGAGAGTTATTCTTTATCCAGTTATAAAAATATGGTTTAGCACATGAAATTAAACTGAAATTTGGATCTAATGTTCTGCAAATACCTTCTAAAGTACCTGTTGCTCTAAGAGTATAGGTGAATTTACTGGGTAGTCTCATAGGTTTTTCATCAAAAACTTTTTTAATATCCTCTTCTAGTCCTTTTATATTTAAATCATTTAGCTCTGCGCCATCATAATAGCTGTATGCAATCTGCTCAATTAATTTCTTAATAGGTTTTATATCTGTTCCATTTTTTATTAGTTCAAGGTTTTTAAGAGTTTTTAGTAATGTATCAGTATCATTTCCAATGACGCTGATTAATACGTTTGCCAGTTCACTTCTTATACTTTCATTTATTCTTCCAACCATTCCAAAATCATAAAAAACAATAGTACCGTCATTCTTTACTACAATATTTCCTGGGTGTGGATCTGCATGGAAAAACCCATCTTCAAAGAATTGCTTGAAATATGCGTTAACTAGTGTTAGACAAAGAAATCTCGGATCAATACTATTACTTTTCAATGTTTCTAAATCGGTAATTTTAATTCCTGGCACATACTCAATCATTAGAATCTTTCTGGTGGAATATTGCCAGAATATTCTTGGGATATAAATTCTTTCATTAGACTTTAGATTTTGTCTAAAATGATCAGCATTCTTTCCTTCTTGAATGAAATCAATTTCTTCAAATAATGTTTTGCCAATTTCATCAACAATCTGAGTCCATTCTCTTCCTTTCCCAAGATCTGTATGTCTTTCAAGATATGTGGCAATGCATCTTAAAATAGCAAGATCATCGTAGAAAAGCTTTTCTAGATTTGGTCTTTGTATTTTTACAACTACTTCAGTACCATTTTTTAATTCAGCTTTGTGAACCTGACCAATACTTGCAGAAGCAATTGGGATTTCGCAAAAATATGAAAACATATCATCAATTGGTTTATGAAACTCTTTTTCTATAGTAGTTTTAATCTCTTTATATGAAAGACTGGATACTGAATCCTGAAGTTTTGAAAGCTCCATTATGTATTCAATGGGTAATATATCTTTTCTGGTAGACAAAAACTGTCCAATTTTTATAAATGTAGAATCTAGTTCAATAAATGCAGTTAATAAATGCTTTGCAATTACACCATGATTAAATTTCTTATTTTTTCTTCCATTTTTAATTTCTTTTATAAGTTTAAAAATGACATTAGAAATACTCTTAAAACGTTTATTTCTAAAACAGAAAGTGGATAATATTACAGAGTCATAAAAAAATGATAGAGGACTATAAGTTAGTTCTTTGTCTCTTTCTGGAAGTCTGAATTTATTCTCTACTACTCTTTTGTCATAGAAAAAGTAAGAATCATAATTGTCTGATTTGTCACTACTTTTAGGAGCTGTAACCAATTTTATGCTGTCTTAGTAAGTTCTAATTTTGATTTAAGTTCAGAAACTTCAGTACGTAATGTAGCAATTTCTGCTCTTATATCATTTAATTCCATTGAGTCTAAAAGTGCATTGTTAGTAAGTTCAGTAAGCTTTTCTTTAATGAACCCTTTCATTTGAACTTCATTAACCTGTGCTCTGTGATTAATTTCACCAATCAACTGGAATAGCTCTTCTTTTGCTTTTTCTTTTAATTTACAGTTTGAATAATTTCCATTTTGTGGAAATTCTACTTTGTCAGTAAAGTTTTTAATTTGAATAGCAAGGTCACAAGCTTTTGATTCAATCTTTTCTTTAATTACATCTACCGTTGCTTTTGATAGTAAAAAAACTTTTGTTAAATCTTTAATCATATAGTTAAATTATAACTAACTAGTCAATAGGTTCATAGGTCAGCAGTCTATAAGTGAATAGAATTCATACTCCTTGACCTGCATGCCCATTGACCTATAGACTTTAAGTGTAATGACAGACGAAAATACAATTAAAGATAAAAGTTTAATTTGGGTATATCCACCAAATAAATGGGTTAGTGAATATAATCAGACCTTCATTTATGGATGGTCAAAGCCTGGTTTAAAACTCTACGTTAAGGTCTCTGGGAAAAATAGCACTAATCAAAAAATAAGAAAAGTGAAGGTTTTTAAGAATGGGAATTTTGCGCAAGTTGTAAAGCTATCAAATAAAGAAAACAAAATATTTTTAGTTCAGGAATATAAGAATAAAAAAAAGATTTTAAAAAGATCTATTAGTGTGAAAAAAATAAAGAAACTCTTAGATCGATCTAATAGCATTAGTAATGCAGTATCTGAAAAAAATCCCAGAAAGTTTTTAACTATATGTATCGATCCAGGGCATGGTGGTAAAGAACATGGCACCCACTCTCCAAAAGGTACTCCTGAAAAAACTTTTAATTTAGAAGTGGCTAAAATGCTTTTAAAGACGTTGCATGCAACGTCTCAACAAACAAAAATTTACCTCACTCGAAATAAAGATAAATTTATTTCTTTAGATAGTCGTGTTAATTTTGCTAAAAAGAAAAAGTGCGATTTATTTTTGTCGATTCATCATAATGCACTTCCTGATAATGAAAACCCTTTGAAACATAGAGGAGTAGGAATTTATTACACGCATAGTTTTGCAAAATCACTGGCGAGAAAATTATTGAATAGTATCTCTAAAGAAGCAGGTTTAAAAAAACATGGATTATTTAAAAGGGATTTCAGAGTGACCAAACCAAATTTTTATACAGGAATATTAATAGAGTGTGGGTTTTTAATTCATCCAGAAGAATCAGATATAATTACATCTAAACAAATGCAAAGAAAAATTGTTTCTGGAATTGTGAAGGCTTTAAATGATCAGTAAAGAACTTCTATACCCAAGCATAGGAATTATTGTTTTTCTTAACTTGCTTGTTGGAGCTATAGTTTATGGACTTTATCTTCCAATCGCTGTTTTTATTCAGGTGAAAAATAATAAGGAAATGAGTATTAAGAAAAAAATACTATGGTATTCACTACTAGCTTCAATGTGGACTTTCGCTGGTATTATCTATGGACTTATGTCTTCAAAAGATAAAGTTACAGTTATAGCTTCCAGAGCATTTTTCCCTTTAATAATTTTGCAGGTAATATTGATCGGTATTTTCATTAAGTGTAATTCAAATTTAATCCCACTTCCGATAGGATAGTCTAGTCTTTATTGAAAATAATGTTTCCAAGAGAAGGATGGATAACATCTTCTTTAGTTCCAGTGTGTATTTCTGTTAAAACTCTTGAAACAGTTGGAGTTTGACCTGGACCTGAAAGCAGTACATTTTTAAAATTTCTTAATTCTTGATCGGAAGCACCTTCAGGTTTAAGTATTCTTTCAAACTTGGCAAAAGGGCTTATAGGTTTTCTGGCTTGGAATGTAGTATTAGTTACTGGTTTCATATCTGTCTCCTTAATAATTACTTAACTTTTATACTTTAATTAAAACAAATATATCATTTCAAAAGCAATAGGAAAAATTAAATTTGTTTAATCTTAAGATTAAATTTTTTTTAATGAATAGAATCTCTTAACCTTTTTTCCTGACAGTAGAGAGCCATTTTAATGAAAAATGAATTAAAGTTTCAGAATCATTTTTTTCACCATTTGCATTTGCAAAGGCTTGATTAATTTCTACAGTAGAGTATCCAAGAGCTTGAAGGACAGAACGTGCTTCAGTGAGAGAATGATTTCCAAATTCCTTTAATTCTTTAGTTGTTTCTTTATTCACGATAGGTAGTTGTTTCCAGTTCTTAATTTTTTCTTTTAATTCTAGAATTGTTCTTTCTGCTGTTTTCTGACCTATTCCATTTGCTTTTTTTAGTGCAGATGGATCTTCATTTAAAATGGCATAAGTAATTTCACTTGGTGTTAAATTGTTCAATAAACTTAAAGCAGTTTTTGGACCAATTCCTGAGACACTAAATAATAAATTAAATAACTCTCTTTCATAAAGAGTAGGGAATCCGTATAATGTCATTTGATCTTCTTTGTGAACCAATGTTGTATAGACTGTTACAGAATCACCCTTTTTGCCAATCATCTCAAGTACAGAAAGACTAGTGTATATCTCATATCCAATGCCATTTACATCAAGAATTAACTTTTCACTCCCTGGAGTGTCATTGATTTTTTCTGAAATTATCCCTCGTAAAAATTGGTACATTTTCTAATTAACTCGCTGTATAATTAACACATGACTTTAGAATCTAAATATGAAGTTTAACACTCCCAGGCCAATTAAGCTCATTGATTAAAGAAAAGTTTAGCTTGCCTGAAGTTCCATAAAAAGAAAACTAAATCAATAATTAAAAGAAAGGATCTTGATAAATGGCAAATGTAGGTGAAGTAACAGACGCAACTTTTGAATCAGAAGTTCTGAAGGCAGATAGACCTGTTTTAGTAGATTTCTGGGCTCCTTGGTGTGGACCTTGTAGAGCTATAGCACCAGTAGTAGAAGAAATAGCTACAGAATATACAGGAAAACTAAAAGTTTTAAAGTTAAATACGGATGAAAATCCAAAAACAGCTCAATCTTATAGAATTAGCGGTATTCCAAGTCTTATGGTATTTAAAAATGGCCAGCCAGTGGAACAAGTAGTTGGTGCAGTTCCGAAATCAACACTAACAACAGCGATACAAAAACACGTTTAATTCAAACAATAATAATATTTTCTAAAACATAAAGGATTTCTTCTAAGTTTTCATTTTATGTGCTATTTTTCATTTAGGGATAAATATGTCTGTAAATACTTCTGAAAGTGATATTGAAAAAGAACAGGAAGAAATTTCAGAAGATCCATCTTCTAAGAAAAAGAATCTTTTAAAAAACATACTTAGATTCTCTATTAGTATTATTGCTTTTATTTGTCTTATAAAATTTGGAAAAGTAGATATTAGTGTTGCTATTAAATATATTTTAAAAGTTGATACTAAGTATTTTGTTCTTGCTTTTTTTAGCTACCTTGTTACTATGTTTTTATCAGGAATGAGATCATACTTTTCATCTCGAACATTAGGTTTTAAGAAAACTTATCTTCAGCTATTACAGTTAAATTTCATAGGTACTTTTTTTAACAACTTTTTACCGACAACATTTGGGGGAGATGCTGTTAGAGGCTATTACCTTAAAAGAGGATCAGATCTTCCTATTAAAAAAGCGATAGCTTGTATCTTTTATGAAAGATATACAGGGATGATTGTGCTTTTCTGGGCATGTTCTTTTACTTTTTTATTACAAAGTGCAGGCTTATTAAATAATGATAAGTGGGAATTACCTGTTCAATTAGTTTTATTTTGTCATTTAGCTACTTTTATTTCTTTATTTATTATTCCTTTTCTCCCACAGTTAAATAATTTAGTTTTTGGAAGTAAGAACTGGATATATGTAAAGTTTGTTGAACCATTTTTAGTTTATTGGCATGATAGGAATTTAAATTTAAGAATATTAATTCTTTCAATCCTCTTACAAATATTTGTAATTGCCAGTCATGTATTTATAGCAATGTCTTTAGGAATTCGCATACCTTTTAGTTATTACTTTGCTTTTTATCCACTAACAACAATTGCAGGCTTTTTAATTCCAAGTCTTAATGGTCTTGGTGTCAGAGAAGGAGCATATATCTATTTCCTTAAAATAGTAGATATTCCTAGCGAACAAGCCTTAGCATTTAGTATCTGCTGGCTAATCATTCTCCTCTTAACCAGCGTCATCGGCGGCCTTGTATATATGTTTGGGGACTTTCGAAAGAATCATAAATAGGATTTGTCCCATTTATTGGGCA
>CAZRTB010000001.1:156114-273026 GCA_964602915.1 uncultured Gammaproteobacteria bacterium | reverse complement strand
TCAGCTTGTCTGAACCTATATAAATAAATGTTTGGGGACTTTCGAAAGAATCATAAATAGGATTTGTCCCATTTATTGGGCAAATCTGGTCAGGTGAGAAAGAGTTAAATCTAGAAGGTTCAGCTTGTCTGAACCTATATAAATAAATGTTTGGGGACTTTCGAAAGAATCATATTTAAAAAATCAATCAAACTTAAACAAATTAAAATTTATAAATTTAACTATTTTTAATTTGCTTATATGTGCTATAACTTTCCTAATTGCAAAATTAGAAAGAAATTAATGAAAATCAATAGGACAACTACGTCTTTAATTCCTTTAAATATAAAACCATCAAATTCATTAGTTAATAATTCTTCTTTATCGAGAAGGTCATTTGTAAGTGGATTAGGATTGGGTGCAACTGCATTTTGTCTTTCACCCATCACAGCGATACTTGCTGATGATAGTTCTGCTTCGTTAGAAAAGCAGTTTGATGGAAAATTTGATGAGGCTGTTAACACTTATAAGTTAGTAAAAGAAGGACCTCCACTTACATCTAAACTTAAAGAAATATTAGATTTAAGTAAATCTGATTTCTCTGTCTTTTTAAACTGGTATGAAAATAAAGTAAATGATAAATCTATTTTAAGTTCAAGCGATTATCAGGAATCCTTAGCTCTTTTAGCCAAGTCTTTAGTTGAATCTTGTGAATCAAGCATTTGCCAGGATTATATAAGGAAGAAAATGAATGATGAGGAGGAACTATTACCTAATGTTCCTAAAAAAGCATTTAATCAGGATAATGTTAATGTTAGGCAGTCCATGTTGCTCTCAAGCTTTTTGAAATCTAATAGAAAGCTAGTTGAAAACAACTTGAAATCTTTAAAAATTGTTTCTATAGGATTAGAGAATTGTGACAAAATAATTTTCCCTAAACTAGGAAATTATAGAAGATCAGATTTTAATGAAATGGTCTCAGTTGGTAGGAATGATCAGCTTGTAGTTAATAATCTTGGAGTTGAACTTGTAAATTTATATGATGCTTCTCTTCGAGGAGTAAAATCTATAATTCAGTCTGACTCTGTGCAAGATAAAAAAGAAATTGATCGTTTAGAGACTTTAGCATTTGAAATACCGTGGGACGTTGAAGTCTTTGATGATAGACCCGATATCCAAAATAAAATAGCTTCTTCTTTGGCTGAAAATCTATTTAACTTAAAAGAAAAACAAGGTGATGTTGAAACTTTAAGTAGAATGATTAATAAAATAGGAACAGGAACTATGGGTTGGTCTCCATATGTTGTATATAGTTTGATTGATAAGTCCCCACAATTTTTTAAATCTATAGGTGATAGATGTGTAGAAGGTATTAAAAATTCTGAAACTTTTGAAGGTGAAGAAAGTTCATTTAGTTATGCTTCAAGGTTCTTAGATTTCTTTTATGAAAAGAGTTTAAGTATAAAAGGACAATCTTATCGTTTTACGAGTGCAGGAGGAGTTCCTTCTCGGTTTCAAACTAAACAATCTCCAGAGGTTGGGCACACTCCATCTGTTGGTGCAGAAAGAAAAAAGAGAATTGAGGACTGGTGTCAAGAAAGCATTGTTAAACCTATAACTACTGCAATGATAGTCAGATTTAATGCAGAGAAAGTAGTTGCTGAAGACAAACCTTCTCGAGAAGGTGGTTATCTGGAAAGATATGTTGATGATGTATCATGGAAAAATCTGAATACAAATCTTCTTAAACATATTAGAATTGCTGAACTTGCTAAAGGATTAAACGTAGCGATAGAAAAAAGACTTTCTGAGGATAAAGATCCATATAACAGAGAGATGCTCTATCGTGTACTTCCTTATTCTGGGAAAGTAGAGTTTTCGAGACTTACAGGTATTTTAGAAAATGAAAATGGAATTCCTCCTATAAGAGGGCTTGCTTATTCCTTGCTGGTTAATTTAGAAAGTGATTCTGGCGGAATCAAAAAATCTGATTTTGTAGAGAAATTAGAAAAGATTATAAGCAATGAGATTGAAGTTAGGGGATTGCCAGATATAGATCAGAAACTTTCTAAGGAAGATTTTGATAAGGAGTTAGAAAATAGAAGAGAAAGAAGAATATATAGGGGTTTAACAGCTTTATATGAAGACGAAAATCTCTCTCCTGCACAGAAGCTAATCGTAGCTTCTCTTCAAGTCTCATGTGTGACTGATGGTCGTCTTCTTATGAGCTTGATGCCTCATAGAAAATTTCCTGGACCTACTGTCATTAAAACATTTCGTCGCAGAGGATCAGAAACGGTAGTAAAACAGCAGTATGGTGATAAACAAGCAGAGGAGAAAATCTCAGGACTAAAAAATGATGGATGGGTGGAAGATCGTAATAAAGAAAAACTAGAGTATAGCGATGAAAGCAGAAGAGATGGAAAAGCGCTTGGCAATTTTATTCATAATTCCTTTCTTTTGATATCGTATTTAGGTGCTCAGTGCACCACTGACAGTACTGATCCGAATTCTGCATATTTTACAGAATCAGAAAAACTTAAAAACACATTAGCTAAATTTATTGAAACTAAATCCAGGAATTGTTTGATTGAACCTTTATTGTATTCTGGAGTGGAAAAACTTGGAGAAAGGATAGGAGCTCTAATGGAGCTCTATGAAAATATGGTGGATAATTCTACAGAGCATGAAATCTTCATAGCTAAAAAACAGGAAGCCCTTAATGGTTTCCTGTTTAAACATAATAAAACAGCAAAAGAAGTTTTTTCAGTTTATGAATCAGTTGTTGAAAGAATAAGACAAGGACAGGATGAGGATTTAGTAAGGGAACTTGCAAAAAAGAAAGACATTGATATTTTTACAATGAGTATTCACTCTCATGAATATAAGAATAAAGTAGCAACTATAAAAGATTCAGACGATTACAAAAAGCAAATGAGAGAGATGAATAAGCATATTGAAGAAATAAAAGCACTTATTGTTCAAGGATATTTAAATACTTCTAGGCATAAAAAAATGCAAAGAAATAGAATAACTTTATATAAGCTTTCTGAAAAATCATTAGATGAAGCTATGTTAAATAATCCACAAAAATATATGAAAGACTTTTATGGGGTAGATATTACTAATAATTAAATCTTCTATTTAGTTAAAAGATGGTATTTTATTTACAGTTTTGCTAACTATTTCCCCACCTTCTACGGTAATTACTTTATCAGCATTCTCTATCGTAGATTTTTTATGAGCGATTATAATAACTGTTCTATTTTTAACTAGCTCATTTATAGCTAGTTGAATATACTTTTCTGACTCACTATCTAAATGGCTTGTTGGTTCATCGAGAATTAGTATAGGAGCATTTTTTAAAAATGCTCTGGCAAGAGCCACCCTTTGTCTTTGTCCACCTGATAATCTGGAACCACCTTCACCTACTATAGTATTAAACCCTTCTTCAAACCTTTCAACGAATTCCATCACATGAGCTTTTTTACTGGCTTCGATTATTTCTTCTTCTTTTGCTGATGGTTTCCCAAAATGAATATTCTCTTTAATAGAAGAATTAAATAAAACTTGTTCTTGAGTAACAAGTGCTATTTGTTCTCTGAGTGAGTTTAAACTAACAGATTTTATATCTATTCCATCTATTTCAATACTGCCGGAAATTGGATCATAAAATCTTGGAATTAAACTTACTAGAGTTGTCTTTCCTGTACCTGAAGGACCAACAATTGCTACTTTTTCTCCAGGGTTAATTTCTAAATTAATATTTTTTAAAACTTGTCTTCCGTCTGGATAATTAAAGAAAACATCTTTAAAAACTATTTGTCCTTTGGATGGCTTAAGTGAAATCTTATTGTTATCTTCTTTTAGTGAAGGTTCTAAGTCAATTAATTCAAATACTCTTTCACATGCTCCAAGAGCTTGTTGTAGTGTAGACCAAACTCTACTAATTCTTTTAATTGGTTCGTATAAAAGTACTGTTGTTAGAAAATAAGATGAAAAATCTCCTAGAGTGGTATGTGATAGTGCTACGCCTTTCATTCCATACCAAAATACAAAAGCAACACCACATGCACCGACAAGCCCAGTAATTGGTGAAATCATTGCTTCAATCATTACCGTTTTCTTATGAGTTGAAAATAAATTAGAATTTAAATTTTTAAATTCACTGTCTCTAATTTCTTCGAGATTATATGCTTGGGTGAGTTTTAGGTTTTGAAGACTTTCCTGAACAAAACCAGATAAATCTCCGATATTTTCTTGTCCTCTTCTGCTTAATTTTCTTAATCTCTTTGCAAGATTTACTACAGGTACAACAAACATTGGAATAACAATGACTCCAACAAGAGTTAATGACCAATTTACAGAAAGTAGCCATGCAAACATGAAGATGGCTTTACTCGTATCGTTAAAAATAGTGGTAATTGTTTCAGCAACCCATGCTTGAACTGCTACAAGATCATTTGTAATTCTGGAAACATAAGTACCACTCATATCTTTCGTAACTTGTGAAAGAGAAAGTTTTTGAAGATGCTCATGGACTTTATTTCTAATATCTCTTACAGTTGCAATTCCTACATACCTAATACAAAATTGATATAAAAATCTCAAAAGTCCATCTAAGAAATATGCTGAAACAATGAGTATAGGTATTAGCTTTAGTAACTCACTTACATGAATACTCATGCTTGGTGAACCAACGATTGCTTTTAACTGCTTTGGGAGTAAAAAAAGTCTCCCATGCTGGCTTGGCATGTTTAAACCATCAACAGCAATTTTTACCAGCCATGAAGGAAGAAGAGAAATGAATCCAGCAAGAACCATGCAGAAGAATGCAATGGTGAATATGCCCCAATACTTTTTTCCATAAGATAATAATCTTCCAAGAGTACCCATAAATTAAAGATTAGCATAACTATGATTATCTATACCTGTTTTTCTGGTTTAAAATGATTAAAGATTATTTTTTATCAGAATTTTATGAACGATACAAACTTACCTCCTTTACCAAAATCAGCTAAGGCCCAAAGAACCAGGCTGAAAATATTGGAATCTGCAAGAGCTGTTTTTGCAGAAAGAGGTTTTGCAAAAGCAACCGCTGAAGAAATCTCTACAAAAGCTGGTGTTGGTTATGGAACGTTTTATCTTTATTTTGCTGATAAAAGACAGGCATTACATACAATACTTGCAGAAGTAGATAGCAAACTTTATGAACCAGTTGATCTGGAAAAAAACAGAATTGGTCTTGGAGCATTGGCTACGATTAAAGCAACAATCTCAAGTTTCTTTGATAGTTTTAGAGATAACTCAGATATTTTGAGAATCTGCCATGAACTTTCTGCTACTGATCCAGATTTTAAATTACAGCATGATAAAGTCAGAGCAAGATTAGTAAATAGAATTAAAGAACATATTTTAAAAGGCTTAGAACTTGGAAATGCAAGAAATCTAGATCCTGAAATTGCTTCAGTAGCAATAGCTGGAATGATTGAAACTATTGCAAATGAGTGGTTCTTTAACAATAAACCCTGGGATAGAGATAAAGTAATTCAAACAGTTTCTAAGCTTTACTATAGTGCTGTAGTGAAAAAATAACTCTATTTTTTGCAAAACATATTAAGAAATTTCTAAAGAAAATTTTAAATGAACTTTAAAGCCTAACTATTTACATAGCCACGTTACTGTAACCGCCATCTACATAAATAAGTTCACTGGTGATTCCACGAGAGAGGTCGCTGAATAAAAACACGCAAGTATCTGCGACTTCATCAGCAGAAGTATTTTTCTTAAGTGGTGAAACACCTTTAACATGCTCTAGCATTTTACTGAACTCATCGATTCCTGCGGCTGAGAGGGTTTTAATAGGTCCAGGAGATACTACATTTACTCTGATGTTGTTTGGACCGAGCTCATACGCTAAATATCTGGCTGATGATTCGAGAGCGGCTTTAGCTACTCCCATTACATTATAGTTTTTAACAATTTTTTCACTGCCGAGATAACTAAGAGCTACTATACTTCCGCCTTTTTCTATCATGCATGGTTTAACAGCTTTTGCTAAAGCTACTAGTGAAAATGCGCTTACATCTTGTGCTAATTGATAACCATCTCTTGATGTGTTTGAAAAGTCTCCACCTAATTCTTCTCTTTTAGCAAATGCAACTGCATGAAGGATAAAATCGATATTTCCAAATTGTTTTTTTATGGATTCACCCGCTTGAACAAGTTCTTCATCTTTTTGAACATCAAGATTTACTTTAAAACAATCTTGAAGATTTTCTTCAACAAGAAGCTTGTCTAAATTTTTTAATACTCTTTCACCTTGATAAGTAAAACCAATCTCTGCACCTTCTCTGACGCATGCTCTTGCTACTGCCCAGGCAATACTCCATTTATTAGCTACGCCTACAATAATTCCTTTTTTCCCTTTTAAAATATTGTTTCCTTGCATTTTTAATGTTTCCTTTTCGGTCAGTTTTTGTGCTGTTTCTATTGACATTTTATCTCTCCGGTATTTAAAAACATGTATATGATAGCAAATATAGGTTTTAGATATTTGTAGTGACGTACGGATTATCCTTAGAAACCCAGCCTCTTACATTTTATGCATGTTAAATTCATATAAGATATGGCATTGAAAGCAACTAATTTAGTTAAATCCTATAACGGAAAAAGAGTAGTTAATGAAATCTCTTTTGATGTTAAACCTGGAGAAATTGTAGGACTATTAGGACCAAATGGGGCTGGTAAAACTACATCGTTTGATATGGTTGTAGGCCTGGTAAAACCAGAGAATGGAAAAATTGAACTTTTTGATAAGGACATAACTAAACTTCCTATACATGAAAGATCAAGATCAGGAATAGGTTATCTAACTCAGGAGCCATCGATATTCAGAAAACTATCAGTTACTGATAATTTAAAACTTATTTGGGATGTACTTGGAAATTTTAGTGAAGAAGAAAAAGAAAAAGAATTGAAATCATTACTTGAAGAATTCGGGTTATTAAAATTAAAAAACAGTCTTGCACTTAGCTTAAGTGGTGGAGAAAGAAGAAGAGTAGAAATTGCTAGAGTTCTTGCAGGCAGACCAAAATTTATTCTTCTGGATGAACCTTTTACAGGAATTGATCCCATTGCTATTCAGGATATTCAAAAACTAATTGCAGATTTAAAAGTAAAAAGAAATATAGGGATTCTACTTACAGACCATAACCCAAAAGCTACACTAGCTATTACGGATAGAGCATATATTATTCAGGATGGAAAAATCCTGATTGCAGGTTCAGCAAAAGAAATTGCAGAAAATCCAATTGCTCTAAAATATTATCTAGGGGAGGACTTTAGACTTTAATTTAAAAATATGTTGAAAGCTATTAAAGATACCCTCTTTTCAAAAATCACGATTTTAGATCGTTATATCATAAGTGAATTCTGGATTCCATTTATGTCTGGATGTGCCATTATTACAGGAGTTTGGCTTAGCGCTGATCAGCTTAGGCAAATCTTTAAATTAATTACAATATCAAAAGCGCCAATAAGTTTAGCCATAACTATCCTTGGTTTAAATATGCCGGAGATCCTTGTAACTACAATACCAATTGGTGTTTTATGGGGAACGTTTTTAGTCTTTAGTAAATTAAATAATGATTCGGAAATTATTGCACTTAGAACAAGTGGTGTAAGTCTTTTTCGTGTTTTAAGACCTGTAATTTTATTTGGACTTATAACAGGATTTATGACTTTTTTTATGAATGAAGTTATAGTCCCATTTTCAAATCCATTAGCTAGAAAATTAGAAGTTTATTCAGTCTACAAAAACCCTATTCCAAATAGTAAAAAGAATTTCTTCTATATGGAAAAAAATTCTAAAAGTGTTTTAAGAAGAATTTTTTACGCTTCTAAATATAATGCTGATAATGATTTGCTGAAAAACATAGTCATTCTTGATTTTACACAGGAAGGTCTTACTCAGATACACTGTGCTGATCAGTGTAAGTGGGATCCGGCTAAAGGCGGTTGGGAACTCTATCACGGTACAAACCATTTTATTTCTACAGAAAATGCATTGAGTAGAATCTCTAGCTTTGACACTTTTTTTATTCCTAGCGGAACTACTCCATCTAAACTTCTTAAAGAATTAAGCAAACCTGGAGAAATGAACTTTGTAAAACTTAGAAAATTTATAAATCTTCAAAACAATGATAGTTTTAAAACGGATGATTATAATTTAGCTCTTGTTACTTTCCATAAAAAATTCTCACAGCCTTTAGCTTGTCTTTTAATTGCTTTGGTAGGCGCACCACTAGGTATTCTTCCCAGACGTTCTAGCTCCAGTTTAAATTATGTAGCTTTAGCTATTATAATTTTCCAATACTACATGATGCAGTCTATTTGCTTTTCATTAGCTGAAAATAGCCAGATGCCATCTATAGTTGCGGCATGGCTACCTAATATTGTTTTACTTATAATAGGATTGTTAATTATCAGAGAGAAAGCAAAGCTAGCTTGATTAATTAATATACACACAATGGAGACAGTTCTACTTGCGTTCCCATTGGGAATTTGACAGGAATAATATAATATAAAGGTGAAGTATACATGCAAACCTTAGAACAATCTAAAATCTATGAAAACTATTGGCCACCACTAGATAGCAAGGTTGCTGTTTGTATGAGCGGTGGAGTGGATAGCAGTGTTAGTGCTTATATGGTGGCAAAAAAAGGCTATAAAGCTATAGGACTTACTGGATGGTTATTTAAAGGTTCTAATCGCTGTTGTGATAGTGGAATGATAGATGCAGGAAAAGTCTCAGAGTTTATTGGTATTGAACATGTTTCTAAGGATCTTAGAGTTTTATTTAAATCTGAAATTGTAGATCATTTTATTTCTTCGTATGGGAGTGGATCTACACCTATTCCATGTATCACTTGTAATAATGTCATTAAATGGGGTTCTCTTATGCAGTATGCGTTTAGTGAGCTGGGATGTACTCATATAGCTACAGGGCATTATGCAAAAATTGAGAGAGATGGAGATTTATATAAAATCGTTCGTTCAAAAGATGATAAAAAAGATCAGACGTTTATGCTTTGGGGACTTACTCAGGATGTACTTTCTAAAACTCTTTTTCCTTTAGGTGATTTAACAAAAGATGAGGTGAGAGATGTGGCTAGAGAAGGAAATCTTTTTTTAGCTGAAAAAGAAGAAAGTCAGGATATTTGTTTTGTATCTGAAAAAGAAGGAACTAAAGGTTTTCTTGAAAAATATCTAGGAAAAAAAGAAGGATATATTATTGAAAATAAAACAGGAAATGTTTTAGGTAATCATGATGGCACTCATGGTTTTACTATCGGACAAAGAAAAGGAATAGGACTGGCTCACAGCGAACCTCTTTATGTCATAGATTTAGATGTAGAGAAAAATGTAGTTTATGTGGGTACTAAAGAAGAATTAGAAGGAAATGAGCTTATCGCTAAAGATGTTAATTGGATTTTACCTCTTAACATCATTGCGAGGAGTGGAGCGACGAAGCAATCCCGAGAGCGTAATCTAGATTGCCATACCTCATTTCATTCGGTTCACAATGACGTGATGCGTGTTATGGCAAAAATTCGCTACAACAGTAAAACAGCTCCAGCAACTGTTTCTATAATGGATGAAAGTAAAATTAAAGTAGTATTTGATAATCCTCAGTCTGCTATTACTCCTGGTCAGTCTGTAGTTATGTATGATGAAACAGACCAGATTTTATTAGGTGGTGGTTATATTTGCTAATGGATATTTTGCTTTAGCTAAAGCAAAAACTAGTTTTTTAAAAGCTTCATAAGATGGCTTTTCATTTACCACTACGTTTTGTGCTAGTTTTACTAGATCCTTATTCTTATCATTTGGTAACCAGGCTAAATATAGAGTGTCTTTTGTCAATGCTGTGAAAGCTCTTCTGGGAGTGGGGAGTCCTGGAATTGGGAGAATGAGGATAGTATTATCATCACCTTTATAGAGATGATCAGTAAAGTGCCCATTACAATAAGCTTTTTTTATCTGTGGTAATAAACTATCTAATAGGTCTGTTAATTGACCATATTGTGCTAAAACTTCAGTGGTACTATTTCTGATTGGAGCTCCGCCCCTCATATTATGGTCTGGACTAAAAGTAAATCTTGAAAGTCCTCTGGCAGAAGTAATAGTGTGCATAAAATCTCCTTTTTTTGATAGTAGCAAAAAAAATCTTCTTAAAAGTGAAATGTTAGAAAGATTTTATCTAAAAATAAAACAAATATTAAAGGTTAAGAGACCTTATGTTCTTAATATAGCTCTTAATTAAGATCTTAAATTCCTGCAAATCAATCTTTGATTTACCATCTTTTTTCTTATAAATAGGATTCTTAAGTATAGTTTCAAATATTTTACTTATAGTTTCTATTAAATTTTTCAACTTTGCTAAATGCCTATTTATATTTGGGATTTGCTTTACAATTTTGGATGAAGCAATTAGATTTTTAACATTATTTGTTTTATCCTCTGTAGGATTTAGTATATTAATTTTACTTATATCATTTTTAATTTTTTCGATATCACTTTGAAGATTTTCAATATCTTTAATCATAATGCTTATAACATTTATGCTTTTACCTAAGCCTTGATCATCTGAATCATCTAGTGACTCTTCTAGCTTTTCTGAATCCTCATTGAGTTTTTCTAAATCAATTTCAAACTGTTCTAAGTCATTTTCAAAATCATTGTTAATATCATCTTCAGGTAAAGAGGGAAGACTTAATCTGTTTTTTGCTTGAGTTAAAGAATTATTGCTTCTCTCTTGAAGATTAAGATATAGTCTTGAAATAGAATCGTTAATTCTAAGATAGGCATCTGATCTATAGGGTGAAGAGCTTCCAGTTATGGAATTAATTGCTACCATTGTGCCCCCTGCTAAGCTATGTTAATAGGATCTATTGTATCAACAAAATAAAAAAAATCAAGACCTCTTCTTGAAATTATTAGCGCAATAATTTTGTTCTTTTTTCTGTTATTTCAATTATTTTAGATGGTTTTAAACTCATTTCACCTTTTTTTGCTTTGATAAAAAGCTTTATTTTTTTCAAAAGTGCTTTTTGAGGAAACCTGGGACTTTTTCCAGAGAGGTTAGCACTAGTGCTGGCTAAAACCTTACCAGGACAATTTTTCAAAATGGATAATAAGAATGAATTATTCGGGACTCTGACCCCAATAGTTTTATATTCTTTATTTAAAAAGTCAGGCACTTTCTTTCCTGCTGGAAGAATTAGAGTTAGAGCACCAGGCCATTTAGAGAGATATTTTTTTATCTTTTGTATCTGACTTTTCTTAACCACTACAAATTTTTTTAAATACTTCCAGTCATAACCCAAAAGAATTAAAGGCTTATTTCTATCTCTCCCTTTTAACCTATAGATTTTTTCTACAGCTGACTTAGAGTCATATCTGCATAAAAGTCCATAAACAGTATCTGTGGGAATTATGACAGGTTCAGAATTCTTAATTAACTTTAAAGCTTTTTCTTTTAACTCCATAAAAGAAATTATAATGTTAAAAAGCTTTTACTGCTCATCTTTTTTACATGCTGATAATCTTGCGGCTGAAAGGGCTCTTTGCTTACTAGCATGAAGAACTGATTTTGCTGTTAGAATATCTTTAACTACATCTGAAGGTACAAGATTTTTAAACTGTTTTGTAACTCCGTTTTTTACATCCTTATAGGAATACTCACCACCTCTTTTACAAAGTCCTAAGTCTTTATATTTTTCTAGTACTTGTAAAAGAATAAAAGAAATAGTTCTATTTAAATCAGAATCATTCAAATTTAAGAATAGATCTTCAAGCTTATTTACATTTAGATTTTTGAGCTTTGCATGTATTTGTTCTCCTTCGTTAGCTTGTTCATGAAGACTTAAGAAACAAACATCTTCTTCTATAGGTTTTAGTACATCAGTATAGGACTTTCTTGATTGAGCAAGATTTGTATAATATTCAGCAGTGCTTGAGTATGTAGATCTTTCTACATCTCTAATCTCTGAATCAGTTAACCAGAAGTTTAAACCTTCTTTTTTTGTAGTTTTTTCTTCTCTGGGCTCTTCCTGAATCTGTTCAGCGCCAGATATTTGTTTATTTCTCCCAAGCCCAAAAATAGACCATATATTCATGTCATTACTCCTCTGTAATCCCGTTAAATTAACCCTTATGAGCCGATAGTAACAAATTCCTATTTCCAAAATCAATGGTTAAGAAAAACAATAAGGAAAATTTTATAATGTTTAATTATGATCATTCTAATTCAAAGAGTACTGAATACAAAAGTTATGGTTGAAAACCAAATAGCTGGCGAAGTGAAACATGGAATCCTTTTGTACACAGGGTTTGAAGATGGAGATGATCTGGAGAAAATTAAATGGTGTATAAACAAAATAGTTAATCTTAGAATGTTTTCTGATAATGAAGGGAAAATGAACCTATCACTTTTAGATGTAAGTGGTTCTTTAATGATTATTTCAAACTTTACTTTACCTGCAGATTTAAATGAGTCAGGAAGACGTCCATCATTTACTAAATCTGCAAAACCAGAAATAGCAGAAGATTTATATAATCAGTTTATTAATGAGTGTAGAAAATTAAATATAAATACAGCTTCAGGGGAATTTGGTGCAGATATGAAAATTGATTCAATTGTTGATGGACCTGTAAATTTCATTTTGAAGAGATAACAAAAGCATTTTGTAACCTTAGTATAATTAACTGTATGTCAGATAAGAAAATTAAAATTGGAAGTCTTGAGCTGGATACTCTTGTATATATTCCACCTATGGCTGGAGTTACAGACATAGCGTATAGAAAAATGGTTAGACTTTTTGATAAAGATGTTTTGATGTCCACTGAAATGGTTAGCTCTAAAGCTCTTATGTTTAGACCAGAACAAGATGTTATGAAGCTTACTAATGATGAACACCCTGTTGGGATTCAGCTTTTTGGACATGAGATTGATGTTATGCAAAAAGCAGGGAAGCTTGCTGAAGAAAAAGGTGCTGATTTTATAGATATAAATATGGGATGTCCAGCTCCGAAGATTGTAAAAGGAAAAGATGGTGCGGCGCTAATGCGTGAACCTGATCTAGCTGTAGAAATAGCAAAGGCTGTAATTGATGTAGTAAAAATCCCAGTTACTGTGAAAATGCGTCTTGGTTGGGATGACTGTAATAGAAATGCTTCAGAGCTGGCAGAGCGTTTAGAAGGAATAGGTGTTTTAGCTTTTACTATTCATGGAAGAACTAGAGAGCAAGGATATACAGGAAATGCAGATTGGTCAGCTATAAAAAAAGTAAAAGAAAAAGTTTCAGTTCCAGTCTTTGGAAATGGAGATATAAAAACACCATATGATGCTAAAAAGCTACTTGAAATAACTGGTTGTGATGGAGTAGCAATTGCTAGAGCAACAATGGGAGCTCCATGGTTATCAAAACAAATAAGTGATTATTTGAAAATGGGAAGTTTTTCTCCTGAACCTAGCTTAGTTGAAAAGCTTGATCTTGCACTTTTACATGTAGAAGAGATGATTAAACTAAAAGGTGAATATATTGGTATTAGAGAATCCAGGAGACATCTCATTAATTACACTAAAGGTATGCCTAATTCAGCAAAGATTAGAAATGAAATAGGTAAAGTGAGTTCAATTGAAGAAGCTAGAGAGCTAATTAAGAGGTTAAAAGAATCACTTATAAAACCAGTTTGTAACCTCATTTAAACAAGTTAAGAAGTTATCTGTATATAATGAAAGAAAAGTTTTACATTGGGAATATAACCTGGAGAAGTATTTGAATGCTACTTGCATTAGCGTACTGCTAAATGTAGAATAAACAATAATTTTGGGTGGGGTATGTCAAAAGAAATAAATTATTTTGCAATTTATGTAATAGGAAAAGATAGTATAGGTATCGTCTCTGATATTACAAAGGCCCTGTTTGAACTTGGTACAAATATTAATGACTCTTCTCATACAATAATTGGAAATCAGTTTGCAATGCTTCTTTTAATTTCATCTAATGGAAATTGTAATGTTGAGAAGATTAAAGAAAGATTTAAACCTATTTCTGAACAGAAGAATCTTACAATCCATGTTCATAATTTAACTAGTGAAGATGTTCATAGAAAAAGTAGCGATCCCGGTCAGCTTTGTGTAATTCATTTATATGGAGCAGATAAGCCAGGTATTGTTTGTCAGGTAACAGAGCTTTTATCTTCAAATAAAGTAAATATCACTGATTTAAGTACAAGAAGGTTTGGCTCTGATAAAAATCCTATTTATATAATGTATCTTGAAGCAGAAGTTCCATATGAAATTGATACAAAGGAATTAGGACGTGAGTTAAATAAACTTGCTGAAAAACTCAATGTAGAAATTAAATATGAACTAGAAGAAGTTGCTAGTCTATAATTTCTTTATGTCAATTCTAAAAGTTCATGAATATCCAGATCCTATCCTTAAAGAGGTTTGTACGAAAGTTGAATCTTTTAATGATGACTTAAAGAGATTTACCCATGATTTAACAGAAACGCTGAACAGTTATAAATTTTGCGTAGGGCTTGCGGCACCACAGGTAGGTAATCTTAAAAGAATTGTAGCTGTGGATACTTCCAGAGCAAGAAAACCTCAGGAAAATAATGGACTTCTAATTTTAATTAATCCTGTAATTCTGGATTCGTCGAACTTTAAAATTGTTCGAGAAGGATGTTTAAGTATTCCAGACTTTACTGCAAATGTAAAAAGAGCAATGAATATTACAGTGGCTTTTCAGAATATAGAAGGAGAAACTAAAACTCTTTCTGTTAAAGATTTTGAAGCACATGCCATTCAGCATGAAATGGATCATTTGGATGGTGTTTTATTTATGGATAAAATTTCAAATCCAGCTAGTGATCTTTTTAGAAGGGTTAAATATTAGTTATTGCCCAGGGGGTGGATTAGTACAAGGACCTGGTCTTCTGCAAGGAGCTGGATCTTGTTTTGGTGCAGGTGCCGGAAAAGGTATAGCTGGTCTTGGTGTATCTGGTTTTGCTGGTGGTGGTGCAGGAGGTGCTGTTGGTGCATCAGGTTTTGTAGCTGGTGCAGGACTTAATCTTGGAAATGTAGTTCGATAAATTTTCATATTATTCTCCTTTTAAAATATCTACGCCTACTTTTTTATGTGAATGGTCTACTATCATTGGATTTGCACCGGTGAATCTCCATCCTTCTAGAAGGTTCTTCCATAATTCAAAATCATCACTACCTAAATTTTTTATAATTGTTTCATCAGGCAATGAGTCTATTTCATCTAACTCTAATTCTGTGAGAAAATTTATATGTCCTTCAAAATCAGGATCTCGCCTGTGCTTATCTTCATTAAAAAATGTAGTGGTGCCTTTAGGGTGACCTTCTGTAAATGCAGTCATACTAGAGCTTACAAACCCTGTTTTAAGTACTAAATCAGGATCTATTGAGTGATCTAGAGCAGTAAAAGGAAAAACCACAGGATATTCTATAGGTTTATCGTCTACACTTCTTTCGAAAAGGCATCTATTAATTCTGAGCAGTTCTTTTAAAAGAAGAAATCTATTCTCATAAAAATTATTCTGTTTATTATCATAGTAATAGCCTAAGGAGTATTGCCTGAAAGCTTCTCTTATAAGGTCTAATTGTGCTGTTCCAAACATAAGAGTTCTGGTTATATCATTATGCAGAGATAGTTTCTGTGGCGGCTCAGCTTTAGATAAAAGAGATAAAGCTTCTTCACAAAAGCCAGCTTGAGAAGCAAGTGATACTACATTTATAACCTTGTCTTTTGTATCATTTCTTATGTCTAAAAGGTCTGGGTTAAGGATATTTTCTCTATTTAAAGCAAGATAAGGATTGCTAATAAACTTATCAAGAAGTTCATGTCTAATTAAATAAGCTGTTTTGAAATTATTATGGGGGAAATGATCGTTAAAAATTACGAGTCCATAGGGTCTTCCTTTTATGCACATTTTCTCTTTGTTATAAACAATAACCAAACCTCTAAAAAATCCAAAAATTGTTTTTTGTAAATCTTTTTCACCTTCTGTTATAAATCTCCATTGTTCAGATTCTACTTTTTCCTGAGTGCTTGTGGCTACGCCATAAGAAAATCTATGGTTAATATAATTATTAGCAAAAATCTTAGAGTGTAGTCCATAAATAACTAATCCGGGACCCGGGAAGTCATTTATAGTAATTTTTGAATTAGCGTATTGTGGAGATGATGGGGAAAACTTTCTATAGAAAAATGATTTTCCTGGGTCGATATCTCTGGTAGCAGTAGCCCCATTTATTTGTTTTAAAAACTTTTCAAAAAACCAGCTTGATCCATAAGATCTGAAGGACTGAGTCCATTGATTAAAGGCTGTTGAAGTATTATAGGCTTTCTTTTGGAGATGTAAAATCTCTTCTAGAATTTTTTCAGCAAGTCTTTCATCTCCATGAGCAAGTCCGCTTTGTCCTGAGATCTTGCTCCATGCATTTTCTGGGAATTTATATTTTTGGACATATAAATAGTAATAAAAAAACTCTATGTCAGAAACTCCTGAAAAAACAGTAGACACCGTGAGCGCTTTATCTAGTTGTTCTTTAGAAATTCCACTTTGATCTAGGATACCGCTCACTTTTATTTTTGCAAATGCAATACTTCTAATAAGCTCATTGATATCACCCTGTAATTCATTTTCAGAACCTATCCTGTGATCACTAGGTTCATATGGTAGTAAAGAAAACTCTCTTTTATGATATAGATTATCTAAAACTTTACCTCTAGGGGCAGTAAGAGAACTGTCTATTTGAACACTATAAATAGGATGATCTCTGTAAGGGTAAAATGAATCACCACCAGAGCTTTGATTATTAGGCGCTGAAATCCTTCTTACAAGATCAATAATACGTGTAGAAACCGGCATATTTTATAAACTATTTTTATAACTGTATAAAAGATTAGAATAAAATTTAAATAAAATCAACTCATAAACATAGATTAGTTATTTAATCTTGTATTAATTCTCTTGAAATCTAGATGTATTATTACCTTGTAAGAAAAGTATTAGCTTTTTATTTTACTCTTTTAACTTGATCTTTTAACTGCTCATATAGCTCTGGTCCGCCTAATTTAGATCCAGCTAATGAGCATGTGGCTGAAGCTTCAGCGATGAATGCTTTTAATAAAATTTCTAATTCAGGGTCAGACAGTTTTAACAGATTTAAGCTATTTCTTTTTGCTTCTACTAACATTGCTCCTAACCCTGAGTCACCAGCACCAGTCGTACATTCTTTTTTAATTTTTGGTGCAGAGCAAATTAAAGTATATTTAAGATTTACTGCCATTGCGCCATCTTCACCAAATGAGATAAATAAAGTAGTGTCTGGTACCATAAACAAGATTGTTTTTGCTAATTCTTCAATGTATTTAAAGTCTTTATCTTTTATTGATTTTCTTAAATATTGTTCTAAGCTTGCTTCAGCAGAGTCAGTATTTTCAATTAAATTCGATTCTGAGTATCTAACAAGCTGGGCAAATTCTCTTAAATTTGGTTTTATAAAATCAACATAACCACCATCATATAAATGTTTTAAATATCCTTCATTAGGATCAAATTGTTTCATGTTTAAAAAAGTTGGACATTCATGTTCTCTTGCTTTTTCGATAACTTTAGCAAAAAAAGAATCTCCACTTGCTATAGATGGTACTGAAGTTAAAACAACAGGGTCTTTTGAACTGTTTTCGATAGCATTTTCTACTACTTCACGATACTCTGTTATTTCATTGTGATTGTAACAACCTCTCTGGGAATCCGGAGCAAACCAGTATTCACCCCCATTTGCAGATTTAATACAAACGTGCAATGCTGAGTCAGCTAACGTGCGAATCGCTTTTGAGATATCTAGCCCATGTGAAGTTTCTAATATATGTTCGTGTAAATCTCCTCTTTCTCCAGAGCCAATGAATGTAAGTAGATGAGAATGCTGATCAAAATTTCGAAGAGTAAGAGCAGTGTTAGTAGCTAATCCTCCTTGTTCAAGGGAAATATCTGTAATGTTAAAACTAGCATCTAAGCTAATTGTTCCATCCATTCCTTCTTTTGGACCTATTATGATAGGTGAGCTTCTATCTGGTTCAATTTGTTGAACAGGATGATCTTTTTTTACATGGTGAGCAATGTTTCTTACAATGTCCCATACAGGATTAGTAAATCTATTTGCTTGAACAGATGGACGAAGAGAATAAAATTTTCCAGAAGCTTGCGATAAATCTAAATCCGGACTTAAATAAGTAATTATCCCTTTAAGCTGACCACCAAAGGACTTTGAATCTAAACCGCTTATTTTCATTACTTTCCCCTTAAAAAAAATCTAAAATTAATTCTTATAATTTTACAGATAACTCTCAGAAATACAAAATTAAACTTTTCTAAAGTTCTCAATGGTTTAATCAAATATAAGATTTAGCCCTTAAAAATAAAAGACAGTTTAAATCTTGATGTTAAATAAGTCGTCAATTAGATTTTTATAAACTCTTTTAAATGTGGCAACTACTTTGAAATACAAGATTAAGCCTCTCTAATGATATAAATTGAAAATGATAGAATTCTCTCCATGAAACAAGTCTACATAGAAACCTTTGGATGTCAGATGAATAAAGCAGATTCAGAGCATATGCTTGGGCTTTTAGATGAAATTAACTATAAGTCTACTGAAGATATTGAAAAAGCAGATCTTGTTTTATTTAATACATGTACTATTCGTGAATCAGCAAATCATAGATTTTATAGCCAGCTTGGAATTGTTGGAAAAATGAAAAAGGAAAAACCTATACTCATAGGTGTAGGTGGTTGTGCCGCTCAGGATAAAAGAGAATGGCTTGTACAGAATTTCCCATATGTTGATATAGTTTTTGGTACAAACAATATTCAGAATCTTCCACTTCTTGTAAGAAAAGCAGAGAAAGGAGATAGAGCTTTTGAGATTTTAGAAGAGCTTCCTCTAGAATTACCAGAGCTTCCTGTAATTCGTCAAACATCAGTTTCTGCATGGGTAAATGTAATTTTAGGATGTAATTTTAATTGCACTTACTGTATTGTTCCTTCTGTTCGTGGTCGTGAGAGAAGTAGAAAACCAGAAGACATTTTAAATGAGATAAAAGTCTTAGCTAAAGAAGGTTATAAAGAAATTACATTACTTGGACAGAATGTTACTGCCTACGGCTATGATATTTCCAGTAATTACTCTAAAGAAAAAGCAGTTTTTGGACATATTCCGGATGATCCAGAATACTCTCTGGCAAAGCTTCTTAGACATGTTCACGATGTAGAAGGAATTGAAAGAATTAGATTTTTAACAGGACACCCATTCCATGTTACTAACGAGCTTATTGAAGCAGTATCTGAACTTCCAAAAGCGTGTGAATATTTCCACATTCCTATGCAATCAGGTGATGATACTGTACTTCGTAAAATGGCAAGAGTTTATACCGCTGAAAAGTATAAAAAAATGGCAGACAAAATCAGAGAAAAAATGCCTAATTCTGCTATCACCAGTGATTTTATAGTGGGTTTTCCTGGTGAAACAGATGAACAGTTTTTAAACACAGTAAAAATAGTAAAAGATATTGAGTTTGATGCATGTAATACAGCGGCTTACTCGCCACGTCCAGATACACCATCAGCAATTTGGGAAAGTCAAATTGCTGAAGATGTAAAAAATGAGAGACTTAGATATTTAAACTCTGTGATAAATGAGGTTTTAGAAAAGAAAAATAAAAAGCTTTTAAATACCACTCAGGAAATCCTTGTAGAAGGCAAAAGTCAGAAAAATGAAGGTAGATTAACCGGAAGGACTCGTACTAATGTAATAGTTAATTTTGATGGAGATTCAGCCTTGGTAGGAAAAGTTGTAAATGTGAAAATTTCTAAAACTCTTCCATGGTCATTAGATGGAGAGATCATTTTATGAAAACAGTAAGTCTAACAAATGAGCAAATAATCATTGAAGCTGAAAATAAGCTTAGTGACTATTTTAGATCTATTGATGAAATAGAAGAATATAACTTTAATAAGGTTTTAAATGCTCTTACTGAATGTAGAGTTGGAGAAGAGCATTTTAGCTGGGTAACTGGTTATGGTCATGATGATCTAGGAAGAGATAAAATTGATGAAGTCTTTGCAAAAATATTTAATACAGAATCTGCAATAGTAAGACCTCATTTTGTTTCAGGAACACATACGATCGCTTGCTGTTTATTTGGATGCTTGAGACCACAAGATGAGCTTATTTCTATTATGGGCATTCCATATGACACTCTTCATGAAGTAATCGGTATTGGTGAAAAGACTGATGGATCCTTGAAAGATTTTGGAGTTAAGTATAAAGAAATACCATTAAAAAATGGATATGATGTTGATTTAAGTGCTATTCCTAAATACATAACTGAAAAAACTAAAATGGCTTTTATTCAAAGATCAAAAGGTTATGAAAATAGAAAATGCTTATCCATTAATGATATTCGTGAAATTATTTCTGTAATTAAGAAAATAAATAAAAATGTTATTTGTTTTGTTGATAATTGTTTTGGAGAATTTACTGAAAAGCTTGAACCTACTGATGTTGGTGCAGATCTAACATGTGGTTCTCTTATAAAAAATATTGGTGGTGGCATTGTTCCTGCCGGTGGCTATATAGCTGGCAGAAAAGATCTTGTTCATTTATGTGCACAGAGGCTAACCTCTCCAGGAATTGCTAGTGAAGGTGGGTGCATGTTTGATTTAAGTAGAATTATTTTACAGGGACTATTTTATGCACCGAAAATAGTTTCTGAGATCTTAAAAGGTATCTCTCTTGCTGGATATTTTTTTGAGAAACAAGGTTTTTCTGCTAATCCTAAACCCGGTGAATCTAAGTCTGACATTGTTGTAGCAATAAACCTTGGAAAAAAAGAGTTGGTTGAAAAAGTATGTAAAATTGTCCAGGCAAATAGTCCTGTCAACAGTCATCTTACTCCCGTATCATGTAATTTACCTGGTTATGAAGATGAGGTTATTATGGCAGGAGGTACTTTTATAGAAGGATCTACTATTGAGCTTTCTTGTGATGCACCGATTAGAGAACCTTATACTTTATACTGGCAAGGGGGACTAAGTTATTATCATACTAAAGCAGTGTTACTAAAAATTAATTTATAATTCTATTTCTCTTTTTTAAATCATTATCTTTTTCAGTAGACTCTGCTTCAATTAATTTTGCTTTTATTCTGTTTATTCTTGTTTCAGTGGTTGGGTCTATATTTCCGTATCCAGGTGCAATATCTATAACTTGATCTTTTAAACCAAAAGAATATGCAATTGGTTCTAGAGAACGGTCCTGGTAATGCTCACAAACCAAATAAATTATTTGAGAGATATCTTGAATGCCGCTAGATATTACGGTAGTCGGTGCAATATCATGCTGATCAACTAAAGCTCCGATGGCAGAAATATCAGACTCTTCAGCGGCTTTAATTACACCAATTCCACTTAACTCTGCAAAATGACTTATTACATCAACCCCTGTGTTTATTTGATTTACAGCTGCTTCACGCCCTTTTGAAATATCATTCCAGGAATTTAGATATGAAACAACTAGATCAGCTTTAGGATTAACAGACTTAAGACCTCTTCTAAAACCCACAATTATTTTCTCAATATAAGATGTTTTACTACCGACAACAAAACCAACTTTATTTGTCGAGGTATTTAATCCTGAAACAATACCTAATAAGTATCCATATTGAAAGTTGTTAAAATTAAAAGTACAGAAATTAGGGAATTGATAAGAATCACCACTAATTGTACAGAAAAATACATTTGGGTAAAGTAAAGCAACCTTCTTTAATAGCCTTGTATATAAATAACTGTTTCCTATAATTAGATTGAACCCTTTTTCTGCTAGTTTTGGGAAAACCTTTTCAGCATCTTCAAGACTTACTTTTTCTACTACTGCTATATCAGCTTTATAGTCAGTTTGAAATCTTTTCAATCCATTATAGGCACTAGAATTCCACTCAGAATCACCGATAGTCCCTGATAGAACTAAAGCAACCTTTATAAATTTCTTTTCAGGGAATTTATATCCCTGAATATTCTTATGACAGGAAAGACCTGAAAAAGAAATTAGAAATATTATTAAAAAAGTTTTTAACTTTTTTGACATTGTTGAAAGTATTTTTAATTTAGCCAACTTTTGGTAATTTATAACCAATACCTCTGACGGTTTGAATGAGCGTTGGTTCGTCTGGATTATCCTCAAGTTTGCTTCTTAACCTGCTAACATGTGTTCTGACTATATATACATCAGACTGTGTTCTTACAGGAAATCCCCATGCTTCTTCTAAAAGATGTTCATGTGTCATTGGTTCCCCTGAATATTTAACTAATGTTTCAAGTAATGCGAACTCTTTTTCAGTTAAATGTACTCTTTGACCTTTTCTAAAGACCTGACGTTTCGAAATATCAATTTTTACATCTTCAATTGAAATAACTTGACCAACATGAGCTGTCTGGTTTTGGGTAATTTCAGCGACAGAATGTACTCTACCGATTCTGTCCAGCAATCCTTTAATTCTAATTTCTAATTCCATTGGACTGAAAGGTTTTTTTACAAAATCATCTGCACCTAACTCTAAGCCTTTTACAATACTAGCTTCATCATTAGCGGCAGAAAGAATGATTAACGGAACGTAAGATTTTTTTCTTATTTGTTCAGTCAATTCAAATCCAGACATTTCAGGAAGCATTAAATCAACAATTACTAAATCTGGGAGATTTTGGTTAAAGGTTTCAAGCGCTTCAACTCCATTAGTAGCAGTAAGAATGTTATAGCCTTTTTGTTGTAATCTAAATGCGACAATTCTTCTAATAGATGCTTCATCATCGACAACTAAAACTTTCCATGGAATTTCATCTTGTGATTTTGGAGGAACATTTGAAACTGGTGAAGTTTGAGTTGCTGTTATCATAATATTTTTTCTCCTTTGTATATTCGATACAAATATTCTAACTCTTTATCAGAAGAAATTTCAATCAGTCTTTTTGGCTAAATTAAATTTTTTAAAAGATGTCTAATTTTTTTTGCGGACAAAAATACTAATAAGCTTTTGCAAAAACCACTTTTTGTTTGGTTGTCTTATTACATACGATACAATACCCCTCTTCTTTGATTTGGTCAACCGTCGAAGAAGTAGGTAATTTGAACGGTATACATCTAATTGTTGCTTTTGTTTTTTCTTTAATTTTGTCTTCGCAAGAAGAATCCCCACACCAAAAAGTGGTTATTAATCCACCAGATTTAATTTTTTCAATGAATTCATTTTCTTTTTCAACGTAAAAAGTATTTTTATTTTGAAAGTCTATTGCCTGTCTGAACAGATTCTCTTGTATTTCGGTTGACAACTTAATTAGATGCTGTAGTAAGCCTTCCCGTGGTACATTTTTTAATTTTTCAAGTGTATCTCTTCTTACAATTTCAATAACATTGCCTGCTACATCTTTTGGCCCTAGATTTAGCCTTATAGGCACTCCTCTTTTTTCCCAGTAATTAAATTTAAATCCTGGGCTATACTGATCTCTATCATCGATTTTTACTCTGAAAGAATCTTTAAGTTGAGTTTCAATTTCTTTACATTTCTTAAAAACTATTTCTTTTTCTTCATCAGTTTTGTAAATCGGTACGATTACAATTTGAATTGGAGCAATTTTAGGCGGGAGTTTTAATCCTTTATCATCATTGTGAGTCATGATGATAGCACCAATTAAACGTGTAGAAACTCCCCAGCTTGTTTGATGAACAAATTGTAGCTGACCATTTTGATCCTGAAATTTAGTATCAAATGCTTTAGCAAAATTCTGACCAAGATAATGTGAAGTTCCCATCTGAAGAGCTTTTCCATCTTTCATTAAACCTTCGATACAGTAAGTGGTAACAGCACCTGCAAATCTTTGGCTATCAGTTTTGACACCATCGATAACAGGAATAGCTAAAAATTCCTCACTTAATTTTTTATAAACACCAAGCATTTTTAATGTTTCTTCTTCGGCTTCCTCTTTAGTTATGTGGCAGGTATGCCCTTCTTGCCATAAGAACTCAGTAGTTCTTAAAAAGAGTCTTGTTCTCATTTCCCAGCGGACGACATTAGCCCATTGATTTATAAGGAGAGGCAAGTCTCTGTATGATTGAATCCATTTTGCAAACATGTAATTAATGATAGTTTCAGAAGTAGGTCTTACAACAAGCTTTTCTTCAAGATCTTTTCCTCCACCGTGTGTAACTACTGCACATTCAGGAGCAAAGCCCTCTACATGTTCTGCTTCTTTCTTTAAAAAACTTTCAGGGATGAAGAGTGGAAAATATGCGTTCTGATGACCAGTATCTTTAATCATTTTATCCAGAGAATCTTTTAACTGTTCCCAGATAGCGTATCCGTAAGGGCGAATAACCATACACCCTTTAACAGGAGAATAATCAGCGAGTTCAGCCTCAAGTGCTAATTTAGCAAGAAGACTTTCACCATGGTCTAAAATTTCTTTTTCTTCTGCTTCTAAGTTTTCTGTTTTTGACATGGAAAACATAATAACACGGAAAGGGACAGCAAGATTTATATCTATCTGCTTAGCGTTAAATACTAATCACTGGTTGTCTGGCATTTATCGTAGTTACAGAAGCACTTGCGGCAATTTTGCTTGCTACTTCTTTAAACACTTTTGAAATTTCATGTTCAGGTTTTGAAAATGTAATTGGTTTTCCATTATCACCACCGATTCTTACATCAAGTTCAATAGGTACTCTTCCTAAAAATGGAACACTTAGTGTTTTTGCGGCAATTTCACCACCACCATGACTGAATATTTCAGAACGTTCATTACATTTTGGGCAAATAAAGAAACTCATATTCTCTACTATTCCAAGAATTGGTACCTTCATTTGTTTAAACATATTCACAGATTTTCTACTATCTAATAATGCTACATCCTGAGGAGTAGTAACGATTACTCCACCAGCTAGTGGTACTGCTTGGCAGATTGTAAGCTGAGCATCACCAGTTCCAGGTGGAAGATCTACTAGTAAATAATCTAACTCTCCCCAGATGACATCTCTTAAAAATTGTCTGATTACACCATCTAGCATTGGACCTCTCCAAACTACTGGCTGATCTGGTGGAACGAGTACTCCCATTGAAATATATTTAATTCCATGGCTTTCCTTAGGAAGGATTTTTCCATCCTTTGTTATAGGCGGCTCTTGATCACCCATCATAATAGGTACATTTGGTCCTGTAATGTCTGCATCTAAAAGACCTACCCTTGCTCCCATTTGAGAAAGTGCTATCGCTGTGTTAACTGAAACTGTGGTTTTTCCAACTCCACCTTTACCTGAACTAATAGCAATAATTTGACTAATTCCTTTTAGAGATTCTTTTCCATGCATTCCGAACTGGCGAACCTCTCCAGTCATGTTTATAGTAATGGTTTTAAACCCTACTTCAGAAAGTGCTTTTTTACAATCTTCTTCAATTACGCCTTTAAGTGGACATGCTGGTGTAGTAAGAACTACTGTAAGTGATACCGTATCACCACAAACTTTAATATCTTTAATCATATTTAATGAAACTAAGTCTTGATTTAGTTCTGGGTCATTTACTTTAGATAAAGCTTTTTTTACGTCTTGTTCGTTCATTGGTACCTCGCTAGAAAATATTACCAAAGAAAGACATAGGTTGAAATTGTAAGACTAGATTTGAGAGCAAACCACAAAAAAAAGACGCTGTTTATAGCGTCTTTCAAGGAGTAAAATGAATAAAATAAATTTATGTCATTCTAATAAAGCCAATTACAATAGCCATTATTACAATGAAACCGTGTAATCCAAGTGTACTGAAAACTTTTTCTACTTTAGCTGGCATAAAAACCTCTCGATCTACTTATATAAAGGATTGATTAATAAGAATTTGATACTAGTTTTTTACCCAGTTTGATTTCTTTTTAAACTTCTCTTAACTAAAAATAAGGGCTAAGTTAATAGCCCTTACCACGGATCTGAAGGAGGAGTTAATGAAAGATCTTACATATATAGACTAGTTTCTTCGGTATTGGTTCCTAGAATAAATTACTTAACTTTAGTTTTTACTAAGTTCTCTTTTAATAAAACTTCTGCAATTCTTACTGCATTTAAAGCTGCGCCAATTCTAAGATTATCTGCCACAATCCACATATTAAATGTATTTGGATTTGAAGAGTCTGGTCTGATTCTACCTACGTATACAGGATCTTTGTCTTCAAAATCAATAGGCATAGGATATTTAGAATTTGAGGGATCATCCACTACTTCTATAAGGGAATCTTTTGAAAGGGCTTCAGTAATTTGATCTTTAGTGACATTTTTTTCAAGTTCTACATTTATACTTTCACTATGTCCTATATAAACAGGTACTCGAACGGCTGTACATGTGATTCTGAGATTAGGAAGATCAAGAATCTTTCTTGATTCATTTATAACTTTTATTTCTTCTTTTGTATAACCATCTTCGCTGAAAACATCTATGTGAGGAATGACATTAAAACCAAATTTTCTATTTACCCCTTTAGAGTTATATTTTTTATTTCCGTTTAAATGTTCTTTTGATTGTTCAGATAACTCATCCATGGCTGATTTACCAGCACCAGATACACTCTGATAAGTGCTTATTACTACTCTTTTTAATCCTGCAAGTTTATCTAAAACTTTTAATGCTGGTACTAACTGTGCAGTGGTGCAGTTTGGGTTTGCAATTATACCCTTGTGATTTTTTAGTGCATTATTATTTACACCAGCTACGATAAGTGGAACATCTTTTTCCATTCTATAAGCTGAACTATTATCGATAACTACTGCTCCAGCTTTAACAGCATGAGGGACTAATTCTTTACTTACTGTTCCACCTGCAGAAGCCAGAACTATATCTATGTCTTTAAAACTATCTTTAGTAGCTAATTCTATAACATATTCTTCCCCTTTAAATCTAACTTTAGTGCCAGCAGATTTCTCTGAAGACAATAGCTTTAAATTATTAATAGGAAAATTTCTTTCTTCTAGTATTCTAAGAAACATGCGGCCTACATTTCCAGTAGCACCAAGAATAGCGATATTTACTTTTTCAGACATAATATTTATATACCTCGTGAAAGTATAATAATACCAAATTTTTATAATTCTTAGACTTTAAGTTCGGAACATGAAAATACGATCTTGCTTCTTCCACATGCAGAGCATAATCCCTGACAACAATGCTTTGCTTTAGGTGCGATATCAATTTTATTAAACCTCTTTTCTAATTCTTTTTCTAACTTTGTATCAGCTTTGATTAAACCAAGTCTTGATATGGCATATGTATAAATCCAGCTTGCAAAAATTTCTGCTTTAGGTTTAGTTTGTTCATTTGAAGCTAGTCCGTCTAAAGTTCTACAGATTTCATCAGTAAATGGTTCTATGATGATGGCGTAAATGATGTTTTTTGGAACAGATCGAGTAACTCTATTCTCATTCAGACTATTTGTTATATTAAACACATCATCAGAAAGTTTCTCTATGTCGCTTTTATTTATTTCTTTTTTTGTGGAAAAAAGCCTTAATATATTTTCTATTTCAGCTTCAGGGAAATTATTTTCATGAAGTGCTCTCCATGAACCTAAATGACTACAACTCATTCCCCAAAGATTAAATTCTGAAGCTATAGTTTCTTTTAAATCGTTAACCTGACTTAGTGGAAATCGCAGACTTAAAGCTGTTGGGTTTATTCTCATAGTGGAGCTCTAAAAGATTTAAACAATTAAAATTTTAAATAAATACAATTTAAATTATAGTATCATAGACTATAAGTATCAAAATGTGAGACAGTTATTGATTATGAAGCAACATTGTTGAAACTGATATAATATCCACATGCAAAATCCCTTCGGACAAATTTTAACTGCAATGGTCACTCCTTTTAAGGATGATTTATCCATTGATTATGAGAGCACAGAAAAGCTTGTTAATCATTTAATTAAAACAGGGACAGATACTATTGTTATTGCAGGTACTACAGGGGAAAGTCCTACTCTTACACATGATGAAGAAACTGAACTCTGTAAGTTCGTAAAAAAAACTGCTAGCAGGAAATCAAAAATAGTTTTTAGTACGGGTTCAAACTGTACAAAAACAGCTGTAGAGTCTACAAAAAAGGCAAATAGTCTTGGTCTAGATGGAATTCTTTCAGTTGTTCCTTACTATAATAAACCTTCACAAGCAGGTCTTATAGAACACTTTTCACAGATTGCTAAAGCTACAGACCTTCCTATAATTTTATACAATATTCCTGGTCGTACTGGAATAAATATGGAGCCTTCTACAACTGGAGAGTTAGCTAATAAATTTAAAAATATAAATTCTTATAAAGATGCGACTGGAAATTTAGAACATACTAGTCAGGTAATTGAGGCTACACCAAAAGATTTTTTTGTTTTTAGTGGTGATGATGGACTTACTCTGCCTATGTTATCGATCGGTGCTGTAGGGGTTATTAGTGTAGCCAGTCATGTAGTAGGAAATGAAATTAAGGATATGATTAATTCTTATCTTTCTGGTAAAATTGAAAAAGCGAAAGACATACACCATAAATTGTTTCCGCTTTTCAAAGCATTATTTAAAGCACCAAATCCAACCTGTATTAAGGCAGTCTTAGAAATAAAAGGAATATGCCATTCAAACTTAAGACCACCTCTAGTAAAATTAAATGAGAATGATAAAAAAGAATTAAAGATGATTTTCGAAAAAACTGAAAGTCAGTTGTTAAAAGCATAAGTAATAAAGTTTATATTTTTGGTTCTTTAAAACACAATGGTGTGTTTTGGTTTAATTTCTAAGGAGAAGTAATGTCAACTGAGATTCAAGAAAAAAAAGTTCGTAAAATTATTAAACGTGGTGATGACACTGTTGTTGTAGAAAAAGGTGATGATTTAAATCCTATTCCATTTATTAAAGGTGCAGTAACTAAAGTTATTCCTTTAGGTGGAATGTGCGAAATAGGAAAAAATACATGGATACTTGAACATGGAGATGACATTGTTCTTATTGATGGTGGATTAGCATTTCCTACTGATGAGATGCCAGGGGTAGAGATAGTTTTACCAGATATTACTTATTTAATCCAGAATAAAAATAAAATTAGAGGTCTTGTAATTACTCACGGACATGAAGACCATATCGGTGGTATAGTGCCCATGCTTAAGCAGTTTGATATTCCTATAATCTATGGTCCATCGCTAGCTATAGGATTATTAGAACAAAAGCTTAAAGATGCAGATGTTCTAGACAGAACTATTCTTCAAAAAGGAAGACCAAGACAGACTTTTAAAATTGGTTCTTTGGCATTTACTTATGTTAGAAACACTCATTCTATTGCTGATAGTTTCTGTTTAATTATTCATACTCCTAGCGGGAAAATAGTTCATTCAGGAGATTTTAAATTTGATTTTACTCCTGTTGATGGTGAGTTCTTTGATGTTTTTACTCTTGCAAAAATTGCTGAACAAGGAGTAGACATTTTAATAAGCGACAGTACAAATGTAGAGCGTGAAGGATTCACCCCTTCAGAGCGTTCTGTTTATGCAAAGCTGGAAGAAGAATTTAATAAAGCTGAGGGAAGAATAATTATTACGACTTTTGCTTCTCAGGTTCATAGAGTAAGGCAAATACTTGATATTTGTATAAAAACTGGGAAGAAAGTTGCTATTTTTGGCAGATCAATGTTACTTCTAGCTACTATTTCTAGAGATCTTGGACATATGAAATTTCCAGATGGACTCATTGTTAATATAGATGATGTAAAAAAACTTCCAGATGAAAAAATTGTAATTTTAACCACTGGTTCTCAGGGTGAGCCTCTTTCAGCTCTTACCAGAATGGCTTTTGACGAACACAGGCAAATTGCTATTCAACCAAAGGATACAATAATTATTTCGGCAACACCTATTCCTGGAAATGAAAGAGCAGTTGCAAATGTAGTTAATGCATTAAGTGCAAAAGGTGCTACCGTGGTTTATGGGCGTGAAGCTGGTGTACACGTATCTGGACATGCATGTAAAGAAGAGCAAAGAATGCTGTTGAATATTGTAAAACCAAAATATTTTTTACCAGCACATGGTGAATATAGAATGCTTGTAATGCATGGAAATCTGGGAGCAGAATGTGGTGTCGATCCTAAAAATGTTTTTATTATGGAAAATGGAGATATTCTTGAATTGAAAGATCACACAGCAAAATTGAATGGACAGGTACCAGCAGGAATTATTATGGTGGATAGTACAAGAGTTGGGGATGTAGATGAATATATCCTTGAACAGAGACAGAAGCTGGCTTCTGAAGGACTCTTAAGTATTATGGTAACTATAAAAAATAAAAAAGTTTTAGCTGAACCTGTAATAGAAGCAAAAGGATTAGTTCTTGCTCAGGAGGATAATACTCATGGAGAGTTCGTTACAGATGCAAAAAAAATAATTTTAAAAACTTTAAATGAAAATCTTGAACATCTTTCGACTAAGCCAGAATCGATGGATATTTTAAAGAAAAAGGTTAATGAAGAGTTAATAAAGCTCATTCATAAGGAACTTAAGAGAGAACCTTTACTTCAGATTGTAATACTAGAGTCTAGGTAAATAAAAGCATAACCTTTACGGGTATTATTAAATTTATAATGTACTTAGGAAGAAAATTTTCAAACCTTTGTGAGATTGACGTAAATGAGCTTCCCGACTATAAGCTGATTGGTAAGCTTCTTCTGGAAGAAACTATAAAATATCCTGGTGATGTAGTAGTTATTGAAAGTAAAAGTTATATTACAGTAGAGAAAGTAAATCAGTACTATTTCGATGGATTCCAGTATCAATTTGCAAAAACAAAACTAATAGTTAAATCATTAGAAGCTTTCTGCTAGTTAATTAGCTAAAACTAATCAAATCTCTTTATTTTGTGATGATTATCACTTTGTAAATAGGGAAAGCTCTTGCCTTTGAAGTAATTTTTAAAAATGTAATTATGATTAAAAAGAGTGGTAAAGGAGATGTGATTATGAAAGCTAAATATAGTTTTTTTGTTATGACTATAACCTTATTATGCTTAAACAATTTAGCATATGCAAAAGGTGGTGAAAATTCTGGTGGACATGGTGGAGTCTCACAGTGTGAGCTTTTAAGTAATAAGTATGAAGATTTAGATTGTGTTGATGCTTCTACTACCGGACCTATATGTGAACCAGAGGAAGAAATTATTTCTTTACCAAGAGGAAAATCTCAGCTTTGTTGCTGTACAAGAAATTCTGATTTAGAAGACCTTGGAGATGGGGGATCATCTGTTGATGGAGAAGATACTTCAACTAGTGATGGAGAAGATTTTCCTGGTAGTGAGCCTGAACCTTTGGAAAGTGACACTTAGTTTAAAAGCCCGTCTAAGTACTCGTCAAAATTAAAGTCTACAATATCTTCTATTTTTTCACCTGTTCCTATAAACAGTACAGGTAGTGAGAGCTTATTCATGATATTTAAGATGACACCGCCTTTGGCTGAGCTATCAAGCTTAGAAAGAATGATTCCTGTTAATCCTACAACCTTTGAAAACATTTCTGCTTGGTTAATAGCATTTTGACCAATAGTGGCATCAAGAACAATTAATTTTTCAATTTTTGTGGTTTCATTTTGAAATTTATTTACAACAGAATCAATTTTTTTTAATTCTTCCATTAAGTTGATTTGTGAATGAAGTCTTCCTGCTGTATCAATGATTACCAAATTAAAGTGTTCTTTATTCGCTTTTTCAAGAGATGAATAAACTACTGCATCTGGCTTTTTAATTTCTTTAGGAGAAAAAATCTCAACACCAGATCTCTCAGCCCAGATGTTGAGCTGTTCTTCTGCCGCCGCTCGAAATGTATCTCCTGCAACTATTAAAACCTTATTCCCCTCACCCCTAAATTTATTTGCAAGCTTTCCTATAGAAGTAGTTTTCCCTGACCCATTAACACCAGTAATAAGAAAGATTGTTAATTGTGCTTCTTGTTCAGCTTGCTTGAACTCTTTTCTATAGCTTGATTTAATAATGCTTTTAATATTAGTTTTTAATTTTATGTCTGAAATCTCTTTTTCTTTAATGCTAGATTTTAAATCTTCAACAATTTTTTCTGATAGATCTAAACCCACATCAGCTTTTATTAGCTTTTCAAGCAAGCTGTCAAAAAAATCTTCATTGATTAGAATTTTTTCTTCTGTTTTTAATTGTGAAGACTCGGATTTTTCTTCCCTATTAGGGATAAGAGTTCCAGTTTTAAACAATGCTTGTTTTAAGCGATTAAAAAAACTCATATAATTAATGCTTACTACAGTTCTTTATATCAAAGCTAACTTCATCAAGATCAACACGTAGATTGATGGGACAAAGATATCTCTCGGGGTAAAAATTCCCAAATAATTTATATAAATCACCTTTAAACCGATCTTCATATTCTATGCGTTCATCTGGATGTAAAGGTGGTTTGATTTCAAATTTACCTATGACATATACATTTTCTTTGTCAGAAGAGGTCAATGGCCAAAAGCCTTTTAAGTCATCATACAGTACAAAACGTAAGCCCTCGCATGATCTTTTTAAGGCTTCATTTGCCAATCTTAGCCGAGGATCTGAGTTAGATCTTTTAAAAAAAGTCTCATAAAACTGATCAGTAACACCCAAAAGCTGAGGTTTTGCTAAAAACAAAATATGAGCTGAAGTTGGGTCTATTCTCATGGTTAATTACACTTTAAATTCTAAGTTACTTAATTATAAAAGTCAAATTATGGGTTAAAAACATTATTTCTCTAACTAATTTGAATAAATACGCTTTATAATCTTAATGTGTTAAATATTGCTTTATTACCTTTAGATAATCGCCCAGTCTCATATTTGCTTCCAAAACAAATTGCAGAGTTCTCTGGAATAGATCTAGTCTTACCTGGGCGAGACTTTTTAGGAGGATTGAAATCTTCTTCTGATTTGAGTTATATAGATAATTGGATTATTAACCTGGACGATATTAATGCTTTAGTAATATCTTTAGATAACTTTATTTATGGTGGACTTGTTCAAAGTAGAATCCATTCTATAGATTTAAATATATTAAAAAAGCGTGCCAGTAAGATTTTAAATTTAAAAGATTTAAATAAATATGGATTTAGTTCAGTAATGAGAATCCCGAACTATAACAATGATGAAGAAGAAAAATCTTATTGGAAAGAATATGGAGAAAAAATATTTCAATGGTCTGAACTAACTCATAAAGTAGGTAGAAATATAAAAGAAGAAGGGTCTTCTTATCATGATCTTCTAAACAAATGGTATGAAACCTCTAAAACCGTTCCTCCTGATATTTTGGCTGACTTTAAATATCATAGAGATAAAAATTTTGCACTTAATCTTTATTGGTTAGATTTGTTAAATGAAAAAGAATTTAACTATTTTATCTTTTCATGTGATGACTCTTCTCAGTATGGAATTAATGTTGTTGAGGCGGAATATCTATCAAAACAAATAAGAAAACAAAATCTTTTAAGTAAAGCAAAAGTAATCTCTGGAACAGATGAAATACCTCTTGTCCTGATGCTCAAAGTGGTTCTTGATCAATCTAAAATTAAGCCCTCAGTATCTTTGATTTTTAATAGTGAATCAGGTAAAAATGAAATGGCAAAATATGAATCAAATACAGTTTATTCCTCAGTGATAAATCAAATTGATACTTTAGGACTTGATCTTAAAGAGGCAGAGGATTCTGATATTGCTCTGTTTATTCACTCATCAAATTCAAAACAAGGTGATCATATTTTTAAAGAAGAAATTGAAGATACTTCTGAAAATGCAAAAAAATTAATAGATAAAATTCTGGAAATACAAAAGCCATTCATATTAATTGATCTTGCTTATGCTAATGGTGCAGATCCAAAATTAATAAAAGCTCTTATGGAATCTGAGATTAATTTTGATCTTTGTTATGGTTATTCTGCGTGGAATACTTGTTCAAACAGTACAGGTTCAGCATTAAGTATGGGTGTAAATCGTTGGATTGCAGAAAAAGAAAGTCGTTTTAAATTAGAAGCATTTAAGAAGTGTCTTTTTACAAGATTTATTGATGACTATGCATATCAATCCGTAATTAGACATATAAATATTACTCAGGCTGAATTAGAAAGTAAAATGATTCCTTATGTAAAAGAGTTCTCAGATATACTAGGTATTGGTAATGTTGATGTAAAATTTAAACTTCCATGGAATAGATCTTTTGAAATTGAAGTAATAATAAAATGAGCTATAAAATTAAAATAAAAGAGGAAATCTCAAAGGCACTAAACAAAGAGATCGATTCTTTATCGTTAGAAAGACCTAAAATAAAAGAGCATGGCGATGTCGCTACAAATATAGCAATGATCTTATCAAAAGAACTAAAGAAAAATCCTTTTGAGATTGCAAATGAAATAAAAAGTAGAATTAATGTAAATGGGACGCTGATTTCTAAAATCGAAGTAGCAAAGCCAGGCTTTATAAACATCATAGTTGGAGATTTGGCACTTTCTGAATCAGTTACAGAAATTCATAAATTAGGATCAGAATTTGGTCTGGGAAAGAAGAAATCAAAAGAAAAAATTCTTGTGGAGTTTGTTTCAGCAAATCCTACGGGAGATCTGCACATAGGACATGGAAGGCAAGCAGTAATAGGAAGTTGCCTGGCTAATCTTTTAGAGTCTGCAGGGTATGATGTAAAAAAAGAATTTTATATAAATGATTATGGAGAGCAGATCTCTAAACTCTCAGAATCATCATGGGCGATCTATAAAATAATGAATGGTGAAAATGTAGAGTGGAAAGAAGAGTATTACCCTAAAGAACTCCTTGAAACATATGTAAAAATAGCTGTGAAAGAGTTGAATAATCCTACACAAGAAATGCTTGGACAAAAAGTAAAAGAGATAATTTTAAATTCACAAAAGAACCTTCTTTCTTCATTTAATGTGACGTTTGATGATTGGTTTAGTGAAACCAAATTACATGAAGACCAAGCAGTTCAAAAAACAATTGATAAATTAAAATCAAACAGTTTTACTTATGAACAAGATGGAGCCCTTTGGTTTAAAGCTCAGGAATTCGGTGATGTTAGAGATAGAGTTTTAGTTCGTGCAGACGGAAGACCTACATATATAACAGCAGATATTGCTTATCATGAGAATAAGTTTTTAAGGGGGTTTGAAAAGTTAATTAATCTTTGGGGTGCAGATCATCATGGGCAGGAAGTTGGTCTTAAAGGTGCACTGAAAGCAGTTGGATTAGATGAAAATAAGCTTGAACTTATATTTGTACAACTTGTAAGTCTTAAAAAAGATGGTGTAGAAGTAAAAATGTCAAAAAGGGCAGGTACAGTTGTTACTGTTGAGGAAGTTTTGGAAGAAGTTGGTTCTGATGCTTTCAGATACTTTTTAATTGAAACAAGTCCTAATAACAGAATGGTTTTTGATATTGATCTTGCTAAAAAGCAAGACAAGGATAATCCAGTTTATTACATTCAATATGCACATGCACGTTGTTGTAGCATTTTTAGACAAGTTAAAGACCAATTCCCTGATATGAATATAGAAAATTTGGAAAAGCTATTTTTATTAAGTGAAAGCTTTTTAAGTCTTTTTTCTGTGGAGGAAAAAGAATTGCAGGTTACGAAGAGTTTAATTCTAAAGATCCTTGACTTTCCTGATGAGATTAATTCTTCTGCCCTTTCAAGAACTCCAAGCCGAGTTGCTAATTATTTGAAAGATTTAGCTAGTGAACTTCACCAGTTTTATACAGTATGTCGAGTTATTTCTAAAGATACAAACCTCACAAAAGCAAGGCTTGGGTTGATAAAAGCTGTAAAAATTACAATTGCTAATGGACTTAGAATTCTTGGTATTAATGCTCCGGAAAGCATGTAGCCGATTTTCTAGAATCTTAAATTAAAACAATACGTCTAAAATAAAATCTAAAGCTTATATAGCTTAGAACTTAACAAATGTTAGAATAAGAACTATGGCTGATACACCTTACTGCCCACTACTAAGCATAAATAAAGAAGTCCCTGTAATGTGTCAGGAAGAGCTTTGTATGTGGTATGTAAAACAATTAAAACTCTGTTCACTAACAGTTATGGCATATGCAAATGCACTAAATTTACAAGGAGCTCCTCAAGGCATGCAAAAACCAGCATCTAAAGAGCCAGTTAAACCCCAGCCTCAGCCTGAAGCTAAAAAAGAACAGGTAAAACCTCAGAATCCGGTAAATCCTTTTGCTTTAGATGATTTAGACTAGTAAGCTATAATTATGGAACTTAGAGGGAACAAATCAAGATAATATCGTCTAACTATATAGGATTTGTTTAATTTCTACCTATCTTGTTCTGTAAAGGCTGATAGAGTAAAAAGGAAAAAATGGGACTACCAAAAAGAAATACTAGTCTAGAAGGGTTTGAAGATCTCTGGGAGTCCAGTGATAGTAGTGAAGCTAACCCGTCAGTTGATAGTATTTCTAAACAAATTCAAGGAATCTTAAAAACATTAGTTGATGAAAGAATTGCTTTAAAACAAGAGAACAATTTAGTTTCAGAATTAAAGCTTCATATTAATTCTCTAGAAAGTCAAATCCAGAAAATAAGCTGGCAGTTAGGTCAAAGAGAAAAAGAGCTTTCAGATCTTCATAGCGAATTTTACAAAGTCAAGTCAGAAAAAGAAAAATTAGAAAAAACTCATTCCGATAATAAAGAAATACTTCAGGAAAATAAAGAAATCAGAAAACTGACAGAACAGCTATCAAATCAAATACTTCAGGAAAAAGCAAAAAATGAAATGATGGTTGATTTAATTAAAAGCCTTAAGACTACTTAAAGTCTCTACTTATAAATAAAAACCTATCCAGTTTTGAATAATCTTTTACAATCTCATAATTATTTAAACTATGTTTTTTTAATAATGCCTTTAATTCAGTTGTAAGAGAAGGATCAATTTCAAACCCGAAAAAATTAGCCTGACAAACTTCTATGATTCTTTCATAGTATATTAACCCTGATTTATTTTCTTTTGATCCTGTGAGTGCAGATTTAGGTTCATGATTTTTAACTTCAGGAGTTAAAGTTTCATATATATCTTCTCTAATGTAAGGAGGGTTAGAAATAATTATGTCAAAATTGTTTGCATTGATTAACCCTTTGAAACAGTCTGAAAAAACATCACAAATCTTAAAATTGATTTTTCCACTGACATTATTTTTACAAGCATTTCTTTTGGCAAGTTCAATTATTTCTTTATTTATATCTATCGCCGTAATTTCGGATTTAGGAAATCTTTTTGCTAAAGCAATTGGGATAATGCCAGATCCAGTTCCTATGTCAATTATCGTAGAGTTTGGTCGTAATCTAACTCTAAGAACAGCTTCTTCTACTAACAATTCTGTTTCAGGTCTTGGAATTAAAACACTTTTATTTACTTCTACTTCAAAATCCATGAAGTAAGACTTACCTAAAATGTATTGAATTGGTTTTCTGGCTCTAATTCTTTCTTCTATGATTTTTTCAATCCGAGACTCATCCTTAATTTCTTTCTGTAAAATTGAAAGCTCTTTTTTTGCTTCAGACTCTTCAATGCCAGCTTTTATTAGGTTTTCAAGATTTTTATTCAACACGCCCAAAATCATCTTCTAGTCTGACAATATCATCTTCGCCAAAATATGAACCAGTCTGAACCTCAATAATTTCAGCAGTTTCATCTCCAATATTTTCTATTCTATGTTTTGTAGCTAGCGGAACTGTTAAAGTGTCTCCATATGAATATATACCTTTTTTATCACCAATAGTAATTTCAAGTTTTCCTTTAACGATAGTCCAGGTCTCTTGCCTTTTATTATGGTACTGAAGGCTAAATCTTTTTTTAGGATTTAAGAACAACTTTTTTACCTTACAGTTTTCATCGTCAATTAAAACGATAAATCCACCCCAAGGACGGGTTTCTAATGTTTGTTGACTTGTGATTTGTGACTTAGGATTGTTCATTTAATTTATTCTGTTTAATATTGTTATTTTAACGCATAAAACAATAAGTTTGTTGTTTGATTTATCTGTAATAGTAGATTTTTTTCTGTTATTTTATGCATAAATAAATTAAAACAAATTAAAATGTATTAGGTAAAGGCTTTATAAATGTTAAGTAAGTTCTTTAAAAATGAAGATAACAAAACTAATTGGCACTTAGTTTTAATATTATTAGTTGCATTTTGTATGCGATTTATTATGCTTTCTGTAAAACCTCCTCATCACGATGAAGGTATTAATGGATGGTTTGCTGATAGAGTTGTTGAGTTTGGTTGCTATAGATATGATCCTACTAATTACCATGGTCCATTACATTTTTATATAGTTTTTTTATTTCAAAGTTTATTTGGTAGATGTAACTTTATTCTTAGATTTCCTACTGCACTTTTAAGTTTTTTAACAGTGGTTTTAGTTACAATGTTTTCAAGATTTTTTGGTAAAAGGGTAGCTTACATTGCTGCATTGGCAATGGCTTTATCTCCTGGAATGGTCTTTTATGGTAAGTATGCTATCCATGAGACAGATTTTGTTTTTTTTGCTATTTTGATTTTTTATGGAATAGTTGGTTTGCATAGGGAAGGATTAAAAAAGTATCTATGGTGTTTAGCCATTGGAATAACAGGAATGATTCTAACCAAAGAAACATACATCATTCATTTCGCTGGATTTTATGTAGCATGGATTTCCCCAACATACTTAAAAAACTATTTTCAAATTGAAGAGGAAAAAATTGCCGTTCAAGAGTGGGACAAGAATTATCTAAAAAAAGTAATCATCATTTGCTTAATTACGATATTTCTTTTTTATTCAGGATTCTTTTTATATCCAAAAGGAATTTTTGGTTTAATAGATACTTTTAGAGCATGGTTTCATACAGGTGTAAGTACAGCAGGTCACTCTAAACCATTTTATTACTGGCTAAACTTGTTCATACACTATGAATATATTGTTTTTATTGGATTGGTTTTTATAATTTTATTTTTTAAGAATTTTTCTAAGTGGATTAAATTTATATCAATTTATGCCTTATTTATTTTATTAGTTTATTCATTTATTTCATATAAAACACCGTGGTGTATCGTAAGTATATTATGGCCTTTCTTTTTTGTTTTTGCTCAAATGGCATCTGACTATCTGGGTTCAAAGCATAGATCAGAAAGTTTTATAGCTTTAGTTGTAATATTTTTTATTACTACAATACAAAGTTTTTTATTGAACTTTGTTAATTATGCAGATAAAAAAGAGCCATATGTATATGTGCATACTTTCAAAGACTTAAATACAATAATTAATCCATTATTTAAAATGGTTAAAATATCAAAGGCTAATTATAGTCTTAGTGGGCTGGTTTTAAGATCTGGCGAATGGCCTTTACCATGGGTATTAGGAGATTTCCCTAAAGTGGCGTTTTATGGAACAGGTGCAATTCCACCAAAATTTGATGCAGATTTTCTAGTTGTAGAAGAAAATAGAATTCCTGAAGTAGAAGCAAATCTACAAAATACATACTATACAGAAAAATTTATTTTAAGAGATTTTCAAAATCAGTCTAAGCTATATTTCAATAGTGATAAATTTAAAGTGGTTTTTGAAAATAGGATACCTGACTTTAAACCAAATCCAGCTGTACCAGGACAAGGACTTATTGGATACTATTTTTCTAATAAAGGGTGGAGTGGGTCTCCAGTATTTAAGAAACAAGCCACCAATATTAACTTTTATTGGGAAGGTGAAAACAGAGTTCTTATGCCACCCTTTAGTTCATATTATGAAGGTGAGATTTTAATACCTGCTACAATTCGGAAATTAATTTTAGCAACGGATGACGGTGGCTTCTTAGAAATTGATGGGAAAAGAATAATCAATGATCCTGGTCCGCATGGAATAACAGAGGTAGTTGCTGATGTTCAGGGTAATAATGAATGGAAAAAAGTTAAGGTGGGATTCTATGATGAAGGTGGTGGAGCAGTATTAAAAATGCTATGGGCTGATATTAATGGAAATAAAGAAATAGTACCAAGTCGATTTTTAAAATATAGCAAAGGAAGTTTATGATTATAAGGGTTATAACAGCTTTTTTTTGTTTTGTTTGCATTTCAGTTTTATGTGGATTATTCTCTGGATTTATCTTTGGTAAATTAAATCCAATTTTAGCGCTTGCCTCTTTATATATAGGCTTAGCAATTTCTTTAAAAGTTATTTTTAAGACAAATTTAAATTTTAAATTAGATTTTAAAAATCAAAGCCTAATATCAAAACTAGTTTTATTATTCGCATTGTTTTTTTCGCTGAGAGCTTTTTTATGGATTTTTTATAAAGTTGGTGATGATTTAAGAGTCCTATCACCAAATAATTTGGGTGATATCTCTCTTCATATTAACTATATTCAATATTTGGCAAAAGGAGCAGTATTTTGGCCTGATAACAGCATATTTTATGGAGATAAAATACGTTATCCTATTGGAATAGATTTGTTTAATAGTCTTCTTGTTCTTAGTGGTTTTGATTTGCAGAAAAGCCTTGTTTGGGTAGGACTTATATGTTCAATATCTATAATGTTGATGATATTTATATGGGGAAATACCTTTACTTTAGCTGGATTCTTATTTAATGGTGGTTTGTTAGGGTTTAAATTTTTCAATGGACTTCAGTTCTTTGACTATCAAAAAGACTCTGCATGGAAAAACATTTTTTTATCAGTGTGTATAACGCAAAGAGGGGTTCTATATTCTATTCCTGTTGGATTAATTTTATTAAATAGCTGGAGACAAAGATTTTTTAATAAAGACGCAGAGAAGTATAATTTGGTTTTACCTTTATGGCTTGAGATCTTGTTTTATACATCAATGCCATTTTTTCATGTTCACACTTTCATTTTCCTAACTATAATATTAATTTGGTTTTTTATAATTTCAACTAAAAATAGATCTCACATTTTAAAGTTAGCTGGATTTTCTATTCCTCTTTCAACGTTTATAATCCTTTTAATTACGAATAACTTTAAATCTTCATCTATAATTCATTTTAAATTAGGTTGGATGCAAGAAAAAACTGACTTTATAAGTTTTTGGGGATTAAATTTTGGTATTTTCTTACCATTAGCTTTATTTCTATTCTTTAAATTATCTGCTAGTAGAGCTACAAAAACTTCTAATCAAAACAATCTCTCAGAGGTTGAAAGCTTTATATACATTGGTGTTTTAACAATGATTTTATTTTTTAATGTTATGTTCGCTCCATGGGAGTGGGATAATATAAAGCTTTTACTATGGTCATATCTGATTATCCTTCCATATTTATGGGAAGGACTAATTTCAAATTTGGACAAGATTAAAAAGTGTGTAATTTGTTTTTTACTTTTCTTTTCAGGATTTGTATGTGTATGTGGTGGATTTCCAAGAGATGTTGGGTTCAATGTATTTAGATATTCTGAAACTTTAGAAGTAGAAGGTGCTTTAGAGAATATTGATGTTAATAGCAGGTTTGCGGCTTTTCCCACATGGGGACATCCTCTTTCATATTGTGGAAGGAAATTAGCTCTTGGTTATCCTGGGTGGTTATGGTCGCATGGTTATAAAGTAGATTCTGCTGATAAAGTTTTGATGCTTATAATGATGGGAGATAAAAACTGGTTAAAATATGCACATCAAATGGATATTAGGTATATATTTTGGGGATCTAGAGAAGAGTTGAATTATAAAGGTTCATTAAAGCCTTGGGAGTCCCAACTAAAACCTGTACTTGAAGGAAATTGGGGAAAGTTATTTGATTTGCAAAAGATCAAGTAATTACTTTTCTTTTGATAACAATTTTAATAAACTACTTACAAATTTATCATTTAGTTTAAATATTCTTTTTACTCTGTCATAAGTCATTAGAATAAATTTGTCTAAAGCAATTAACAATTTTTTTAAAAAGCTGTCAGATGGAAGATGTTTATAGTTAGTAGAACGGATTAATAAGGGTTCTTCCTCCTCTGTAAAATAATACAGAGCAATTGATTTCCTTGTTGTGTTCTCTGGACATAGCATGGGTTTTGGATGTCCGTGAAATGAAAATGGATCGGTATTAAATATCACAGCTCTGTTAAAGATAGGGAGAATTTTTGTTTTACAATGTTGTACATCTTTATCCCAAAATTCTAAATGTCCTCCATAGGATTCTTCCCAATTTTTATTTAGATAAACAAGGACATTAATTCTTCTCTTCCAATTATTTTTATGTGGGTGTACGGTAAAGTCTGAATGTATATTTAAATACCCGCCCCTTTTAGACTGATGTAATCCACCGCCTTCTAAAGACCAGTCAGCTAGTAGATTCTTAATACCTGTCAGGTTTTCAAGAAATAGCAAGAACTTTTCAGAATTTAACTCACTGATTATCTTTTTTATATTTGTTGAAAATTGTTCAAATCTATTTTTCCCATATTTTTTCTCATTAAAGTGTAGATAATTTATCCATCCGGTTGAATTTAAATCCGGAAATTCATTCAAAGCTTCTAATGCAATCTCTTCTTGTAAGAAATTTTCTAATGCTATATGAGGAAATGGAGTAGCACTTTTATATTTAGTGCTTAAAGAAGAGATATTTTCTTCCCATTGCTTATAATCGAAAACTTCATTTGAAATGTTAGTCTTACTCATAAGATCAGTTTAAACCAATAAACAAAAATGTACAGTTAAAATAAACAAGATATAAAATCACTGAAGGTAGAAAAGATAAAATTTAAGATGGCTTTGATAACGTTAGATAATGAAATTAACCACCCTGAATTGTTTTCCAGCGTGTGGAAAAGAATGGGATTTTGAGAATGCAAACTCATATCACCCATTTCAATGCTAAGTGATATCCCAATGAAAATGCTTATAATACAAAGTAAAATTGATAAGCTATTAATTAAAACCACATACTTCTTGCTGATAACAGAGTTTAAGTAAAACCAGAATGAGCAGGTAAAAATTATGATGAAAATCATTAAATCTGCTCTATATCTCATCTCCTGACTGTAATATGCTAGTAGAGGTAGTAAATTCCCAGTAAATGTAAGATATATTATTGAAAAATCTAAATTTGAGAAATACTTTTTATATGAGTTTATTTTAATAAGAAAGATATATGGAATTAAAACTAAACAAAAAGGAAAGCATGGAATAATTCCAGCAATAGCTCCGCTTACTATTGATGCAGGTTTTGGTATATATTTCGGTACAAAAATCGAATTTAGATGAAAAAATGGAAAATTACAATCTACATTTAATGTTCTAAAAAAAATCTCATAAATATTAAAAGGTACATTACTAAGTATAAAAAGTTTTTGTTTTCTAAGATCATAGTTACCTATCTGATATTTATGACCAAACTCAAAAGGATTTTCAAATCTTAAGTAATTATATAAAAGTAGTATAAAAACAATGAGAAGAAAAGGAGCTAGATAGGTAGAAATTGTTTTCAAATTAAATTTTGCTTTAATTGATAAAATTATAAATAGTACAATAGAAGTAAATATAAAGCTGGGTCTTGATCCCAGAGATAGTCCTATAAAAATCCCTGATAATAGAATAAATGGGAACCTGGTTTTACTATCTTCAAATCCTTTTATCAGGAAAAATATTCCACCTGTTAAAAAGCAAAGACCACTACAGATAGCAACTTCATATACTTCAGATCTCCTCATAAGAAATCCTAAATAACTTGAAAATCCTAAAAGTAAAATTGAGATATTTACCATCCATTCAGGTGTATCTTCAAAATATCTTTTTTTAAATTCAATAAGAATTAATGTAGAAAAAATAAAAGCAAATAATGAGAAAAATAATGTAGCAAGGTTCTCTGGAGAATAATGATGAGTAATAATTTTAAAAGGGATAAAAAAAGTAATTAATGGAGAAATGCCAAAATAAGAATAAAATTTTCCTTTATAATAAGATATATCATGATAATAAAAAATACCTTTATTCGCTGGATTGTAAGGATCAGGACTTTTTAAAATATGTTCAGGGACTTTAATGTCTAAGTAAGTCTTTCCGGATAGCAGGTTCGTCACAAGTGGATTGTAATACTTATAAGTACTGTCTATGAAATTCTTTCTTATATCGAATGAAAATGTTCCACAGGAAGCCACCCAGAAATAAAACAATATAATAAAACAAATGATTGTAAGCCTCGACAGATTTTCAATAGCAGACCTGCTTATTTTCATAAGCTTTAATATTACCAGACTAGTTTTTAATTGTTGGTTGGTAAAGGTGTGTATTGTAAAAATTAATAAAAAATATCCTATGAAAATCGACATTTTAAAACTAAATCTGACAAAGTGATAAAGATGTCTTTGAGGCAAAATAAAAAAAATATTCTAAATCTAATTTCTTTTCTAAAAGAAAGATTTATTTACTTTCATCAAAATCATGGTCAAAAATGGTTTTATTTATCTCTTGTTTTTTTTATAGCATTTATTACCAGGTTTTATAGATTAGATTTAATACCTACAGGTCTGTATTCTGATGAAGCGTCAATTGGTTATAATGCTTATTGCATTTCAGAACTAGGAAAAGATGAACATGGGGAATCTTTTCCGATTTATTTTAAAGCCTTTGGAGAGTATAAGAATCCTTTACTTGTTTATATAGAGGCGATATTTATAAAGCTATTTGGACCATCGGTCGGAGTTATTAGGTTTGGAGTTTCTGTTCTTGGGTTTTTATCTATAGTTTTTACTTACTTACTTGCCAGGTTATATTTCGATAAAAAAACATCTTTACTATCGGCTTTTCTTCTTTCAATTTCTCCATGGCACATGCTGTTTTCCAGACAAGTAGGAGATGCAAGTTCTTATACAATGTTCTTAGTTCTTGGATTGTATTTATTTTTAAGAGGTGTAAAACATGATAGTAAATGTATTTTATTTTCTTCTATACCAATAGGATTAAGTTTTTACTCTTATGCAATTGCTAAGCTCTTTACACCATTAATTTTTCTTTTTGTTGTTTTAATTAACTTAAAACTTTTAAAACATAAAATCAAATATTTTATAACATGGATATTAGTTGTATTTTTAATTATTACACCTATGATATTTGCTACTATCACTATAAATGGTATTCAAGGGCGTTATAATCTTTTAAGCATAACAAATAAATATTTTTGTATTGATCCAGCTAAAAAAGAGTTAAAGAAAACCCCTCTTAGTTTTCTTGCAATAAGTGATATAACCGTACTTCCTGCGGTTTTTGTTTCTAATTACTTTAAGCATATGTCTTTCGACTTTTTACTTTTACATGGAGACAGGAATGGCAGGCACAATATTGGGGAAAGGGGTCAACTACTCTTTTTTACTTTTTGGATGTCTCTCATAGGATTTTTTAATTTGCTTTTCAGAAGAAAAAGTGAATTGTTACTGTTTCCTTTGTGGTTCTTACTATTTCCAGTTCCACCAGCTTTGACGTGGGAAGCCCTTCCACATGCGGCAAGAAGTATCTGTGGCTTACCAGTTTTTGAAATATTAGCGGCAGTTGGTTTTTTTACTGTAATTTCATTTATACAATATGTTTTTTCAATAAAAAAAATGATTCTGGCTAGTTCTTTGTCCTTAGTTTTTGTTTTATTCCTAATTAGAAGTTATATAGATGCGAATTCTGCAGTATATGGATTCTTTGTTAACTATGCTAAGAATTCTGCATTATGGTATGACTATGGAGCATGTGCTATATCTCAGGCTACAAGAGCATTTAAAGACTATGACAGAATTTATATACCGATCCCATGTAATGAAGTTAATTTCTTATTTTTACAGAAGATTAATCCAGAAAAATGGATAAATAAAAAAGAAAAATTAAACTATGTTTATTATGAAAATAGAGATGAAAAGATAGTAAATTATAATCAAAGGGTTTTAAAGGTTTCCTTGATTGATGAATCTGAGGATGAGAGTAAAATAATTGGTTATGTCTACAATGAACCCACAAATTCAAAATGGCTCTCCATTAAAGACATACCATCTTTGCAAGAATCTTTAGTGTCAAAACCTAGTCCAAAAAACACTAAAGGTGTTTTGGGTACATATTACAATGGATTAAATTTTAATAGTCTTGTACTTTCTCGTGAAGAGAGTAAGATTGATTTTGATTTTGGCTGGAAGTCTCCAGATGCAAAAGTTCATGGAGATGACTTTAGTGCAATATGGAGTGGATATCTAAAAATAAATACTCCTGGAGACTATAAGTTTATTTTGACTAGTGATAATGGCTCAAAGTTATACATTGATGGGAAATTGCTGATTGATGATTGGCAGGACCATGCTATAGCTACTCATGAAGTGAAAGTCCCATTAAAGAAAGGAATTCACTCTATTATAGTTAAGTTTGTTGAATATAAAGGAACTGCTCTTATAAAGCTTGAATGGGTGAGACCTGATGGCAAAAGAGAAGTAATAGGTTCTGATGTCCTTTCCCCTCCTGTAATAAATAAGGATTAAAATTTTCCTAATTGATAATATATAATCATGGATTTTGTAAAAAAAGTTCCTTTTCAACTCATATTTTTTCTTTTAACTTTTGGATTGTTGACCATGTTTATAAATACTGGTCACTCTACTATTTTCCCAATGTCTCACATCTTTTCTGAGTCATTAGTAGAAAACAAGAACTTCTTTTTAGATGGCACTAATCTTTTTAAAATGAACAACTCAAATGAAGTAATTATCTTTAAAGATCATACTTACACGGCTAATCAACCTTTTCAGGAAATTGTTTCTTCTGCAATCTATTTTTTTATATATAACCTAGGAATTAATTATAGAGATAATTTTATTTTAAGTACCTCTTTGGTTACAATGCTATCTTCTGTTTTAGCGGTGTCAATTATTTCTTTGCTTATCTTTAATATTGCTTATAAGATTACAAATAAGATATTCCCATCCATATTTATTTCTCTGTCTTCCATTTTTTGTACTCCAATTTTTCCATACTCTTTAGAAATAAACCCAGAGTGCTTTTCCGCTTTTTTTCTGGTATGTAGTTTTTACATTCTATTTTCTAATTATAATAACTTAAAAAAATCGTCAGTTAAATATTTGATAGCTGGGGGTCTTTTTTTAGGATTTTCATTTTTCTCTTCATATAATGTTTCCCTCTTGCTTCTTTCATTTTCTTTATATGTTTTTATGAAAGAACCCCCCTTAAAATCAATTTCATTTTTAATTTTTGTTTTAATTGGATTATTGCCAGCTTTTATTTTTAACTATTACATGTATGGTGGTCTCCTTTGGAACTATCCTAATTTATCACCATCCAATATGACTCAGAACTTTAATTTATATTTAATTAATCCACAAACAGCAGTTTATGCTTTTTCCCCATTAAGTGTATTAGGATTTCTTGGACTTTTTATAATGCCAGATAAATTTAAAATTGAAAAAATTGTAATTTTAACTTCTTTTGGATTATATTTGCTTTATCTACTTTTAATGCAACTTAATGCTTGGTGCCAGTATGGACCAAAGCAGTTAATTGTGGTTATGCCTTTTTTGCTTATAGGATTGTCAGGATATTTTATAGAAGATGTTAAAAAAACTAATTAAAAATATTATTTCTAAAAAAGTAATTTATGCTTGTGCAATTTACTCTTTAATTGTTTTTCTGTTTGGTGCAATTTTCACAACAATGCATTGTTCTAAGGACCTTCACCCGCTTTTTAGATATTGTGCTTTACTACTTAGAGATGATTCATATGCCCATTTCCCTTTCTTAAAATTCGGATTTACTTTATTTCTTTTTTCTCTCGTACTCTTACTTGTCAAATTTATAGAGGATCAAAACTTTAAAAATATTCTTTTTACTTTAAATGAAAAAGGAGAAAAATGGATCTATATTTCTTTAATCTTAGTCTTGGCATTTTTAATGAGAGTGAATAAACTTGATGAAATTCCTACAGGTATGAATACTGCTGAAGCAATCAATGGTTATAATGCATATTCAATATCTCAAATTGGAAGCAATTCTCAAAATCAGTTTTTCCCTGTATTTTTCAAATCTTTTGAGACCATCAGCGGTCCCTTTTTTATATATCCCTGTGCATTCCTTCTTAGATTTTTTGAACCGTCGCTATTTATATTAAGATTTGTCTCTGTAATATTTGGAGTACTCGGTATATTTTTTACTTATAAACTAGCAAAAATTTATTTTAATAACTTTGTATCTTTATTGTCAGCATTTCTTTTAACGTTGTCTCCATGGCATCTGTTCTTTTCAAGGGTTGCTGTTGATTCTGTTGTCACATCATTTTTTGTAATTTATGGAATGTATTTGTTTCTAAAGGGAATTAAAGATGATGACTATAAACGTTTTATTTGTTCTGCTTTTCCGATTTCTTTTAGCTTGTACTCATATAAAACTACTTTTTTATTTATTCCTATAATGCTTCTTATCTTAGTTTCTCTAAATCTGAAAAAAATCTTAAATAATAAAACCAGAACCTTACAATGGTTATCATTGTTGATTTTGTTAAGTATGCCTTTCTTTTATTCTTTCTTTAATAATAGAGATATGCAGGCTGATTTATTTAATTCTTTAGTGTTTGGTAATAATGTTGTTGACTCTATAAAAAGCTTGTTTAAAAATTATTTTAATTATATTTCCTCTTCATTCCTTTTAAAACAGGGTGATACAAACTTAAGACATCATATTGGATTTAAAGGTCAGCTATTGAATTTTACTTATTGGTTTTCAATTATTGGAGCGATTACTTTAATTTTCAAAAAAGAAAAAAATCTTTTTATTTTTCCCCTCTGGGCTTTAATCTTTCCAATCTCTGCTATCGTAATGAAACATTGTTTGTCAAATGCAGATAGAACTATTACTGCTTTACCTGTGTTTGAGATTCTTGCTTCAGTTGGTTTTTATTCCTCAGCAATACTTATATATAAGTTAATTACTAATTCTGATAAAGCGATTCTAGGGCTTTTGCTTCTATTGGTTTCAGCTCTCTTTATTTCAAGCAGTATTCAAGATGTTAACGAAAGACACAATTATTACTATAAAGCTTACCCAAAAAATTCTGAATCATGGTTTGAAAATGATATTTATTCAATAGTAAGAGTGACAAAATATTTAAAACAGTATGATGAAATTTTTATTCCAGTGCTTCCATGGCTTGAAAACATTTTATTCTTAGAAAGCGTTTCACCAAAAGACTGGATTGGGGGAAAATACTTGTTTAGGTATTTCCAAGGATATCCAGATGATTTAAGTAAATTAAATAGAAGTAGTGTTGCTGTTATTAGAGCAGGTGAAGACCTATTTAATAATATACCTACTTCTCTATATATTTATGACAGAATTAACGGTGAATTAAAGTATGAAATTAAAGAGCTTCATAGAAAATAAGCTTAATAATCTAAGCAGTTTTTAAGGAAGCTTCTAAGTATTGTGAAAGATAAGTTTTTTCAGCAACTTCTTTTAACCTTAAGTTTAAATTATTTAATTCTTGTTTAATTAAGGTATTTCCTAGAATCAACCAGATAAGGTTTAAGTACATAGATATCTTTTCAAGCTCTACTCTGTTTTCAACCACTAACTGATGATCAGTTTTAAACGCCGACCAAATGTTTTTACCTTTAATCACAGAATTTGAAAAATCAATTTCAACTTTATTTTTAATGCTGGTGTTAATAGTGCATGAAAGATCAGGAAAAATTGGTAAGATAAAATTTATTGAAAATAAGTCATTGTTATATTTATCTAGTTTTAAATAAGGAGAAATCCATAGAGCAAGTTTATTTAAATCTTCAAAAAATGAATTTATACTTTCAATATTTGAATCAATAGTAATATAACTTCTTATAGACAAAGAACTTCCAGCAGATTTTTGTTTTGGAATCGATAAATCTTTGTATATGATATTTTTTAATCTTAAGTGTTTAATATTGCTATCTAGGGAAAATAGAATTGATATTAAAAAATCAATTGGTATTAAGCTAAATTGATTATAGAGAGAAACATCATATTTTTCTTTCAGGATAGTACAAGCTCCATCACTAATTAAATCGATTTCCTTGGTTCCTTTAATTAACCCCTCAAACATATAAACAATCTTTTTATTCTCAATAATTTCTTTTGGTTTATAAAATAATTGAATTGAATCTAGGAAGACACATTTTTCAATAAAGTATGAATCTAAGTCTATATTTGAATCTTTACAATTAATCCTTTCAAGAGAGAAAAAAGGTGAGATATACTTTGAAATATTTTGTGTTTTTATAAGATAAGAAAAAACTTCTTCTTTAGGTATATTTAATCTTGTAAAAGTTTCAATTGAAGGCATTATAAATTCCAGTAATCTTAATTATATTATTACGCGTCTAAAAGTCAAATTATATGTATGTAAAGTATGATTTCTATAAAAATACTTAAGAAATATAGGATTTTAAGGTTTATATTTTAAGGTAATTCAGGATAATTTTTATTAATCTAGATATATGAAAAACTTTAATTTAATAAAAACAAATATATTTTCTTTATTATTATGTTTTTTAATTTTTTTCAGTACCTGTGCTCAAGCGAATAATGCAATAACAGTTGCCGGGTCTACAACAATAATGCCAATTTCAGAAAAATGGGCAAAAGTCTTTTCTTCTAAGACAGGAATAAATGTAAATGTTCATGGAGGCGGTTCTACAAGTGGGATTAAAGCTACCAGAATTGGAACTGCAGATATAGGAGCTAGTTCGAGAGAATTAAATCATGAAGAAAAGCTTTTACTAAAACAAATTCCAATTGGAAAAGATGCATTAGCAATTATTGTAAATAAATCAAACAATATTAGTAATCTCACTCTAGATCAAGCAAGAGCTATTTTTACAGGACGTATAAAAAAATGGAGTGAAATAGGTGGCCCAGATAAACCAATCCAAGTAATAAACAGAGAAAGTGGTTCAGGTACTAGAGATCTTTTTACAAGTGTGATCATGAATATCATGCTAATGGATAAAACTCAGAAGGTTGTACCAATGTCTTTAAGTTCAATAGTTAATAACTCGAATGCTGAAGTAAAAGAATCTGTTAAATTAATCCCCAACTCAATTGGTTATATATCAATTGGTTATGTTGATAACACTATAAAGAGTGTGAGCGTAAATTCAGTGTCTCCTCAAGAAGAAAATATATATAATGGAAAATATCCGCTAGTAAGAAATCTTTATTATTTATTAAAAGATAAAAATAACAACCAAGATATTAAAAAATTTATAAGTTATGTATTAAGCAAAGAAGGCCAGTCACTAATTACAAATGAGGGATTCCTGCCAGTTATCAAATAATATTTGAATGCAATTAAAAGAGCAACAATTAAAACATTTTTCAAGAAAAGAGAAGAGACTTTGGACTAATTTTTTAAATGATTTTATGTCAAAGATTTTCTTTTTAAGTGCTTGTCTAGCAGTAATATCACTTTTATTGATTACAATTTATATTTTTTATAATGGCATGCAGTTATTTAATACTATTTCTATTCAGGAATTCTTGTTTGGATTTGACTGGGATCCTGTAACCCAGAAACTTTATGGGATTCTCCCTATGATAATTGCTTCTTGTTATGTAACCTTTGGGGCGGTTATTATTAGTGCACCATTAGGAATAGCATGTGCTGTGTTTCTCTCTGAAATTGCTTCATCGCAAGCAAAGCAAGTTATAAGACCTGCTGTTCAATTGCTTGCTGGTATTCCATCTGTTGTCTTTGGATTGTTTGGACTGGCATTTATAGTTCCACTAATTCAAAAAGCAGATGTACCAGGACTTTCAATTCTTGCAGCAATAATAATTCTTTCAGTTATGATTTTACCGACTATTATAAGTATTTCTGAGGATTCCATAAGAGCAGTTCCAAAAGAACTTAGAGAAAGTAGTATTGCTCTTGGGACTACAAAATGGCAGACGATATATGGTGTCGTGCTCCCTGCGAGTTCATCAGGATTAATTACTGCAACGATACTTTCTATTGGAAGAGCATTTGGTGAAGCAATGGCAGTAAAAATGGTTATTGGAAATACTCAGACAATGCCTGACTTTTCAATATCAAGTTTATTTGGACTTCTGAGTTTAGCAAGAACATTAACAACAAATATTATTGGTGACATAGAGTATGCTGAACCTGGACCACACTTACAAGCATTGTTTGCTACTGGTGCAATTTTATTTTTATTTATTATTATGATTAATGCTACATCATATATTCTCTTAAAAAGAACATCAGGAGTTAAAAACAACTCATGAAAAATAAAGTCTCTAAAATCCGGGAAGAAGAAAGATTGGCACTTGGTCTTCTTAGTTTTTCAGGCTGGTTAATTGTTTCAGTTTTAATTTTTATAATTGGATATATATTTTATTATGGATTACCAGAAGTTCTATCGTGGAATTATCTCTTTTCTCCTCCAGAAGGTGGAAGGCATGATAATGGAGGAATCCTATATCAAATCCTTGCTACAGTATATTTAATTTTTGGAGCTTTAATTTTTTCTGCACCAGTTGGGATTTTTTCTGCAATATATTTGATCGAATATGCACCGCAGAATTTAATTACAACCATGATTAGATTTGCTATTGAGAATCTGGCTGGTATTCCATCAATTATTTATGGTTTGTTTGGACTTGCATTTTTTGTTATCTTTTTAAAATTTGAATATTCATTGTTAGCTGGTGCTTTATCAGTTTCTATAATGGTTTTACCTGTAATTATTCGTACTTCTGAAGAAGCCTTAAAATCTGTCCCACAAAGCTTTAGACAGAGCAGTTTAGCTCTTGGTGTAAATAAATGGCAAACAATTTATAATGTGGTATTACCTTCTGCATTTCCTGGTATCCTTACAGGAATTCTTCTTAGCATTGGAAGAATAATTGGTGAATCAGCTGTTCTCATTCTTGCAGCGGGTGGAAGCATTACTGCTATGCCCAGACTTCTATCCACTGACTATCCGTATTTTCTCCCAGATTCAGCAAGAACATTAGCTGTGCATCTTTATTATCAGGCTACTAGCTATGATGCTCGTTCGAAAGCATTTGCTACAGGAGTGGTTTTAATTTTTATTGTTTTACTTTTAAACTATTGTATTAATCAGCTGTCAAAAAAATATAGTAGAAAACTTTTAAGAGGTTAGTTCTTCTAAGCTGTATTTATATAGATTATTCTAATTTGACATTAAATTTTATTTTATGTAGTATTTGATTAGTAGCTTTAATAAATTTTTTAAAGAAAAGGTTTAAACAATGGTTTTTATAAGTCCTATGGTAAGTAAAAGAGTTAATGCTTATAAAGAGTTAATCTTACATGCTGTTAGACACTCAGATGGTCTCTCAGAAGATTCAATAGTTTTACCAGCTTCTGATTATGTTGGCTCATCGCATGTGAACATATCTGATAAAGTGACTATTTTAGATTCTTTACCAGAGACAATACGAGGAAAAGTTTTAATTAGTTTAAAAGAAAAAAATAAGTTTTCTACAGAAGAAATTGCTACTAGAATAAGACTTATTAAATCTTTTTTGGATGAACTGCTAAAAAATAAAAATGAACTTAATATGGATCGATTGAGAGATTTAATGTCCAGAGTCTCTGCGCCTAATAAAGAAATTGAAAAAGATAAAAGTCTTTTTGAAAAGGTAAAAGGGATTTCAATTACAGATTTTGATTTTTTATATGGTGGGATTCGAATAGAAAAACTAGTTCTTGAAGCCCAAAGAGCATTCAATGTTTTAAATACAAATGCTGACTTAACTAATCCCTATAAAACTACGTTAGAGATAATTAATGGGGTTGATAAAACAGTAATGGAACCAAATGAAATTAGAGGACTTACAGATTTAATCTTTAAAGTGTTAGATCTATAAGTTATTTAAGAGCTTCTACACCACCAACTATTTCAGACAATTCTTGTGTAATAGTTGCTTGGCGTCCCTTGTTATAAACAATGGTAAGTCTATCAATGAGATCTTTAGCATTAGTAGTGGCACTTGACATAGCATTCATACGACTAGCTAACTCACTACAACTCGCTTCAAATAAACCGTGATAAATCAAATTACTCAAATAAGATGGAAGTATAACCTCAAGTACTTTTTCTAATGATGGTTCAAATAAAACACACTGTTTTGTTGCTGTACTTGTTGTACTATTTTCAGATGAAAATGAATCTCCGGTAATCTCTGTGCTAATAGGCTTCATTTTTTCACTGATTGGTAAGAATGGCTTTATATAGATTTCTGATTTCAGCATAGAAATAAAGTCAGTCCCTATAACTTCAACAGCATCAACTTCTTTTTCAAGGAAGGCTTTTTGAGCACTTTGGGCAATTAGATTTGCAATTTCAACAGTAGGTATTGCAGGGATTTGTGTAAAAGAATCAATAATTTCTGTCTTAGTTCTTCTAAAGAAATTATTTCCTTTTGAACCTACAATGATTAATTTAGCTTCAATACCAAGTTTTTTTAGTTCTAATATTCTGGTAGCGCCTTTTTTAATAATGTTTGTATTGTAACTCCCGCATAATCCCCTGTCAGAAGTAATTATAATAATTCCTAATTTTTTAACCTCTCTAGCTTTCATTAAAGGTACATCTTGTTTGTCTGCATTATCTAGGGCAGAAACAGTTCTTAGTGCAAAAGAGTTTAGCTTTTCTGTATAAGGCCTGGAGTTTAAAACTCTAAGCTGTGCTTTTCTAACCTTACTTGCCGCTACTAATTTCATAGCTTGCGTGATTTTTTTTGTGCTTTTTATTGAGCTAATTCTACGTTTTAAGGTTTTGAGATTTGGCATAAATTTATTTTTTCAATCAAAGAAAATACTAACATAATGGTCGTAATATTGATACAATAATTTTGTAATTATGAGTTTAAAATATAAAATATTTTTATTCTTACAAATCGTGTTATTAGTACTTTATAGTACTTCTGCTAAGTCACAAATACCTGCTCAAAATCTAGAATTACCTAAACCTATTCCAAGCTCAATACCTATAGAAATCCCAAGCATAATTCCTTCAGTAAGTCCTGAGTCTCAGGTAGGACCATCACCTTCCCCTCAAATACCTGAAAATAATACTCTATCGCCATTGCCTGAAATTGTTCCTATAAAGCCAACTTTACCAGAAAGTATTGATGCTATAAAAAAGTATGATGAATTAATAAATCCATCAAATACGCAGAAATCCCCAGAATCTGCATTACAAACTAGCCCAACTCCAGAAAGTACGCCAACTAGTGAAATATATAAGTTCTTACCGAACCTAAATGATGTTTTACTTCAAGGATGGATTAGTGAAAGTAGTATTTTATGGATGAATGGTGAACCTTATCCAGACTTTATCTCTATACCGCAACAAATAGCAAATGATTTATTTTTAAATGAGGTTATTAAACAGGTTTATGTAAAAGATAATCACAAAACAGGAGTATTAATTTATAGATTTAAAGATTTTACAGGGGCATATAGTGCCTACACTTTATTTCATAAAGGTGAAAAAGCAAAATTAAAAATAGGAAGAAATGCTAGTGAAGCAGAAAATCTTATTAATTTCTGGAAAGGTAATTATTTTGTTGATTTACATACTGCTGTACTTGGTGATGTAGAAGCAAAGAAGTTTGTTACTTTGGCAAGTCAGGATATATCAAAAAATATTATTTCAGAGCAAATTCCTCCTGTTGTAGCAGTTCAACTACCAGCTTTAAACAGAATTAAAGATTCAGAAAAATATTGTTTTACTACTTTATGTGCCATTGAGTTTTTGCCGAAGATAGAAGGAATTGATTACTTCAATTTAAATATTCCAGAGTCTGGTGGAATAATCTCAGCTAGATATAAAGTAACTGATAATCCAAAAGAGAAGGATGAAGCTATTCTTTTGCTCACTCGTTATATAGAAAAGGAGACCTCAAAATCTGTTTTTAATAGTATTAAATCTTTGTTTGAAGAAAAAGCTAAAGCTGATAAAAATCTGGAAGTAAAATTTGACCAAGATGAATCAAAAATAGTTTTAAAAAATAAGAAAACTTTTTTTCTTTCTGTAAAACAAAAGGGCAATTTACTTGGTATTTCATTTAGTGAGAATAGTAAAAAGAACAGCGAAAAAATTCTTGAATTAATACCATGGCCTATAGAAGTAATCAAAACTAATTAATACAGCTTGTAAGAGTATTGCAAATTCATTATTTAAGTTAAAATCTGTTAAACTTATATAGTCTGATCACAATTCAAAAAATTGATTACAATCTAATTAGAGAGAATAACAATAAAGATGTCAGTGACTGAAGAAAAGCAAAAAAAAGTTGAAACATTAGAAGAAGCTACAATAAGATTTGCTGGAGATTCTGGTGATGGTATGCAGTTAACAGGCGGCCAATTTACCAATGCTACAGCAATAGTTGGAAATGATTTAAGTACACTCCCTGATTATCCTGCAGAAATTAGAGCTCCCGCCGGTTCTTTAGCAGGTGTTAGTGGTTTTCAGATCCATTTCAGTTCAAGAGATATTCATACACCAGGGGATATTCTAGATGTTCTGGTCGCTATGAATCCTGCCGCTTTGAAAGCGAATTTAAAAGATTTAAAACCAGGTGGAATGCTTATTGTCAACACTAATGCATTTAATGAGATCAATCTTAAAAAAGTTGGTTATGAAAAAAGTCCTCTTGAAGATCAAGAACTTAATAATAAATATAAAATCTTTCAAATCGAAATTTCTAGACTTACCCAGCTTGCACTTGAAGGCTCAAGTCTTTCAGCAAAACATGTAGACAGAACAAAAAATCTTTTTGCACTTGGACTTATGTACTGGCTTTATACAAGACCAATGGAAAAAACCATAGAATGGTTAAATCAAAAATTTAAAGATAAACCTGAAATATTAGATGCAAACTTAAAAGTATTAAAAGCTGGTTACCATTTTGGTGAAACAACAGAAGTTTTTATATCCAGCTATAAAGTAGCACAGGCAAAAATCAAACCAGGAAAATATAGAAACATTACTGGGAATGAAGCTACAGTTGTAGGGCTAATAGCGGCATCTAAAAAATCTGGTTTAACGCCTTTATTAGGAAGTTATCCTATTACTCCAGCCAGTGATATATTACATGAATTATCTAAATATAAGCAGTTTGGATTTAGAACTTTTCAGGCAGAAGATGAGATAGCGGCTATTGGTGTTGCTTTAGGAGCAAGTTTTGCTGGTGGACTAGGAATAACTACTACCAGTGGACCAGGAGTTTGTTTAAAATCAGAATTTATTAATCTTGCTGTTAAAACAGAATTACCATTAATTATTTGTGATATTCAAAGAGGTGGACCAAGTACAGGTCTTCCTACTAAAACAGAACAATCAGATTTACTCCAAGCAATGTTTGGAAGAAATGGAGATAGTCCTCTTCCTATCCTTTCTGCATGTTCTCCAGGAGATTGTTTTGAAACAATTTTTGAAGCAGTAAGAATTGCTATTAAATATATGACACCGGTATTTTTTCTTTCTGATGGTTATATAGCAAATGGTTCTGAACCATGGGAAATACCTGATGCGAAAAAACTTCCAGATATTCAAGTTCAATTTAGAAAAGAAAAAGAGGGATTTTCTTCTTATTTAAGAGATGAAAAAACACTTGCCAGACCATGGGCTATTCCAGGCACACCAGGACTAGAGCATGTTCTTACAGGGATTGAGACAGAAGTTAATACAGGGAAAATTAGTTATGATCCAGTAAATCATGATTCTATGGTTAAAACCAGAGCTAAAAAAATTGACAATATTGAAAATGATATTCCAGACATTAAGCCAATTTTTGGAGAAGAAAAAGGAGACCTTTTAATCTTAGGTTGGGGTAGTACTTATGGTTCTATATGTGCCGCTACAGAAACCTTAATATCAGAGGGGTATAAAGTAGCAAATGCTCATCTTAGATATTTAAATCCATTCCCAAAAAATCTCGGAGCATTTTTAAAGAACTATAAAAAAGTTTTAATACCAGAGATAAATATGGGACAAGTAAGAATGCTCATTAGGGCAAAATACCTAATTGATGCTCAGGGCTTAAATATTGTTGCTGGTAAGCCTTTAAAAGTTAGTGCTATTGTTGAATCAGCAGAAAGCTTGTTAAAAGGAAAATAAAAATGGCAGTTAGTGAACCAATTAAATATACAAAAGCAGATTTTGAGTCAGCAAATGATGTTAGATGGTGTCCTGGGTGTGGTGACTATGCTATTCTCTCTGCAGTTCAAAGCGTAATGCCTACTCTTGGGATTCCTAAAGAAAAATTTGTTTTTGTCTCAGGAATTGGATGTTCAAGCAGATTCCCTCATTATATGAACTGTTATGGGTTTCATACTATTCATGGAAGAGCATTAACTGTAGCAAGTGGAATAAAATCTGTTAATCCTGATCTTTCAGTTTGGGTAATTACTGGAGATGGGGATGGTCTTAGTATTGGTGGAAATCATACCATGCATGCTATTCGTAGAAATCAGGATTTAAAAGTTTTACTTTTCAACAATAAAATTTATGGTCTAACAAAAGGTCAATATTCCCCTACTTCAGAATTAGGCAAAAAAACTAAATCTACTCCTATGGGCTCTATTGATAATCCTGTAAATCCTATTTCTTTAGCGATTGCCGCTGGTGCTACTTTTATAGCTAGGACAGTAGATAAAAACGTTAAGCACATGGTGGAAGTTTTTAAAGAAGCGGCAAATCATAAAGGAATAGCTTTTGTAGAAATATATCAAAACTGTCTTATTTTTAATGACAATGCATTTGTTGATTACACAGATAAAGAAGTAAAAGATGATAATTCAGTTTATTTAACACCAGGAAAACCTCTTATATTTGGAAAAGAGAGTGATAAAGCTATTAAGCTTAATGGTTTTAGTGCTGAAGTTGTCAGTGCTAAAAATGGAGATTTAAAAAATGCTTTAATTCACGATCCTACTGTAGAAGATAAAGCATTAGCTTATGTTTTAGGACAAATGGGTGTAGAAAAAAGTGGATTGCCAGTAGCTTTTGGAATTTTAAGAAAAGTTGAAGAACCTACTTATCAGGACAGATTGCTTGAACAAGAAAAACAAGCTCTTAGTAAAAAACCAAATGCAAGTATAGAAGATGTTTTAAATTCGGGAGATACTTGGGTAGTTTCATAGTATTTTCTTTGAAGAAAATATACCTTAAAATTAGCTGAAATATTTAAGATTTTATATTAGTATTTCATATACTAGGGGTAGATTATGAATAACAAACCAATTATTTCTTTAGCTTTAATTCTTTTAATATTAATTTTAGAGACATTATTTTTAAAAAATGCATATGCAGGCTTTGATGTTCGTGGAGTTCAGATTTTTAGAGATGGAAATCTTTGTGTAAATAGAACCTCAAGCTCAAGCGGATCTAACCCTCAGTCTCTTAATTTTTCTACTCTTCAGACTTCTGATGTAAGTGTTTTTACTGTAGTTAGTTCAAGCGGTTCATTCTGCCCACCACCACCATTTTTTACTGGTGGAGCTATATTAGGTACGACTAGCGGAAAAACCTCTCAAGCTCAACCAGTAGTCCAGGCTTTGAGTAGAGGAATCTTAATTTCAGAAGGTCCTGGAACTAGTGGAGCTGTATCAAGTTCTGGTGAACCCACAGGTTTTTTAAATTTGATAAATAGTTTTGGTGGAGTAGGAATGACAGTTTTTGAAATTTCACTTCCTTCTAGTTGTGATGTGGTTGATGATGATAATGATGCTGAAGGTGCAAGCACAGATCTAACTACTATAAATGATTTTACTTTACCTCTTTGCTCATCTACTAATGGATTATCAATTATTTGTAATCAGACAAACTCTACTAATTTATTAAGCGCTTCAAATATATTGGTTCCGTCTACTAGTGGTTCTCCAGCAAAAATCAGATTTGCAATATCAGAGATAACTACATTTGCTGATAGTACTATGATTGATTCTATATTAATTAAGCTAGATTCACAGGATATTTTTTGTTCTCAACTATCTTCCGCTCCTTTGACTGCTACAGTTACAGCTTCTAATGCTATTGATTCCCCATCTTCCACACAAACGATTGGAACTGCTGATTTAGGAACACCTATAAAAGCTCTGGGTTTTAATTATGCAGAAGAAACAGCACTGTCAGCGAAAGGAGAATCTTCAAAAAATACAATTTCTACAACTGCAGTTTTAACGGGTGCTGAAAATGCGACTGGAAATACTGTGGAAATCTCAGAGCTGGATAATGAAAGTATATCTGTAGGCGGTTTATCTGTTCCTGCTTTTATTGAACCAGCTTCATCACTTACGACAGAAATCACGATGTTAAATTTATGGCTTGTCCCGACAAGTACTAACTTTTTTGCAGTAGCTCCTTCTAGTTCTGATATAAGTTTTTCAGATGATTCACTGATATTAAACTCTTCTCCTTATGTAGTTAAAATAAATACAGATGATTTCAATGCTCCTTTTGGTAGTCTTGTAATTCCTGTTAAGAGAAATACTGCAAGTGGAGCTAGTGACCCATCTAGTAAGAAAACTACTATTACTATAAAAAATCTATCTTTAAATGCTCCATCATCTTCTGGAAATACGATTGTTTCTTTGCAGGTTTTTGATACTACTACTGGAACGGTTATAAATACGCCTGGTGGGTGTGCTATAAATAACTCTACAAATATAAATAATCCTGTAAATTTCTCAGCCTACTCTCCAAGTTCTACAAGAGCATTTGCTCAAAATGCAGTAGTAAGTGGGGCGGCAAATGATCTTACAGGTGCTTTGCAAATTACCACTAATAATGATTTAGCTTCACTTGCTTCGAGAAATTCTACATTAGGCACTCCTCAAATTTCAGGTTTTTTAAATATAGTAAGTATGGTCACCGATGTTGATGTATCGAAAATTACAGGATCAAGTTCTAGTTCTGTTCTTACTTTAAATGGAGCAGTAGCATCTTCCATCGGCGGTGCGAAAGTAAATGCTAGTTTATTTATTAGTGGTCAGGCTGATTCATTTGACTCTGTAACAGTTACTAGTGCTGGAGATGGATCATTTACTGCAAAACTAAAATCTGACTTTTCAATGGGTGATGTTACTGTAAAATTTAAACAATCTGTGGGGGGTACATTTGGTTCTCTTACTTCTAAATCTTTCTCACAGAGTACTTCCTCATCAAGCTCATCTGGCGGATCACTTTCATGTGATCAGACTGTTTGCGGGTGTTCTGATGTAAATTGCACTCCTAGTGTTAATCAGATTCTTACTTATATTCAAAACAAAGGTGGATTAGCTGATGTAATAACTGCTGGTGGAGCCATCTTGGATGAAGTAGTTAATTCTATTAAAAAAGCTTTAGGATTAGGATAAAATATTTATGAGCTAAGATCATGTTCTATACATACTCCGGGATTGTTTTTTGCTTTATCTATTAACTCTTTAACTCTATCTGGACTCGTTCCTAAAAACCCGACTACGATCTCTTCTTGTGTAAATTTATGAACTGTAAAATCATAAATAGAAAACTCATTCTCAAAATCAGGAATTTCTATTGAACTTAAATCAGTTACTTTATTCTCAATAACAATTTTATTTTCTAAGTTTTTAAACTCGAAATCTTTACAGTTTATAGCAATTATATTCTTACAGTTAAAAAAGGATGTTCTTGGAGAATGAAGCACAACTATATTTGATGATGAATCACAGATTCTTACTTTAGGACTTTTTATTAGCACACAATTTTTTCCAGATATTTCAGAGTTACTAAATCTGTCGCAAACACTCCCTTCAGTATCTCTGAAAATATTTCTTCCTTTTTTTCTTAAATAACTAATATTATTTGGTTCAAAAATATCAGGATTCTCAATAAGTGTTTTATGGAAAAGTGCTGTTTGTCCATGAAAAGGGATTAGTGTTAGTTGAACAGCACCATCTATAGTTTTATCTTTAATATCTCCGGCTAAGATATTTAGCTTTGATTCTTCTAGTGATTTAGCTGTTAAATTAAAGGGTTTATTTCTTCTTAAAAAATCCCCATTTCCCAAGGAGACTAATAATTCTCTCTCTTTCTTGAATATTTGAGGTAAAACAAATCTGCTTGATAAATTTGATATAGATAAGTCCATAATGATAATCTAACATCTCATATGAACATAATTAAAAACATTAGAGAAAATTAATCTGAATTATAAAATAAATATTAATTGTAATTATGAGATATAATTTTACCCATGTGTGGAATTGTTGGATATGTAGGAAATAAAGATGCCGTCCCTATTTTAATAGAAGGGTTGCACTGTCTTGAATATAGAGGATATGACAGTAGTGGAATAGCTTTGCATGAAGGAAAAAATCTAAATGTAATTAAAGCAGTTGGAAAACTTTCAAAGCTTGAAGAGGTTTTAAGTTCTAATCAAAATTTAACTAATAGTAAAAATGGAAACAATGGTAATAATGGAAAGCATGATTATTGTGGTATTGGACATACAAGATGGGCTACACATGGTGAACCCTCAGAAGTAAATGCTCATCCACATTTTGATTCTGATGAAAATATTGCAGTTGTTCATAATGGAATTATAAGAAACTATTCAGAAGTAAAAGAAATGCTTATACAGCAAGGTGTAACTTTTAAAAGTCAGACAGATACAGAAGTTGTTGTTCAATTAATAGCTTTTAACTTTAAAGAAACAAAGTCCATTTTAAAATCTATTTGCAAATCAGTAAATGAGCTGGATGGTAGCTATGCTCTTGCTATTTTATTTAAAGATGAAAAAAATAAAATTTATGCAGTAAGAAAAGAATCTCCTCTTGTTGTTGGTTTGGGTAATGGGGAAAACTATATCGCTAGTGATACTCCTACTCTAAGCAGATTTGTGGATAAAGTAGTCCGTCTCCATGATAATGAAATAGCTGTTCTTTCCAGTGAATCTGCAGAATTCTTTAATTCAAATGGAAAGAAAATTAATAAAGAAATTCAAACTGTTCTTAAAACTAAAGATGTTTTGGATAAAAAAGGATTTAAACATTATTTAGCAAAAGAAATTCATGAACAATCTGAAGTCGTTCTTACTCTTTTACAGGAGCTTTTACCTAGTGCTGAAAAGCCTGTACAACTCGATTATTTAAACATTGATGTTAAATCTCTAAAAGAAATAGATCGGATACTTATTCTTGCTTGTGGAACTGCATATCATGCAGGTCTTGTTGGAAAGCATGTTATTGAAAAACTTACTTATAAACCTGTAGAAGTTCAGTTTGCCAGTGAGTATTTAAATTCTGCTACACTCCTTACAAATAAATCTTTAGTAATAGGAATTAGCCAATCCGGAGAAACAGCGGATACTTTAGCTTCTATAAAAAAAGCACTTGATAGTGGTGCTAAGTTTATCGGAATTACAAATAGACCTGATTCTGCTCTTGCAGATTTAGCCAAAGAGCATTTAATTATAAGCAGATCAGGAGTAGAGGTAAGCGTAGCCGCTACTAAAACTTTTACTACTCAAATGCTTGTTTTATATCTTTTAGCTATTTATATATCTGAAAAGTTTTCACCTGACTCTTTAAAACTTAGTTCATTAAAAAAAGAAATTAGACAGCTTCCTCAGTTAATTGATCAGACATTATCTAGATCAGAACACTACCAAGAGCAGGTTATAAAATATGCTTCTAAAAAAGATTTTGTTTTTATTGGTCGTGGAATTAATTATCCTATAGCTTTAGAATCTGCTTTAAAACTAAAAGAGCTTAGTTATATTCATGCTAGCGGCTATGCTTCTGGTGAGATGAAACATGGACCCATTGCTGTTTTAGATCCTAAAGTTCCAGTGGTTTCTATAATAGTCCCAGGTGAAACTTATGACAGAGTTTTACAAAATGCCTTAGAGGCTAAATCCAGGCAGGCACCGATGATTGCAGTAGCAGTAGATGGTGATAAAAAATCAAAAGATGTATTTGATACTGTTTTAAATGTACCTTTAATTAGTGAAATACTAAGTCCATTTCTTACAGTAATTCCACTTCAGTTTTTAGCTTACTATATAGCTGAACATTTAGGGAAAGATGTAGACCAGCCAAGAAATCTAGCAAAATCAGTTACAGTGGAGTAATTTCTTGGAAATTTAAAAGTGATTTAACTGCATTCTCATATCCTGCAAAGTATTCCCCATCAATTACAGGTCTTTTAATTTGCCCTTTTAATTTTAATATTTCTTTTCCTTCTTTTAGAGGGAAAAGATTTTCAAAGTTCTTGTGAACACAAACCCCACCAGATTTTTTTACTAAATATGCTCCTGGAATTACATCCCAGATGGCGGCATCTCCGTTCCCAAAAACCACTACAGAATTTTTAACTCCGCTTGCAAGAAGTGCAAGGCTTAAACTGGCAGATCTGGATCTGTTTTCAACCTTGAAACCTTCTGTATTTAAATCATTGTGTTTTACATTGTCTAAAATAACTCTTCTGTTTTTATACTCTTCATTTGTGTTGATTTGCACTTTAACTTCATTAACAAAGATCCCATTCTCTAATTCACTTGCTTCAAAATATATCCCACTCCATTTTGAGGTTTCCTTTCCTTCTATTTTGTGTTCTGGAGAATAAAATGCAGAAAAAACAGTTTGATTTTTATGTAGTAGAGCAATAGCGTGACCAAAGTAAGTTTCATTTTGTTGAATAAACATGCTAGTTCCATCTATAGGATCAATAATCCATCTGAAATCTGATGTTGAATTTTGTGTATTTATAGTAGAATAATCACCTTCTAAAATCTCTTCTGCTGTAACTCTAAAGTCAGGATATTTTGATGTTAGCTTATCCAGGATAAATTTTTGAATTGCTAAATCAGCTTTTGTTACTTTAGTACCATCGGCTTTTAGTTCATAGTCTATCCCATTTTTTCTAAATTCTTTTGCCATAGAGCCACACTGAAGAAGCGTCTCTTTGATAAATGGTTTAATTTCTTGCAGTATATTATTTAATTCCATATTATTTATCCGAACATTAATATTGTACAGTCATAAAATCAATAAAAACAAATAATTCAATAGTACATACGAACATAAATATTCGTACATACTATCATCGATTGATACAATAGGATATCGTAAGTCTACAATTCAGAAATATAAGATTTGTGTGATTTACTCACTAAATCCGGTCTGGGGAAATGGATTAGAATATGAAAAGTTCAGTTTGTCTGAACTGAAAAATAAAAAAATGAACGATTTATTACTTAAAGCACTAAATAAAGAAATTGTACCAAGACCACCTGTTTGGCTTATGAGACAGGCTGGAAGATATTTACCTGAATATCAAAGAATCAGATCAAAAGTTAGCTTTTTAGAGTTATGTGATGATCCTGAACTTTCAGTAGAAGTTAGCATTCAACCTTACACTAGATTTAATACAGATGCAATTATTGTTTTTAGCGACATTTTACTTCCTGCTCAAAAAATGGGTTTAGAACTTGAATTCACAGAGGATGGACCTAAAATAAATAATTTAATTTCAAATGAAATGCAAATTAAAACTTTAAGTATTCCAATGGCAAATGAGGAAACTTATCCTACTCTTACAGCTATAAAATTATTGAAAAAAGAAATGGGTTCTAAAGTTCCTATTATAGGATTCAGTGGAGCTCCCTGGACTTTATTCTGCTATATGACTGAAGGTTATAGTTCTCCTAACTTTAATAAAGCCAAAAAGTTTTTATATGGAAATCCAGAAGCATCACACCAGCTTTTATCTAAAGTTACAAACACTTTGTTCTTATATCTCACTATGCAGGCAAATGCTGGTGCTAGTGTTTTGCAGATCTTTGATACCTGGGCAGGATTACTTTCATTAGAGGATTATAAAACTTTTGCACTTCCATATTTAAAACAATTAATTAGTGACTTACTTCCACTTAAAGTGCCTTTGATTTTATATACGAATAATTCTTATCATTTACTACCTAAAATCTCTATGCTAAAAGTAAATGCTTTAAGCCTTGACTGGAGATGTAACCTTCAGGAAGTAAGAGATAATTTTGGTAGCAGTATAGGTCTTCAAGGAAATCTGGATCCTACTATCTTACTTACAAATGAAACAACAGTAAGACAAAAAACAAAAGAAATGATTCAGGGGATTAAAGACTGGAATAAAGGATATATTTGTAATCTTGGACATGGAATATTACCTAGTACGCCTATAGAAAATGTTTATGCAATGCTTGATACTGTAAGTCAGTTTGCAAGTAATTCTGCTATCACAGCTTAAAATCTCTTTTAGTCTTTATGGAAATATCCCCTACAATTGATCTGTCCTCTGAACTTCTTGAAAAGTATTCTGTAAGCGTTCCACGTTACACGAGTTATCCTACAGCCCCTGAATGGAAAGAATCTTTTAGTAAAGAAGATTTTCTGTCTGCAAATGAAAGAGGAAATAAATCAAAAGCTCCCATATCGCTTTATTTTCATTTACCATTTTGTGAAAGTCAGTGTTACTTTTGTGCCTGTAATATTGTAATCAGCAAAAAAAGAGATGTAGTAAGTCCTTATATTGATCATATTTCTAAAGAGATAAATTCAATAGGGAAAATTATTGATAAAAATCGTTTAGTAGAACAATTACATTTAGGAGGAGGTACTCCTACATATTTTTTACCAAATGAGCTGGAAAACTTTTTAAATGTAGTTAAGGAAAATTTCAACTTTTCAAAAAACATAGAAGCAGGTATTGAAGTTGATCCAAGAGTTACTACAGTTGGTCATCTTAATGTTTTATCTAAACATGGATTTAATAGAATTAGTATGGGGATCCAGGACTTTGATCCAATTGTTCAAGAATCTGTAAATAGAATTCAACCTTTTGAAGAAACTAAATTATTATTTGATACTGCAAGAAATCTAGGATTTAATTCGATTAATGTAGACCTTATTTATGGTTTGCCAAATCAAACAAAAGATAGTTTTGAAAAAACGATTGATCTGATTTTAAAATTAAACCCAGACAGAATCGCTCTTTTTCATTATGCACATTTGCCACAGATGGTTCCTCATCAAGGGAAATATATAGATTCATCAAAGTTGCCATCCTCCAATGAAAAAATTAAAATATTCCAGTATGCGCTTAAAGCTTTAACTGATAATGGATATGATTTTATAGGCTTGGATCACTTTGCTAAATCAAATGATGAATTAGCTCAGGCAAGAAGAAATAAAACCCTTCATAGGAATTTTCAAGGTTATACTACAAAAGCAGGATGTGATTTATATGGTTTTGGTATAACGGCTATAAGTAATGTACAGAAAACATTTTCACAAAACATAAAAAAAATAAATCCTTATTATGAAACTATTGAAAATAATCAGATCCCTATTCTTAGAGGATTTGTTTTAAGTCCTGATGATTTGATCAGAGAAGAAGTAATAATGAAGATTTTATGCCATGGAGAAGTAAATAAAGCAGAAATTGAAAAGAAATATAATATTGATTTTGATAAATACTTTGCTTATGAGATTGATAAATTACAGGAGTTTGAGAAAGAAGGTTTAATTATTCTTACCAGAGATTCTGTACTTAGCATCACTAACCTTGGTCAGTTCTTCCTTAGAAACATTGCGTCAACTTTTGATTATTACTTGCAGGAAACAAGAAAGAAAAATGAAAGACAAAAAACATATTCAAAGTCAGTCTGAGTTACATCGGGTAGCTGTTCTTCTAGCTAATTTTGGTGGACCAGATAGCATACACTCCGTAAAAAACTTTCTTTATAATCTTTTCTGTGATCCAAAAATTATTAATCTTCCTTCTCCGTTAAGGCAGTTTATCGCATGGATGATTTCTAACTCTAGAAGTAAATCTTCTTCTATAATGTATGAGAAAATAGGTGGTATTAGTCCTTTAATTCCAATAACATATTTACAGTCAGAAAAACTAAAAAAACATATTGATTCTAACAAACTGAATATTGATACTTTTATAGGATTTAGATATTGCCGTCCATTTATTCAAGATGTTTTAGATGAATTAAAAGAAAAAGGATATAAAAAAATTATAGTTTTACCTTTATATCCTCAATACTCTTCTACTTCTACAGGTTCTGTAGAGCTTGTTTTAGAGGAATGGATAAAAAAGAATGAAATGACGAAACCTGAACTCTACCTGATTAAGAACTGGCACACTGATGAGGACTATATTCAGTCATATACAAATTTAATAAATAAGGCTTGTAATCATTTGGATTTAAGAAGAACAGAAATAATTTTTAGTGCTCATAGCATTCCTATAAAATGTATTGAAAGTGGTGATCCTTACGAGAAACACATTAATGAAACGGCAAGTTTAATAGTAGAAAAACTAAACTGGAAAAAACCATGGCATATTGCTTATCAAAGTAAAATTGGACCAGTTAAGTGGTTAGAACCTTCTGTAGAGTCTGTTATAGAGGGTATTGCAAAGAGAAATATAAACACAAATATTTTAGTAGTCCCTATAAGTTTTGTCTGTGAACATGTAGAAACCATTTATGAAATTGGTATTTTATATAAAGATTTTGCAATAAAACAAGGAATAAAAACCTTTCGTAGGGTTCCAGCCTTAAACACGGATAAATATTTAATCCAGGCACTGTATAATCAGATTGTTAATTGTCTTGAAGATAATAAAATAGATTTTAAGGATCTCTTGTTAACAAAATAAAAGTTCAGTATTTTGAACTTAAATAAATGAAATGAAAGACGTAATTATTATTGGGGCTGGGATTGCAGGTTTATCTTCGGCTCATGAATTAAATAAAGAAAATATTGATTTTCAAATACTTGAACCAGCAAATAGAGTTGGTGGAGTAATAGAAACTATTGAAATTGACGGAACTAAGATAGAAACGGGTCCTTATACTTTTAGCTCTTATAGTAAAGAGTTAATGGATATTATTAATGATCTTAAAATCCAAGATGAGTTAAAAGAAGCTGATCATAAATCAAAAAAGAGATTTATATACTTAAATAATAAACTAGTTCAAATTCCCACAAATCCTTCTGAGTTTTTTAACTCTGAAATACTAACTAAAAATGCAAAGTGGACATTGCTTGAAGAATTAGTTTTACCTAAAGGAGATAAAGAAGAAAGTATTGAGAATTTCTTTTCTAGAAGATTTGGACGAGAAGTTTTAAAAAATATTATTCAGCCTTTCTTAAATGGAATATATGCAGGTGATGTAAAAAAACTTTCTGCTAATGCTGTATTCCCTAAATTAAAAGAATTAGAAGAGAAATATAAGAGTGTTCTTTTAGGTTCAACATTTTCTCAGATAGGCAATATATTTAAAGGTAGAAAACCGTTAACTCTATATTCTTTTAAGGATGGAATGCAAACACTGCCAAATTCTTTATATGAGAGCTTTAAAAATAAAGTTACTTTAATGGCTCGTGATATTGAAATAAAGAGAGCAAAAGACTTTTTTATTGTTTCTTTTAAAGTAAATAATAAGGCAATCAACTACACTACAAATTCCATACTATTTGCTATTCCTGCATACAGAATGGCAGAATATGGATATGTTTTACCTAGTGAGTCCTTGCCAAATTTTTTAAATATTGAATATGTTCCAATTGCTTCAGTAGCTCAGGTTGTAGAAAAAGAAAATCTTAAAATGGATTTAAATGGTTTTGGTTATTTATGTACAAAAGAGGTTCAGAAAAAACTTCTTGGTACTATATGGACATCTAGTATATTCCCTGACACGGTAGAGCCCGGTAAAGCATTACTCTCATCATTTATAGGTGGCGCTCACTTTAAAAAAGTTTCAGATCTTGGATATGATGATATAGCTAGCCTTACTGCTAGAGAAGTCTCTGAAATCTTAGGAATCTCTGATCCTGATCAAATAAAAACATTATTTATAAAAATTCATGAAAAAGCAATTCCTCAGTACAATATGGGACATTTGGATCTAGTGAAAAAAATCGAAAAGCTTATGGATAATGATTCAGGTATATTCTTTACGGGAAACTATCTGAGAGGAATATCTTTAAATGACACTGTGAAAACATCTATGAATACCGTAAAGAAAATAAAGCGATTTCTAAAAAACATTGTTAAAGAAAAAGAAAAAACAGTAGCTGGTTAAATCTCTAATTTAGCTTTTCATCTTTCGTAAATCTTTTTTCAATTTCACTATAGTTTGGAGTGTTTTTAATATTCACATTGTTTAACTCTAAAATTTTTGGTGTAATTAAAACAATTAATTCTGTTTTATTCTTTTCGGTTCTTCTATTGCTAAAAATGTCTCCTAAGAAAGGAATGCTGGTTATAAATGGAATTCCTCTTTTATCTAGATTGTTATTATTAAGCACTAATCCACCTATAGCAACAGTCTGTCCACTTTTTACCTGAATATCTGTACTAATTTCTCTTCTGAAAGTACTTGTTGGTACGATAATTGATCCTTGTGCTGTTCTCTGAATTGAATTTTCAGAAAAATCAATTTGAATATTGTTGGTAATTAAATTTTCGTTTGAAACTGTAGGTATGATCTGTAGATTGGATCCTGCTTTTATAGAATCTAGCTTTTGAATATTGCCAACACCAAACTCGCTTAATCTTACAGAAGATCCTAAAACAACATTTTTGTGGTCATTTATGTTTATAGAAGCAGGCCTTCCTGCAATCGTTACTATTTTTGGATATGCATGAATTTGAGCAACGCCTTTTGTTTCAAGAAATGACAAGTTCTTATTAAAAACATTCCAGTTCTCAGGACTAAAATCGAAAACACTTAATCCTTTAGAAATACTACCAACCAAAATCCCTCCATCAACCGGACCAAATATTCCAGGAAAACTAGTAACTGATCCAAAGGAGGAACCAAATGGTGTTAGTAAGGGCGCCGGAACCAAATCTAAAAACGAATTAATTCCTGATACAGAATTAACTCCAAGAGTATCTCTAAAAAAACGAATATTTCTAAGATTACTCTTTTTAAATTCGATTAATTTAATTTCAATTTCAACATGTTTAAGTGGCCTATCAATACTGCTAATATAATTTTTAAGTCTAGTCTTTTCTGCTGGAGTCCCTTCAATTATTAAGGAGTTTAATTCTCTAAAAATCGTAACCTTTTCATTTAAATCTTTAGGAAGTAGATCTTTAGCTACAGATGCTTCAATGTTATTTAGCTCTATTGATTCTTGAGAAAATGCAGAGATATAAGTTTGAGTAGTTAAAATAATTGCTAAAAAAACTGATAAATACTTTTTATTCATTTTTACTCCTTAGAATTTATGTAAGACATACTATCAAAAATGTGACTGAAATGTATACATAATTAAGATGAATTTTTATAGTATTATAAATTTAGTTTTTATTTGGGGAAGAATGGTGAAAATCCTACACTGACCCGCAACCGTTAAAGTCGGAATACCACGTAAAAACGCGAAAAGTGAACTCTCTTGCGAGGCTCAAGGGATATATCTAATTTAGCGTTTAGATTATTCTTCTGAAGAAATTTTCTTCTCCTTGGGCAAGTGGGTTCAAGGAGATTTTTTTTTGCAAATAAGTCCTTTACAAAAAGCAGTTTCATTTTATTTGACTGGAAATACCCAGTTATCGAAATCTGTTTTAAAGACAGAAAGAGATTCACTTTTCTTAACTAGCCAGGAATTAGATGATATGGAGATTTCTTCTCATGAAGAGTATAAAAAATCCAGAGAAGAAAGTTTTAAATTCAAAAATCAGGTTTTGAATCTGGAAGCTGATTTTAATACTGTGCATGGGTGGTTTAGAATATCAGGATTAAGTGTAATCAATTCTTTCTTCTCGGGAGTAGGTGCAAGCTTTGGTAATAAAATAAATTTGTCAAGTGGCTTATCTTTAGCAGGGCTTTCTGCCGGTATCTCTTTATTTAAAAATCTTCCCATTCTTTCCACTAAATTTTCTATAACGGGTTTTGGTGGAAATTTGATTCGTGGACCACTTCATATACTCGATTCTATATTTTCTAGTATTGGAGAAAAAGCATCAAAATATACTTTGCCTGGAGTTTTTGCAGGTGCTTTAAGTCTATTTAGTTTAAACAGAACGTTAAATGATAACCACAATAAAAATTTAGAACTTCCTTTCGACACTATTTCTGGTACTCTTGGAAGAACTGCTTTCCATCACGTGGATTCTATGCTTGCCAGTAAAGCGACATCTTTATCTGATGGTGTCCAAGATTTAGGTTCATTTCTTGCTGGATCGCTTACTACTCTTGGCTTAATGTTACCTAAAAAAGTTAGAAAAAAAACTATTCCCTGGAATAATCATGAAGGTTTTATCGCTCAGGGAGGAATGCATTTTGTAGACTCATTATTTTCAAATATTGGAAATAAATTCTCATCTTTAGTTTCAGGAAGTAAGACTCTTGCTTTAGGAGTAGGTGCTACTGCTTTAGGTGCGCCTGTTCTGGGAAATCTTTTGAATAACTTTAACTATGAAATCCCATTTCAATCTTTAGAGGGGAAACTAGTAAGAGGAATCTTTCATGCACCAGAAAGCTTAGTTTTTAACATAGGTACTATTCTTGGAAATAGCACAGTTGGAGTTCCACTTTCTATAGCACTTGCTGGTTTTACATACTTCTCTTGTGTATCCGAAAAAGGAAAAAAACTTATTAAAAACTTTGATGTTTCAAGGAATAAAATTGGTGGACTTATTCAAAGGCTACCTTTTCAGCTGATGTATTCCCTAACTTCTCAGGCAGGTGTAAAAATAAGCAAATTAATTCCTGCTCCATTAATGCTTTTATTTGGACCAATGCTTTCATTTCAAATCGGTGAGAAATTTAAAAACATTGAATCTAAATTTGATGATGTAAAAGGATTATTGCTTAGAAACTCTATTCACCTTTGGGAGACTATTTTAGCCAGAAGTTCATATAGAGCTGGGAGGATGATTACAGGTACATTAGATGAAGATATTTCTTCGGGCTCTATTCTTTCAGATGGAAGGTGGATGTCTGATGATGGAAGAATCGTTCCTACAATGGCTATAGGTAAGCAGTTAAAGTCATGTGAAGAAAACAATTTAATGGGTACTGTTGTATCAGCACTTTCTGGTGTAGGTCTTTCCTACGGAGCTTATGCACTCTATAAACAATTTACAAGAAATAAATCAAATATTGAATTTCAGGTAAATGGGGCTAAATCTCCGCCAGTAAAGACTTTATCTGGTTTGCCAATGGTTAGTAGTGAAAAACGCAAACTTGCTTTTGGTAGTTAGAAAATGAAAGGAAAATAAAAAATGGCAGTTCAACTTACAAGATCATTACAGGTAGCATATAAGCCAGTAGCTAGAGCTAATTCTGGATACTCAGCTCCTACTCTGAAAGTAGTTTCAAATCCTCAGAATCTGACTGCAAAAATAATGCTTAATGCTTCTATGGAAAAAGCTCAGTTAAATCAAAGATTCTGGGATGAACTTTTAGAAAAGCTTAAAAAAGGTGGAGGTGGAGGTGGTGGGTCCAGCTTTGATAGAGTAAAAGTAAGTATGCAATTAATGGATTTTATAAGTAATAAAATGATTCAATCATTACTTAAAAATATAAACTCCAGCGATATAAAAACTCCAAATATAGATAAGTCTGAGCAATTAATAACAAATCAAACTTTAAACTTATTCAATACTGTTTCTAATATAGTTTTTAAAGTCGTCCTAACAATTACAGGAATAAATCTCTCTTCATTGAAAACTAATAATAATGCACGTATTATAACGGATAGAATCTCAAACATCTTGATTTCATTTTCATTTCAGTTAAACAAATTAAAAGAAGAAATTTTTGAAAAAATAAAAGATGTCTTTAAAAAGCTAAAGATAAAAGAAAGATTAAAAAAAGCACAAGCAATTGTATTTGATATATTTGTACAGCTGGAAGAAACTTTGATAAAAAAAGTAAATTTATTGAGAAAATCTCTAGAAGAATTTATTTTCAAATCGAGTGCTAAAATAGTCACATAAAGAGGTGAATAAAATGAGTTATGGTAAAAGAGTAGTTTTAACAATAATAGCTTTAGTGCTTATGTTTGCTTTGTATGTCTCATCTTTATACAATGCATTAGTATCCATGGATGAACAAGTTAAAGAGACCTGGTCTCAGGTAGAGAATGTTTATCAAAGAAGACTTGATTTAATTCCAAATCTTGTAGAAACTGTAAAAGGTTATGCTAAACATGAAAAAGATACTTTTATAGCAGTAACCGAGGCTCGTTCAATGGCGGCAGGTAGCATTTCTTCAGATGTTATTAATGATCCTGAAAAATTTAGAGCATTTCAGGAATCGCAGGCAGGATTAAGTTCTGCTTTAAGCAGACTTCTTGTAGTTGTGGAAAAATATCCAGATTTGAAAGCAAATGAAAACTTTTTATCACTTCAGTCTCAGCTAGAAGGAACAGAAAATAGAATTACTGTAGAGCGTGGTCGCTATAACGAAGCCGCTCAGCTTTTTAATACAGCAATTCGCCAGTTTCCTCGAAATATTCTTGCTGGTATGTTTGGCTTTAGTAAAAAAGAATACTTTAAAGCAGAAACTGGAGCTGAAAAAGCACCTCGGGTAATGTTTTAGATTGTCATTTTGAATGAAATGAAAAAAACAGTACTTTTATTGTCGATAGTTTTTATCTTTTGCTGTTCAGCATTGGCGCTTAGTATTCCAGAGAAACCTTCTTCTTATGTGAATGACTATGCTGGACTTTTAAGTGAGTCAGTAAAATCTGACCTTACTTCTACTTTAAGCAATTTTGAAAAGGAAACTTCAAATCAAATTGTGATTGCTATTTTTAAGAGTTTAGAAGGAAGTTCTCTCGAGGATTTTTCAATTAAACTTGCTGAAAAGTGGAAGGTTGGAAAAAAAGGAAAAGATAATGGTGTAATTCTTCTGATTTTCAAAGAAGATAAAAAAATCAGGATAGAAGTTGGCTATGGACTTGAAGGAGTGCTTACAGATGCCATTTCCAGTCAGATAATTAGAAATGAAATTGTGCCGAATTTTAAAAGTGGAAATTATGATGCAGGTATTGTAAGTGCTGTTAATGCCATTATAAAAACTACAAAAGGTGAGTATAAAGCTGATAATAAAAAGAATCTGGGTTCTTCAGACTCACAAAATTTATTAGTTCTTGTTTTAATACTTTTTTTCTTTATTCCAATATTTGCATATATTGCATTAATGTTTGTTTGTATAAGTTATCTTGGATTTCCAGTCGGATTAATAATTGCACTTGTATTGATTTTGATACTTGAATTTATAAGAAGAATATTTTTTGGTTCAATATTTGGGCAGACTTTTCATGGTGGAAGAGGCGGATGGTATGATGGTGGATCATTTGGAGGTGGAGGGTTTTCTTCGGGAGGCTTTGGAGGATTTAGTAGTGGTGGTGGCTCATTTGGTGGAGGGGGTTCTTCAGGATCTTGGTAAAGATATTGCAGGTAAAGACGTTGCAGGTAACGTCTCTTTCAAATATGTTAGATAAAGAATCAAAAAAAGAAATAGTAAGTGCTATTAAAAAAGCGGAAGAAATGACTTCTGGTGAGATTCGTGTGCATATTCAGAACAAATGTACTGGAGATGCATTTGAATATGGAAAGAAGATGTTTCAAAAATTAAAAATGGATAAAACAAAAGATAGAAATGGTGTTTTAATTGTTGTTGCTGAAAACAGTAAGAAATTTGCTATTTTAGGTGATAGAGGAATCCATGAAAAAGTAGGAGATGATTTTTGGAATGAAACCAGAGATGTGATGCTTAATCATTTTAAAAAAGATAACCTCAAAGAAGGTATTATTGTGGGAGTTTTAAGTGTGGGAGAAAAATTAAAAAAATACTTTCCATATGCAAAAGATGATAAAAATGAGCTTTCAAATAGTGTGAGCGAAGATTAATTAAAAAATCTTCTTCCCTCGATGATTACTGGTATTCCACGAACTACACACATAAAAGTAGCAAGGTAAATTAAAAATATTGCAAAAGGTTTAAAGTCAGAAAACATAAGCATTTGACCTATAAAAATAAAAGAGAAAGCAAAAAGTTTTACTCCACCGTAAGTAAATCTCATAAAACGTGAGCTTGTTAAAAAAAGTCCAAGCTTACTTTCCATCATAGATTTTTCACCAAATGCAGTTTTCCCTTCTTTAGTGGCAAAGCCTCTTATTCCATCTACTATAATCCCCCGAACTAAAAAAATTATAAGAACCCAAAACGGTATCCAGCCAAGTACTGCAAAGAGAGATAAAAAAATAAGTTCAGTTGCTCGGTCACATGCTATATCAAAAAAAGCTCCAAAATCAGAAGTGATATTTAATTTCCTTGCCACTATTCCATCTACCCCATCGAGGATAATAATTACCCATGTAAGAAAAAATCCTAAATATAAAACTTTAACTTCATGAGGATTGTTTAAAACAGTGATTGCAAGCCATATAGTAAGAGCTGTTCGAAAGATGGAGATTAGATTTGGAATTTGTTTTATCATAGAACCCTACATGTCATTGTGAGGAAGCAGTAGCGATGAAACAATCTCGCTAATGAATTTATTAAACCATAAGCTAGATTGCCACGCCTCACTATGTTCGGCTCGCAATGATGATTAACGTTTGTATCTTTCTTACACATCGCTTAAATCTGGTCTTAAATTAGCGGCTTCCCCTAGATAAATGTGTTTAATGTTTTCTTTTGGAATATTTGAATAAGTCTGCAACATAACTCTTATACACTTTTTAAGCTCATTCTTTACTTTCATTTCTTGCATACAAATAAGAGGTGTGCTTAAAATTTTTAACTCTTCTCTTGCTACAGTAGCAGGATTAATAGCGTCTACATCATCTGTTACAGTAAAAATAATATTAATTAAATTTTTCTCTGTAAGATTATTCTCACTGAAAATATTGTTAAGAAGTTGAATAACAGCCTGCTTAATGTCAGAAATAGTGTTTTCTTTTATAGTTATTGCGCCTCTAATGCTTACTACTTTTTCCATAACGTTAACATTTTAACTGTACAGACGGACTTCAAACCATCTCTATGTATGCTTAACAGTATATCCTTATTTTCTTTGAATGTTTTCTATGGTAATGTTATAAGCGCAATTTTGGAGGTTATATCTATGGCAAGAATTAGTATTAATGGTTTCGGAAGAATAGGCAGAAATGCCCTTCGTGCAATTATTGAAAAAGGTATTTTAAAAGATTTAATAGCAATTAATGATCCTTTCTGCAGTATTGAAACAGCACTTCATTTATTTAAATATGATTCTATTTTTGGAAGATTTAAAGGTGAAGCTAAAATAGACGGTGATTGTCTTGTAGTAAATGGCAATAAAATCAAATATACACAAGGAAAAGATCCAGCTCAGCTTCCTTGGAAAGATTTAAAAATAGATATCGTTCTTGAATGTTCTGGTGCATTTACAGATGCAGTAAAAGCAAAAGGACATATTGATGCAGGTGCTAAGAAAGTTATTATTTCAGCTCCAGCGACAAATGAAGATGCAACTTTTGTAATCGGTGTAAATGAAAAAACATACGATCCAACCAAGCATAATATTATTTCAAATGCTAGCTGTACTACAAACTGTTTAGGTCCAGTTATGAAAGTGCTCAATGATACCTTTGGCGTTGAACAAGGGTTGATGACTACTATTCATGCTTATACCAATGATCAAAGCTTACAAGATGCTCCACATAAAGATCCACGTAGAGCAAGAGCGGCAGCGGCATCAATGATCCCTACTACTACTGGTGCAGCAAAAGCAATTAGTTTAGTTATTCCTGAATTAAAAGGAAAACTAAATGGTTTTGCAATGCGTGTTCCTACAATTGATGTTTCAGTAGTTGACATTGTGTGCACTACAAAAAAACCAGTTTCAGTAGAAACAGTTAATAAAGCTCTTAAAGATGCGGCAAGTGGACCAATGAAAAATATTCTTGGTTATACTGATGAACCATTAGTTAGCATTGACTTTTTAGGTGATCCACATTCTAGTTATGTAGACTCCCAAATGACAATGGTTACTGGTCAAAATATGGTTAAAGTAATCTCATGGTATGACAATGAATGGGGTTACAGCAATCGTTTAATTGAATTAGCACAAATGGTGGCTTCTAAAATGCCAGCGGCTTGCGCTGTTTAAAATATGTTTGTCATTGCGAGCGGAAGCGAAGCAATTTCATAGAAAAGTTAAAGACCAGATGTCAAAGTCTGGTCTTTTTTTGATGTAATCACCTAATACAGATTGATTTTTATTTTGATAATAAGTATCATTTTTTCAGTTTAAAAATATAAGAGGTATATATGTCATTAAGTACAAGCCCAGTCTACAACTTAGTTAGATTTTCATTTAAAGGTACTTCACGTAGTACTTATACAGGTGTTGTGAAACCAGGAGAAAATAAGATTCATGTTTTAGGAGATGAGAATCATATAAAGCCAGAAGATGTTTTATTTAATTCTGATCCTGTAGAAGATATTTCTAGAAAACTTGCAGAACCTCATAAGTCATATTCACTTACTTTAATAGATCTTCTTAGACCACTTACTAAACCAGCAGTTTGGGGAGCTGGTGTTACTTATGAAAGTAGTAAATTTATGAGAGAAGCTGAGTCTGGTCAGCCAGGTTTTTATGCAAAAGTTTATACAGCAGATAGACCAGAGCTTTTTGATAAAGGAAAAACTGGAGATGTCTCTTCGGCAGGTCCTGGAGAAAATCTTTATATTCCTAAAAAATCAGATATAACTTTAACAGAAGCAGAGTTAGTTTTTGTTATTAGCCCAGATAAAAAAATTGTAGGATATACTATAGGAAATGATTTTACAGCTACTGATATAGAAGCTCAAAATCCTCTTTATCTACCACAGGCTAAAATCTTTAAAGGGTGTTTTGGTTTTGGTCCTGGTGTAGTAGTAGGTATGTCAGAAGAAGATATGAGAGCACAAGACATAAAAGTTACGGTAATTAGATCTGATGGAAGTAAAGCTTTTTCAGCTCAAACAAGTATAGGCAAAATGAAAAGAACTTTTACAGAGTTAGTAGACTGGTTGTATGATGATGGAAGGGGAGAAATGTTCACGAGTGGTGCTCTTCTATCTACTGGAACAGGCGTAGTTATGAAAGAGCCTGATAAGGACGATTCAAATCCAGGTGCAAAAATTCCCCATCAAGATGGTGATAAGGTTTATATTGAAGTTTCATCTATAGGTATTCTTAGAAATAATGTAGTTAAATTTGGTAAAAGTGCTTAGATAGAAATATTTAAATAAAAAAATATTTGATAATATATTCTTGTTGAATAAATATTCTATTATTTGCGTTTATATTAATGAGGTGGAATCATGAAGAAAATAATTAGTTCTCTTTTAATTTTTGTTTTTGCAGTTGCTTTATCAGGTTGCTGTAATTGTATGAGTGGGAAAAAATGTGCAAATTGTGCAGAAGGTACAAAAGAAGAGTCTTCTGCAGAATTCGGAGAAATAACCCATGAGCAGTTAAAAAAAGCTATTAAGGATGGTCAGGTATTTTTAATAGATGTAAATAAAGAAGAAAGATATGTTAAAGAGCATATTGCTAATGCTACATCTTTTTATGATGAAGATTTTGAAAAAAAATTGCCTCCAGATAAAACATCTTTAGTTGTAGCTTACTGTGGTGGTCCTAAATGTATGGCATGGGAAAAAGCCGCACTTAAAATGCAATCACTTGGTTATACAAACGTTATGCACTATAAATCAGGTATAAACGGTTGGTTAGAAGCTGAAGGAAAATCTTAGTTTTAGATAAACATTCTAAATAATTTAATTACTCTTAGTTTTTAAACTAGGTAGACTTCTAAAGATAGCTACTACTAAAATACCTAATCCTACAGACATTAAGGTATGGGATAGTCCATAAACTATCTGTCTAAGCAAATGGCAACCACAAAAGAAGTTATGATCTATTTGCACAAAGTCAAGTTGCCCCATGCGTATAGAAATTACGTAGTGGTATCCTTTGTATAACATAAGTAAAACAGCTAAAAATGAATTGGGTAGATAAAGCCATAAACCCCAATCTAATACTTTCTTTGAAACAGTTTTTCCGCCTAATAAAAGCCCAAAATGTAACATTCCAATTACTGCTAGTGGTATTAAGACTCCGATTAAAAAGATATGTCCATGAACAAAGGCTAAATGATAAATTGCTTCCCAGTGAATCCCTGGTGGATAAGTGATGCTGAAGGGTATTTTTCTTGTTGATTCCTGGAAAAGTATTCCACTAATTAATCCAAAAATAGTCATTCCACAGGCAAAACGTATAAATCTTAGATAAAGTGTTTGATAGTGAGTTGGGATTTCCATTTGTAATTTTAATTCTACCACCCTTATAATTTTTCATAGACAGCAAATGATTCATTCCCTTCGAGATTAGTATGTAAGCAAGGCTCAAGATGTAATTCTATTATTTCTTTAAAGTCTTTTTTGAAAAAATCTTTTATTATTTCAGGTGTGCTTCCATATGGTGGACCACCCAGTTCTTTATTCCTCATAAAAAATAGCCCTACTAGTTTCCCTCCTGGTTTTAAAAGATATTTTATAAGATCTATATACTCACTTCTTCTATGCGGGTCAATGGCACAAAAACAAGTATGTTCTATTACATAATCAAAACAATTTTCCCACTCCTTATTTTTAGCTAATTCAAATATATCTACTTGATAGAAATTTATATTTTCAATCTTCTTGCTTTCTTTAATTTGATTACAGTGTTTTATGGCGCTTTCTGAAAAGTCAAATGCTTTAACTTTGTATTCATTATTATTTGCTAAATAAAATGCATCATGCCCAAAACCACAGCCTAGGACTGCTATATTTTTTTCTCCTATGATTTCATTAAAACTACTAAAGTATTTTACAAATGCAGGTGCTGTCTCCCCTATATCCCAAGGGGTTAAATTATCCTTATATCTTTCCTCCCAAAAACTAGGTTCATTTACTCTTGATGTCATATATTTATTCCATATGCTGTAACTTTTGTTATGTTCTATTGTATTTGATGCTGATCCTGATTATAATTTTTAACTTGTGTTATTTAACTATAAAGGAGGTTACATATGTTAGGTGGAATCAATGTTAAAGTTCACAGTCCTATTTTAAAGAGACCAGAAGGTCCAAAAAATGGTGAAGAAAAGAAAGAGCCAAAGAAGGCACAAAACTAAACACAAATTAATTTAAATTGTTATAAGAGTCAGGTTTTTAGTAATCTGGCTCTTATTTTTTTAGCAAATTCATTGTTATATTTATTTCACTAAACATAATTGTATTACGGAACTAGTGTTTTACCTACTCGTCACATACCTATAACACTATATATAGTATGTAATTATAAAGGGATGTAATAAGTAAATGCGGTTTATTCGGTGGAAAAAAATCGAAACTTGTAAAAATCTTGAAAAAATATAGGTTTTTTATATACAATCCTAATATAGCATTTTTGCACTATGAAATTAAAATTATAGTACTTCTGTAATGTAGTTCCTGAGCTAATTTCAAGTGCATTGTAAATAAACAAACGAAACGTAAAAGAAAGGTAACAAAGAGGTGACAAAAAATATTTTTGGAGTAACATATAACCTTACAACTATTTATTGGTGTTTTAATTTGACGATTATCTTAATATTTTTTTTATATTTAATGACACTAAATGTAGGGAGTTAAAAACTAAAAATAATAATTTAAAAACGGACCAGTTTTTTTTATTTCAGGAGGCAAAATGGCTATCGGAATGCAACCAAACCAAATAAGACAAGATGAAAAAGGTAGACCTTCTAAACAGATTTTCTATACTAAGGATCAGTCATTGGAGATCTTAAATACAGATTTTGGAGCAAACTTTCCTGAAAATGTTCATGATGTTGTTAAAAAGCTATATGGCAGAAGAAATGAAAAAGGCGAAGTTACAGAATCTTTATGTGAGACGTTTAAACGTGTTTCAAAAGCAGTTGCAGTCGCACAGCTCAAATACATTTTAAAACCACATGAAATCATTCAATTAACCCTCGATAAGGTTTTAGATAATGAATATGTTCTTTCTTCAGCCGCTAGATATTACAAGGCAATGGGTGAAAGGAAAATGTTTGCTAATACTCCTGCAAATATTAATGCCAGAGAAGATATTTCTTTGATGGTTTTACAGTATGAAGCTCACGGTGAAATCCTTGGTTGGAGTACTCATAAAATTTGGATGATGGAAAATGAGCTTAGGCAAAGATTCGAAAAATCACATAAGGTTGAAAGAGAAAAAGTAAAAAAATGGCTCTCCGACATAAAAGGATCAAACCAACCAAACATTCATGGACAACAACAAAAACTCTTCTATCCAAATGTTATTGAAACTCTAAAACATGAAATGGCAATGGGTTACTATGCTACTCGTATTAGAAGAAGAGGTGGCTTAGCCGCATGTGGTGTTACTAATGCAGGAGATAGTTTGGAAGAGATTGAAAAAGCCGCTTCTGAAATTATGGATGCTACAAAAGGTTCAATGGGAATGGGTATTAATACCAGTACTCTGCGTCCTTGGCAGACTCCAAATAGTGATGGAAGCACAGCTTCAGGACCTGACCGTTTTGTAGAAAAACTGTTTTGCCCTGCTGGTCAGTCTATTGCGCAGGGTGGAAGACGTGGTGGTGCATTTATAGAACTTAGAAATAGTGATCATCCAGATATTACATTATTCATTGATAAGAAACAGTTGTTAAAAGAACCAAGTTTTCCTGATATTTATGAAAAAATTGATTCTAGAATTCAAAAAATTGATGAATCAAAGTTTGAAGATAAAAAAGAATATGATTCAGCAGTAAAACAAAGAGAGCTAGACATAATGCAAAAAGCTCTTGAGGAATTTAGTAAAATTTCTTTCCAATACTTTTCTAAACAACAATATTTAAAAAACTACAATATCTCTGTTAGAGCAGTTCGTGGCTTTATGCAAAGTGTTGAACAGGGTGAGTGGTATCCTGCGTATTTTGATGATTCATTATGGAAAGGGAGCATTTACGATTTTACAAAACCTGTCCTTGATTCAAAAGGAAATCAAAAAGTTAACCCATTAAATAAAGAACCATTATATGAACTATATTCAGTAAATCTTGAAGACTACCCAATGGCAGAAGAGTCAGCTAAAAAACAGGGACTTTATGTATTGAAATCAAATGATGGAAAACTAATTCAGGTTAAAAAAGATGGAGCATATTGTTTCTTTGCACCTGATATATTTAAAAGAATTTGTTTAGGTATGGTAAATGGTGGAGAGCCAGGAATTCAGTTTGCTGATTTAGTTGAAGCTGGAAATGCTAATAAGCACGTTTATGAATTACATACTTGTAATCCTTGTGGAGAACAAAATCTTCCTGCACAAATTGGAAAAGATGGTGTTGAATACAGAGGGATTTGTAATTTAACTACTATGCATGCTTCACATCCAGATTTCTGGGATGAAAGTGGAAGTTTCAGATATGAAAAAATGGAAGAAATTGCAGATCTTTCTACTGAATTTATGGATGATGTTACTACTGTAAGTCATTTTCCTATACTTGCTCAGAATTCTACAGCTCGTAGAGAGAGAAGAAATGGTGGTGGTTTTGCCGGAGTTGCAGAATTTATTGCAAGACATGAGCTGGAGTTTGCATCTGAGGAGTCAAATAATCTTGTAAGTCAGCTTTATGACCGTTTTGCAAAAGCATGTATCAAAGCTAGTGAGAGACTTGCTCGTGAAAGAGGAGTATATGAACTTTGGGCAGGAAGTACCTACTCTGAAAAAGGAGTTAAAGTTAGAAACTGTTGTATGATTAACCAACAGCCTACAGGTACAATGGCTCAGCTCTGTGGTACATCATGGGGACCAGAACCATTTAATGGAATAGTTTTCTCAAGAAAAGTAAGAGATTCATGGCTAAGCTTTACCGCTCCAGGATTTGAATCAGCAATGAAAAAACATAATGCATGGCCTTCTTCTCCAGAAGAAGTTAAACAACTACTCGATAAAATCAGAAAAAATGGAAAAAGAGTAACAGGACTATCTGAAATTCCAGAACAAGTTCAGAAGATTTTTAAAATAAATACTGAAATTGATCCATTCGACTATATTAAACATTTATCTGCTATTCAGAACGGTGCTGGTGGTTTGCCAGAATGTTTTAATGCTCTTTCAAATACATGCATGATTAAAGGTGACATGCCTTTTGAATATGCATGGGATGCTACGCTCATGGGATATAAGCTTGGAGTTAAATCCATAACTTTTTATCCTGATGGTACAAGACTTAGCCAGCCAGTGGAAGAACAGGAAAAGAAAGAAAAAGAAATAATGAAACTCTCTAAATTTCTTCCTGTTTCATCTAAAACTGTTGAGCCAAGCGTTTCTACAACAGTTACCCCTTCTCAGGAACATACAGAAATTGAACCTCAAATTATTATTAAAGAAGTCGAACCAAAAGAAAGAACCAGACCAAAAAGAATGTTTGGTTTTAATGAAGAGGTTATGACTCCAGAAGGACCTGTTCATGTTCATGTTTATTTCGATGAAAAAGGTCCAAGACAGGTTTTTGCTCATCTTATGAGAGGTGGTGGTGTAGCTTCAGGAATGATTGAAGCTATTTGTAGAATGGCTACGAAAGCTCTTAAGTGGGGATGTCCTGCTGAAGATGTAGCGAATGGACTTTTAAACATTCAAGGTGGACAAAAAATTATTGGAATGGAAGCAACCTCTATTCCAGATGCTATCGGAAAAGTCTTAAGAGATGCATGCAAAGGACAGTATCAAATGTCTCTTTTTGCAGAGTCTCCAAAAGATTCAGTTCCTGAGAAAAGTGAACCTATTCAGACTACTCTTTTAAAGAAGCATGAAATTAAATTCGATGAGCCTGCAAAAGAAAATAGAAGTGACGATGTGATGAAAAATCTTGATGAGGCTGTAAGAGCAAGGATAGAGTGGATATCTCAGGGACATGAAACTCAGTGTCCATGTTGCCATGTTGAATTTAATTCTGATTCTTTTGGTAATTCTGCATGTAAAAGTGGACCTGTATGTTTAAGTTGCGGATGGAGTCATTGTGGATGATGGAGGTAAATAGATAAGAAGTTTTTATTTAGTCAAGGATGATTACATAAAAAATTGTTTTTCTAAAAGTTTAAATTTTTTCAGGTAAAGAGTACAATTAGAACAATCAAGTGGGAGAAATAAAAAGTGGTAGTAACATTAAATAGAGATGTTGAGTTTTCTGCTCCTTTAGAAAATAAGTCAAGTGTATCGAGCAATACAGTTGAACCAATTTTAAAAGAAAATAAAGATAGGTTTGTTCTTTTCCCTATTAAGCATGACGATATATGGCAGATGTATAAAAAAGCACAAGCAAGTTTTTGGACAGCAGAAGAGATCGACTTGTCGCCAGATTTAAAAGATTGGGAAAAACTAAATAACAATGAAAAATATTTTGTAAGTCATGTACTAGCATTCTTTGCCGCAAGTGATGGAATCGTAAATGAAAATCTTGCTGTCAACTTTATGAGAGAAGTCCAGCTTCCAGAAGCAAGATCATTTTATGGATTTCAGATAATGATTGAAAATATTCACTCTGAGACATATTCGCTACTCATAGACACATATATAAAAGATCCAAATGAAAAGAAAAAACTATTCAATGCTATTGAAACAGTTCCATGTGTGAAAAGAAAAGCAGAATGGGCATTAAAGTGGATAAATAGTGAAAACTTTGTTGAAAGATTAATTGCTTTTGCTGCAGTAGAAGGTATTTTCTTCTCTGGTAGCTTCTGTTCCATTTTCTGGCTTAAGAAACGTGGATTAATGCCAGGACTTAGCTTTTCGAATGAGCTAATTTCAAGAGATGAAGGTTTGCATTGTGATTTTGCATGCCTTTTGTATGAAAAGATTTTAAATAAACTTTCAAAGGAGAGAGTTTATGAAATCATTGGTGATGCAGTAAATATAGAAAAAGAATTTGTATCTAGTGCATTACCAGTTGATTTAATTGGTATGAACTCAAAACTAATGACTCAGTATATTGAGTTTGTAGCAGACCGATTATTGGTTGCACTTGGATATCAGAAAATGTATAATGCAACTAATCCATTTGATTTTATGGAATTAATTTCACTTCAAGGCAAGACTAACTTCTTTGAAAAAAGAGTTGGCGAATATCAAAAAGCAGGTGTAATGAATAGTTGTAAATCAAAATCATCATACTCATTTAGCCTGAATGCAGACTTTTAAAACAATTTAAAACAAATAAAGGAATAAAGAATTATGTTCGTCGTAAAAAGAGATGGCAGACGTGAGCCTGTAAAATTTGACAAAGTAACAGCAAGGGTTGAAAAACTTTGTTATTCCTTAGATCCTAAACATGTAGACCCAGTAGAAGTTGCTAAGAAAGTTATTCAAGGGATATATGATGGTGTTACTACTTCAGAGCTTGATAATCTTGCCGCTGAAATTGCCGCTTCTCTGACCACAAAACATCCTGATTATGCACGTTTGGCCTCTAGAATTGCTATTTCTGATCTTCATAAGAATACAAAAAAATCTTTTTCTGCCACAATGACAGATTTATATAATTATATAGATCCAAAAACAGGAAAGAAAGCCCCACTAATTTCAGATGATGTTTATCAGGTAATTTTAAAACACTCTGAACTTCTTGATTCAACTATTATTTATGACAGAGATTTTGGCTATGATTATTTTGGTTTTAAAACACTTGAGAAATCATACCTTTTAAAAATCAATGGAAAAGTTGTTGAACGTCCTCAGCATATGCTTATGCGTGTAGCGGTAGGAATCCATAAGGAAGACGTTGAATCAGCCATAGAGACTTATAATCTTATGTCTGAGCGTTGGTTCACACATGCAACACCTACATTGTTTAATGCAGGTACTCCAAAAGCACAACTTTCATCATGTTTTTTACTTACAGTGAAAGAAGATAGTATTGAAGGTATTTATGACACATTAAAACAATGTGCAAAAATCTCACAGTCTGCGGGGGGAATTGGGTTAAGCATTACAGATATTAGAGCAACAGGTTCTTATATCAGAGGAACGAATGGTACTTCTAATGGAATTATCCCTATGCTAAAAGTCTACAATGACACTGCTCGTTATGTAGATCAGGGTGGAGGAAAAAGAAAAGGTTCATTTGCTATTTATATAGAACCATGGCACTCTGACATTTTTGAATTTTTAGAATTAAAGAAAAATCATGGAAAAGAAGAATTAAGAGCAAGGGATTTATTCTATGCATTATGGATTCCTGATCTTTTCATGAAGCGTGTAGAAGAAAATGGGAACTGGTCATTATTCTGTCCTAATGAAGCACCAGGATTGACTACTTCATGGGGTGAAGAATTTGAGAAACTCTATGAAAAATATGAAAATGAAGGAAAAGCAAGAAAGACAGTTAAAGCTCAAGAACTTTGGTTTGCGATTTTAGAATCACAAATTGAAACAGGTACTCCATACATGCTTTATAAGGATGCCTGTAATGGAAAATCAAATCAACAAAATCTAGGAACTATAAAGAGTTCAAATCTATGTACTGAAATCGTAGAATATACTTCTCCAGATGAAGTTGCTGTTTGTAATCTTGCATCTATAGCTTTACCTAGGTTTATTATAGATGGACAATTTGATCATAATAGGCTTTTTGAAGTTACAAAAGCTATTACTAAAAATCTAAATAAGATTATAGATATTAACTATTATCCAGTTGAAGAAGCAAGGAAATCTAATTTTAGACACAGACCGATAGGAATCGGTGTTCAGGGATTAGCAGATACTTTTATTCTTCTGAGAATGCCTTTTGATAGTGATGAAGCTATAAAACTAAATAAAGAAATCTTTGAGACTATTTATTTTTCAGCAATGTCAGCATCAATGGAATTAGCTAAAAAAGATGGTTCATATGAAACATATGAAGGGTCACCCGTATCAAAGGGAATCTTTCAGTATGATATGTGGGGAGTTACACCTTCAGATAGATGGAATTGGAATGAGTTAAAAGAAAATGTTAAAAAACATGGAGTTAGAAATTCTCTTTTACTTGCACCAATGCCTACTGCTTCTACATCTCAGATTTTAGGTAATAATGAATGCTTTGAGCCATACACTTCAAATATTTATACTAGAAGAGTTCTTTCTGGTGAATTTATTGTCGTAAATAAGTACCTTTTAAAAGATCTTGTTAGTCTTGGTTTATGGTCACCAGAGTTAAAAAATAAAATTATTACAAATAATGGATCCATTCAGAATATAGATGAAATCCCTCAGGCTATTAAAGATCTCTATAAAACCGTCTGGGAAATTAAACAAAGATCGATTATTGATATGGCGGCTGATAGAGGAGCTTATATCTGCCAGTCTCAGTCTTTAAACCTCTTTTTACAGGATGTGGATTTTTCTAAACTTACATCAATGCACTTTTATGCTTGGAATAAAGGTCTAAAAACAGGAATGTACTACTTGCGTACTAAGTCTGCAGTTGATGCTATTAAATTTACAGTGGAAACACAGGCTGAAGTTCCTCTTGAACCAGTTGTAGAAACTGAAGAAATGAAGGCTATTGATAAAGAAAAAGAAAAAGCCGCAATTGCATGTTCTTTAGAAAATAAAGATGACTGTGTGATGTGTAGTGGGTAAGATATCTCTACTTTTCAATTGCTAAAGAGCTTATGAAAAAAACAATCTCTTTAATTCTTGTTTTATTTTTAGTAACTTCTTGTACCCTATTTCCGAGAGGAAGAAAACTCATAGAGGTCTTTAAAGACAGTTATAGATTTACTGGAGTGGCAATTTCTAAGAATGGAAGAATCTTTTTAAACTACCCATATTGGTCAAATAACTATCAGTATGCAGTTGTTGAACTTTTGAAAAATGGCGCTAAGAAACCTTATCCTAATGTTCAATGGAATAATTCTTCTGAGTTTCCTATAGACTGTTTTATATGTGTACAAAGTGTCTTTGTGGATAAAAATGATTATTTATGGGTGCTAGATACTGGAAACCCAATGTTTAAAGGTGTTGTAAGAGGTGGTGCAAAACTTGTAAAAATTGATTTAGGTACAAACAAAGTAATAACTAAGTACTTTTTTGCAGAACCAACAATATCTAAAAACAGCTATTTAAACGATGTAAGAATAGATGAAAATAATAAAAAAGCATTTATAACTGATTCTGGTGTTGGTGGAATAATTGTTGTGGATATTGACAGTGGAAAACAAAGAAAAGTTTTAGATAAGCATGCTTCTTCTATGGCTGAACCTGAATATATAATTAAAGTAAATGGAAAACCTTGTTTGAATGAACAGGGGAAATCTCCGCAGATTCATTCTGATGGTTTAACTTTAGATAGTAATAATGAATATCTTTATTATCATGCTTTAACTGGAAAATCTTTATATAAGGTTTCAAATAAAATTATTAGTGATGACTTACTTTCATATGAGTTTGTAGAAAATTCAGTAATAAAAGTAGCTGATACTGGGACTGTGGATGGACTTATTTCAAATGATAATGAATATATCTTTTTAAGTAATCTTGAAGAAAATTCTATTAAATATCTAAATAAAAATGGGGAGTTAAAAACTCTGATAAAGGATAAAAACCTTTCGTGGCCTGATAGTTTTGCTATAAGTCCTGATAGCTACTTATATGTTACGGATTCAAGGATAAATGACATGCCGCTTTTTAATAATGGGAAACAGGTTGAAACCCCAGTTTATAAGCTTTATAAAATAAATGTTTCAGATCTTTCTAAAAAGAGATTTATAATTTTCTAGTTTAAATTACTATTATTTTCCCAATATTCTAAAACCTCTGGAAAGGTTGCCATATGATGAATGACTATTTCATTAAAGCAACCGGAGATTATTTCTAAAGTACTAATAAGTTCTTCTTCTGAAAGGTTTGGATGTGAGAAATATTCACTTATAGGATGAAAATCTTGGCTTGAAGAATTAGACATTAATACGTTTTCTATTTCCAGATCATTATTTAGATGAACTTGAAATATTAAATTTTTATCTTTTGCCCAAAACCTTAGAAAGAAATAATTTATAGGGTTTCCTTCAACAAAGGGCCATGACATTTGAAATTCTTCTAAATTAAGTGATGTTGCAGATTCATCTCTACTGTTTATATATCGGGTGAAAAAAATATCACCACGAATAATATTTTCAGGGCTACCATTTGAAATGGTGCATTCAACAGGATAAGAGACTTCATGTAAGAACCCATCCTTCTTAACGATGTTAGTAGGAGACTTGTAAGCCCCGGTTTTAATCGTATGAGGAACCTTAATTATTGGAAATCTAATCATAATGAATAATATCCATGTGAAAATTAGTTAAAAGAATATATCATCTTGAATGAAACTTCAATTTATATAGTGTAAATATGCCTGTTATAATGCTTTTTATGAATAAAACTTTAGAGAAAATAAACATAAGAAAAGCTACTCCTGAAGATGGTGATGTTCTTTGTAATTTAATTTCTGCTCTTGCTGATTATGAAAAGCTAACACCTCCAGATGCTGAAGCTAAAGAAAGGCTGAAAACTGATGCCTGTGGACCGTTTCCGAGAATAACTGCTTGGCTTGCTGAATTTGAAGGAAAAGTAGTTGGGTATGCGATTACACTTTTTACCTACTCGTCCTTTTTAGCAAAGCCTACTTTATATATTGAAGATATCTTTGTTCTTCCTGAGTATAGAAAAAATGGAATTGGGAAAGCATTATTTGAATACTGTACATTAATAGCATTACAAGAAGATTGTGGAAGGCTGGAATTTCAGGTCTTAGACTGGAATAAGTCGGCTATAGATTTTTATGAGAAAAAAGGGGCTAAGCATTTGAAGGAATGGTATCCATTTAGAATGGAGAGAGAAACTTTAATTAAGCTGATTAATAAAAGCTAAACAATGCTTAAAGATGATTTTTTACAGTAATCCTCAAATAAACTTAAACCCTTTTTACAATCAGCATTAAAATCATAATTTAAGTGTTTAAAATAATTTGAATAAAAATCTTTAGGTATAAGTAGCTTTTCCTGAGCTTTTTTTAAAACCTTTTCAAAAGATACTCCAAGTCCAATTTCTTTTGCTTTATTTAAAATCTCTGATATTTGTTTTACTTTTTCAGGGTGTTTTTCCTCAATCTCTTTTCTTACTACCCATAATCCAAAAACCATAGGAAGTCCTGTATATTTTTTCCATAAAGATCCTAAATCATAAATAAAAACATTTCTTGGCATTTTTGAGTATTCAAGAAGTGCTTGATCTCCAATAAACAATGCTGATGGGTATTTTGAGCTTAAAGAAGAGAGGCTTGAATCATTAGGCACTTCATACTTCACATTTATTTTTATAAATTCTTTAAAAATAACTTCAAGAAGTTTGTTTGAAGTAGCAGAAGCTTTTGAAAGTGCGACTTTCGCTCCATCAAGTTCTTCAAGCGGAAAATGAGAAAATAGTAAAACACTGTCTGCAGGACCATCTGAAGCTATACATAGATTATCAAGCGGTGAAAGCTTATCTTTGTTTTCTAAGTATGCATATGATGAAACAGGTGCAATATCAATTTCTTTATTTAAAATCATTTTATTTAATTCTGAAGGAATTGCTGATATTATATTTTCATTTAAAGCCACCTCGCCCAATTCTATGGGGAGATTGATAGGAAGACAGTTAATGAAATCAACCTGACCAACAATTATTTTCATCTTATTGTTCTTTATATCGTTTTGCAATGGGCATCCTCCATCCATATCCAAAAGCTCTTCCAGTTAGTTTAAGCCCTGGCGGAGCTTGCTTCCTTTTATACTCATTAGTATCAATCATATTACAAACTTTTGTAATTGTCTCTAGGTCTAAATCATTATTTATTATTTCATTTTGAGGAATATGGTCTTCTACATAATTTTTAAGTATTTTATCTAATTTATCATATGCTGGTAATGTATCTTCATCCTTTTGGTTATGTTTTAATTCTGCAGTAGGGGCTCTTTTAATGGTACTTTCAGGAATTAATTCTTTGCCTTCTTTTTTATTTATAAATCTGGACAATTTATAAACCATAGTTTTTGAAAGATCAGAAATTACAGAAAGAGCTCCACACATATCTCCATATAGAGTGCAATAACCAACAGCGATTTCACTTTTATTTCCAGTAGAAAGAACTAGTGCTGAGGTTTCATTTGATAAAGCCATTAAAATCATTCCTCTAATTCTTGACTGAATATTTTCTTTAGTAACACTATCTTCATTTTTAAATGAGGGTGAGAGTAATTTTACAAAAGATTCAAATGGTTCTTCTATGGGAAAGGTCTTAAGCATAACTCCTAGATTTTTTGCTAATTTATTTGCTTCAATTTTACTTTCCTCGGAAGTGTATCTGGAAGGCATGAAAATGCCTGTAACGTTATCTTTTCCAAGAGCAAGTACAGCAAGAGTAGTTACTAATGCAGAATCAATTCCACCAGAAATCCCGATTAATACTTTTTTAAAACCGCATTTCGTAACATAATCATGTAATCCACACTTTAAAGCTTTTAGCAATTCTTCTTCTTCATGAAAATCTATGTGAGGATAAGAGGGTTTAAGCTCATTAGTATCTAAAAATTGTAAGTCTTCTTCGAAAGATTTTAACTTTAGAATTATTTCTCCATTTGAATCGATTACACAGGAATTACCGTCAAATACAAGATCATCATTGCCACCCACTTGGTTAACATAGATTATGGGTGTTTTGCATTTCTTTGCACAACCAATTAAAACTTTTTCTCTTAATTCTGGTTTTCCAATAAAATAAGGTGAAGCTGAAGAATTAATTATAAAATCCAAATTGGTTTTACAAAGTTCTGATATAGGATCAATCTTGTACCTTGGTTTTGACCAAGACGTATCATCATGCCAGATATCTTCACATATGGTGAGTCCAATATTTTTATCATTTATTGTTGATGGACTAATATCTTTTCCAGCTTCAAAATACCTATCTTCATCAAATACATCATATGAAGGTAAAAGAATCTTTTGTTTTGTAGAAATGATCTTATTATTTCTAATTAATGCAGAAGAGTTAAATAAAGGCTTTCCATCACCTTTATTCTCTTCAATTACTCCAATAATAATATTTATATCAGGGTTTGATTTCTTACAAAGTAAATCTAAGTATTTTTTGTTGTCTTTTATAAATTGGCTTTTAAATAACAAATCTTTGGGTGGATATCCACATAAAGCTAGTTCTGGGAAAACAATGATGTCAGATTTCTCTTTAACTGCAAGGTCAATATTTCTTAAAATTTTATTTAAGTTACCTTCAAGGTCGCCAATCGTAGGATTTATTTGTGCAAGAGCAAATTTCATAAGAATATGATAGCTTAAATATAAACTTTCTTTGACTGATTTGAGTCAGCTAAAAAATCCCCGATAATATTTAAACTTAATACAGTAAGCATTATCATAATGCTTGGGTATAAGATTAAATTTATATGTGTATTTAAAAATTGCCACCCATCACTGGCTAAAGTACCCCAGCTACATCTGGGAGGTGAAAGACCTAATCCAAGGAAGCTTAATGTGGATTCAGCGATAATTGCTCTTGGCATGGTAAATGTTATAGCAACAAGAATAATATTTAACATATTGGGAAATAAATGCTTTAAAAAAATTTGAAAATTATTTAATCCAATAGCTCTGGCAGATAGGATATAATCCTGGTTTTTTAGTTTTAATATTTCAGCTCTGCTTAATCTTGCAACATCCATCCAGCTAATTAAGCCAATGGCAAACAATATTCCAGTAGTTGATCTACTAAATAGAAGTCCAATTATACTTAAAACTAGAAGATCTGGAAGAGAATAAATTATATCTATAAACCTTGTAATTATAAAATCAATTTTACCTTCATAGACTCCCGCAATGCTACCAAACAAAATTCCAATAAAAAATGAAATTATTGCTGTAACTACTGCAACAAGCAATGAAAGTCTTGAGCCATAAATTAATCTTGCTAATAAATCTCTTCCCAGTTGATCAGTTCCTAGTGGATGCTCTAAAGAAGGATTTGCAAGAATTAAATCTTGATCCTGTGCATCAAAAGAATATTTCCCAAATGAGAAACCCGTTAATGAAAGAAGAACTAAAATCAAGAGAATTAATATAAACAAAAATGCAGTAAATACCGCTTTGTTTTTTAATAATTGTTCTTTGATAATCACTTACTCGATATTGTTTTGACGAAATGACTCCTGAATCTTTTCAATCATTTCATACATGTCTTTAGCATCCTGGAGGTATGGGTTTAATACAAGAGCCATTGCAAATTGTTCTTTTGCCATTGGATACTTTACTTTTGGAGGCTTGTTCGTATCCTGACAAAGTGCAAGACCATAATCAGAATAGGCCTGTGCTAAAAGAGATTTCATAGGAACTGAATTAGGATTCTTTTTTAATTCCTTTTCTAAAACTTTTATAGCTTCAGGGAATTTACCTTCTCTGGTTAGAGCTTGTGCTCTGGTCATGGGATCTTGAAGGCTACAAGCTGATAATGTAAATAAAGCTATAAATAGTAATGTCAAAATCTTTTTCATACTAGTATTATAGCGTATAGAGGGAAATATTAATTTTTCTCCTTTTATCTTCTATCTGATATCTTCTATCCGCTAAAATGTCCTTATGCATGATTTGAAAGAAATTAGAATAAAACCAGATTTTTTTAAAGAAAGATTATCAAAAAGAGACGTTTCTTATATATCTTTAATTGATGACCTTCTTAAATCTGATGAGAAGAAAAGACAAATACAATCTAAAGCTGATGAATTAAGGAAAAGAAAAAATGAGATTGCTTCATTAATTCCACGTTCAAAAGATGATCCCTCAAAAATTGAAGAATTAAAAAAAGAGAGTATTGATGTTGGAAAACAGTTATCAGAATTAGAAACTGAAGAAACTAATATTACAGAAGAAACCGTAAAGAAACTAATGTGGATTCCAAATATTCCTGCAGAAGATGTTCCTGAAGGAAAAAATGAAACTGAAAATAAGGAAATCTTAAAATGGGGCACTCCAAAAATAGAAAAATGGGTTAAACCTCATGATGAAATTGGTTTAAAACTTGGAGTTTTTGATTTTGAAAGAGGAGTAAAAATTGCTCAGTCTAGATTTACGGTACTTACAGGTATTGGTGCGAAATTAGAGCGTGCCATTATGAATTTTATGTTAGACCATGCTAGTGAAAAAGGTTATAAAGAAATATTTCCACCCATATTAATAAATGGAAATTCAATGACTGGAACTGGACAATTGCCAAAATTTGAAGGAGATTTTTATAAATGTGAAGGTGAGGACTTATATCTCACACCTACAGCAGAAGTTCCTCTTACTAATCTTCATAGAGATGAAACCTTAAGTATAGAAGAACTCCCAGTTAAATACTGTGCTTATACTCCATGCTTTAGAAGAGAAGCTGGCGCTGCAGGGAAAGATACTAGAGGTGTTATTAGACAGCATCAGTTTAATAAAATAGAGCTTGTGAAAATTACTGCTCCAGAAAAGAGCATTGAAGAGCATGAAAAACTTACTAATGATGCTGAAGAGATTTTAAAAAAACTAGAATTACCATATAGAAAAATCTTACTTTGTTCTGGTGATATGGGAGCTAATGCTACTAAATGTTACGATCTGGAAGTATGGTTTCCTTCTCAGAATACTTATCGTGAAATCAGTAGCTGTTCGAACTTTGGATCATTTCAGGCAAGGAGAATAAATATAAGGTACAAGCCATCAGCTAAAGATAAGCCAGTTTTTGCTCATACTATAAATGGTTCTGGGCTTGCTATAGGAAGAACATTGGCGGCTATATTAGAAAATTATCAGACTGAAAAAGATACAGTCTTAGTGCCTACAGTTTTACAGCCTTATTTAAATGGATTAAAAGAAATTAATTAGTTCTTCTTAAATCTCTTTTTAATTTCTAAAAAGACCTTCTCTGCTTCTTCGATTTTCAGCCTGAATGATAGTCCTAAATAAATTAGGAAACAGATAGACATACTGCCGAATAAAAAGATAGATTTTGATATAGGTTCATATTTCTCTATATCATCTGGAAATAATTCTAAAAACAAATATCCAAAAAGATACATTACACTTGTAGCTATTAGCATCTTTGCAATGCCTGAAAGATTTTTACCCCATCCCAAAGAGCCTATTTTTTTTCTAAGTAAAAACCATAAAAACAAAAAATTAAATATTGTGACTAATGACGTAGAAAACGCAATTCCTGGAGCTTTATATTTCTCTACTAATAAACTATTTAAAACAATTTTTAAAATAATTGAAAACAATGCAACAAGCAATGGCAGTTTAGAGTTTCCTAAAGAATAAAATACTCTTGTTAGTGTATCTCTTGCTACGTAAGCTATCATGGAAAGTAAAAGAGCTATCAGTATACTGCTGGTAAGTTCAGATGATCTTGAGTCAAAGGCACCTCTTTGAAAAACCAGCTCAACAATTGGTTTTGCAAAAAGCATTAAATAAACTGCTATTGGTAATGTTATGAACCATAAAGTCCTGATTACCATTATTGATGATTGTTTTAAGCTGTCAAAGTTTTTTGAATTTGCTAACTCTGAAAATCTTGGAAAAAATGGAACTAGAAATGAAGTAAGTAAAACTCCTAACGGAAGCTGAATTAATCTATTTGCAAGAACAGTTGCAGTCCAACTACCCTCTTCTAAGCCAGAACAGAAAAAACTATCGATATAAACCGTTATTTGTCCTATAGTTGTGCTTAAAAGTGCAGGTCCAAGAAATAAATTAAACTCCTTAATTGTGTTTGAATGTTCTGCTATAGTTAACTCAATATTTTTATTTTTTACAGCTGTTATTAAATCAGGGAGCTGAAAAAGCAGTTGTAAAAAGGCTCCTACCATTGTTCCAATTCCAAGAGCTAATCCAGCTTCAATACTATTAAACCCGACTATAAAAGCAATAATTGAAATGCTTGGGAAAATTGGGCTTATAGAAGGCCATATATATCCTCCAAAAACATTTCCTACTCCACATAAAATTCCGAGTAGTCCAGAAATAACTATGAGCGGAGACATTATTTCTAATTGTAGTGAAGTGAGGTGCCATAGTTTTTCTTTATATAGTGGATCATGCCCAGTTGCTGGTGCTATGAACTGAACAATTTGAACTTTGTAATAAAGAACTATTATTGTTATAAACAGTAAAATTACAAATGTAAAAAGAAATATTTTTAAAATAAAACTTCCAGCTTCTTTTGGTTTATCTTTTACTTTTGTAAGAATTGCTACAGTTGCTGAATGGAATGGACCACCTAATCCACCTAATAAAATAAGAGCATTTCCAGTTAATAAATAAGCAAAATTATAAGCATCAGCTGTTATGGTAGTACCATAGTATTTTGCTATAACTAAATCTCTTAAAAGACCAAATATTTTACTGACAACAGTAATAATTCCAACAAGACCAGCAATTTTATATAACTTTCTATTTGACATGGTAGCCTGGTCGCCTTTTAAACTATAATTATTTGTGTACTATCATTAGATTTAGAATATAAAGTGATCAAAAATGTTTCCCTTTTTAAAGCCTGACATAATTTATGATAGCTGTGATGTTACAGCTATTAGTTTAGCTGACCTTGAAAGGCTTAAAGTTAATGCGATTATCTTTGATTTGGACAATACTATTATGGCGCCAAAAACAGGTGTTTTAGAACCTAAGATTAAAAGCTGGTTAGAAGAGTTTAGAGAAAAATATAAAATGGTTGTTCTGACAAACAATAAGAGAAAATCTTATTTACAAAAAGCTCAAGAAGTTTTAAAAATGCCTGTAATTGGTTTTGCTAAAAAACCCTGGACTGCAGGAGTAAAAGAGGCCTTAAAGATATTAAAAGAGTCAAATGAAAAAATTGTTGTAATAGGTGATAGACCACTGACAGATATTTGGCTTGCACAAAGACATGGCTTTAAATCGATTCTTCATAGAGCTCTTACTGCTGATACTGAACCTAGATGGAAATTTTATTTAAGAAAGATAGAATGGAGTTTTATTAAAAGATGAAAAAGAAAAAAGATTATGATCTTGCAATAATTTGTGCACCATTTTCAGTAGGCGGACCGAATTTCGAATCTGCTGATGGTCCTTCAGCACTTATTAAATCAGGCTTAATCTTAGATTTAAAGTCATTGGGTTATAAAGAAAAAGTAATTGAACCTTCTAAAGATCTTTTAAATGAAGTAAGAAAGTTAATGGAAAATAAAAATATTGTATACCCAAAAAATAGAATTAAAAATATTGATCTGCTTGTAAAAATTAATAATTGGGTTGCTAAGCAGGTTTATGATGAGGTGGTATCTGGAAGTATACCGATTACTATTGGTGGTGATCATAGTCTTGCTATTGGAACAATATCAGGTATTTGTGATGGCGTAAATTCTCTTGCACATGGACTATCAGATTTAAGTTCACAAAAAACAGTAGGAGTCTTATGGATTGATAGGCATTTAGATGCCCACTCTCCTAAAAATACGCCTTCATGGAGAGCTCATGGTATGCCAGTTTCAGTTGCAATTGCTAGAGGTGATTATGACAGGCATGAAGATTTTCAAAAACTTTTAGATATTGGAAAAAGTAAGATCCTTCCCAGAATAAAGAAAGAAAATTTCGTTCAGATAGGAATTGGTGAAAAAAGTAAAATTGATCCAGGTACAAAATGGTACTCTATGGAAGATATTGATAATGTTGGGATTAAAAATGTAGTAGATGAAGCTATCTCCTATCTCGAAAAAAGAGTGAAAAAAATTTATGTGGCATGGGATATTGATTCTTTAAATGTGACTGGAACAGGTACTAGTGGTGATGATCAATTAACTTTAAGAGAAGGTTTAGTTATTGCAAGAGCTATTAATAAACTAAGAGAAAAAGAAAAGCTTATTGGTTTTGAAATGATGGAAGTTGCTCCGAAATTAGAACAATCTTATTTAAAAGGACAAACAGTTAGTTATGCTATACAGCTTATTACTACTTGCTTTGGTGAGAATTTATTTAATAATTATGACAGAATGACTAGAAATATAAATATGCATGCTGAGTAAATGTCATTAATTTACATGTTACAATTACCCCTATGAAAATCGTCACTAAATCAAAAACAATAACTGATAATAATGAAGCAAAATCATTTCTTGAAAAGTTTGGGTTACATGCTGATTTCTGGAAGCCAGAAACCGCTGATATGAGTATTACAGACCCACTTATTAGATATAAAAATCAAATAGAAAAACTAAAAGAAAAGTTTGGATATAAATCAGCAGATGTTGTTGAGCTAAATCCAGATACTCCTAATCTCGATGGCATTTTAGGAAAATTTGTAAAAATCCATCATCACACTGATGATGAAGTTAGATTTACTATTCTTGGTGAAGGAATTTTTGGAATTGATCCTTTAATTGATCTTCCTTTTGAAATTTATGTTCAGCCAGGAGATTTGTTAGTTGTCCCTGCAAATACCATGCATTGGTTTGATTTAACAAAACAAAAAATGATTAAGTGTATTAGAGTTTTTAAAGATAATCCTAAATGGGAAGCTGTTTATGAGCTACCGAAAGAGAAAGCTCTTTAATTCTATATTCGAAAAGAAACTCAAAAATTTCTATGTGTCTTTTAACCTCTTCAGGAGATTTTCCCCATGCATAAATACCATGCCCGCGAAGAATTAACCCTGGTACATTTTCATCAATAAAACTAGGTGCGATTTCTGCAATATATTTCATATCTTGTGAGTTCTCAATTATAGGAATATTTACTCTAATATCATGAGTCTTAAATCCTAGTCCTTTAAGCATTTCAAGTCCAGAAAATTGAATAGTGGATTGTGGATAGATAATGGTGGATAGTAATGTAATGTTTGTAGTGTGCACATGATAAATTGCTCTGGCAGATGTATGCTTATAAATCGCTGAATGAAGAAGAGTTTCTGCAGATGGTTTTTGATTCATTTGTGAGACAGGATTTCCAGTCTCATCTACAAGTATAAAATCATCTTCAGTAAGTGTACCTTTATCTTTTCCGCTTGCTGTTATCAAGAAAGAGAATTTTGTCTTGTCATTGTGATCAACAGAGATTGCTTCATTGCTATTACTTCTCGCAATGACAGAAGAGTCAATTAAAATTGAAAGATTGCCGGATGTACCCATCATCCAGCCTTTAGAATAAAAATGCTTACTAACTTTTATAAGCTCTGCTGTAGCTGTCTTAATCTTTAAGTCTAAATTTTCTAAAATCTTAGTAATTTATTCCTATCCTTATGAAATACTTGAAAATTCTATCAAATTTTATACTTTTAGGGATTGACTTTTCTCTTTAAATTTTTAAAATCAATAGAAAGAGGCTTTAACCAGTTCTTAACCAAATAAAGAGGAATCAATGAGAATAAATAATCCAGCAATAAATGTCATAAATGATTTTACATGTTATTTAGAAAACCTTCTTTATAGTATCAATAACTCAATTGCTGAAATTGAACACCTTGAAACTAGAATTGAGAATATTCAAAAAAGATTAAAAACAAGATATGTTTTTAGATTTCAATTTTTATGTTTTTCTTCTGCATTTACTCTTTAAACAGCTTTTTAATTTTATCTTTAACATCAAAAAAAGTCTCAAAAGGAATATATTTAATTCCTTCCTCATCTAAATACTTTTTTAAATCACTTCTGGCAAATATAAGATCAGCTACTCTGGATGGAGATAAATCAGTAAGACTGTCACCTATTACTATTCTGAAATAATTTTCTTTTGGATACTTTTCAATTATTTCAATTTTACAACAGCCACAATCGCCGCAAAGAGTACAGTTCTTGGGTAAGTACTTATAATTGATTTTAATTTTTTCAAAATTAAAATCAGCTTTATTGCAGTAGATTTCAACATCATTTTTAAAGTTTTCTATAATCGGTTCAATATGAAAATCCAGACCACCACTAAGAACATTAAATTTAATTTTTTTTTCTTTGCAGAAGCCAATAAATTCTTTAAATCCATCTCTTAAACTTACCGTATCTTTTATGTACTTCTCTATTTCAGTTCTCTTGCTACTGTCGATTAAATTAAAGAGCATTTCAATTCCATCTTTTAACTTAATTGTTCTTTCGTATAGGATTTTATCTTTAATGCTTACCCATTCTGGAGGAGCAAATCTCTCCATAATAGTTACTATAACGTCACGCTTGGTTATTGTTCCATCATAATCTGAAAAAATTATGACTTTCTTTTCTTTTAACATTGTATTTGTTTGAAAACTCTTTCAGTAAGAATCTTAACACTTTCAAAGAATGAATTTGCAATAATATTTCTAAATTTATTAGAGATAAAAAAATATAGTTATTGACCTAACAAAAGGAATAAAAGTATAGTCTAAAAAAGAAGAACTAGACAATTCACAAAAACAGCTTAACTATTTAAAGGGACTAATTTTTCAATTTCACTTATAAACTCTAAAGCACCTGCTTTTCCACCATTTTTGTTTTCCCAAACACCAGTACCAGCATTTATAACAATATCTTCCCCAAAATCAATGGCTATATCTCTAACCATGCTTGCTTTTATGCCTGCAGATGGTACTGGCCATGCAGGTTCTATATTAAATAGAGGTGATACTAATTCTCTCTGAATGCTTTTTGTGACATCTTTATCCCAAGCTAACGATCCGTATGGACTTGGAAATAAAACCAAATCTGCTCCTGCAATTCTTGGAAGTTTCCCTAAAATTAACTCTTCACTGATTCCTGAATTTGTACTCATACACATAGCTCCAGCTAATGCTGGGTGAGCCATTATAGGTATAGAAACAGTTTGCCTAAGTGCACTTAAAAGAGGCAATCCATATGAAATGTAATTAAATAAAATACACTCAGCTCCATTTTTTTCTAGTTCACTTGCTCTTTGTAAAAGTTCATTAGCTTGACCTGTAAGATTTATGGCATAAATAGTTTTTCCATTTGTTCTTTCTTTTGCTTTTAGGCATGACTCTAATCTTTTGAGCGTAAAATTAAAATTTTCATCATATAAGATTTCATCATCTTTTAATAAATCCATTCCTGCTTCAGACTGGATTGAAAACATTGTGCCAATTTCTCCAGCAGATAATCCAAGACATGGTTTGAAAATGCACATTAAAAGTGGTTTTGTAGGCTTATTTAATTTTTCTCTAAGTCTTTTAATTCCAATTTTTGGTCCTTTAAATTTCTTTAAGTAACCCTCTGAAAATTCTATATTTTCAAGTCTGATTTTTGGTGCAAGACTAATCTTTCCAAAAATAGCAGTTAAAAGTGCTCCTAAATCAGCTCCGAAATTATCAACAGGAAAAGCAATATTAATTATTGAAGTGAAATTAGATTCTTCAATAGATACTACTTCACCTAAATGTTTTGAAACTTGTAATTTTAATTCGTCAGGAAGTTCGCTCCAGCTTCCTACTGTTTGGCCAATAGCAATATTCTGAGCGAGCTTCGTAATATCTCTATCATCATTTTTAACTCTATAAAACACATTTATTGTTTCTCTCATTTGAATTGCCTTTCTAAATTAAGATATTACATAAAATACTTGGATTTTTGGGTTAAAATTGTCTATTATGAGGAAGCTTTTTATATTAGTGACTATTCTTCTTACTCTTAACCAGAGCTCTTTTGCTCTTACTGGATATATTAAAAAAGAATCAGGTATTTATTTAAACTATGATGATCTTGTAGAGCTAAGTAAGACACCTAGTCCTGAAGGAAAACTTCTTGAAAAGTTAAATAAGCAATTGAATACAGTAAGTGTAGAGCAGTCTGTAACTAAAGGGACTTTTTTACATGGAAGGATAATTGGAGATTTTTTTAGGGTAGCAGAGTGGAATATTGAGAGAGGATTTAATGTAGACAAAATTGAAAAAGTTTTGCTTAATGATTTACCAGCTTCAAAAAATGACCCTAAACTTCTTGAAGAGGTAAAAATACTTTCTAAAGCAGGAATAATTGTTTTGAATGAAGTTGATGTTGGATTACCTAGAACAAAATATCAAAATATTTCCGCAAGGCTTGCTCATGCTCTAAAAATGGGATATGTTTTTGGTACTGAATTTGTAGAAGTTGATCCTTATCAATTAGGAGTTAAGAAATTTACAGATGAAGAAAGAGTTTATTTGGAAGATGAAGCTTTAAAAGAACTTGATAATATAGATAAAGAGAAATATTTCGGTCTTCATGGAACAGCAATTTTAACTTCTTATCCCATCGTTTCTTCAAGGATTATTAGAATACCTAATTGCTATGATTGGTTTAAAAATGAGGCTGTAGAAAAGATAGCTCCTGTTGAAGCGGTTCGTAGAAAAGCGGCTAAATCAGTTTTTGCAGAAAAAGTTTTAACTGAGTTGAGACATGGAAGTAGAATTGCGCTAGTTGCTGATATTAAACTTCCAAATAATCAGATTGTTACAGTAGTTGCATGTCATATAGAAAACAGATGCCTTCCACAAGGAAGATTAGAACAAATAAAATATGTTTTAGAAAAAATTAAAGATATAAAAAATCCAGTAATTCTTGCAGGGGATTTCAATACTACAGGTTCTGATGCAAGCCCTACTACACTAAAAAAAGAAGTTTTGAAAAAAGTTAAAGATCCAGACTTTGTAGTTAGACAAGCCATCTTTTTTATCTCACCTTTTGGACTTGTCCCTGGACTCCTTGTAAATGGTGCAAACATATTAAGGCAATTTAAAAATCCAACAGCAAGAAATATACCTGTTTTAATGCCAAATAAAGAAAGAAAACTTTTTGATTATATTGCTAAGTTTAAATTTGATGATGGGAAAGCCTTTGATGTTAGAGGAGTTTTAGAAAAAACCCATAGAGGAAATAGTGGTTTATTAAGTGATGCGAATGAAAGAGATATTAAAGGTTTTAAACCTACTTTTGAAATGCAAAGAACATTTGGTTTTGCGAAATATAAATTAGATTGGTTTTTTATAAAACCTTTAGATCTAAAAGATTCTAATGATAAAAAGAGTTCATATGCTTATGCTCCTCATTATGGGCGAACACTTCACTTAGTTAATAGAAGTTTTAATGAAAAAATTTCAGATCATGATCCTATTACAGTAGATATCCCCGTTAGTGTGTCTTCTCCCAATTCTTCACTTTAGAGATTTTGGATTCCATATACTTTAAAAACCCACCTTTTAAAATAAACTCTTTCTTTAGTGGATCAAGATCAAATTTGAAAACTTTACCAGAAGGAATTTTTACTTCTTGCTTTATTACATCTATTTCACATTCATTTTCTTTCATAAGAAGTTCTACTTCATCACTGTTTAACTTTACTGGTACAAGAGCATTGTTATAGCAATTCTCTTCAAATATTCTCGCAAAACTTACTGCAATTACTACTTTAAATCCTTTATCAGTAATAGCCCAGATAGCATGTTCACGTGATGATCCGCAACCAAAATTTTCTTTTGTGATGAGAACTACTGAGTCTTTATATTTTGGATCATTGATAGGACTGTTTGGCACATCTTCAAGCAAATGTACTCCATAACCGGTTTTAGTAATTCCTGTTAAATATCTTGCTGGTATTATCTGGTCAGTATCAATGTTTGATCTGTCTAATGGGAGAATCTTTCCTTTAATATTCATTTGTGATTATTATCCTTAGCTATTAACTTTTCCTTATATAGTATAACGTAGAATTTATGTAAATCTAAAATCCAAATTCATCCTTAAGCCTAACATTTAAAAGCTTTACATTGATAAAATCAGGATATGAAATTAGCCTTGAAAACAGTATTGATTTTATTTATATTTTTTCTAATATTTGTTAACCCTTCTAATGCTAATGAAGAAAACGAATGTACTTGTGCAGAAAGTGGTTTTTTTAATATTGATTTAAATAAGTGTGAACCTGTACAAGAGATACTTTTATGTACTGATAATTATGATCCTTATTGTGGGTGTGATGGAAGAGTATATAGCAATTTATGTGATTTAAGTGTAAATGGAATTAAATCATATAAAAAAGGGTTTTGTGAAATTGATAAAAATTTTGAAGGGGTATGGAGAGTTAAAGGGAATAAAAAACATTTTAGAATAAAATTAAGCATTAGTGATGGTGTTTTGTCTGGTTTTATAAATGGAAGAAAAATTAAGAGTGAAAATAATTTAATGAAATCTAAAACTATTGTTTCTATAGAAATTAAAATGAAAAACAAAGAAGAAAAAGACATAGAATTAAATCTTTTAAACGAAAAAGAGCTTTCAGTTAGAATTGATGGAAAAGATTTAAAAGCCAGAAGAGTTCGTTAAACATCCTTAGGATGTGTGATCACACCAGTAATTGCGCTAGCGGCTACTACTGCTGGGCTTGCTAGATGAGTTCTGGCGCCAGTTCCCATGCGTCCTGGGAAGTTTCTATTCGTTGAAGAAATACATCTGGATTCAGGTGCTACAACTCCCATAGACATTCCTAAGCATGGACCACATGATGAGTGCGTCCAAAGAGCCCCAGCATCTTGAAAAATATCATGTAACCCTTCTTTTTCAGCTTGTCTTTTAACTAGCTGTGAGCCAGGTGTAATGATAGTAGGAATAGAGACTTTTTTACCTTTTAAAATTTTTGCTGCTTCACGAAGGTCAGAGATTCTGGCATTCGTACATGACCCTATAAATGCTTGATCTAAAGGTAGTCCAGAAAGCTCTTGTCCTTTTTTTAATCCCATATAAGAAAGTGCTTTTTCATCGGCATTATCAGGTACGCTACCATCTATGTTAGAAACCTCTCCAGGATTGATCCCCCAGGTTACTTGTGGTTTTAATGAATTAGCGTCTAAAGAAATCTCGTTATCATACGTCGCATCTTTATCAGAAGCATAACTTAGCCATTTAACTTTTAATTTATCGAACTCATTTTTATCTTTAGTGATATTTTCTTTTCCCCATAAATAATCAATAGTGGTTTGATCAGGGCTAATTAATCCGCTGGTAGCTCCAGCTTCAATGGACATATTACACATGGTCATACGCTCTTCCATTGACATAGCTTGAATAGCTTCACCACTATACTCTAGTACATATCCAGTACCACCTTTAAATGTAATTTTTCCAATAATTGCAAGAATTACATCTTTTGCATAAACATGAGGCTGAAGTTTTCCAGAAACTTTAATGTTAAAAGTTTTTGGTTTGTTTAAAATCAGACATCCAGCAAGCATTGCACCAGCTTGTGCTGTAGTTCCAATACCAAGAGCAAAAGAGCCAAAGGCACCATTAGTTCCAGTATGGCTGTCTCCACAGCAAAGTGTAATTCCAGGAGTTACATATCCTCTCTCAGGTGCTATAACATGACAGATACCATTATCACCAATATCAAATAATTTTACTTTGTGATTTTTAGCCCAGTCACGTAAGACTTTTGCTTGTACAGCAGTCGCTGTATCTTTTGCAGGTGATACGTGATCATTAATAGCAATAATTCTTTCAGGAGCATAAAGTCTTCCACCAAAACTTTGATCAATTTCAATAGCACCCTGTGGTGTGGTAACCTCATGAGCTACTATTTGATCCATAAAAATCAAATAATTATTTCCAGCTAACTTTTCTACAATGTGTGAATCCCAAATCTTTTCAAATACACTTTTTGCCATTTCAAAATCCTTATTTTCACTCTCTATTTTATTATCTGTAGGAGATAATTATAGCAATAATAAAAATAGTGGAAGATAATAACTTTAATATACATATAAATTACTATTCATTCTGGGTAAGATTTAAATGAGGATATAGAATATATTAATATGAGAATTATATTTATTCAAACAAAACTGTTGTTAGAGGATTTGCTTGATTTATTCAGCAAATCCGGGAGATAGTAGTGGATCGAGATACAGATGTCCAGGCTTGTTCTGGGCAGAAAAAAAAGATCGCTCTTATTTTATCCGGTGGTTCAGCAAGAGGCGCTTATGAAATAGGTGTTATAAAAGCTATTCTTCCTGAATTCCAAAAACGAGGCGGATTTAAATTTATTTGCGGTACAAGTGTAGGCTCAATTAATGCTTGCTTATTAACATCTTTACTACATGAGCCTGTAGAAAAAATTTTAGAAGGATTAGAGCACTACTGGTTAACTTTAAAAAAAGAGCATGTTTTTTCTGAAAATTGGGCAAATGTTGGACTTAGGTCTTTTATGGGATCTTTAAAATTAGGAGAAGCAGATTTTCAGGGACTACTTGATAATTCTCCTTTGAAAAGAATTCTCGAAACTGAAATTGATTGGTCTCAGCTTAGAAAAAATCTTGATAATGAATTAATCCAGGCTTTAACTGTAACAGCTACATCAGTAACAAATGGTAGATCAGTTGTTTTTTATGAATCCAACGATCCAAATGCAATAAGTGTTATTCCTCGTGATTCTATTAACCGCTATGTTCCTACGAAAATTGAGCTTAGTCATACTTTAGCCTCTAGTTCTATACCAATATTTTTTAAGCCTGAATATTTGGAATTTAAAGATCATGATATTGACAATGGTGATTGGTTCTTTGATGGTGGTGTTAGACAAAACACTCCTTTAGCTCCTGCTCTTGTTTTAGGTGCAGATGCACTTGTAGTTGTGGGACTCCATTTTATGGAAGAAGGGTTTAGTGGTAAAACCCAAAAACCAGGACTTGTTCAAAGTATCGGCAAGCTATTAAATGCATTATTTCTCGACCATATTAGGCATGATATTCATAGACTTTCAATGGTAAATGAACTTCTTGGTGCTATGGATGATGATGCTGTACTTGAAAAAATAAATTTAGATAGAGTTAGGAGAGGACATAAACCATGGAGAATAATTCCTCACTTATTTATCACTCCAAGCAAACCGATTAGTGAAGTGGCAGAAGAAGTTTGGGATAGATATCCAGATACCAGAAAAAGTTTTAGAACAATAGATCTTTTATTTAGAGTTGGAAATTTACAGGGACATTTGAGAGGTGATCTTTTAAGCTACTTTTTCTTTAATCCATACTACTCAAAAGCTCTTATAGAGCTAGGGTATCAGGATGGACTGGAAATGATAAATTCAACCGTATACGATCCGATTCTAAAAAAAGAAGTTAAATATATTGATTGGATTTGTGGAGAGGTCTAATTAAGCCGCTTTAGTTAATTCTGCTACTTTTTCAGCTACTTGTTTTCTAAAGGTTCCTGTGGCGGCAATTGTATTTGCGGTTGCATTAACAGTTGATTCATATAACTTTTCTTTTATTCCTGATGGACCTGCTGAAAATGTTTTAGTTACATTACAAACACTTCTTGCCACATCATCTCCATATAGATGTCTAACTGCCTTTAATCCAAATGCTTTGGTAGAACTTGTACCTTTCCATATTGCTCCAAGTCCAGCTATCCTTCCAACAGGAAGTGCTGATATAGCAGTAACACCTGCGGCAAGTAAGCTCATACCTGCATCTAAAAAATTGCCACTCATGAGTGAGCCAACTGCATTAACAACATTTCCAGCGGTCTTATATAAATAATATGCGGCAACTGGAAGCATTAAGAACTGTGCACCTGGAACAGTCGCTCCTATAATACCCATGACATTTAATACATTGTCAAAATTAAATACTTTTCCAAAACCTTCATGTGTAAATAAATTACTAACTATACCAAGAATACCACCATACTTCATTAGATTTTTCATTTGTTGGGGGCTAATTTTTGGATCTACTGCTGATTTAAAAGTGTCTTTAATAGAGGTGAAAAGTTTGCTGGTTTTACCTGCTTCAGGTACTGCTCCGCTAACAGGTGGTACTGCTGGTGCTGTTGGTATTGCTGGTGATGTTGATGCTACGTCCATATGACTTTCCTAAGGAGTTTTATAAACTCTGTTAATAAAAAGGCCGCACATAAAAAAATTTGATAGGGCTAAATATTAAGATAGATTAAATTAAGGTTAAACTTTCTAAACCTAGCATGTAAGCTTTAACCAATCTTTTACCTAAAAAGAAATTATTATACATTTCTTTAATTTGTGAACTTACTTCACCACCTACATCTATAGTGCAGGCGCGTAAAAGTCTGACAAACTCTCTATAATGCATAAAATCGTTTTTTTCAAAATAATCTTTTAAATAATTCTCTAAATACTTTTCAAGATCTTGCTTCGCTTCTTTATTTCTATCTTTTAATCCAAGCTCATAAACCAGAAGATATCTTTCACTTTTTTTCGCATTATCAAAACATCTTTTTAAGCTAGATGCTAATGCGCGGCTACTTTTTCTTACTATATCGAGATAATGATCAAGATCTTTTAGTAGATCTTTATCGATTTTTTCTGAAAGAATATTGTCTAGTGTTTGATGGTCCATAGCTTTTCGTCATTCCTGCAAAAGCGGGAATCCAGTTCTTTCTACTTACTTTTTCTGGATTCCCATTTACATGGGAATGACACTAATTCTAATTCAACTAATAAGATTTGATAGTAAAGACGCTATAAGTATACCTCTGCTATAATAGATCTTATGACCACAGCAACAGCAAAAGAACCTAAGATCCACCCAACAGCAGTAATTTCACAGGGGGCGCAAATTGCACAGGGGGTAGAAATTGGACCATACTCATGTATTGGACCTAATGTAATCATTGGTGAGAAAACAATTATAGGCCCTCATGTAATTATTGAAGGAAGAACTACCATCGGTTCAGGATGTAATTTAGCTGTTTGTAGTATTGGATTGCCACCACAAGATCTTAGTTATAAAGGTGAAGATACTGGAGTAAAGATAGGAAATAATACAGTAGTTAGGGAATATGCCACTATCCATAAGGCTTCAAAAGAAGGTTTTACTACGGTAGGTGACAATTGTTTTTTAATGAATTATGTCCATATTGGACATAATGTTCAGCTTGGAAATAATGTTATTATGGCAAACTCTTCTTTACTTCCTGGTTATGTAACTGTTGAAGATTTTGTTTTTATTAGTGGTTTGTCTACTATTCATCAGCATTGTAAAATTGGTGAGTCTGCTATTGTTGGAGCTATGACAGGAAGTCGTCTTGATATTCCTCCATACTTTATAGCTGACGGAAGACCTGCAAAAATCAGAGGTCTAAATCGAGTAGGACTTAAAAGAAGAAATGTTAAACCAGATGTAAGAAATGAATTAGTAAAAGCTTATAAACTAATTTATTTATCTGGATTAAATATGACTAATGCTTTAGAAAAGGTTGAGAAAGAACTCGTACAGTTTGAAGAAATTAAAAAACTTCTTAATTTTTATAAAACATCTAAAAGAGGTGTTGTCGGTGCAGAAGGTGATAAAGATGAAGAATCTAGTGTTAATGAAGAGTAGTTTTAATGAATTGTTCACTTAGCTTAAAAAAAAAATTACTTATTAATTTAACAGCTTTATTCTCTATTGTTTTTTTTGATCAGGCTTCTAAGTTTTATATGTTGCAAAATATTGGATTAAATGAAACTGAAAATTTTATATCTGGGTTAGTTAGATTCTTTGTGGTTCAAAATACAGGTGGTGCATTCAGTATCTTCAAACAATTCCCACAGTATTTTTTAGTGTTTGGAGTAATAAACATATTGATTTTTTCTTACATTGTTTTTTTTCCATCAGCCAATTTTAATTCTCTTATAAAAACAGGCTGTACCTTTATTCTTGCTGGGACTGTAGGAAATTCTCTTGATCGAATATTTCACGGAGCAGTTATTGACTTTATAGACCTTGAATTTATTAATTTTGCCGTGTTCAATATTGCAGATATATCTATAAATATTGGAGCTATTTTAATTTTATTTGGTTGGTATACTTCTGAAGAAAAACAAAAACAATCTAACAATGCATAAAGAACATAGTCTATTAGTTGATGTTGATTCTGTCGGAGATCGCCTGGACAAATTTATTTTAAAATCTGTTCCGGATTTGAGTCGTACTCGTATTCAAAAACTCATTGAAGACAATCTTATACTAATTAACAGTGAAAAAGTAAAATCTGGCTATAAGTTAAAAAAGAGTGATAAGGTCTCGGTTTCTATTCCTGAACTGGAAGAAATAGCCTTAAAGCCAGAAAAAATAAAATTAGATATTGTTTATGAGGATAAGGATTTAATTGTAATTAATAAGCCTACTGGTATGGTCACTCATCCAGGAAGTGGTATTACAGAAGGAACATTGGTTAATGCTCTTTTACACCACTGTAAGAGTACGCTTTCAGGAATTAATGGTGTTCAAAGACCAGGGATAGTTCATCGTTTAGATAAAGAAACTTCAGGGTTAATAATCGTTTGTAAAAATGATAAATCTCATACAGGAGTTGCTGAGCAGTTTCATAATAGAACAATTGAAAAATACTATTATGCAATAGTTCATGGAAATATGAAATTTACGATCGGTAAAATTAATCGACCAATAGGAAGAGATAAAGTTAAAAGACATAAAATGGCTATTATTAAAGATGGAAAGCCTGCAATTACTCACTGGAATGTTATCAAATCAGATCAGAATTATACATTTATTGAATGTAAGCTAGAGACAGGAAGAACTCACCAGATCAGAGTTCATATGGCAAGTATAGGATACCCAATCGTGGGAGATAAAACTTATGGAAAAAAGAGTGATAAATCATCTCATATGATGCTTCATTCATATAAAATAATTTTCACTCATCCTATTTCTAAGAAGAAGATTAAGCTGGAAACTGAAATCCCAGAAAGATTTTCAAATATTATTAGCTAACTAAACTTTTACGATTTCTTTTTCTACAGGGAGCTCAGCGGCTTCTAATAAGTTGCTGAAATCTTTACTTATATCTAGGAAAATATGTTCAGAGGTCTTTTCAAGTTTAAGAAACTGATTTCTTAAAACTAATATTTTCTCTAAAATAGATTTGTTTAATTTTGAAAGTTCTTTACTTACTCTTTTAGCTAATTTCATATTAATTTCAGCAGGATCTTTTTCAGAAAGGAATTGGTTAACAATAAGTTCAGACCAATATAGTAATTCTGGTATTATTTTTTCTTTTAGCTTTTGAATCTTAAAAACAAAATTTATGAGATTAGATTTTATATTGTTAATGAATTCTCTTTCAAAATCATTAATTGCATAACCACTTTTAGCTCTTGCCTTTATATTAACTATTTCATTTAACTCATTGTCATCAGGAAGTCCTGATTTTACTTCCAATTTAGTAACCTCTTCGCTATACTCTTTAAGAAGTAGATTAATGTTTCCGAGGTAGCCTGAGATTCTCTTTATTTCGACAGACATTTGTAACTTTCTTTGTAAAAAGTGAGTGTTAAATAGTAATATTACTATTATCTGGACTTAGAACATTAAAACATGGAGTTTAGGTTAATTCAAGTATGAAAAAATTTTACTGTATTCTTTCAATCTTCTTAATTTTCTGTATTGTATCTTTATCTATAGCTAGTACACCTATAGGCTTTGATCTGAAACTTTGGTTCATTGAATTACACACATCTACAGGGCTTCTTTTAGCTCTTACGTCAGCATTTTCATGTCTTGCTTCTCTTTCTTTATTAATTTCTTTAGGGTTAACAGGACAGCCTCAAGAGAATATTAAAATTAAAAATAAAATTGAAGAGACAAAGTTAAAACATGAAATTGAGAGTGATAAAGTAAAACAATTGGAAGCTAAGATTAAGACTTTGGAAGAAGCACTTAAAAAAGTAGCCTCAAATATTTAGCCTTGTCATTGCGAGGAGCATGCCACGAATCTACTACCACATCCCAGGAACTCTTTTACCTTTAGCATTATAGTTTGAATTTGCATCTATGTTTGATTTGTCTTTAGCGGAATCAAACTGCAATCCTGGAGCTTGTGATTTATCCTCTGCATAAGCTGGCTGTTCAAGTATGGGGATACCTTTCATTTGATCGGTACCTTTACTACTATCACTTGCTCTTACTAGTTTAATTTCAATTTCATTTAGTATAAATCCTTTGCATTCTGGAGATTCCTGCTTTTCATAACCACGAGCAATTATTCTATTTCTTGATATATGTTTATATTCTAATTTTCCATTTAACCATAACTGCCTATCTAAGTTTATATTTTCAGTTACATGATTATTTGTCTTCATAGTATATGCGTAGGTTAAATCATAAGGATCAATTTCACCCTTGAATCCAAAATTAATATATTCAACTTCTTTTTCATTTACGCCATCATAATAAATATCTTTAGTGTTAGGATACTTTGGATTTAAAACAAAAGAATCAACTCCTCTGGTATTGATCAAAACAAGCTTATTTTCTATATCATTATTTTCTATCGGCATTTTTGCTGTACAGAAATAAAAAGTAGTAGGCTTTTTTAAAATAATATCTGGATTTAATCTTTTAACGACAGTTTTTGACAGTAGCCAGGTCCCTTCTAAATTAGGCAATTTACTATGATCAAAATCAATTGAATAAGTTTTAACTTCTTTTTTTTGAACTATTTCTCTTTTTTGAACAACTTCAGAGCTACTAACATCTTCAATATCTTTTATCGTGGTTTCTTTTGCTGATTCGGCTAAAATATTTTCATAAGCTTCTATGCTTTCTTTATAATTGCTTTCATAAGTATCATATGCAAAACATGTAATGAATGAGCTTATAAAAAAAGCTATTAAAATTGATTTGGTTAAGATTAAATTTTTAGATTTCATTGACATATTCATGTTATAGAAAGGCTCATGAAATATCAAGTTTGACAGAAATGGTATAAAAGTACTCTAAAAGGTAAATATAAGGTTAAATCTTTGTTTCTTTATCGGAAGGATCGGTGTCTTTTAGCTCTTCTACTTTAGTCTTTAGCTTTTCTATTTTATGTTTTAATGAGTCCTCATCAACAGTCTCTACAGCAAATTCAAATTTAAATAAGCCAAAAATATTTAAAGTTACAAGAACCATTAACCATAAAATTAAAGCTTGCCATAAGTCAATGGCTATATTAAAGGATTTAGCAATAGTAGAATTCCACAAGGTTTCAATAAGTACCATTGGCAATATCAAGACTAAACTAGATATCAGAAAGATAAAAAGGATGGTTGTTAGAGAATTTATTTTGTACATTTTCATTGATTTATTAGCTTTATTATTCTATCAGTTTTAGAAACTCTTGTTCAGTTAGGGTGGCTACTCCTAATTCTTTAGCTTTTTTTAATTTTGAACCAGCAGATTCCCCTACTATTAAAAAGTCTGTACTTTTACTAATACTATTTCCTGCTTTTGCTCCATGACTTTTAATAATTTCTTCAGCCTTATTTCTTGTCATACTTGTCAGCGTGCCCGTTATTACAAGTGTTTTACCAGTGATAGAGCTATTCTTGAAAACTATTTTTTTTGCTGATTGTTTAATCCCAGCTTTATCTAATTTACTTATCATTTTTTCAGTTGATTTGAATTTGAAAAAATCTAAAATTGATTTTGCAATTTTTGGCCCTATTCCATTAACAGCTGTTAACTCTTCAAGTGTTACTTTCCCTAACTCCTCAATAGAAGAAAACCTGTTTGCTAAAAGCTCAGCTATAGTTTTTCCCACGTGTCTTATTCCGAATGCATAAATTAATCTATCGAGATTTCTATCCTTACTGTTTTGAATAGAAGTGATTGCATTATTTGCAGATTTCTCTGCCATTCTTTCAAGATTTTCTAGCTGGCTCTGCTTTAAGAAATATAAATCAATAGGGTCATTGATAAGATCATTTTTTAATAATTGCTCTATTATCGATTCACCAACACCATCAATATCCATGGCATCTCTGCTACACCAATGTTCAATTCTTCTTTGGATTTGAGCAGGGCAGTCATAATTTAAACAACGTAGAGCAGACTCTTCCTCTTCAAAATCTGCTTTTGAATTACATACAGGACATCTGTCAGGAAGTTTATATGGTGGATTTTTATGGTTTCTTTTATTTGTTTCCACACTAATTATTTCAGGGATTATTTCGCCTGCTTTTCTTACTGTTACAACATCGCCTTCTCTGACATCCAGTTTGTCAATAATATCTTGATTATGTAGGGTTGCTCTTTTTACTATACTTCCTGAAAGCAAAACAGGTTCAAGGTTTGCTACTGGAGTAAGTGTTCCAGTCCTGCCTATATCACAGATAATAGAAATAACTTTTGTTTTTGCTTCTTCAGGTGGATATTTGTAAGCGATAGCCCAGCGAGGACTTTTTGCAGTAAATCCAAGCTCATCTTGCAAGGATAAATCATTTACTTTTATTACTACTCCATCAACTGCATATGGAAGTTCATGCCTTTTTTCATTCCACTCTTTGCAGAATTTTTTTACATCATTTAACCCGTGACAAAGTTTAGAAGTTTTATTTACTTTAAAGCCAAGATCTTTTAAAGTTAACAGGCTATCCCAGTGAGTTTGTGGTTTGAGGTTTTTAATTTCTGACCATACTCCAGCGTAAATGAACATGTCGAGATCTCTATTTGCTGTAATTCTTGAATCATATTGTCTTACTGAACCGGAAGCGGCGTTTCGTGGATTTGCAAAAATCTTTTCTTCTTTTTCTAGTTGTTCTTTATTTAATTTTTCAAAACTTTTTACAGGCATGAAAACTTCGCCTCTGATTTCTAAAACTCCACTTATTTCTTTGTTTAAAAGAAGAGGAAGCGATCTTATTGTTCTTATGTTATTTGTAATATCTTCACCGACATCACCATCTCCACGAGTCGCTCCTAAGGTAAGGATTCCATCTTTATAAGTAAGCGCCATTGCAAGACCATCGATTTTCATTTCACACACATAATCAATTTCGTCTTTTCCTACTTCTAGTCCAAGGACACGAAATATTTTTTCTTCCCAGTCATCTAACTCCTCATCTCCAAATGCATTGTCAAGACTATAAAGAGGAGTTTTATGGGTTACTTTCTTAAAGTCGGATACTGGATCTGTTCCGACTCTCTGGCTTGGACTATCAGGGGTTAAAAGTTCTGGATACTCTTTTTCGAGAGAGATAAGCTCTTTCATTCCAGCATCATAAACAGCATCGTCTACTTCAGGGTTATCTAAAATGTAATATGCATGGTTCCATTTATGGAGTTTGGATTTTAGATTTTCGATTTTTGATTTAATTTCTTTAGAAACCATATGTATTATTAAATGTATTGCTGATTTTTGTTATATAATATTCTAGCGATTTTTAAATCGTAGTGAACAATGAAATAAGAATTTCTTACTAACTTCAAATATAGGATTTGTCCTATTTATTAGGTAAATCCGATCAAGCGAAATAAGAGAAACAATTAGAAGCTCAAGCTTGTCTTGAGCAGTTAAATAAACGGGGCGTGGCTCAGTTTGTAGCGTCTGGCATAGAAGCGAGTGTTGCAGAGGACCAATCCCGGAAGTAAGAAGTTGATATCGGGGCGTGGCTCAGTTTGTAGCGTCTGGCATAGAAGCGAGTGTTGCAGAGGACCAATCCCGGAAGTAAGAAGTTGATATCGGGGCGTGGCTCAGTTTGTAGCGTCTGGCATAGAAGCGAGTGTTGCAGAAGACCAATCCCGGAAGTAAGAAGTTGATATCGGGGCGTGGCTCAGTTTGTAGCGTC
>CAZRTB010000001.1:44834-156014 GCA_964602915.1 uncultured Gammaproteobacteria bacterium | reverse complement strand
TGGCTCAGTTTGTAGCGTCTGGCATAGAAGCGAGTGTTGCAGAAGACCAATCCCGAAAGTAAGAAGTTGATATCGGGGCGTGGCTCAGTTTGGTAGAGCATCTGCTTTGGGAGCAGAGGGTCGCACGTTCAAATCGTGTCGCCCCGAGATTTTAAATTGTAAGTAACAAGAAAACAGGAGGGATAGTTATGGTAAGTGCTATTAGACCAATTGTACATTTAGAACACACTAATCCTAGAGGTAGTAATACTTTTTATGAAATCTCAAAGTTACTTAGAAGTGGTTCAAAGAAAGTTGATGTTTTGTCCGGTCCAATAACTTCTGGAATTGAAGGGGCTGATCATGAAGCTAATTTTAATGCAATTACTGTGGCTGCAACCAGCTTAGGTTTCTCTTCTACAAATACTCAAACAGTTCGCTTTGGTTTTGAGCCCACTAGATATTGGGTAACTCTTTCTGCATAAGGTTTTGTATAAGGGTCGCACGTTCTCCTAAAGGATAGTGCTTCGCCTAAAATCGTGTCGCCCCGAGATTTTAAATAATGCTAACTTCGACAAGCTCAGTTAGCAAGCAGGTAGTTGAGTCTGACTTCGGTGAGCTCAGTCGAACCGTCGAAACTACCAATTAACTAAACCTCAACATAAAACGTTGCATCTCTGTAGAAATGTTCAGGAAATTTTTCTTCTAAGTTATTAAAATAGTCTTTTGCATAGTTATCTTTTATTTCATCTTTATCGAGAGGCTTAAAAATAGTTTTTCTCCAAAAATGAATTGAAGTAAAAGGTTCTTTATTTCCGGCTTGCAAGTAAATTTTTTCTAGTCCTATCTCTTTTGCTATTTTCGGTATTATTGTATTTGCTATATATTTCCCTATTCCTTTTCCTTGTAACTTTTTACTTGTTGCAAATTGTTTTAATATTCCAACTTTACCTTCTCTATAGATAGCAAAGCAGTTAATTATTTCATTTGTTTCTGTATTAATTACCACATAAAAGTTCTTATAGTTTTCTTCTCCAGAAAACCAAAATGATAGTTTTGTTTCATTCAAGAGTTTTAATATTGAATCCCAATCATCTTGCGAAGCTTTTCTGCTTATTAGTGTATTTATAGAGGATAAACTACTCACAATATTAATTATATATTCTATTAAATCTAAATCAAGCTTAAGAAGCTATATTTTAAGTTCTGGAACTATTGTGATTTGTCTAAAACACTCTTGTACAGTTTAAGATTAATCTTACGTTCGGTCCTTTTTGTACATTATTTAGATTTTCAATTACAGGAAATCCTACAGAGAGGTTTGTAATCCATTTTTTATTTACGGTTAATCTTATCCCAGGTGATAAATATGTAATTAATCCACCGTGATTTTTATTAGTAAAATGAAATCCACCAAAATCTGTAGATGGTTTTTGAGACCACTGTCCATTTCCCTCTAAGACTAAATCCCAGGTCAAGTCCTTATTTAATAAATGTTCAATAAAAATCTTGTTTAAAATTCTCTCTTCTGGTTTTATTCTGTGGGCAACTGCAAGATTAAATATGGCAGTATCTCCTACTGTTGTATCTTGTGTACCTTTGGTTGAAAATTTATATAATCCATTTGAGGTTATGGAAAAATTCTTAAAAACCTTACTAACTGCTAGTCCTACGGATGGATCCCATGAGCCTGTTCCTGGCTGATCATCAGCTTCAAACAAAAACCCTTGATTATCTCTGAATCGTCTGACTCCACTTGGAATCTTTAAACCTCCTAAAAGCGAAGCATGTAAATTTAAATCATCATTTCTTAGAAATCTATAAGCACTAAAAAAGGCTATATCACCAAATCCTATAGAACTTCCAGTATTTATAGGAGGACCATCACTTACTCTTTGGTTAAATTTAAAGAGATAAGGAGCATTTAATGCTATATACCAGTTATCAGTAATTCCATATCCAGCTGATAAGGATGGTACTAAAATGTTTCTAAATACATGAACGTGTTCACCACGTTTGCCCAGCTTTATAAGCGCACTATTTGAGAATGTATCAAAGTTTATGTAGTTTGTTCCAAGTCCAACAAACTTAACGCCTTTAGGTAGTGTGAAAGCTGGTGTTGTTATTATGGGTCCTACTAAACCGGGACCACTAACGCTTCCTTCTCCACCATGATGTGCTTTTGCAGAAATATTACAAGTAAGAAAAATAATAATTACAAAAAATAAAATATACTTTTTTATGTTCAAGAACATTGACGAATCCTTAAATAAAAAACTAATTTACCTTTTCAATTTTAATTTAATTTATTATATAAACTTGTAAATCATAATATTGGCTAAATATGTACTATATAAATAATGATAATTGGACTTAACTCGTTTCGATTATTGGACAGAAAGTTGCATTGTTATCGTATAGCTTAAGCGGTCCATTTGTTGTTTGATATGTAGTTTCATAAATTACGTAGGGTTTATTATGTTCATCTGATGATCTGGCAATCTCATCGCAAGTATTATTAAACGTATTAAAGTCATTGTTTTTGCAGGCATCAACCAACTCTTTTTGTATAAATATTCTGGCTGGTATTTTATCTGTTACAGAAGCCATTACCTCTCCATCTTTTGGTGTCACACGGTGAAAAAATGAAAGCTTAATACACTCATCATTATATTCCTTCGTACCTTTTTCTATTATTCTTCCTTCTCTTTTAACTTTTGGCATAGCAAGTGAGTCTTCTCTTATGAAAAAATATGAGACACGTTCATATAATCCGTTTATTGTAAAAGTAAAATCAGGATATCTTTCCGCAAATGATTTAATTAATTCAAATGCAAGTTTTCTACTTTCAGGAATTCTAATATTTAAATTTAAACCTGATAGTGAACGTAATATTAATAGTTTATCTGACTGAACTGGATCATGCTTTAATGTATCTATATCATAGAATTGGAAACAATCTTTCCTTTCATTGTAGAAAATATTATGGGCGTAAAGCAGACTAATATCAGACACGTAAAATTTATCTTTAAGCAAATCGTCCATTTGAACAACTGTATCATTGACTAACTGTTTAAATCGGTGCTCATGTTTAATTAAATCTATAAATGCAGTACTACCACTTGTTCTTTCCTCGAGTCCGTGTAATCGTTCTAAGATTAGGTGAGGGTATTGCCTGGATTCAACTGATGAAAATAAAGTTGGAAAATGTTTTCTGACAGCAGGACTTGAAGCATAATATTGGTTAAACACATGATGCTGATCAACTCTTAAAACACAATCAGCTATAACGTTCTGTGGGAATGTAATTTCTAGACCTACAACCTTTTGTTGTTTTCCTCTTGAAGGGAAAGTTACTTTATAATTTAAGTTATTGATCGTACCATTATGCATTTCATATGAATTCTTTTCAATTTCTTGAACAATGCTTTTTATATCACTTGCATAATCTATGAAAAGTGAACAAAGCCTTGGATCTGGACTTAAAAAAGGATTTGGTGAAGTAATTGTTTGTGAAACTTCGACAGGATCTGTATTCTCAACTCCAGGGTTATGAATAACCTCTGGCTGACTATGTACACCAGCATTAGTAGTAGGTATTTTACCGATCCCACCAGGACCATTAATCATATATTTAACCCCTTATTTTGATATTAGCCAAAGTGGACTTCTATAAGCAACTGGCTATATGGTGGTGAAGATTAAATCTATTTAATGTTTTAGTGTATTCATAATAAGTTTCTTTGAAATGCTTGATAAGAGGTCTGATTCTTTTTGTAGAGTGCTAACAGTTCTTTCCTACAGCAGGACTGATATAAGGGTAAGTATAAAGTACACAGGTAAAATAATATTTTTTAAGAACTCATAGCCTGAAGGATTTTTACTGAATAAATAATTATCAGCTCCTTCAATTCCATAGGCTATGCCAGAAAAAATACTTATAATGCAAAACACTATAAAAAGTGAGGTTATGACTATTTTTACTTTCTTTTTAGATTGAAACTCTTTTAGCAAATAAAACCAGACGAAAAATGATGGGAGTAAAAGAAGATTTAGAATATCGCCTTCATATCTTAAACTAGTGGCATAAAAAGAAATAACGATTAATGTATTAATTAAAGTAGTGGTGGATATAATTGCATATTCTTTTATTGGAAAGTCTTTTTCTTTTGGTTTAAGAAAGTCGAAAAGTAAAATTGGTGCAATAATAAAAATTAAAGTTATGGGAAATGAAGTAAGCATCCCTGCTGTTTTTTCAAGCCATAAAATAGAAGAAGATTCTACGAATGGAGGGATCGCTTGAGTTAAATGTATAAAGGGAAATGTACCGTTTAACATAGGAGGTTCTAGAAAATTATGATAAATATTTTCTGGGATGAAATCTCCTGAGAGTAAGACTTTTGTATTGTCTGCTACTGTAAGTTGATACTTTATACCAGATTCAAAAGGATTTTCAAATCGTAAAAAGTTATAAAATCCTAATAAAATCATTACTGTTAAAAAAGGTAATATAAAGCAAATAAAATCTTTCTTGGATTTTAATAAGCATTTTACAAATATAAAAAAGATGACAAATGAAGAAACACAGTAAGTTTGCTTAGAACAAATAGCTAATCCAAGAAAAGTAGAATAAATAATGATTTCAATTGTTGAGAGTCCTTTTGATGTGAAATGCTTTATCATGAAATAAATTGATCCTAAAAAAAAAGCATTTGCACATAAGATAGAAATCTGATAAGCATCTACTTTTTGCATTAAAAAACAGTTTATATTTCCTAATCCAAGAGTAATTATGGATAAATAATATAGTTTTTTATTTATGTTATTGAAATATGTTTGTTTAATTCTGTTAATAATTCCTACTGAGAATAAGAAACTAATCATTCCGAAAATAAACCCGGGGATTTCTTCATGTAAATTTTGTTTAGTTATTAATTTATAAGGTAGGTAAAGTAAAATAACTGGAGTTGCACCAAAATAAATATAGTATTTATTCTTATAGTATGAAAAATCATGGATCTTAATCCTTCCATTTTCTGAGGGATTGTAAGGGTTTTTAAGCTTTAAAAAGTCGGGATTAGGTTTTTCTAGACTTTCTAATTGTCCTTTTTCAAAAGCATTGGTAAGATGCCAGTAGAAATGTCCACTATAATGTTCTTTTTTGAAATTGTATGTCCATTGTGTTGACACTCCAAAATAAAAAAATAAAACTAAAAGAACTAATAGTGTAATCCTCATAAGAAAATTATTAGCATAGAATATAAGCTAATTGTTTATTTTCTTTAAAATGTAATGCTCTTATTAAATGTTAAAATAAAAAAAGAAGTTTTATATGAACATAAAAGAATTTAAGAAAAAATTTGATCCATATTTAAGTAAGTTTCTAGATAGAAAGCTTAAAGAATATTCATCGTTAACTAAAGACAGTTTTATTTTATCGATAATTAACCATTCTAAGAATCTCATTCTTTCTGCAGGTAAGAGGGTGCGTCCATATGTAGCTTATCTTATGTATAAATCTGCTGGTGGTAAAAAAGATGCAGAAGCTATTCAGCTTTTTGTAGGATTAGAATTGTTTCACAATTTTTGCCTTGTTCATGATGACATTATTGATAGAGGTTCACGAAGACATGGTGTTAAAACACTTCATACTTTGATAAGTGATAAGTTAAAGTATGAATCAAGATTAGGGGATGAAACACATATAGGATCTTCCCAGGCAATTTTAATTGGAGACTTGCTTTTTGCTTGGTCTTATGAAATTTTTGGTACTTGTGAAAAATTTGATTACAAGAAAATGAATAGAGCAAGAGCAATATTTAATAAAATGATTGATGAAGTGGTTATTGGTCAAATGATTGATGTTGATATTACTACCAGAAGACAAGCATCAGAATTACTTGTTAAAGAAAAAATGACCTTAAAAACAGCTAGGTATACATTTTCACGCCCTATGGAAATAGGGCTTTCTCTGATTAGTGAGAGTAAGAAACTAAAAAACTTTTGTTCTGATTTTGGCACTAATCTTGGGATTGGATTCCAAATCCAAGATGATATGCTTGATCTTACTTCTACTCCTGAAAAATTGAAAAAAGAAGTTTTTTCTGATCTAAGAGAAAGGAATCATAATTATTTTACCCAGTATATATTTGATAATGGCACGTTAAATGAAAAGAAAATGCTAAATAAGGTTTTTGGTAATAAGGCGGTGTTATTAAATGGAGAAAGAACTAAAATTATTAATCTCTTCAAGTCTTCAGGAGCCATCGATAATGGTGTGAGATCTTTTAAAAATTATTTTGCAAAAGCTAAATCCTCTCTAGAAAAAGCCAATTTTCAGAAAGAGCATAAATTAAAGTGGCTTGATTTGATTGATTATATTCAGAAAAGAGCTGAGTAATGCTGAAAGAAAATACATTAGCACCAGACTTCACTTTAAATGATCAAGAAGGAAGAACTCATTCATTGTCAGATTATAAAGGTAATTGGTTGTTAATGTATTTTTACCCTATGGATTTTACTCCAGGATGTACTACTGAAGCCTGCTCGATTAGAAATGCATTCTCTGATTTTGATAAATATCATATAAAAGTTTTAGGAGTTAACAATGGTACTGAAGTGTCTCATAAAAAATTCGCAGAAAAATTTAAACTCACATTTCCTCTTTTGTCAGATACTAAGATGGGCGAAGTGATTTTATTAGATGATGAAGTTCTTTTATTGAGAACAGAAGACTCTAAGCGTACTCCTCAATGGCTAGTAATTCCAAAAGATGGAGAAATCTCAGAAAAAGAATGGCAAATTATAGAAGATGTTTTTAATTTTAGAAGAAGAGTTCCAGTTATGGAGTCTTATGCTATACCTAGATCATCAACAAATCTCAAAGGTTCAGGTACTGTAGTTAAGACTTTAAGAGATAAAGTGCCAAATCCTAAAAAATCAGAACAAAAAAAAATTTTCAATTCCGCCTGAAAACAAATTTAAACTTTATTTGAGAACCTTAGAAGGAAACAGGGTATGGGCTACAGTACCTCAAGATAAAAAAGCTTTAAGTAATGAGGAAAGGTCTGCTATAGAAAATTACTTAGGACTTAGAATTAACGATATTCCTGAGGTGTCTGATAAAGATGTTATTTGTTGGGGTCTTTATGTAGAAAAGTTTTTTCCTGGAGACTATACAAAAACAAATGAAGCATTTAAAATAAAGCTACCAGATCCTTCTTCTGGTGTAGAGAAGCAATTCACTCTAGTTTTAGATGGAAAAACAAATGAAAAGTTAGTTTTTTCTAAAAAAGTTACTGTAGGCGGAGCTTTAGTTTGGACTGTGCCAAAAACTCATCAAAAAACAGTGGCTAAACTATTTGATTTAAGCATGAAGAACTTCACAATTACCTCACCTAAAGACGCTATTTATATTTTGGGAAAAAAAGCACAGGGATTTTGGGTTGAAGCTGGAACGACAGAAGCAGGATGTAAAAAGTTTAATACCTTAATAAAAGAAGAGAAAATATTCAGCCCATATGATTTTATGGAACAATATATGACTTTAGCAAATGGTGATAAAAGATGTAGGGTTTATCTTGGAGAGGATGAAGATAAAAGATTTTGGTGGGTACCAAGAAAAGATTATAAGATTGCTACTGAAATCTTAGAACTGACGCCTAAAGATAGAGCAGTTAGACCAGAAACTGGAAATATAGACCTCTATTCTCAGTTAGATCTATTAGAATTAATCAGACAAGATTTACATGGTACTTCTACGGTATATACCTGTGATAGGGATGATGGTACAAATGATTTAGGATTGCAATCAATTAGAGGCGGTAGAGGAACTGCACAGGTAAGAAAAGTCCTTGAGCCAAAGAAAAAGAAATGAGATTAATCCACCAGTTTCAATCCTAAATCTGTTGCTATTTGTTTAAATGCATCTTTAAGTCTAGAAGGATCATTTATGAAGACTACAGGCTCAGCCATTCCTCTTGTTTCTACTTGATATTGAAAACTGTCTATGCTTGATTGACTGATAGCAAGAGTTAAAACTATTGAGTAGACTTTTATTCCTTGATTTGTAATTGAAAGAACTTTGTCTCCAAGTGCAGTAAAAGAGTGAGATGTAGGCTCTCCATCTGTAAATAAAATTATTACTTTTTCTGGATTAGTTCTGGTGCTATTATTTAAAGTTGTAACGGCATCATCTAAACCAGCATTAATATTAGTCCCTCCTTCTGGATAGCTGTAAGTAACTAAAGGATCTGCCATGGTTCCAATGCCGCCTAAAGATTTTACTGTTAATTTTTGATAAACTGTATCAAAGCTGGCAGGTTCAACAAGCATTATATAAGGGCGTGTTCTTGACAGTCTTTTTGATGAGCCACTGCCTTGAAGTTCTGATGCAGTTATCGTAGAAGTACTGTCAGATGTGGTTGCATCGCTTTCAAAAGTTACTAGCCCTATTTGTAGAGCACTAGCACCATAAGTTTTTACTGTGTCTATAAAAGTCATAACTCCAAACGTTGCACTAGCAATTGGTTCTATATAGTTTGCTGCTCTGTCAAAATATGTTGCAAGGGTCATAGCGTTACTGCTTTGATTATCACTATAAGTCTGAGCCAGTGCTTGATCTTCTGCACTAAGAGTTAGTCCACTTAGTTCACTAATTCTATAACCAGACAAATCAAATCTATGTAAGCTCGTAGAATTAGAAGTGTTAACTATGTATCCCCTGTCTGAATCTGAAATATAAATCATTGTTCCTTCGCTATAAGTAGCACTAGTTGGAATATCTACACCAGGAGAATTTACTACAACATCATCTATAGACGTTATAGTTGTATTGTAGCCATTTGCCATTATGACATCACCATTTCCATATGTTTGGTCTTGTCCTTGATATAAAACTACATCACTATAACTCATAGACATGCCGCCTGAAGTGAGTCTTCTAGATGCAGTTCCTATATAAGTGTTGAAGGTCGCAAACCTCATTGAGCCAGATAAATCTACTACGAAAACCACATCATATGGTGGTAGTTCAGCTTCTCTAGTTATTGATATTGTTGAGTTTCCAGTTATAGCTTGTGAAAAAAAAGGTTTAGGTGTTAGACTGCTAGTAATTGTAATTTTCCCTCTATCTAAGTCAGTCATAACAGTGAGCATAATAGAAGAGCCTCTATATACACTATTTAATAAATCTGAATCTGTAAAGGTTCTAGTGTAAGTTAGTGTTGAAGGTTGTCCTGCTCCAGTACTATTATAATATTGCATTGCTACTGTTCCATTTGTTACATTCATTCTGAATACATTAGTAGTTAAATTGATTGCTTTCCCAGCATCTGCACCATTTAAAAAATATTCTCTTGCTCCAGCTATAGAGGCAGCTTCAGATGCTTTTTCTAAATTAGTTCTAATGATACTAAAGTAACCAATATCAACTGAAAGTCCACAAAATAAAATAGCCACAGGTAAAAGCATTACTATTAAGGGTGCTATCACTCCTGAGTTAGATCTTAAAAAACTTTTAGCTTTTGTATTCATTTCAATTTATAATTGGTCTTCGAGAACGTTCTAAGAAACAGGTTGCTCTTGCAGTTAGGGGTAGTCCATTGGTTCCAAATATTGGATGTCCTATTAATCTCCCAGGATCGAATATAGGAACTTTATATGATGGACTAGCTGAGGGTGGGAAGCTAACAGTTACTATGACTTTAGTGCTAGTTGCTGAATCACCGACCCCACTTGTCACTGTAGATGTATTTGAAGAGTTAACTACATCGAATGCAAATTGTGTAGAGTCAATAACTGAACCAGGGAAACGAACTTCGTTTGCATATTGAGTGAAATTAGAAACAGTGTATCCATTGTAACCTGTTTCATTTATTGATATTTTATTTGCTGTTGATTGAGCTGCAATTTGTATAGTATTTAAAATATATAATGCTCTTGCAAGTTCAATGAATGAAAAAAAAACGAATAGAAAAATTCCTATTGACATTGCAACTTCTACAGTAACTGCACCTATTTGATTTTTTATGTAGTGCTTCAATGTTCTATTCTCCCCTCGATTTTATAAATAGCCTTTGCTTTTAATGTAATTGTATTATTAAAAATGTTTCCTGGATTAAAAACTGCTGGGATAGGTGTGTTTACTCCTGCTCCTGTGCCTGGATAAGATAATTCTACTTGTATATAATCTATTGCATTTGGATCATTTGTTCTATCAAAAGGTAAATCGGCTACAGGAGCAATTTCAGTCCCAGTTGAGTTGAAGTATTTAATAGCAAATTGTCCAGCTTCTTGGATAACACCATTAATTCTTACACTGTTAGTAATTAAACTCTCTAATTGGGCTCTATTTAGAGTAGTGTTACTTACATAGTTGGTATCTACGCTTTCTTTTACTGCTGAGCCTATTCTTGCAGCTTGTTTGGCCCCATATTCTAATGAGCTTTGTATGTAGTAGATTCTAGAAAGTTCAAACATACTACCAAAAATAACCATAAAAACAGGTAATATTAATGCTAATTCGTTTATAGCTGTTCCAGAATTACTCCTTAAGATTTTTCTTGATCTCAAGAACATAAAACACCTTCTAATGAATGCTTTGACACTGGCATCCGTCTACAGTGGAACTGCAAACGCCAATTTCACCTGTATCTAAACGACACTCACCTTCTAAGCATAAACCAGTATCTTCATCAATACCACAGTTGCTTGCAAAAGCAGGGAAATTTAAATTTAAAATAAATAGTCCTAGGAATAAAAAAATAGTATTTTTCATAAAGCACCTCCCGGTCCATTTCTACTTATATTCTATTAATAATATTCCCATTTAATAATTCCTAAAAGTATCTAGATTTGAATTAATTAACTTAGGTTAGGGGAAAGCCTATATATCTTCAAAATAGTCTTACTCTTTTTTAAGGTTTTAGTTAATTTTTTAAATCAAAGAGAATATAAGATAATAAATGAATGAATATTATTGATTTTAAAAAAAAGTTTGATCCACATCTCATAAAGTTTTTAGATAAAAAACTACTTCAGTATAAAAACTATACAAATGATCCTTTTATCCTTTCATTAATTTCCCATTCTAAAAAACTTGTTTTATCAGTTGGAAAAAGGGTGCGTCCATATGTAGCTTATCTTATGTATAAATCTGCTGGTGGTAAAAAAGATGCAGAAGCTATTCAGCTTTTTGTAGGATTAGAATTGTTTCACAATTTTTGCCTTGTTCATGATGACATTATTGATAGAGGTTCACGAAGACATGGTGTTAAAACACTTCATACTTTGATAAGTGATAAGTTAAAGTATGAATCAAGATTAGGGGATGAAACACATATAGGATCTTCCCAGGCAATTTTAATTGGAGACTTGCTTTTTGCTTGGTCTTATGAAATTTTTGGTACTTGTGAAAAATTTGATTACAAGAAAATGAATAGAGCAAGAGCAATATTTAATAAAATGATTGATGAAGTGGTTATTGGTCAAATGATTGATGTTGATATTACTACCAGAAGACAAGCATCAGAATTACTTGTTAAAGAAAAAATGACCTTAAAAACAGCTAGGTATACATTTTCACGCCCTATGGAAATAGGGCTTTCTCTGATTAGTGAGAGTAAGAAACTAAAAAACTTTTGTTCTGATTTTGGCACTAATCTTGGGATTGGATTCCAAATCCAAGATGATATGCTTGATCTTACTTCTACTCCTGAAAAATTGAAAAAAGAAGTTTTTTCTGATCTAAGAGAAAGGAATCATAATTATTTTACCCAGTATATATTTGATAATGGCACGTTAAATGAAAAGAAAATGCTAAATAAGGTTTTTGGTAATAAGGCGGTGTTATTAAATGGAGAAAGAACTAAAATTATTAATCTCTTCAAGTCTTCAGGAGCCATCGATAATGGTGTGAGATCTTTTAAAAATTATTTTGCAAAAGCTAAATCCTCTCTAGAAAAAGCCAATTTTCAGAAAGAGCATAAATTAAAGTGGCTTGATTTGATTGATTATATTCAGAAAAGAGCTGAGTAATGCTGAAAGAAAATACATTAGCACCAGACTTCACTTTAAATGATCAAGAAGGAAGAACTCATTCATTGTCAGATTATAAAGGTAATTGGTTGTTAATGTATTTTTACCCTATGGATTTTACTCCAGGATGTACTACTGAAGCCTGCTCGATTAGAAATGCATTCTCTGATTTTGATAAATATCATATAAAAGTTTTAGGAGTTAACAATGGTACTGAAGTGTCTCATAAAAAATTCGCAGAAAAATTTAAACTCACATTTCCTCTTTTGTCAGATACTAAGATGGAAGTAATAAAGCTTTATAAAGCGAATTTTTTCTTCTTAACCAGAAGAATCTCTTATCTGATTAGTCCAAAAGGGCTTATAAAAAGAGCATATGGTTTTGTTAATCCTTCAACTCATCCAAAATCTGTGATTAATGATGTAGAGTATTTTATTTCTTCTAACTAATGGATAATAAAAGAATAAGAAAATTAAATAGTTAAAACCTAATCAGTTGAAACTTAAGCAAGAGATTCGAAAAACTTTTTATGTTCTTCTTTCTCTATAGCAGTAACTGCTGCGCCACTATAACAGGCATCAATAATTGTAATTGTTTCAACATCTTTTAAATGTTTATTACATAAGTTTTTCATCTCAGTTTCTGTGACTCCCCACCCAATCCCATATTCAAATTCTTTGCTTCCCTCTTTTTCACTATTAGTTATACTTACACCTTTTTGTGTTCCAATTGTTGAACCATGTCCTGTGTAGCATATATATAGTTTTCTTCCATTTTTTCTAGCACTTTCTGCTCTTGCTTGTAATGCTTTTTCAAAATCTGCTTTACTTGGATCTTCTAAGATTTCAGCATGTTTGCATTTATCTCCATAAGCTCTTTTTATGGCATCTACTGTTACTTCTGCATCGAGCTTGAAACAAGTTTTTTGTGTTGTTCCATAGCCTTTTCCTACTACAAAAAACACCTCAAAATCCTTTATATCTTCATGGTTGGTTTCTGTAGAAAGCCTGTATTTGGATTTATGATGAGGGGAGTTCTTTGAAATAATATCGTGTGCTTTAATAGATGCTGATTCTATAGAAATTTTTCCTTTTCCTTCTGCAATCTTTCTTGATATCTCTGCAAAATACTCACTTCCATATTTATACTTACTATAATTACCATTTAAAGATTTAATATGTTCAGTGGGCTTTAAATCAAATGGAGGATAATCAGGATATGTAACTTTTGAGGTTTTGGTTTGGACGTTATTTGTAAACATGCTGTGCAGAGCAGGATATTTTAGGTCTCCACTATCCTTTAGAGCTAAAACATCAGGTCCTGATGTAGTGCTGATTAAAGGAGGTTTCGGAGATGGTGTAATAGGAGGTTTTGGAGTGGGTGCTGGAGATGCTACAACAATAGGAGGTTTTGGAATAGGGGTTGGGGCTGGAACTGGTTCAGCAGGGGCATTATAAGCTATAGTTTCACCATCAATTTTGAAATTAACTTTAGAATCTTTTTTTATTTTGATTGTGTAGAAGTCTCTTTTTTCAACAGACCCTGGAACTCTTTTTGTTTCTTTTAATATGTGGGTTGCAGAATCAGACTGTTCATTCTTGATATTTAGAGTTCCATCTTTACCATAAAATACAGAACCGTCAGGACTAACTCCACTATAAAGGATTTTTGGAATCTGTCCTGATTTAACATTAAAAGTTATTTCTTTATCAATTGTTGGATCGGAGGACTTTAATATCTTTAAGTTCTTAACATCTATAGGGACTATAGTTGGAGTTGGGGCTGGAGCTGGTTCAGCAGGAGCGTTATGAGCTATAGTCTCACCATCAATTTTGAAATTAACTTTAGAATCCTTTTTTACTTTAATAGTATAAAAATCTTTTAATTTTCCTGATGCAGGATCTTTTCTTCTTTCTTTTGATATGTCAGTAGCTAAGTCGGATTTATTATTAATGCTGTCAAGGGTTCCATCTTTACCGTAAAATACAGAACCGTCAGGACTAACTCCACTATAAAGGATTTTTGGAATCTGTCCTGATTCGACATTGAAAGTTATTTCTTTACTGTAGTTAGTAGGATTGCTAGATTCTGAAACCTTTAAATTCTTGATTCCGCCAGCAGACCTTTCGTCTGGACTAAATGAGTCAACATCCTTTTCTTTTGCAGGTTGTGAATCTTCCTCGCATGAAGCCTGACCTTGATAAGAAGTATTATTTACTGTTATTGGAGGAGTATATAGTTGTCTATTTGTTCGTGGCATAAATTCCCTGTACTAAACACAATTGGACTTTTGGTCCATGCTTATATAAGGTTTTAACTTTAAGCAAATTTATATAGTTTTACAGGTTATAAGATTAACTTTCTCTAATAAATTAAAAAAGAGTTAAGTGAAAACTAAAGAAGTCATTTGAAATTTCTCAGGTTTAAAATATAATTTCTAATTAGTTTATGGTTAATTCCGTTGGAAATATTAAATTACCTTATTGGTTTTATAAAAGATCAATGCCTAACTTATCACCTAATAGTCTTTTTAATGGCAGAGGGCAAACGATAAAAAAATCTTCATGTGCGCCAGCGGCTGTAGCAAACATTATTTTTTACCTTTCTTCTTCTAATCGAAGATTTTTAGTACCGAGCCAAGGAAATCATAGTATTGAGTATGTAAAAGGTAAGTTAATAGAAACTTTATCGAAACTTATGAAAACTGATAGAACTGGAACTGTAATGCCTGATCTTATTGAAGGCCTAGAAAAATATGTTATAGATAGGGGGTATAAAGTTTCTCATAGATGGTATCAGACGGCTGAACTTAATCCAGAAATTATAATGAGTACTGTTCTTGGTGATAGTAATTCAATTTTATGGAATGGACAGTATGTTCAAACAGACGTAAATAGATTTAAGAGAATTGAGGGACATGCAGTGACATTGGCAGGATTTAATACACGGTTGTCTGAGCTATTAGTACACGATTGCTCTTTTATGAAAAAACCTCACTCCATAGAAATTGTACTTACTGAAAAATATACAACTTTTGTACATAAAGGACTTCCTCAAAGGAAAAGCTCATTTTGTAAATTGAAGGATTTTGCTGATGAGAGGGAGATGACTGTTATAGAAGAGGTTCTTAGCTTTGAGATAAATCCAAAGTGACTTATACTTTTACGGGTCTTTTAAGATTCTCAATATCGGGCAATTTAAAACTTACATTTTCATCTTTAAATTTCAAAACTTCAACAGGTGCATTTAACTTTTCAATTAATGCTGTTACAAGACTTTCTGGTGCTGAAGCTCCTGAACTTATCCCCACGACTTTTCCATTAAGACTTTTTGGTACTTCATATTTATATGGATCTGGAACCAGCTCTGCATCAGTGCCAGCTAGTTTAGAGACTTCTACTAACCTGTTTGAATTAGAAGAATTCTTTGAACCAATAATTAAAATGTAATCTGAAACCTTTGCAAGCTCTTTTACGGCATCTTGTCTGTTTTGAGTAGCATAGCAAATGTCCTGAGCGCCTGGAAGAATGACGTCTTTGTATTTATTTCTTATAGCAGAAATAATTTCTTTAGTGTCGTCTACTGATAAAGTGGTTTGAGTAGCTATAAAAACTTTTTCCAAATCTTCAGGTAAGTTTTTAACATCTTCGATAGAACCAGCAAGATAGCAAGAATCTTTTGGTAAATTACTCATGGCTCCTATTACTTCCTGATGTCCCTTATGACCGATATAAATAACCTTATAACCTTTTTTCCAGGAATTAATCATTTCAAGATGGACTTTGATTACTAATGGGCAGGTAGCATCTACAATGGCTAAATTTCTATTTTTAACTTCTTCATATACCCTGACTTCTGAACCATGGGCAGAGAGAATAACACAGTTTCCATCGGGAACCTCGCTAAGTTCATCTACAAAGATCACTCCACGTGACTCAAAATCTTTTTTTACGTGCTCATTATGAACAATTTCATGCCTAACATAAATGGGTGCTCCTACTTTTTCCAGAGCAATATTTACGATGTCAATTGCTCTAATAACACCTGCACAAAACCCACGTAATGAAGCTATAACGACTTTTTTTACCATGAGATTATTATATCGTATAGGGTTTTGCGAAAAATCTCAAATGCTAATTTGTTCCCAACCATATCTAAATTTATAGTTAAAATTAATGCTATTTCTCTACATTCCTCTTTATGGAGGACTTGATTTAATTTTTATGGTGATATACTGTTTTTTGTAAATAGCTTCTATGGTATTCATAGAGGATCTTTAAAAGGAGTAAATCGTATGAAAAAAAATATGCTTACACTTTTACTATTATCTAGTTTCTTGTTTCAATTAAATTCAATTCAAGCAAAGGCTGATACTGGTGAAAAAATATTTAAGCAATCAACAGGTATTGTTTCTGGAGTAGTTGTAGGACCAGTTGTTGGTGCTTCAAGAGGTCTTACAAAAGGCTGGATTTGGGGTACAGATGCTACAGCAGAAGCTCTTGGAGATAAAGATGGAATTCCACATAAAGTACTAGGTTTTTGTACTGGTGGAGTTCTTGGTGCAGCTGCTGGAGCAGTTTCTGGAATTGGTATGGGTGCATATGATGGCGTAAAATATGGCTATGATAAACCTTGGTCACCAGAAAACTACAGTACAGCTGGAAAAGGCTTTACTGACTATGATCCTTTTAAATGGGAAAGCTAACATTTAGCTAATTAATTTTGACCAATGATTACGTATGTAGTCATTGGTCATTTTATATAAAGGAATAAATATGAAAAAGATAGCTGTATTAATTTCAATAATTTCAATTCTACAGATTAACTTAAATCCAGTATATGCAAATCCAAAAGGTGTTTTAAAAAAAACTGGTGGTGTATTTTCAGGCATTATTATTTCTCCAATGGTTGGAGGTTTTAGAGGTTGTTGTAAAGGTGCAAAACTAGGCACTAATTATGTGGCTGATATAGTTGGCGGAAGTACTAGTTCATTTGCAAGAGGGCTTGGTTTTTTAACAGGTGGTTTAGTTAATGGTGCTTTAGGTGCAATTGCTGGCGGTATTAAATGTGGATATGAAGGTGTTAAGTATGGTCTTGAAAAACCATTTACGAAAGAAAATTATTGTTTAACAGGTAATGGTATTACTGACTTTATAATCCTTGAGTAAGATTTTTGTAAGGTATTAATTTAAAAATAATCAAAAAATAAAAATTATATTAAATCCATTAATGAAATACATTTAGTGTTGTTAACATTAGATTTAGTTTGTTAGTGTTTTTAAGTGAGGTAATTATGATTATAGGTAAAATTTGGTCAAGAGTATCTTTATATCTAGGACTCTCTGGCAACGAAGGACTTAATGAGTTTGATTTAAAAAAGAATGAAACAGTTAATTTTTCTATCGGTGATAAAAAAGTTTCAATTACTGGACTTGGTATAAATCGAGGTTTTGTTGGAGCTAGAGTAACTTTTGATGGAAAGACCTCGGAAATTGAAAGAATGTCCCCAAGAGCAGGAATGCTAGTTCTTTCAAGAAAGAAAAACGAATCTATTGTAATTGGTGATAATGTTGTTATTACCATTGTAGAAATTAGGGGAGATAAAGTAAGAATAGGAATTGAGGCTCCTCTTGAAGTTCCAGTTCACAGGCAGGAAGTTTATGATGCAATAAACCCACCGTCCGACGATAAAAAACCAGAGAAAGATAGTTAATAATGATTAGTAAAGTAATGCCGGGTCATTTAGTTCTTGAAAGATCTTTGAAAGCTCCAGCTTTAAGAGTTGGGGATGATATTTTCTTAGGTGTTAACTCTATTAATGATGGAGTTGTTAAATTAAATTTATATGTGAGCGATCTTTCCGAAAGATTTATTTTGGAGAATAATAAGTATATAAAAATGGAAAAGAATCCTGAAAGTGGGGTTCTCTCAGTCTATCTTAATAAAAACGATTCTTTACTTTTATCTGAAAATAAAGAAGTTCAAGTCTTAAATTTTAACAACGGTAAAAAAATAAAAATAGGAATTAGTGCTCCTAAAGAAGTTAGAGTTTTAAGAAGTGAGCTGGAAGATAGTTATTCTGCATTTAGAAGATCATTTTTATCTGTTGTTAGATTAAAAAAGAAAAATATTTTACTTTAAAAGTCAATAGCGAAATAAGCAGATAACATTATGGTTATCATAATAAAAATACAAAGTTATCATTGATAATATTTTCTGATAATAAAAACTTTTAGAGAAATTTTTGATAACACACTTATCGTTATTTAAATTTTAATTTTCAATTTTTAGAATTGTACTGCAATCCTTTTGCCTTCAGCATGGGGATTGCTTTTTATAAATTTAATTTCCATGAGGTATTTATTAAAAATTAAATGCTCCTCACTGGTATTGCTTTTGTTGGCCAATACCTTCTTAACTATTTTTATGCCTACTTGGGCTGATATTGGCGCTAAAAGATTTTTACCCGTTAAGAAGAAAATTAAATCGTATGCTAATACAAAATTAGATAATAAAACTCTGACAGTTAAACAAGACGTTGTTAAGCCAAAACCTGTTCCACGAGCACTTTCGACTAAAAATGAAAAATCTAATTTTAGAAGCCAGCGTGAGATTGTCCATGAATATGGCTATGAAAATAATGAGGATCTGAATGAAATTAAAAAAATATATAAAGAGAAAAATGGAATTTACTTAAGACCGTACAATGAAAAATTCTCAAAAGAGAAGCCTTCTGAGAAAAAACAAAACATTGAAACAATGTCTCACTTGAGTAAGTTTGATTCAAATAAACATTCTGAAGAAAATATTGTTTTGAGAAAAACTTCTACAGAAGGAAGTTCTAGGCAAAATCAGAATATTAGTAAGAGTGTAAATGCGAAAGTGGAGAAACAAATACTGGAAAACTCTAGGCAGAATGCTGGGATTGATAAAAATGCAGGTACAAAAACAATAAAACAAGTTCTAGGAAATCCTAATACTGAAGCATCTGAGGAAAATCCTCAAATAAATAAAGCCTCTAGTCCTAAACAAACTGATGAAATTAAAACTGTTTATCCTGACTTAAATCAGGTTCAGAATCAAACTGGAAAATTTGAAAATAAAAATCCTGCAAATAAAAATTTAAAACCAGTAACTGAAAACTCTATGAATCAACCTGTAGGATTACCTTCACTTGAAAACCACGATGGAGCTGATGCTGAGGAAGAAGAGCAGGATTACGCTCCTGAAAATCATAAGATTGATATGTCCCCTCCGAATGTAATAATCAACGACAAGAAAATTATTTTTAATAGAGTTCCTGTCTTTGATGGACAACTATGGCTTTTCCCTATAGAAGAGGTAGCTACTGAGACTAGAGATGTGGTTACGACTGATCTTGTTAATAAGACTATAACAGTTACAAGGTTTAGAGATAATTCTGTAGTGAAAGTAAGCCTGGTAACAGGTATAGTTACTATTAATAACAATCCGTTTAAAGTTCTAGCTGGATATCAGCATATAGTTTTAGGTAGTCAGGTTCAGTTAGTTCCTGCAAGTGCAATTGCAATTCTTTTAAGTCTATCTCTTAAAAATGACAATGAAAAAGATTATACTTTTACGAGTATTATTACTCCTCTTGCTCAGATTCAAACCACTGTTCAACCGCAGATAAATAAAGGACTCTCAAAACTTAGAGCCGATTATTTAAATACAACAATTTCAGTAAATGACTTTCGAACAGCAGATCTTCTTACTAAGAGATTTCAGCTAAATACGGGTGCTCATAATGACCAGCTTGCCTTGACGTCAAATATTGTTTTTAGAGGAGGGACTGGAGGACCATTTGCGCTTTTTGATACTGGAAATATATCTTATTTCAATACAAACTCTGAGTCGAAAGCTCAATTTACACTGGGTGATAAAACTTTGGGTACCTTAAGATCTCCGTTTTTAAGTGGAGTAATTTTAAGAGGTATAAGTGGACAGGTGGGTGGTAAATTACCTGACAGTAGAATTATTTATGGAGCAGGTTTCATACCTACAAATCAAAGAATTCAGGGAAAAGCAGAATCATTTTTGCGATATGGAAGAGCGGTTCAGGTCCTAGAATGGACATCTTCCCCTAAAAAGAAATGGCAGTTTTCTTTTGGAGAGGCAATTTACAAAGATACTATTAGAAACCTTCTTATAGGAGGAAAGCAAACAGGTGGACTTTTAACTGGTAATGTAACCAGGACAGGAAAATATGTTGATGGAGAGTCAAACCTATCTTTTGGTTTTGCAGATGATAAAAGATATGAACAAGTTGACACAAACTCTATGATCTTAAATCCACTTTCGAAACCAAAAAATAAATCTGACCTTGTAAATAAAAATAAAAATGGTGCAGGCGTAGATTTACTAATAAGAATTAAACCAAAAGAATGGTTTAATTTCTTTGGAAAGACTGCTTATTATGCTCCTGGATTTTATGGACTTTCCAGTAATAGTTTCTATAATGATAGAAATGAACTTACAGGTGGATTTAACTTTAATTTTAGTAAAGTAAATTTTGGTGCATCTCATACAACTGGAAGATTACTTCTGGATAAAGATAAGCCCGATAAATATAATATAGTTAATATTTTTGGTAATTCTACTCCTTTCAAAAAAGGTCCTAGCTTTAGTGCTAACTATTCGAAAAATTTGTCCAGAGTAAATCCTACTCTTGCTTTTGATTCTCTTATTCTTAATCCTATTAACAATCAAAACAAAATAACAAAAAGTATAGATGATGTTTTAGTTAGAAGAACTACTTCAGTTTTCAGGGCAGGATTGATGAAAAATTGGAGTATGACAAACTTTAATGCAAGCTATAACAAAATAGATTTAGAGAAAAATACAAATGTAATGATTCCACAGATTGGTGCTGATCTTTCAGATTCGTTTAGTACGTTTGATTTTAATACTAATAGGACAATTAATAATAAATTTGGAATAAATAATTTCACTCAACTCGGGCAAAAATTTAATCAAGCAAAACTTGGAATAGTAGTAGGCCCTGTATTTATGAATAAACTTTCATTTCAAACTCAGTATGGAGCCCTTAAGCCAAAGGGAGATAAAGCAAGCGGAATATTCAGTTTAAATTTAAATTATGATTTTAGTAAAAAAGGAACATTTAGTTTAAATTATGATAAAACTGATTTCTTATCTCAGTTATTTTTCCTTATGAAGTATAGTTTTATTGGTGATCAACTTTCTGGTGTGCCATCTGTTGATCAGGTGATTCAGATGGCAAAAATTAAAGGAAGAGTTATTATTCTGGATGATATAACTTCTATGGCTACAGATCCTAATCTAGCAAAAGGATTACCGAAAGTTAGGGTCTATTTTGGAAATAGTACTATTGTTACAGATAAAAACGGTGCTTATGAAATTAATAATGTAAGTCCTGGGTTACATAAAGTTAGTATTGATTTCTCCGATATTCCAGCATATCTGGCTACTATATCAAATGAGTCAGTTGATTTAATTACTGAGAAAGGAAAAGAAACTGTTTATAATTTTATACTTGCCTACTATGGGACTATATCTGGAAAACTAGAAGTCCTTGGTGAAAAACCAGAAGAAATAAAAGAAACTCCACCTATTGATGGAATTAGAGTATATCTAGAAGGAACAGATTTTGAAGGTTTAACTAATGAAAATGGTTTATTTGAAATAGGGGACATTAAGCCTGGTAGGTATAAACTATTAATTGATCCTGATTATGTACCAGAAGAATATGAAATAATAAACTCTACTCAAATAATAGAAGTTCGTTCAAAACAAAAGATTCAAGATGTAAGACTTAAGATTAAATATAAAGAACGTCAGATAGAGCAATTACAGTTTTAGATGTCATTGTGAGCGAAGCGAAGCAATCTCATAGTAGATGTACTACATGCAATGCACCTGCGTACATATAAGGAATTCATAAAACTGTGACTGTTATCACAATCAGGGTTATCAGATAAATGGATTATGAGGTAGCCCTAAAATTCTATGTTTTCCCTGTTATTTAAAAATCTTTCAGGGAAAAATTACTATAGAAAGAGGTAATAACCATGAAAAAGCTAACAAGTTTATTTACGATAGCACTCTTAATGATTGCTTTCTATATGACTGTGCAGGAAGTAAAGGCACAGACAGCAACAGTTCCTGTAAGTGTAACTGTAAATGGATCTTTGGTCGTATCTAGTGCAGCCGCCGATAATGCTGGTGGTAAAAACCCTACATTAAACGTAAGTTTAAGTGTTACCCCTGATTTAGGTGCATCTGCAGTAACTGGAACTGCTAACTTCAGACTAAGAACAAATAATGCAATGTGGACTCTATCTGCTACAAAGACTGCATTTAGTGCAGGTGGCACAGGTTTAGCTGCAACAGATGTGCTCTTAGATGTAGCTAAAAGTGCAGGTTCAAACGCTAATGCTTCAGCAGGTGCTATTCAAGCACCATTTACTTCTCAAACAAGTATAAATAGTATTGGAGCATCAGCTACTACAATTATTGCTGGTACAGCTATTACATCTTCTGCAAGAGATAGTAGTAATACTGACAATTATTTCCAAGTTAACACTACATATACTGTTAATCCAGACTTCTTCTTCACTCCTGGTACAGCAAGTTCAACAATCACTTATACACTTTCATCTCCTTAAGTAAATAAGTAGTTGTAAAGTTGATCTATAACTAAAGTGAGACATCCACTACCTCTTTGGATGTTTCACTTTTTTCTTTTTATAAAAAAACTATAACCAACCCTTTTGCTTTTATTACTTTTATGGGAAAAATTTAAATATAAACTTCTATAAAGTATAAGTTTAAAAAATAGCTTATGCTTTATATGCTTTTTTGTTTATTTGTTTTTGTAGTATAAAATTATCTTAATATGAAAAAATTCGTTGAAAAATTTATCTTTAATATTATTTCAATTCTAATGATTTTATTTTTAAATAGTTTTAATTCTGCAAAATCTCAGACAGCAGTTGTGACTGATAACTTTACTGTTAACGGATCACTTGTAGTAACTAGTGCTACATCAGATTCTGCGGCTGGTAAAAATCCCACTCTAAATGTAAATATTAGTGTAACTCCAGATCTAGGTGCATCAAATGCAACAGGTAGTGCAAACTTTAGACTTCGAACAAATCAAACAGCATGGAGACTGACTGCTAGCAGAACTGCTTTAAGTGCAGGTGGTACAGGCTTAGCTTTAACTGATATTTTATTAGATGTTTCTACCAGTGCAGGTTCAAATGCAAATGCTTCAGCTGGTACCCGAGTCTCTCCATTTACTTCTCAGACTACGTTAAACAGTGTAGGGACTAGTGCTACAAATGTGATTTCAGGTACTGCTAAAACATCGTCAGTAAGAGACTCTACAAATACTAGTAACTATTTTCAGGTGAATACTACATACAGTGTTCCTCAGGATTTCTTTTTTACTCCTGGAACTGCTAGTACAACCATTACATATACACTGGTTTCCCCTTAATTTTAGTATTAATATCTCATTACTAATATGGTTAGTGCTTAGTACTATCAACTCAGTTTTTGGTATGGTATTCCCTTTTTTTTAGCTCTTCACTAGAGTAGAATTGGTATATTGCTCTTGGAGGTTTATTTATAGAGTTAAAAAAAGAAAGGTAATCGTATAATTTCTCGAGGTAAAATCTTGGCCTTGCAAGTCATTGCAACCAGGTTGGCTTTTGCTTACTTTGTTGCACATGTATTCTTGCTATCTTTTGGAGCATTAAAAGCATGCTCTAACAGTACGACTGTGCCTATAAATATAGAAGTACAGGGAAGACTGATTATTACAGATGAAAACTCTGACAATGCAGGCTCTGCAAGATCATTAACAGTTTCAAATATCAATCTGGATAGAAAAGGAAGAAGTACAACAGTTTTAAATGATTCTAGAATGCGTATAAGAACAAATCTTAGTAAATGGAGGTTAGTCGCTCAGGTTACAGATATAAGTACAGGGAAAAGAAGGATTAATCCACGCTTTGTGGCTATAAGATATGAAACTTCAGCAGGATCAAAAGGAAATCCAAACGCTGGAAGATTAGTTCCACCATTTAATAGAGTGACATCACTAAGCACCATATCAAAAGGATTTCCTGTAACAATTTTAGAAGGGAAAGATAAAACATCTTTGGAAAGAGATAAGGGAAATAATAACAATTGGTTTGGTGTGAATCTAACTGCTGAATATGTAGGGAATACGACAGGTATAGATTCACTGAGACCTAGAAATAAAGACAAGAATAAATCTAAAACATATAGAGCTGTAATTTCATATGCACTTGTAAGTCTCTAAAAAAGATGTAAAATAAGAAAGGGTAGTCAATGAGAAAAATTCTAATTATAAGAAAGATTATTTTTTTACTTTTCTTTCTTTTTCTATTTTCCATACAGAAATCAAATGCTCAATGTTATGCAATTTCTAATACTTCAAATACAAACAACCCGACCTTTACACATACATTTACACTTACTCCTGATGTAGGTTCTACTGCTATAACAAATATGCATTCTATTAGACTAAGAACAAGTGATAATAATGCATGGAGACTTACAGGTTCTAGAGTGGCTATAACTAGGTCTAGTGGATCAGGCGCGGCCGCTGATAATATTTTAGATACTGATGTTAGCTGGTCAGCTACTGTTACTAATGTAGGTGTAATGGCTGGGAATACATGTGCTCTTGCCGCTCCATTTAGTGGGACTACTACTTTAAACAGCATTAGTACAGCTGGTGGAACAGTTATAGCTAATGGAAATAGAAGAACGAGTAATAACTGTACTACTTTAGGAGTGTATTGGCAGGTAGATGTTACCCTTTCGATTCCTCAGGATTTTGTTTTTAATATGGGCACTTATACTGGAATGATTACATATACTTTAAGCAATTAGACTATTATCATAATTTTAAAAGTTAATTTTATAAAAAAAATTTTAAAAATCGGGTAAATTTATCTAAGTATGGAGAACCTATGAAGTTTTTAAATAAATTATTTTTTTTAATTCTTATAAGTTTTTTTATTTGTTCAAATAATGCTTTTGCATGGACTGTATCTCCTGTCAGATTTGAAATTAAAGCAGAACGAGGGAAAGAATATACTCTTAGTTTTACTGTATTAAATGAAAGTCAGTTATTTCAAAAAAGATTTAAAGTGGGGGTTGATGACTGGGTTTTAGATGAGAGAAGTAATTTTATAGTTAAAGGAATATCTCAAATTCCTATTGACACAAAATATTCTGCTTCTTCCTGGGTAAAAGTTACACCTACACAGTTTGTAACCCCACCTGGAGCTTCCCGCAGAATTCGTTTTACTCTAAAGATTCCGAATGATATTCCTGATGGTGGTTATCATACAGGTATTTTTGTGGGTGAAGAAAATATTGAAAAGCCACCAAAAGGTACCAGAGTTGTTCATATTAAACAAAATACATTTATTGGTGTTGTTGTATATGTAAAAATTGGTCAGGAAACAGAGAGCGTAAAACTTACGAATATTAAAGCTGAAGAAACTTTTACAAAAAATGGATTTGCTACAGTTACGATCCTGCCTGAATTTAACAATTTAGGAAATATTCATTCCAGAGGTATTTTGAAATTAAAAGTAAAACCACTTTCTACAGATCTTATGAGAAAAATAAAGGTAAAATCTGAAGATGGGAAAACTGAAGAAAACTTTGACCCTGATAGTATTCAAAAAGAGATAGTTATAGAAGATGTTGTAGTTTTAAGAGACTCGATGATTCTTTACCCTATAACCATTCCTCAGCCAATTCCTTTTAATACTGAGTGGGATTTTGAATTAAAAGCAGATTTCGGGAAAAAAGTGCCACTTCTTGTAGGCAAAAAACATTTTAAAGTAACAGAAGTAGAACCTCAAATTCAGGAAAATCCTAGGAAAAAAGCTAGTCCTGCTAAATCTCCTGAAGAAACCCCCCATCCATCAACCTCGCCTAAAAATTAAACCCAGAGATTGCCGAGGTATCTAAGGTTTTCAAAACCTTCTTTGTAAGCTCTTAAAATTTCATGTGCTACTGGCGGATAAAGAGTTATCTTCTCTAATTCATGAATAGGTTTGTAAGCTACATCAGCTAACATCGGCTCATCTCCGATTTTCATTTCGCCACCTAAAACTTTTCCTGTCGCATAGATATTTATAATATGTCTGCTTTTATCAGGTGCAATAGCTTCAGACAAATATACTACTTTCCCAAACTCAATATCCAAATTTGTTTCTTCTTTTAATTCTCTGACTGCACACTCAGCAAAGTTCTCGCCATATTCTATTCTTCCACCAGGTAATACCCAATAAAGTCTATTTGCTTTTCTGTGCTGTACTAATAAAATTTCTTCTTTTTCATTAATTATAATTACAGAGACTCTAAAGTTTGGTCTTTGAGACTGTGGGTTTCTTCTTGTAAATCTGTTATGCACTATTTAAATTTCTACAATAAATTTTTTGTCTATATAAAACTGCTTTCACCTGAAGCAGAAAATAAACTGTATTAATTCTACACTATAAATCACAAAATAAGTGTAATAAGTTAAGATTTCTATGTGGCAGTTTCATTTATAAATCTATTAGATAAATTCAGACCTCACAAAATTTACAGGCCATCACCTTTTATTGGTGTCATTCAGTTTTTTTTGTTGGCTATAGTTTGGTTTGGAATTATTTACGGTGCAACAGTTTCAGCCAGCGTTGTTTTTATAAAATTTATTCCTGAGCTTTTAGAAACCTATGGATTAAATTCTTTTGCGGCTTTATCTAGGAATCTAGGTCCATTAATGGCAGTTATGGTTCTTATTCCTGCAAATGCTACTTTTTTAGTTTTAAATGAAAGAAAACTTCTTGCTTTATTTACTGTTAGATTTGGTCCAAATAGAGTGGGTCCAAACGGTTTTCTCCAAACAGCGGCAGATGCAGTAAAACTTCTTTTCAAAGAAGATATTACTCCAAAAGGTGCTGATAAGTTGCTCTTTACACTTGCACCAGTAATATTTTTTGGTCCTACAGTAATTTCATTTATTCCTATTCTCTCAGCCGCTGTTGATAATATGGGTCCTTTTGCGATTTGTGATTTATCAATAGGAGTTCTTTTTATAATGGCTGTTTCATCTATTCCAGTTCTTGGACTTGTTTTAGGTGGTTTTGCTAGTAATAACAAATATTCATTAATAGGTGGACTTAGAAGTGCCGCCCAAGCCATTAGCTATGAAATTCCTATGGTCTTAACTGTTATAAGCATTATAGTTTTTACTGGATCTATTAACTTAAAAGAAATATCAGACAATCAGGTGGGTGGTTTATTAAACTGGAATATTTTTGCTTTTGGAAAATCAGAATTACTTTTACACTTATTTCCTTTAGGAAAAGGTTCTTTAGTCGGTTTGTATGGGCTTGCTGTAGCTTTAATGTGTTTAATTCTTTTCTTGATTTATTTAGTTTCAGGATGTGCAGAAGTAAATAGAATTCCTTTTGATTTACCAGAAGCAGAAAGTGAATTAGTCTCTGGTTATAATACAGAGTTCACTGGTATGAAATTTGCTCTTTTCTTTTTAGCTGAATACACAGCGCTATTTATTATTTGTTGTTTAGCCTCTATTATGTTTTTAGGTGGTGGACACCTGCCAGTTTCATTAGAGATAGAAAGAAGCCTTTTGTCTGAACTTGCTAGCTCTCCTTTCGGAGATATGAGTTGGTTACTTCCTTCTTTTGTATTAATGGTAAAGGCTTATTCCCTTATTTTTGTTTCAGTATGGGTAAGAGCTACTTTACCTAGATTGCGTTATGATCAATTGATGAGTTTTAGCTGGAAATATTTAATTCCATTTTCCCTTATAAATATATTTATTTCAGCAGTCTTAGCGAGTATAAAAATATGAATGATATGAAAGAAAAAAATATTGTATTAAAAACTATTGATGGTTTGTATAACATTGCAAATGGCATGTTCACTGTTTTCAAACATGTTTTCAGAAGTCCGATTACATCTTCTTATCCTGATGTAATGCCTGAGCTTTTTCCTGCTACACGTCATAGATTAGGTTTAACGGTAAATCCTGACACTGGAGAGCATCTTTGTATAGCCTGTAAGCAGTGTGAAAGAATCTGCCCTGATACCTGCATAAGTGTTATTCCTGATCCAGAAAAAAAAGGTACTATAAAAGATTTTTATTTAGACCATGGTCTTTGTATGTTTTGCGGACTATGTACAGAAGTCTGCCCGACAAACTGCATTATTAATACTGTAGATTTTGAGATGAGTGAATATAACAGAGGTGATCTTATTTATGATATAAACAGACTCACTCTTTCTCAGGATCAGTCCAGATTTTATTTCGACTTTAAACAAATGCCAAAACCAAAACCGAAGCCAGTAAAACCAGCTACAGCCCCTGCTGGAACTCCTACTGCAAAGCCAGCTACCGCTACTGTTACACCTATACCAGCACCAAAAGAGGAGACAAAATAATGAATTTAATTGACTCCTTTTTTAATGACCCAGCTTTTTTTATACTCAGCGTTATCTCCATATCTACAGCGCTTGGAGTTATTTTAGAAAAAAATATTATTAGAGCAGGCTTTTCATTAATAATTTGTTTTGGTTCTATTGCTGGTTCATATTTTGCTTTGAGAGCAATGTTTGTAGGTGCCTCTCAGATCCTAATTTATGCAGTTGGTATTACTCTTGTTATTGTATTTGCATTAATGCTTACTAGTCTTAAGCATGACCTTCCTGAATTAAAAGGTGATTCTGCAAAAAGCATTACTTCAGCGGCTATTTCTATTAGTACTTTTGCAATACTTTCATATGCTTTAACTGGAAATAAATGGTTTGACACAGAGATCGTTAGCTGTCCAAAAAACACAGAAGTAATAGGATTAAAACTTCTTGGCTCATATGCTCTTCCCTTTGAATTAATATCAGTTCTTTTACTTGTTGCTTTGATCGGAGCAGTAGTTATAGCTAAAAAAGATAAAGCAGTTGATAAAGGATAAATCTAAAATGGATATAAAAGAAATAGCAAAAAAAGTTTTAATAGTATCAGTTTTACTTAGCTATTTTTTATATACTGCTGTAAGCCTACAGTCAGGACTTGAAAGATATATCTTACTTTCTACTGCATTATTCAGCATAGGAATCTATGGACTTACTTCTTCTAGAAATATTATTAGAATTCTTATGTCTATTGAAATACTTTTAAATGCAGTAAATATAAACCTAGTTGCATTTTCTACTTTTGGTGATCCACTAGAGATTAGAGGACAGGTTTTTGCTTTATTTGTTATGGCTATTGCGGCGGCAGAAGCGGCTATTGCTCTAGCTATTATTCTTGCTATTTATAGAAATTCTTCATCTGTAGACGTCGAAGACTTCTCTAGTTTAAAGTGGTAATTATTATGCAAGCCCTGCTGTAGCAGTTTGTTTTACAGTAGTGTCTGTCTCTGATCTATTGCTTTGATCTATAACTGCTTTAACTTGTTCACTTTGTCTAGCCATGCATTGGTCTACTAAAATTTTAGGACTTATATTAAGTGAGTCTTGTAATTCTTTTAAAGAAACATCGAATATTGAGGAAACCACACCAATTAACTTATTTCTTAAAGTGTCAAACATTGTGTCACAGGTACTTAAAAAGTTTTTAAATCCAGTATCATTAAATCTATAGTTAGCAACTATGCTTTTACTTTCACCATCATAAATTTCTTTTGTTGCTCTTCTTCTATGGCAGTTCATAACTCTGTTTAATAGCATAGTAGGAAACTCGCCGATAGCAGCAGCAGTAACTCTGGGCATACTTTTTCCGAAATACCACGTGCTCATAGATGCTGCAATGCCAGATAAAATATGACCAGGGAAAAATCTTTCATTGATTACGTTTGCAACTGATTTAGCAATTATGCTTGTTTTCGAGTTGTTGTTTTGTTTGAATTCATCATAGAAGTCTGTATAATATCTAATTGCTTGTGAAGCTATGTAAGTAGCTTGTTCTACCACGGTATACCCTGCTCCTTTTAATAAGCTTTTTGTAAATGAATCATCTGAATCTAGATTTACCCCAGGAAGGTTTTCTTCAGTATTTCTGAGTCCAAAACTAAGAAGTGAAAATATTCCTAGCTGTGACAGTCCAAATTTTAGAAAATTACTGTCACCCTCACCAAGTCCTGTTAATTTTAAAGCAAGTTCAGATGGACCTTTTACGAAAGCATTATAAAATGCAGCGCCAACCCCTTGATCTTTTTCTGCATCAGCTACAATTGCAGTTTTATTTGTAGATTGATGTGAAGTAATTCCCCAGTGCCATGCCGCACCTAGCAATTTCCCGGGAATCATTGTTATTTGTTCAGGTACATTTGGGGTAATTGTTTTAGCTATTTTTGTGAGGATTGAGCAGAAAAATGTTTCCCACATTGGCTCAAGAGCTTCATCATGAAGAATCTGTTTATAAATTTCACCTGCTGGTCTTCTTTTATCTTCTAGAAGTGCACCAAGACCTTTTGCATTAGCGCTGGAGATAAGATCAATTCCAGCAACAGCGCCGCTAGTTGCAATATGAGAAGCTATTGTTGCAATTGATGTCATTTACTGGCCTTTATTATGTTTTTAATAATAAGAAATCTCACTATATAGTTCTAAAATATGCGCATTAAGCATAAATTAAAAATAAGCCTTAACCTAGAGGCTTATACTTAGATCTTGCAAAAAAAAATGTAGCAGTGTCAATATTTAACCTACTTGAATTGAAAAGAAGTTGTTATAGGTTAAGAGTGAAAAAGTTAAGAGTGAAGGTTAAGAAAATTGATTAAGGAAAATAAGAAGATAGTTCTATTTACAGAACACAAAATTTTTTATTAATTATATTTTTTATGCTTGACCAGGAAACATCGATTGAAGTTTCATAGCTAAACCCATGTCTCCAGTGACTCTAAGTTTTCCCATCATAAATGCCATTTGACTATTTAATTTCCCATCTTGAATTGCTAACCAGTCTTGATCTGATATGGAAATTGTTACTGATGGATTATTTGGTGTACCTTCTTGAAGCTCACATTTTCCGTCTTTAATTTCTAGAATCCACTTTCCACCTGTTGGTCCTGAAATATCAAATGCAAAACATGCTTGTAATCCGCCTGCTATCTCAGGTTTGAAAGATTTATACATTGTCATTAATGATTCTCTACAACTATCAGCCATTTCCTTTTCTCCATTTCTTAATTTGCCTAAATCAAATTTACCCAAAATATAAACCAAAATTTAATCTTTGTAAGAATTAATTGGTTAACATCAAAGATAATACATCTAAATAGATTAAAGGTAATAATCTGATGAAACAATATATATATTTGCTCGTCAAGCCTAATTGTTAAGCAGATTTGGCTATTTTCAAACAAATAAATCTATGGTTTAATGTTAAAGTCTCACAATTTATTAATACATTAAATGAAAATAAATAAAAATAAAATTATAAATCTAAGTATCTTAGAAAATTCTCTGGTTCTTTCTTTTGTTTTATTAGTTACTCCACTTACACTTGTATCTGTAAATGAGAATATAAAATTTGCTAAGGAAATAAAAAAGACTAATATTTCGCAAGCTGCTTGTGATGTACCAGCAAATATTACTGAAGAAAAACTACCTTACATATTTATGGTTTCTGACAAATTAAAAGGTGATGGTTTTATTACTATTTCTTTAGAAGGAAATAAAATAACTGGTAAAGCTAAAGGTATAGGAACGACTGGTCAGTATGATGTTGATTTTGAAACTGAAATTAATGGTGTTTTAAATGGTGTTGAATATATAGATGTAAAAGTACATGGTATAGGTGATCCTCAAGGGTTGATCCCAGGAAAAATTTCTTTTTCAGGACCTTTAAAAGGTTCATTTGAGAATGAAAAACTCTTGTTTTCTGGCAGAGTGAATATTGAGGGAAAACTAGCAAAATGTGCAGGTTTTAATGATACTGAAATAGTAACAATTGAAATTAGCAATAGCTCTATTATTAATTCACAAAAACCAAATAAAAAATCTCAAGAACTGGCGTCATTGTAAGTCTTTGCTGACATCAAACTCATGTTTAAATTTTACTTAACAAGTTTAGTTAGATAATAATTATCTTGTAAATTTTTAAAATTGAATAGTGTCTCAACGTCTATACTAACGATTAAAACATATGATTTTGTGGTCTAAGAGTTCTAAAGTAATCCGTTACTTTATTGTTCCTATAAAATTAATATAAAGAAGATAAACTATTAGATATGTTTGAAAGATTCACAGAAAAAGCAATAAAAGTAATAATGCTGGCCCAAGAAGAAGCAAGAAGGCTTGGTCATAACTTTGTTGGTACTGAACAAATATTGTTAGGTTTAATTGGTGAAGGAACCGGAATAGCCGCAAAGACTTTAAAGTCTATGGGGGTAAATCTAAAAGATGCCAGAGTTGAAGTAGAAAAAATAATAGGACGAGGTAGTGGTTTTGTAGCAGTAGAAATTCCATTTACACCAAGAGCTAAAAGAGTCTTAGAGTTATCATGGGATGAAGCAAGACAGCTTGGTCATAATTACATTGGTACTGAACATCTTTTACTCGGGTTAATACGTGAGGGTGAAGGAGTCGCGGCAAGAGTACTTGAAAATCTTGGAGTTGACTTATCTAAAGTAAGACAACATATCGTAAGACTTTTAGGAGAAACTGGTGCAGGTGGAGTTCAAACAAGCTCAGGCACTGGTAGATCAAAGACACCTACCTTAGATGAATTTGGAGCAAACTTAACACAAGCGGCTACAGAAGGCAGATTAGACCCTGTTGTAGGGCGTGAAAAAGAGATCGAAAGAGTTATTCAGATCCTTGGACGTAGAACTAAAAACAATCCTGTTTTAATAGGTGAGCCTGGTGTTGGAAAGACAGCAATTGCAGAGGGTCTTGCTCAAAGAATAGCTACTGGGGATATCCCTGACATTCTTCAGGAAAAAAGAATAGTTCAATTAGATATTGGCTTACTTGTAGCTGGTACAAAATATCGTGGTGAGTTTGAAGAACGTCTTAAAAAGATAATGGATGAAATTAGAACTGCTGGAAACGTAATTATTGTTATAGATGAATTGCACACTCTTATTGGAGCAGGTGCGGCAGAAGGTGCTATAGATGCGGCAAATATTTTGAAACCTGCACTTTCAAGAGGTGAACTGCAATGTATTGGTGCTACTACACTTGATGAGTATAGAAAACATATTGAAAGAGATGCGGCTTTAGAACGTCGCTTTCAGCCAGTTATAGTTGAGGCTCCATCTGTTGAAGACACTGTTGAAATCTTACGTGGCTTAAGACCAAAATATGAAGAGCATCATAAACTTATAATTTCAGATGCGGCACTTATTTCTTCTGCTGTTTTATCAGATAGATATATAAGTGATCGTCATCTTCCAGATAAAGCTATTGATTTAGTAGATGAAGCTAGTTCACGTGTCAGACTTCGTGCAAGCTCACTTCCTCCTGAAGGAAAAGAAGTAGAAAAAGAACTTCGTCAGATAAGTCGTGAAAAAGAACAAGCTATTAGATCTCAGGAATTTGAAAAAGCAAGTCAGCTTAGAGATAAAGAAGCAGAATTGAAAGATCAAATCAAAGAAATCCAAAATAAATTTAAAGAAGAACAAGAAAAAAACAAACCGGTTGTAACTGATGAGGAAATCGCTCATATCGTTAGCTCATGGACAGGAGTTCCCGTGGGAGATCTTACTCAAGGGGAAACAGAGAAACTTCAAAAACTTGAAGAAATACTTCACCAAAGAGTTATTGGTCAGGATGTAGCAGTTACTGCAGTAGCAAAAGCAATTAGAAGAGCACGTGTAGGCTTAAAAAATCCTAATAAGCCAATTGGAACTTTTATGTTCTCAGGTCCTACAGGTGTTGGTAAAACAGAATTAGCAAAAGCACTTGCATCTTTCTTCTTTGGTTCAGAAGAAAATATTGTTCGTGTAGATATGTCTGAGTACATGGAAAAACATACTGTAAGTAAGCTTATTGGTTCACCTCCAGGATATGTAGGCTATGGTGAAGGTGGTCAAATTACAGAAGCAGTTAGAAGAAGACCATATTCAGTAGTATTGTTTGATGAGATTGAAAAAGCACATCCTGATGTATTCAATATCCTTTTACAACTTTTAGATGATGGAAGACTTACTGATTCTAAAGGACGTACAGTTGATTTTAAAAACACTATCATTATTATGACTAGTAACGTTGGTGCAAGAAGTATTGAGCAGTTAGTTCCTGTGGGCTTTGCTACTTCAGAATCAAACGATCCAGAAGCAACATATAAGAGAATGAAATCAATGGTTGCTGATGAAATGAAGCGTACTTTTAGACCTGAATTCTTAAATAGACTTGATGACATCATTATCTTTAAACACTTACAAAAATTAGAACTTTATAAGATTTTAGATCTTATGGTTAAAGAGCTTAGTAAGCGTGTTAATGACAAAAATATGGAATTAGAACTATCTGAAGAAGTGCAAGAAAGATTAGTTAGAGATGGATATAGCCAGGCTTACGGTGCACGTCCTATGAGAAGAACTCTCCAAAAACTTATAGAAGATGCTTTTGCTGAAGAAATCTTAATGGGTAAATTCAAAGAAGGCGATAAAGTAAAAGCAATTCTAAAAAATAAGAGTGAAGTTCCTCCAGAGCTAATACCAAAAATAGATACAACTGCATCTCTTTCAATTACTCAGGATAAAGGAAAAGAAATTAAAGATGATGGCATGATTGTTATTTTTGAAAAAGCCGGTACTGTTGAAATTAAAAATAAGTTTGAAAAGAAAAAAGATCAAGACCCCCCAAAAGAAGAACCTAAGCAACCTGCTAAAGCAGGAAGCTAAGCCTTTTATAAGTGCATTCTGACTATGTCTGCGCCATTTTTAATACTTAAGTCTACAAGTTCTTTTGTCTTAGCTTCTATATCTGTAGACTCACCATAAATTTTCTTTATAAAAGATTTTTTGGATGGACCGATTAAAATTGGGTAGTTTAAAGATTTAAACTTAGATAAATTTTCAATTATGTAAAAATCATCTTCTGCTGATTTCCCAAAACCTATTCCAGGATCAATTATTATATTCTCCTTATTAATTCCATTCTCTATGGCATGTTCGGTTTGGGTTTTAAGCCATTGAATAATTTCATTAATCCTTTCTGTGGAAGTGTTGCATGCAATGCCTTTACAGGCTGGAATTCCATTGTTATGCATGATTACAATTGGACAGTTAAAATCCCTTGCAATTCTTATCATCTCTTTATCCATCGTCAATCCGGATACATCGTTGATAATATCAGCTCCAGCTTCTAAAGCTAACTTAGCGACTTTTGATTTATATGTGTCGATAGAGATGAGAAGTGATGTATTGCTGGCAGATAATTCTTTAACCACAGGAATTACTCTTTTAATTTCTTCCTCTTCTGGGACTTGTACTGCTCCTGGACGTGTAGATTCTCCGCCTACATCTATGATATGAGCCCCTTTATTCGTAAGGTCTTGAGCATGGTTTATGGCAGATTCAAAATCAAAATATTTCCCACCATCTGAAAAAGAATCTGGTGTGACATTTAAAATGCCCATTAATAAAGTTTTTTTCTTAATTAACTCAGAGATTTTGCCTGATTGTTTTTTAAAATTGAACATGATATTAATTATAGGGTTAATAGAGGCACTTATGAGCGAGCGATATTACCCTAATGATGAACAGCTTTTTAGGTTGTATAACTTATTGACTTTTCTTAAGAAGATTAAAAGATATTGGCATGATATCACTGTATGGGGTAGTACAATAATGATAAAAACTGAGCCACCTAAAGGTGAGATTGATCTAGGTATTTTTAGAATCTATCAAGATGGGAGGATTGATGACGATGACTTTAGAAGAGATTGATTATACAAAAATGAGCAATAGAGGATTAAAAGATTTAGTTAATCAGGGAGATAATAAGGCTCTAGAAGAATATTGTAAAAGAATGGATGAAGGCAAAGTTCCGGTTCAAACTTATCATACGTTAGAGGAATTAGAACAAGGCATAATGAAAAAAAAAGTTTCTTAGTTACTTATTACTTATGAACTAACTCTTTACCTAATAATTTTGCAAACTCTGCTTTTAAAACAGGTACCACATTAAATAAATCGTCTACAATTCCATAATCACATTTTTTAAAAATAGGTGCATTAGGGTCTTTATTTATAGCTACTATAACTTTTGAGCTACCCATACCAGCAAAATGCTGAATGGCTCCAGAAATACCGCAGGCTATATAAAGCTGAGGAGAAACTGTTTTTCCTGTTTGTCCTACTTGCATTTTGTGAGGGGCATAGCCTGAATCTACTGCGGCACGAGATGCTCCTACTGCCGCTCCTATTACTTCTGCTGTTTCAAATAAGATTTTGTAATTATCCCAGCTTGCCATTGCTCTTCCACCAGAAATAATGATGCTTGCTTCTGTAAGAGAGACTTCTTTAGACTCTGATTTTTTAACTTCTTTAATCTTTGTTTTTATTGATCCCTGATCAATGCTAATAGTTTCATTTACTATTTCAGTTGTTTTAGCTGTAGTATCTGATGGCATTAAAGTATTTGGTCTAAAGGTTGCAAGCTGAGGTTTATTGTTTGAAAATTTAACTTTTGAAATTGCTTTATTTGAATACATGGTTTTATATACAGATAAAATATCTCCATCTAAACTAATATCAGTACAGTCCATTGTTAATCCACCACCAGTATGGAAAGAAGCAATAGGTAATAAATCCATTCCAACTGTAGAATTAACTCCAAATATATAGTCAGGATTTAAATCTTTAACTACCTTTAAAAAAACTTTTTTGTAAATTTCAGAATTATATTGTTCAAGTGAACTATCATTTGCAATAATTGCTTTATCAACTCCACATGTACCTAGCTGAGTTTTTAATTTACCAGGGTCTAAGTTTCCACCAATTGCAATTACATTTAAAGAACCTGAAATCTGATCAGCGATTTTTCTTGCTGTTTTTAATATTTGAATAGATGGCTTTGTTAGATCCTTCTCTGCATTTACTTCTGCTAAAACTAATATATTGCTCATGATTTTTATTTTCCCTCTAAAGATTACTTTTAATCATAGTATAAAACGAAATTTGTAAATTGGCTTTATATTCAACAAAGTCCATTTATATACAATATTGTTATTATAATGTATATTATTATTTTGATAGGAAAGTAAAGATTATGGCATTAGGAATTATAGTTACATTATCAGTAATAGTATTTAACCTTATAATTTTTTCATTAATGCCTTTGGGTATAAAGAAAATTGTAAGCATTATTAAAAGTAAAGGATAAAAGATGAACATTGTAGTTATTGTAAGGCAAACACCAGATACAGAAACAAAAATAAAAATATCTTCTGATGTTAGTAAGATTGATAATGCTGGAATTACATGGATAATAAATCCTTATGATGAGTTTGCTATAGAAAAAGCTTTAAAAATTAAAGAGCAGGTAGGGACAGGAGAAGTAATCCTTTTAGGATGTGGTCCAGCAAGAACAGAAGAAGCCTTACGTCAGGGATTAGCAATGGGTGCTGATAGAGCTATTTTTATAAAAGATGATTCTTTAGAAAATGCAGATGCTTTTACTATTTCAAAGCTTATTGGGAATGAATTTAAAAATATTCAGTTTGATTTAATCCTTACAGGGAAAAAGGTAATAGATCTTGAAACTAGTCAGATTCCATTCTTTGTGGCAGAAGAAGCTGGTGTTCCATCTTTAAGTCTTGTCGTGAAGTTTGTAGAGGTGGATTCAGCAAATAAAAAATTAGTTTGTGAAAGAGAAGCTGATGGTGCAAAAGAAACAGTTGAAGTGGCACTTCCAGCTTTGATTACCTGCGATAGAGGTGATGATGTCCCTCGCTATGCATCAATTACTGGAATTATGAAAGCCAAGAAAAAAGAAATTAAAGAAGTTATAAAAGCTGATTTAGGAAACACTTTAAGAACTGAAATTACGAATCTAGAACTTCCCCCGTCCCGTAAAGAAGCAAAAATCTTTGAGGGTGAAATCCCAGAAAAAGTTCAAGCACTTGTAAAAGCTCTTCGTGAAGAAGCTAAAGTTATTTAAAACATTACTAAGCTAAGACCAGCAACAGTTTTAGCATCTCTTATTTCGCCATCTTTAACCATTTGCCATGCTTGTTTTAAGTCGAAAACCTTTACTTCTAAATATTCATCTTCATCTGGTTCTGGCTCATCGTCTACTAAATCTAGAGCTTTGAAAAAATAAAGTACTTCAGTAGAGTATCCTGGAAGTGGGTAAATAATCCCTAATGATTCTAATTTTCCTGCTATGTAACCAGTCTCCTCTTTTAATTCTCTTTTTGCGGCATTTACTGGATCTTCGTTTTTATCTACTCTTCCTGCAGGTAATTCCCAAATAGCCTTTTTAATAGGATGTCTGTATTGTCTAACGAGTACAACTTTATTTTGATCTGTCTGAGGTACTATAGTTACTCCACCATTATGAATTATTACCTCTCTAAAACCTTCTTTTCCACTAGGCAGTTTTACAGTGTCAATAGTGTAAGTAAGTATTCTTCCATCGTGGATTACTTTTGTACTTATTAATTCTTCTTTTAAATCTTTTATAGACATTTTTTACCTCAGAACATTCTATCAAAGGAAATGTGTATTTGATACTTATATACCCTATAATATGCATAGCAAAGAATAAATCTGTTGTATGGAAGGCTTGGGGAAACCATGGAAAATCTTACACAAAGAGAGTTAACTAAACTTTATGATATGGATTTGAAAGATTTTCGAGCATATTCTTATAAAGTAATAGATTGGATATGTAACTATTTCTCAAGTATTGATAAATACCCTGTTTTGTCGAGTGTAAAACCAGGAGATATAAAAAATAATTTAAGTAAATTCCCTCCAAAAACACCAGAGTCAATTGATCAAATCTTAGATGACTTTGAAAAAATTATTTTACCTGGAATTACTCATTGGAATCACCCTTCGTTTTTTGCATATTTTGCTACCTCATCTTCTTGTCCTGGGATCTTAGGTGAACTTTTAATTTCAGCATTAAATGTTCAGGGGATGTTATGGAAAACTTCTCCATCTTGTACAGAGCTTGAAGAAGTAGTGATGAGCTATTTAAGGCAAATGTTGGGTCTTCCAGAAAATTATTTTGGTCTTATTTATGATTATGCAAGTGTTTCTACTACTCATGCAATTTGTGCGGCTAGAGAATCTTTAAATCTTAAAATTAAAGAAGAAGGTTTAGCTGGGAGGAATGATTTATCTAGACTAATCGTTTATTGTTCTTCAGAGACTCATTCATCGATAGAAAAAGCCGCTATTATGCTTGGAATAGGACAGAATAATGTTAGAAAGGTTTCTACAAATAATGATTTTCAAATGAATGTTAGTGATTTAGAGTTGCAAATTAAAAAAGATAAAGAATTAGGATTTATACCAGTTTGTGTTGTAGGTACAATTGGTACAACTTCCTCAACAAGCATAGATCCTATAGATCAAATTGCTGATATTTGTGAAAAATATAAAATTTGGCTTCATGTAGATGGTGCTTATGGTGGGGTGGCTGGTATTATCCCAGAAATGAAATATATACTCAAAGGTTGTGATAGAGCAGATTCGATAGTGATAAATCCACATAAATGGTTATTTACACCTTTGGATTTGAGTGTTTTATATTGTAGAAAACCTGAGATTTTAAAGAGAGCTTTTAGTTTAGTCCCGGAATATTTAAAAACTGAAAAAGGTGATGAAATCTTAAACCTAATGGATTATGGAATTCAGTTAGGGAGAAGATTTAGAGCATTAAAATTATGGATGGTTATCAGATCTTTTGGTCAGGAGGGTCTTATTGAAAGACTTAGAGAACATATCAGGCTTGCAAAGACTTTTTCATCATGGGTTGATAATGATACAGATTTTGAGAGATTAGCACCTGTACCTTTAAGTAATGTTTGCTTTAGATTTAATCCTAAAGGAAAAAGTTTAAGCGAAAACGATCTGGCAAATTTAAATGAGAAAATTATGAACTCTGTAAATGAATCCGGTAAGATTTATATTTCACATACAAAATTGAAGAGTAAGCATTCTTTAAGGTTTGCTGTTGGTAATATAAGAACAACAGAAGATCATGTAAAAAATGCATGGGATTTAATTAAAGAGTATTCATGTTTAGAACTTAAAAACTTATAAGATTGATTTAATTGTTTGCGGAAGATAGGTAATTAAATCCTGAGGGAGAAGAGAATATTCCGTCTTTTCTTTAGAGATAATTTCTGCTGATTTCCCATGTAAATAAACCCCAAGACAAGCAGATTTAGTTATACTAAGCCCTTGGGCAATTAAACCACCGATAAACCCTGAAAGAACATCTCCTGTTCCTCCTTTGGCTAGTGCTGAATTGGCAAATGGAGATATATAAGTATTTCCATCTGTACTTGAGATTATTGTTCCAGCACCTTTTAATACAACAGTGCAGTTATACTCTTTAGCAAACTCTCTGGATAATGAAAGCTTATTTTTTAATACTTCATCTACAGATTTTCCTAGTAACCTTGCAAACTCTTTAGGATGTGGAGTAATTACAAAATCATTTTTTATACATTTTAAAAAATCTTTATTTCCTTCAAGAGAATTTAATCCATCAGCATCTAATACTATAGGAATATTAACTTTTGATAAAAGATCTAAGACTAATTTCTTCGCTTCATTTTTTACTCCTAATCCTGGACCTATAACAATTACGTTTGATTTCTTACTTTCATTTACAATTGAATTAAAAGAAAACTCTACGTGCGTCACTTCTGGAATGGCAGAGGTAATTTCTTTAAATACACTTTCTTCGGAAGATAAAGCAGTAAGTCCAGATCCTATTGAGCTGGCTCCTTTAGATGCTAGAAGTGCGGCACCAGGAAAATCTTTACTTCCTGAAACAAGTAATGTCTTGCCAAATGACCCTTTATTTGTATTTTGTTTTCTCTCTGGTATGGTTTCTTTAGCGAAAAAATCGTCCATTAAAAATAAATTACTGTTAATCTCTGGAAGCCCTATATCAATGATTTTTATTTCTCCACAATATTCTTTAGCTGGAAAAATATATAATCCTGCTTTTGAAACTGCAAAGGTAACAGTCATATTAGCTTTTATTGTGCTTGAACTTACACCACCGTTATTGGGATCTATTCCTGTAGGGATATCGCAGGCAATAATTTGTTTATGTGAGTTATTGATAGAGTCAATAATTTGTTTGTAGAAATCTGAAGGTTCTCCTTTTGCTCCAGTTCCTAATAGGCAATCGATGACTGTATTTGCTTGTGAAAGATATTCCATTAAATCTTTATAGTTATTAATAGATATCTTTTTGAAAATAATATTTGATTTAATCTTTAAGAAATTAAATAGTGCATCTTGTGATAGATCAGATTCGTCGCAAGTCATAATCATTAAAACTTTTTTACTTTTTTCTAAAAGCTTTCTTCCTGCAACAAATCCGTCCCCAGCATTATTTCCCTTACCGCATACAAATAAATAGGGTTCTATAAACTGTTCGAGTTGATTTGCTAACCCTTCACCAGCTTTTTCCATTAGAATTAAGGAAGAATGAACACCATTCTTATTTATCCATTCTTTTTCAGAGCTTCTTATAGCTTCATCTGTAACAAGCTTTTGCATCTTTAAGATTTTTTATTCGTAGAGCTTTTTATCTGAGGTATATTTTTAAAAGAAACTTTACTACCTACTACTATCATATTCTTTTCAGCATAGCCACCATTTACTTCCACCACTTCAGATACTTCAAAGTCAGAAGGATATAGAGTTTCTGTTTGATTTGGCATTGCATTTTTAATGATTTTAACTATTTTATTATTTCTTATAAAAATCATATCAAGTGGAATTAGTGTATCTTTCATCCAGAAGGTTACTTGCCTTGCTGGTTTGAAAACAAAAACCATTCCTCTGTTTTCTGCAAGTGAAGGTCTTCCCATTAAACCTTTGTTTTTTTCTTCATCAGTTATAGCAACTTCTAAAAATGCAGTAAGATTTTTATTGCCTAGAAACTTTATTAATGGTTCTCCAGTGCTTGCACAAGAAAACAAAGAGAAAACAAATATGAAGGTAATTGTTATAAGTAAAACTAATCTTTTCATATATGAATTATAAACTAAAATTTCTATAAATTGTCAAAAAATCACCATCCATATCTAGAGTAAAATGTTATTTCTTTCCTTGGATTTATCCAGTCTATTAATACACCTCTTAAGCCTGGTAATGTTTGACTCTTTATTTGACCGTTAGATTCAATAAAAGATGAAATACCATTGTTTGATCCAACAATAATAGGTTTTCTATTTTCAATTGCTCTAAAAACAGCAAAACTTAAAAATTGCTTTTTTATATGATCGCTGGAAAACCAGCTAAGATCTGAAATATTGATTATAAATTTTGCCCCTTTTAAACTAAAATTTCTGATTATTTCTGGGTATACTATTTCAAAACAAACATTTACACCAGCAGTCCCAATATTAGTTTTCAAAACCTCTTTTCCTTTACCCTCACTAAATCCATCTCCAATAATATAGTCTGCAAATTTTTTAAGTGGACTAGGAAGACCTTTGTAAAAGGGGACATATTCACCAAATGGTACTAATCTTTCTTTATGATAGAAACTTAAGTTGTCATCATTTGGAAGAATTGAGACAGCGCAGTTTGTAAGCATATCTTTTGAATTGCAATATGTTCCAGCGATAATACTGCAGTTTTTCTTAGATGATGTCCATTTTAAAAACATCTTGGTTTTTTGATCGAAATCTAGTATGGTAGGAAATGCACCTTCAGGAAAGATTATTAGATCTGCATTGTTTTTTGATAATAGCCCACTGTAAGTTTTTTTAGAAAAGGAAATATCCATATTCTTTCCTCTTGTAGCTTTTATAGGTAAATTCCCTTGTAAAACAATTATGGATTTAGATTTTTTAGAAAAATGAGAAGTGTATTTTTTGTAGGAATAGAGCCCATAAAAGTAAGATGAAGTCATTAGTATTAAAATAAAAAATAATGACTTTAAAATATTGCTAAAGTCTCCAGGTTTTTTAGGAATATATCTATTTCCTATTTTTTCAACATTAAAAATCCATGTAACTGTATTTGAAAGAACTAGGTTAAAGAAAACTATTAGAAAACTAACACCTAAGCTTCCAAACATGTCTGCAATTTGAATTAGATAAATATTTTTATACTGACTATATTCTATGAGTGTCCACGGAAATCCAACTAATGATTTTAAACTGCTGATTTTATTGAAAACTATTATCCAAAAGAAAGATGTTAGGGTGATGGCATATAAAGATTTCATCTTTGTTTTTGGAAAACAGTATTTTAAAAAGATAAATAGTAATCCAAATAAAACATAGTAAATAGAGTTATAAAGACTGACTATAGTAAGCGATAATAAAGAAACTATAATACTTTCATTGTTTGAAAGTCCAAGCCATGTAAGAGGATGAAGGTTATAAAGCCAGTGTAAATAAGATAAGTTGTAAAAGAAACCAAACAGGAAAGAACCTAATAGCATTTCAATATAGTCATCAGATACATAAAGTAGAATGAATAATGGAATTAATCCTATCCATGCCAGAATCCAAAATCCATAGTTAGGTGCACTTAAAGATAAAATAAATCCTGAGAATGATATTAATATTAATTTAATAAGGGTTTTCACATATATATTCTAAATTAGTTTAAAAATAAGTAGCAAGTATCATGAAGATTTTGAGCAATTGAAGAGAGTGAATTTTTTTATATGGTTCAATATTAGGTATGAATGCAAATAAGAATATAATACTTGGCATTGATCCTGGAAGCACCATAATAGGTTATGGAGTTATTTCCTGTATAAAGAATAAAACACTTCCTCTGGCATATGGCTATATAGATTTAAAAAGCTGTTCTAATTCTCAGGATAAATTGATTCACTTATATAAGGATCTTAATACGCTAATTAAAAAATATAAGCCAAATGTTATGGCTTTAGAAAGCCTTTTTTACTTTAAGAATGCTAAGACTATTGTTCCAGTTCTTCAATCAAGAGGAGTCATTCTACTATCGGCTGGAATTAATAAATTGAAAACTTATGAGTACACGCCTCTGCAAGTTAAACAAATAATTTCAGGCTATGGTAAGGCTGATAAAAGCCTTGTACAGAAGCTAGTGAAGTCAACTTTAAATCTAGAAAAAAATCTAAGTCCTGATGATGTTTCTGATGCTCTTGCCATTGCAATTTGCCATTCTAGGTATTTAATAAATCTTTAACCAGTGTTTGTAAATAGTTCTTAAATAGTGATATATCGGTTAGTTAGGGGTATCACTAAACAGAATAGATCATAATATCTATCAGTGCTATACCAAATCTTAACTTAAATATGTTTTTCTCAGTTTATAGACCTACCAATCTCTAAACGTTCCTAGGGCTAGCGAGGATTTTGTTTTGAAAAATCGAGGCATTAATTGATAGGTGGTGTTCTTAAAATAGGTAAATAAGTTTTTTAAATTTTTGAGGGTCTTTTTTTGTCAGAAGAAAATAATAATAAGGCCAATCATCGCAAAAGCTGTATTTATGGTAACTCTATGCATAGTTATGATATAGATCCTATGCTTAAGGATCTAGCTAATGATCTACAAAACAAATCAGGTGAATCTGATTTAGCAAATGAGTCTGTTCAATCTAATGTTAATAATATTTTTGAAGCACTTTTGCCTTCTCAAAAACAAATCTCAACTTTTGCAAAAGAAGCAAATAATTTACCTGAATTAAAAGGTGATTTTAAAATGTCGCTTGGTAAAATCGCAACAACTTTTAGCAGAGCATTTTCAAATAAATCGCTTTTTGAAGAAGCAAATAGTCAGATTCAGGAATTATTAATAGAAAATTTCTTTCATACAGCAAGAGCTTTAGCTATTACTGTAGAAGCCAGAGACCCTTATACTGGTGGGCATTCTGAAAGAGTATTTAAGATTTCTACTGAATTAGGTAGAAGGTGTAATATAAGTACTACTGAACAACTTCACTTACAAGGTGGAGCATTACTTCATGATGTAGGCAAGATTGGAATAAGAGATGGAGTTCTTTTAAAGCCAGGTCCACTTACTGATACTGAATATAAAGAAATGCAGCTTCATACAATTATTGGTGCGCAACTAGTTAAAAAAATAAACTGCTTGTATGGATGTTTAGATGCAATCTTATTTCACCATGAAAGAATTGATGGCTATGGCTATCCTTATGGGATTAAAGGGAGTGAGATTCCATTAATTGCAAGAATTACATCTATAGCTGATGCTTTTGATGCAATGACTACAAATAGAGTTTATAGAAAAGCATTAAGTTATGAAAGAGCTCTTGAAGAAATACTTAGAAATAGTGGAACTCAATTTGATCCTGAAATTGTTAGGATTTTTGTAAAATGGTGGGAAGACAATTTCCAAAACAAAAAAGAATTGACAGGTGAAGATTTGGTCAAGGAAAAAAATGTTTTACATGGGGACTCATTTCTTTTAAATCCTGATTAGATATAGTCTCTTTTTTTAAAATTTGTTGAGCAATTATTATTAGATAAAATCTATCTATTCTTTCTCTTAACAGGCTTTCTAAATGCTTTGTAAGTCTGTATATTAATAGTTTTACGGTGGACTCTTTAATAAGTAATTCTTTTGCTATCCTTATGTTTGAATAACCTAATGCAATAAATCCTAAGACTTCTATTTGTTTAGTTGTTAGAGATATTTTTGTGTCTCTATAATCTATTCTTACCTTAAGATTTTTTTTAATATAGACTTCTTTTGAATTGCTCTCTGGGAGAGCGTTTTCATCTGTAATTATGTTAACTAATGGTTCGCTATTCATTTCTTTCCCTTTGAATCGTTTGAAACAGTATTTATTATGCATAAACATTACGTAAAATTTAATCAGTAAAAGTATTATGAATATCGGTAGTTTAAAAGCCTAAATCCTTTGAAATATGAGAATAAACAATAAAAAATATTGATTTTTATAAAGTTTTAATTAATTTTATTAGAGTAAAAATATTATCTATTTACTTTTCATAATAAAGAATTAACTTTTTGTTTTTAAGAGGCTTTTGAACCAAACCCAAGTTTTGATGCAATAAGAAGAAGTGTCCTTGGACGAATAGGGTGAATGCCAAAGGCCTCAGCAAATTTTGCCTTAACTTCATTTACATAGGATTGAACAGTCTTGACATCAATTTCTAAACAGTTTGCTATTTCATCGTTCTCTTTACCATCAGCTATAAAATGAAGAATCTCTTTTTGTCTTTTAGAGAATTGGATTCCTGGTAGTTCTTCTGCTGTAAAAATTAAGATTTCATTTTTCTCATGTACTCTGTGAATAAATTCTGCAAGCCTGCCTATTGAAATTGCTTTTTCTATAAATGCAGATGCTCCGATATCAAGACATCTATGAATCCTAGCCCAACCAGTTTCATTAGAAAAAACTATTATTTTGGATTTTGATCTTGATTTAATCTGTTCTATATAATATTTTAAATCATGCTTATCATGACCTGGCATTCTTAAGTCTAATAGAATAATGTCTGGTTGCAGGATTGCTGATTTTTGAATAACATCATCATATGAATTAGCCGTACCAATGATTTTTATTTTAGGATCTTTATTTAGATCACTTTCCACGCCATGAATTAAATAAGGATGGTCATCAGCAATTAGTGTAAAGATTATTCCTTCTTTTCTTCCTGGAAGATTGTTCTCATCAAAAATATCTTCCTGCCAAAAGCTATTTCTAGAAAAGGTATACAGATAACCTTGATTTTTATTTATTGTTTCCATCTGTTGGAGAATATTCTATCTTATCAATATGGAATAGATTGTTAAATTTATTTCATATGATTAAGTTAATCCTTAGAAATTTTCTTAACTTCACGAGTATAAATTCTTCTAAATAAGAAATAGTACTCGGTTTTAGCTTAACCTGAGTTAAAAAAATAAGGTTTTACCTTAGAGAAGTAGGAATTATCAGGAAGATGAAATATTTTTTATTTTTTCAATCTTCTTTGTATGTGTAAAATGATAATCAATTATTAGCAACTGCACTGTTTCTTTTTTTTAACTGGAGTAGTTATATGCAAACATCTAATGGTAAGGCCGAATTAGAAATGCTTATCAAGGATCTATCCTTAAAGCCTGAATTAAATCAGGATTCAAATATTCTTTCTCTTACAAGCAATGAACTTGCTGATCTCTCTTTGAAGATTAGTAGAGAAATTAGGAAAGAGTCTACTGTAGATAGGCTTTTAGAGAATGTTGTAAATATCATTGGAGAAAGTGGAATTGCTGAAAGAGTACTTTTATTTCAAGTCAATTCTCAAAATGCAAAAGCATTACTTACTCATTATTATGAATGTTCCTATGTGACAAAATTTAATCCTATAGGTTTTCAGTTAGAGATAAATGATTCAAATATTTTTAAACTGTTTGACTTGTCAAAAAACAGAACCTTGCAGATTGAAGATTTAACTAAGTATCTTAGATTGCCAAACTATTTATTAAGAAACAATTTTAAAGCTTTGTTTATTAAGTTAAAGGCTCGTTCGTTTATAGTAACTACGGGTAGCGTCGATAAAATCAATGTTGCTTTAAGTTTGACTTTTTCTACAAGATTTGTTGTTTGGAGTAATGAGGTGGAAAAACTTTTACAGTCAGTAGTAGATCAGATAACTCTTGCTGTTGAACAATTAAGCGAAAGAGCTAATAAAGAACTTCTAAAGAAAAATATAATTCAGCTTCAGGAAAAGGCTATAAGGGAACAGGAAGAATTATTACGCCATTTCGCAAGTGATATTCATGATCTCCCATGTAGTATTATTCCAAATTTAAAACAAGCTATTAGAGTCAAGGATTTAAATGAGTGTGAGCGGTTGATTGATGAGTTACATAGCAATTTAAGGCAGTTAATAAATGAGTATGTTATTCCTGATATTAGCCTCTTAGGATTTGGTAGTAGCATTTATCAATTTATAAATGGATTTAGAAAAACTTTTAAAGGAAAAGTAATTTTAGATATGCCACAGGAAGAAATAAATATTTCCCAAAAAAAATCTTTGGAGATTTATAAGGTAATTAAGGAGTGGTTTTGTAATATAGAAAAGCATTCTCAGGCAGATGAAGTAGTGTTTAAATTAGATAAGTTAAGTGATAACTATATTTACCTCTCAATTAATGATAATGGGAAGGGTTTTGACGTTAATGATTTAAAGAATCTAGGATATGGGCTGTTGAATATAAAAAGAAGGTTAGAAGATATTGGGTCGAAGTTTGAAATTTCAAGTGAACATAATAATGGGGCAATGCTGGAAATTCAGCTTTATACCTTATAAAAAGGAGGATTTTTAAAATAATCAATTATTTTCTTTATTTAAGAGGATATTTAGTTAAATGCCCTTAATTTTTATACCTACTTTACCTGATTCACAAATACAAAAAGCAAATGTATAATTTTTCTACTTCAATACTATAGAACTATGAGTACAGCAATTAAAATCAATGGCTTGTCGGGATCTTCTACTCTAAGACCCATATATAGAGTTGTACAAGATTTAAAGTTTGTAATGTCTCCGATTATTAATGAGGCTAAAATATTTGCAAAAGAAAGCCCTGCTACAATGGCTGGAATTGTTCTACCATCCTTAAATTTCCTAATTTCATTTTTAAACAAATCAATGGCATTTACACTTTTTCCTGCTACAGGACTAGCTTCGATTGGGTTGTTTGCTTATGAGATATTTGGCAAAAAGCTATTCGTACAAAATAATGATAATGATAAGAAAGTATCCGTACCTTTTGTATTTGATGAGACATTACAAAATCACTTTAATCTTAAATAATTACTGTCATTGTATTTACAAGGATGTGTTACGAAATTTATGTTAAGATATTGCTGTTATGGCATATGTAACAGTTGGCTTTCAAATTTTAAGTGGACTAGCTCTAATAGTTCTAATACTCATTCATTCACCTAAAGGTGAAGGTTTAGGTGGTATAGGATCAGCCGCAAGTCTTTTTACAGGACCATCGCAGGCAGAAGCAGGTTTAGATAGAATTACATGGATTACTGCATCCATCTTTATTCTTAGCTCAGCGCTAATGGGTTGGCGCATTATTCAGTTTTAGTTTTTATACAAGTTTTTTTGTTATCAAATTTAATGAATATATCTTGATCTTGTTCAATTGTTTTATTTAGTTTTTCTTTTGAAGTACTAATAGCATCATTTAATGCATTTAAGACTCCAGAGTCTAAACTTATTTCTCCAGACTGGTTCTTTTCTTTAATTGAAGAGGATACTTCTAAAAGTAGCTTGCTGTAACTCTTTATTTTTACTGGATTGTCTTCTTTCTTTAAATAAAGAGTTGCTTGTTTAATTAATTTACAAAGACTATCAGAAGCTATTTTCTTTATAAATGGATTGTCACTGCTTAAATATTTAACCAGATCTTGAATACCTTTAATACAGTCAGAAAAGCCAGATCCACTACAGGTCATTCCACGAATAGAGTTTGATTCAGAATTTATCAGTGATTTTAATGTTTCAGGATCACTGTTTAAAAATGCACCTTTTATAACTCCATTAAGCTGAGTAATTGAATCGTTAATAATAGATAGAGAAATATCGGAATTTATAGAACCTTTATTTATTAAGCTTGTTATGGAACTGACTAATTCTTTTGCTCCTTTTGTTAATTCAGATGAATTATTAGGGTTCTCTTCTCTGGACAAATAATTCATAATTAGCATATTTATATGTTGTAATGCTCTTGAAGCAGTTTCTCTGACTGTGCTATCTGGATGATCTAAAAATTTACTTACAAATGATGCTGATGAAATACAATTCTGTTTTGTACAGGTTCGAACTGCAGATAAAATCTGTCTTATAGGACCATTAACTTCAACATCTTGTTTAAAAAGTTTGTTTTGTATCCTTAGATCTTTTAAAAAACTATCAATAGATTTCAAAAGCGAATTCAGTCCGGAATTAGTTGATGAAAATAAACCAGTAAAATTTTGATTTAATTGTTGATTTAAATACATTGTTTCCCACAAAAGACTTATTAAAATATAAATAAGCTATTTACCCTTATAATATAAAAAGAAATAGGGGTGATGATTTTGACTAAGATTTCTCAAAGTAAAGAAATGGTTAAAGCAAGGTTAGCAAAGTGTGAAGAAATTAACGAGCATTACTTTGTTAGTTATTTTGAAACGGTTGAAATCGCTAAAAATATAAAACCAGGTCAGTTTGTAATGGTTGATTCTGGTCAGTATTTACTTAGACCATTTAGTGTTTTTGAAGTAAAAGAAAATGAAATATCAATTTTATATAAAGTAATTGGTCCCGGCACTAAATATTTAAGTAAATTAAAAAGTGGTAGTGAAGTTATTTTAAATGGACCCCTTGGAAAGGGATTTAAGTACCCGTTAGATAAGAATAAAAAGATTTTAATTGTTGCTGGAGGTATTGGAATTGCTACATTCCCATTTACTGCAAGAGTAGCTTTTGAAAATGGATATAAAGTTAAAACAATATTTGGTGCAAGAACAAAGTCTGACTTGGTCTGTGTTGAGTTGTTAGAAAAATATGGAGAAGTCAGTCTTATTTCTGATGATGGAAGCTCAGGTAAGAAGGGTTTTGTTACTGAACTTTTATTAGAGGAATTAAACCAGAATAAAAATCAGGAAGTCATGATTTGTGGACCTACGCCTATGCTAAAAAGCACCATAGAGCTATGTAATAAATTCAATATTTCTGCACAGGTTTCATTTGAAGAATTCATGGCATGTGGTTTTGGTATTTGTATGTCTTGTGTTGTTAAGAGCAATGGCAAGTATATAAGAACTTGTACTGAAGGACCAGTGATTTATTCAAATCAAGTTTCAATATAAATATTATTTTTTAGCTGTTAATTCTTTATCTATTTTTTGTAAAAACTGTTGCATTACACTAATTAACTCATTAAATTCAAATATTTTTAAGAGACTAGTTCCACCATTTAGCCCATCTACTGGTTTTGAAATCTCTTTTATGCTTTCATCTGGCACTATTGATCCTATTGATTCAAAAGAGATTGATTGGTTATTCTCTACTCTAATTAAAGCTGAGCGACCAATTTCCTGCACAGGATCTAAGAAGTTAAACATAGCTGTTAGGATTATTTTATCCCCAACATTTTCAGCACTTAAGTCTAATTCTCTTCCTGAACTTAAAATATATTTCTTATTAGTAAAAACTGATTTTGCCATAGTGTAATTATTATAGCGTACAAAACCTCTAGGTAACTCATCAACTTTATTAGCTTGAATGTAGTATATAGACAAGTAAAAAATGATTTTTCTACCACTACGATATCTTCTTTAAGAACCAATTAATAGAAATTCTTTTATAACAAAATGAAATTTAAATTTACAAAAAGTTTTTCATTTGAAAATAAAAATATTTAAAGTTAACTTATGAAATCTTGATATATAGGTGAAAAGAATGCTTAACTCAACTATTTAACCGAACTTTAATCAAAAATTTTATATAAAATCTTTAAAACCTTAACAAAACTCTAAACATAATTGTGTTTGATAGAAGTCGGGGAAGAGGTGGAGATTTAGTCTTTTGACTGGGGGTACAAAATGAATAAGCTTTTTAAGGAGAGAACTCCAAGATTTAGAGGTGGGAGATTAGGTCTAAGTATAGATAGGGAAGAAGAACTTATGCCTTTATTTAAAGGCCTGGGAAATAATCAAGAAGAAAATATGTCAACAGAACAAGTGCCAAATATAGAGTTAGAAGAAGACAAATCATTTGAAAGTCCAGAAGAAATTCTTCTAAGTATAAATGTTCCTATAGATGATTCGGTAAAATTATATTTAAAAGAAATTGGTAAAGTACCTCTTTTAAAACCATTAGAAGAACTTGAGCTTTCAAAAACTATTTTGAAAGGTGGAAGATCTTCAGATCTAGCAAAAAGAAAATTAATTCAAGCAAACTTAAGACTTGTAGTTTCAATTGCTAAAAGATATTTAGGACGCGGATTAAATTTCCTTGACTTAATTCAAGAAGGAAACATTGGTTTGATGAAAGCGGCTGAAAAGTTTGATAGCGAACGTGGTTTTAAATTCTCTACATATGCGACTTGGTGGATTAAGCAATCTATTACCAGAGCAATAGCTGACAAAGCACATACAATAAGAGTTCCAGTACACATGGTGGAAAATCTTTATAAGCTTCGTAGAATGAGCAGTTCTCTTACTGCACAATTAAATAGAAAACCTACTGAAGATGAACTTGCTGATGCAATGAAAGTTTCAAAAGACAGACTCGATGAAATTTTGAGAGCAGTAAAAGAACCAGTTTCACTTGAAACTCCTTATGGCAAGGAAGACGATGCGAAGCTTGGAGATTTTATCGAAGACTCTACAATTCAAAGACCAGATAGCTATGTTTCAAATGAGCTCTTGAGAAGAGATTTAAATGAAGCTTTAGATGGTTTAAATGAAAGAGAGAGACATGTAATTAATCTACGCTTTGGTTTAGAAGATGGTCAACAAAGATCTCTAGATGAAATTAGTGATCTCTTTAAAATGCCTCGTGAGCGTGTCAAACAGATAGAATTCAAAGCACTTAGAAAATTAAGACACCCAGATAGAAGTACAAAGCTGAAAGATTATTTGTTAGAGACTAAATAGAAGGAAAATTCAGCTTGTCTGAATCTCTACAAACTAATGATATGCGCCTACTTTGATTTTGCTGAAAGTCTCTCCATCACTATATTTAATGCATCTCACTCCAATTACGCCAGTATGTTTTTTCCTGCTTGAATCTAGTTTCATCTCAAGGCTTACTACACCATTATCATAAAAGTGACTAATAAAATGAGCATTCTTAACTTGTTTTCTATACAGTCCTCTGTCTTCTCTGGGATAACTAATGCTTGCAATAGATGAGGCTTCTTTTTCAGTAAGTAGTTTTTTATTAACTTTACTACCTTTTGGTCTAATGGTCTCTGAAAAAGATTTGCCATCTCTGTATATTGATTCTACTTGCCAACCATGCAGTGGAAATTGATAAATAACCTTTCCTGAGAAATTTTTCTTATCATCTGAAAACTGTCTTGTAGAAATGTCTTTCCCGTACTGCTTTTCATTTTCAGTTAATTTATTACCAATCTTTGCCTGCAAAGGTAAAGTCATACAAAGTAGTAAATAAAATATTCCTATATAAAATAATCGTTTCATTTTATCTCATATTTTTAAGCTGATAGTTCAGGGTTACATGGTTTGTTCTTACCCCAAACCCCTACACTAAATATATAGGCATAACATACAAATGCAAGAATCATACCTGCTTTCCAGTTTGGATTATTTGGAGTACCAGTCATTTCAGATATTTTAGCTATTAATGGTGCGATTACTGCTCCACCAATAATAGCAGTACATAAGATCCCTGAAATAATACTTGCATATTCTTTTTTATAAGCATCAATTGCCATGCCGTAAATTGAAGGAAACATAATAGAGATAAAAAATCCTATTGCTGGAAATGACCAGAGAGTGATGTTTAAATCATTACTGAAAACTGCTACTCCAAGAGCAATTCCTGCACCAGTGATATAAATCTGAATGGCTCTTCTTGCATCTAATTTATCTAAAACAAAACTACCAATCAATCTTCCTATAAGTAATCCAAACCAATAATTTCCAATAGCTGAGTTTTTAGCGGCTTCTGCGCCCTCGCCAAGCTTTTCTGAGATTCTATGGGTGTCTTCTAGGAATAAACTAATGTTGTTTGCTATCCCTACTTCTACACCAACATATAAAAATATTGCTAGTGAAAACATAATTACAAGTGGATCTTTAAGAAAATCTTTAAATCCAATGCTAGAACTTTTTTGTGTTTCTTCTGATTTCTTTACTTCAGGATATTTTGAAAATAAAAGAGCTAGTATCATAACTAATGAAATAATTGAAAATAACCAATAAGTATAATTCCAGCTATAACCAGAATTTTTTATTAAAGTCACCACATATGGAGCACTAGATGAACCTATTCCATTTATAACCATAAACATTGTTAGGTTTCTTGAGTATTTTTCTGGATTACTTATTTCTTTAACTAAAGGGTTTGCGGCTACCTGAATAGCTGTAATTCCAATACCACAGAGAAACATTGCAAACATATTTGAAAAATAGCCTGGGACCCCTGCAAACATTACTACTCCAAGCCCGGTGATTATTGCACCAAGAACTAAAGTAAATTTTGAACCTTTTTTATTAATCAAAACTCCAAAAGGAAGAGATGTTAAACCATAAGCTATGAAAAAGACTGATGCTAAGAGGGTTGAAGCTGTAGCACTTACACTATAAGTTTCTTTTATTTTAGGTACGATAGCGCCAGCTACGTTTGTAATTGCTCCAAAAGCAAAATAAGAAAATGCTAGTGAGATTAGTAAAACCAGATAATTTTTTTTTGTGCCTGTCATAACTGAATTCCTTTTTTAAGTTTTAACTAATATATCACGATAGAAAACAAGATTGAGAAAGATTTTTTCCTTCTTAAAGCATATAACAAGTAATACATTGTAGAATCTTGTAAGTTAAAAATAACCACTGGAGCTAAAAGTGAAACCAGAAAAAATCAATCCGACTAGGCCTGTAATTCCTAACAGCCCACCAAAACAATTATCTTCTGCTCCGTCAATGAGGCCACAAATGAGAATACCTTCTTATGCAATGAATTTATATGTTGCATTTAATATGCCTGATTCTGGAAGAGATACTAATGATTTCGTAGAAGTTTTTAATAAGCTTGTACGAAGTGGAAAGATTGAAGATCCTGCTGTAATGCAAAACTTGCTTCTTGCTAGTGAGCTTTTACTTAAAGCTATTTCTGCAAAGCATCCTTCATTGCAAGGTGAAATAAATAAGGATTTACTATCCGATATTAGGGTCTTAGTTACAAATCTTTCTTTTGATAAAGTACCTACTGTAAATAAAGATACTGTTTCAAAATCACTTGAAATTATAGAGCAGTGTGCTTTAAACAATATTAACTTTGAGCTTGATGGAGATAATCCAAAAACAACTCAAACAGCAATAATTATTGGTCAAAAGCATGTACCTTTATTATCTGCCAGAGCGGCATTAGCTATTTTAGAGAAAACTTCTTTAATGATGAATGAGCATACTTTTAGAGCATGTACTACTTCATTATTAAGTACAAGCGGTACTCCGGAAGAAGTTGAAATGTTTGCAAAGTTAGCTATTTGTGCATATCCTATTTTCTTTGGTGTAAATGATGAAGATGGAAAAAAGTTTATAAGCATATCTTTAGATAAACTTTGTAAGCCAGACATTTATCCTGGTCAGAAAGATTTAATAGATGTAGCTGAAAGAGTGAAATGGGGACTTAAATTTGCTAGAGATTTAGCAAAACAAAATAAGCCGTTCTTAGATAAAGAAAAAGAAAGAGTTTCTTATTTAAGTCATTCTTTAAATAATGTAAGAATTGTAGCTGTTAAACTTAGACTACTAAATGCTCTGAATGGCGGTAAGGGTTTAACAAATGAAAACAGAATTCATATTACAGAGAGTGAAAAAGTTCTAGCAGAGGGGCGTGATAAGAAAGCTTTAGAAAAACTTTCTAATGATATTCATTCAGAACTTTTAGAAGTAGTAGCAGAATGTTTGGCTCCTAAAAAGCCTTCTGGTGAGATCTTTCCAAAATATCAGCTAGCATTTCCACTCTCTTATGTTTCATCAGCAAAAAGCTTCGAACTAATTTTAGATGATAGATTAGCTAAAGCAGTTTTTAATATTTCTAAGGCTGCAATTGAAATAGATAGAAGTTTAACAGGTGCTTCTGTTCAGTCTGCGGCTTGCTTTCTCGCTGAGCAGAGGAATCCTCTAGCAAAGGCTTTAGCTATAGATCTAGCACTATTAGCTCATAATACAGAAAACAAATCCAGACTGGCTTTTAGTCGTGGTTCTTTGACTTTCTTAGATAAAAATACTAAAACAGTAGCACTTCAAGGGCATAGGTTCCATGCATGGAGAGATTTGGTGAAATAATTTATGCAGATTTTTTCAGATCCATATTTTTTAGCACACATATCTTTAGAGTCAAAAGCTCAGATAAAAAGAATTGTGGATCCACTTTCTGGAAGCATTATTTATTTAAGAAAAGAATTAAGAAAAGTTTTTGGCAGAGGTAATCCTGAAGAAATTAGGTTATGTTTAAGTCGTTTAGATAGTCTTGGTCAAAAGAAAATCAGTGGTGACATGGAAACATGTCGAATGATAACCGATGAAATAAAAAAAATAAGAAGAAAATCAGGAGATGAAGCTGGAGATAAAGTTTTAGCTCTATGTAGTGAATTTAATATTAGGGTAAAAGGTGCAGATTCAAAAAAAGAACTTTTTTATAAAGCTTATGAAAATGGAGAAGTAGAATCGCTTATTGAACTTGTTTATGAAATTGGTGTAAGAAAAATTAATGGAGAAGATTCTTATACTAAAATTGCTAATGATTGTTTGGTTAAACACAGAGAGAATAAAAACTATAATATTGCTCTTGATATGGCTATAGCAAGCCTGGAGTTAGGGATTAAATATGAAGATTATGCTAATAGACCACTTACTACTGAAAGGCTCATATGTGATTCAGATGATTTTTCCCCTAGCAAGGCTGTAACTCTTGCTAATCTTGCACTTACGAATGGACTTAAGTTAAAGCCTGAGACTCTTGAAATCTTGTTAAGAAGAAATATTTCTAAATGTCCTAGAGAAGTGTTAACTCTTTTAAATACTTGTATAGTAAAAAAGATTCCTTTAGATACTAGAACTGTTGAAAATATAACTATTAGAGCTGGTGAACAGTCTGAGAATGCTGATGATATCAGGGCTTATGTGGACTCTATAAGAACAGCTATTGACCAGGGTGTCATGGATCCTAAAAGTGAAAGAGCTACAAAATTCTTTAATGTAGTTCTTGCAAGGCTTGGTGATCCTACTGGAGAGAGGTTCTTTGAAAATGCTACTTCTTCTGAGCTGTTTGAAATGGCAAATTCGGGGGCTAATATTCTTGTAGAATTAATGGATAGAAGAGTTAGATTTGATCAGGAATCGAATATAGGCAGAGTTAATCTGTTCTTGCGTGGCATGAAAACCATATCAGAAAAACTACTTCGAGACTCTGAACAATTTAATCAATGTTCAAATGGGCAGTGCTCAGCTATGGGGATTGATTTTAATAAGGATGCAAATATACTTTTAAAGCGTTTTTTAGAGCTTATGTCAAAGGCTCTTACGAAATCAAACAATCAATCCTTACCAATGTTTCAAATTAAAGGGGCCACGATAAACACAGTACTCTCTTCTATTGGTACTAATAGTGGATATAAGATTGATAATAAAACATGTTTTTTAATTGAAGATCTTTTAGAAAAAGCATATGATATCAAATCTATAAAGGTTCATCTAATGGGAAAAACTCTTGATATTTTAGTTCAGAGATTATTAAATGAAGACTGTGCAAGGGCTCCAATTACAGCATTAGAAATTGTAAAAAAAACATTAGTAAATGGACAGCCAATTAATGGAAGAACCGTTAATCATTTATTGAGTGTTTTAAAGTCAAAATATTCTTTGGATGAATTAATGATTTTTAATAAAGATGAATTCTTTCATGACTGGGATCTAATTAAAGAATTATCTGAAAAGAAACAGAATAGGAGGTTAAATGAACCTTCTGGTGTAAATGGACATCATTCTGAAAATAATGGACATACAACAGTTTGGAATAACTATTATGTGGGTGGACAGCGTCTTCTTGAGATTACCCTTAATGGTGAAGTCAATGGACATAGAAATTTTCTTAAATTAGGAGAAGGAATCTTCCCTCCAGAGATCATTCTTGATTACATAAATAGGGGAGTTCTAGAAATTCAAGAAGAGTCATCTAATAATGAATTTACTATTTATTCAGTTGCTTCACAAAGCTAGATCAATTTTAAGTCTACTTCAGGAATTGTTTTAGTAACTCTATCTTCGCAGGCTACGTCTGCTACAGCACTTGCTACTGCTACTGAAACCTGCTTATTAAATATATTTGGAACTATGTATGTTTCGCTTAACTCATAGTCCTGAACAATTCCAGCTATTGCTTTTGCCGCTGCATATTTCATCTTTTCAGTGACAGTTGTAGCATGGCTATCTAGTAATCCTCTAAATAAACCAGGGAAACAAAGCACATTGTTAATTTGATTTGGATAATCGGAACGTCCAGTTGCCATTACTTTTACAAATGGCTTTGCAATTTCAGGTTTAATTTCTGGGTCTGGATTTGATAATGCAAAAACAATATTGTTTTTAGCCATCGATTTAACATCTTCTGCAGTAATTAAATTTGGTCCTGAAACACCGATAAATACATCTGCACCTTTAATTGCAATTGATGCTGATCCTTTTAACTTTTCAGGATTAGTAAGTTTTGCTAATTCTTCTTTTGCAGGATTCATATCAGATCTTCCGCTGTATAAAATCCCATTTCTGTCAGTAACTATGATATTTCTGATACCGGCAAATAACAAAATCTTTGCACATGCAACACCTGCTGCTCCTGCACCCATAATTACTACTTTTAAGTCTTCCATCTTTTTATTTACAACTTTAACTGCATTTAATAATGCGGCTAAAACTACTACGGCAGTACCGTGCTGATCATCATGGAAAATAGGGATATCTAATTCATTTTGAAGTCTTTGTTCAATCTCAAAACATTTAGGAGCGGCTATATCTTCCAGGTTAATTCCACCAAAGCCAGGTGCAATTGCTTTTACAACTTTAACTATTTCATCTGGAGTACTTACATCTAAACAAATCGGATATGCATCTACATCAGCAAGCATTTTAAAAAGCATTGCTTTCCCTTCCATTACTGGCATTCCTGCTGAAGGTCCTATATTTCCGAGACCAAGTACTGCAGATCCATCAGTAACAACTGCAACTGAATTTTTCTTAATTGTGAGGTTATAGGCAAGTTCAGGCTGTTGATGAATTGTTCTACATACTTCAGCTACTCCAGGTGTATAAACAACTGAAAGATCTTTTTGATTATTTACTTCTGTTTTTAATTTAATTTCAATTTTTCCACCAATGTGAGTAGTATAAACTTCATTTACTACATCGTTAATTTGAATTCCTGGTAAATCGTGTAATTTAGAAATGATTTCTCTTGCTTGAATAGTATTACTTGAAAAATGGATTTCTCTTTTAACTGTTTCTTGGTTACTTTCCAACACCTTTGTATCACCTAGTTCACCACCACTTTTGCTAATAATTTCAGCAATGTTTGAGAATGAGCCTTTTTGAGCTGTTAATTTAATACAATATGCTTGTGGGTTAAATTTATTGTTTATAAAATCATTTTGTATTTGATTTAATTCTTGTTCGGATATAACCATTTTTTCCTCATTTCATAAAAGTTCTTTAAAGTGTAGAACTATATTCTAATTCAAATACAATTCAAAACTTTAGCTAAAAACAATTTTTAATCATTAATTAATAGTTGTAGAGTTAAGGCTTTAAAGTAAGCATTCCAAGGTTTGTTATGTTAAAATATAGAAAAAATTAATAATGTTAGAATACATTTATAGTAATGAAGAAAATATATAAACCAATTCTCTTAAAGTCAATATTACTGACATTCCTATCAGTGAATTTATCTTTAGCTGTAAAAGCTGAGGACTCGAAAAAAACACAAAATTCAGACAACCCAAAACCTGCAAGTGCAAGTGTCTATAATTTGGGTCTTAAAAGTTATGAACAAGGTGATATACCATCAGCAATCTCTTTTTTCAAAAGGGCTATTGATTTAGATCCTACATTTGTGGATGCATATTACAATCTTGGAGCTATATATAAAAAACAAAAAAGCTATTCTGAAGCAACAAACTTATTTCATAAAGCAGTTGATTTAAACCCAAAAGATACAGAAGCTTTGTATGAGCTTTCAGCTTGTTATTTTGCAAGCAGGGATTATCAAAATGCAAAAAAATATTATTCTCAAATCCCAACCAGTTTTAATAAATATCCAGAAGTAGTAAAAAACCTAAAAGCAATAGATGATTTTTTGGCTGGAGGAAATGTTGAGCAAAAGAATGTTATAGCTAACCAGCCTAAAAAAGAAGGCTCAGATATAGACATAGCTCAGGCTCAGCTTCTTGCAAATACTTTGACAAAAGAGCCTGAAAAGCAAAAAGAAAATATACCTGTTGTAAATAAAAATGATAGTGGAAATCTTCTTGTAAATGCTCTTGCAATGTCAGATAAAGAACAGCTAAAGGATCCAATTAGAATAGTAGGATCCTCTTTTAATGGACCTACAGGTATTGCTAAGGATAGCAAAAACAATCTTTATATAGCTAATTTTAGTAATGATTCTATAGAAAGAATTAAACCTGATGGTACAAAAGAAATCTTCATAGATAAAGTTGGTTTGCTTGGTCCTGTCGGTGTTGCTATAGATGATAGTGATAATTTATACATAGCAAATTATAATGGTAATTCCATTGCAAAAGTAAGTCCTGAAAGAATGGTAACTATTATCATTGATAAGATTGTAAGACCTTATTATTTATATTTTGATAAAAGTACAGCTAAGCTATTTGCTACTGTTCAAGGCAATGATTCATTAATAGAAATTGATACAAAAAACATTACAAAACTACCAATTACATTTAGGTAGTGGATTACTATGTCACCGTAAATTTACGGTGAAAGATCTGTTAATGGCTTAGTTATCGCTCAGGATTGCAGGTTACGCTATAATAGCCTTTATGAAACAATTTATTGTCTCACCTATTAAAAGTCCGATAAAAGCAACAATTACAGTTCCTGCTGATAAGTCAATCTCCCATAGATCAATTATTTTTGGCTCGATTGCAAATGGAAGAACTGAAATAAAAAATCTTTTAGCTAGTGAAGACTGCTTAAACACATTAAAAATAATGCAACAGTTGGGAGTAGAGATTAATAGTTTTAATAATTATGAATCAGTTACTGTTTATGGAAAAGGGTTGAAATCTTTTTTAGAACCAAAAAATATTTTAAACTGTGGTAACTCAGGTACCACTATAAGGCTTATGACAGGACTCTTAAGTGCCCAGGATTTTATGTCAATTCTAACTGGTGATGATTCCCTTCTAAGTCGTCCTATGGCAAGAGTCATTCAGCCATTAACTCTTATGGGTGCCAAAATATTTGGAAGAGAACATAATACGAAAGCTCCGATTGTTATTACTCCTAGTATTTTACATGGAATTATCTATGAAATGCCTGTTAGTTCAGCACAAGTTAAATCAGCAATTATGCTTGCAGGGCTATACGCAAAAGGTGAAACAAAAATTATAGAAAAAGAAAAATCCAGAGATCATACAGAAAGAATGCTTACTGCTTTTGGAGCGAAAATCAAACTGGATAAAAATGAAATTATTATAGGACCTGAACAGAGTCTATCAGCGCAGAATGTTTATGTACCAGCTGATATATCTTCTGCTTCATTCTTTATGGTAGCAGGAAGTATTATCCCTGAATCTGAAGTAATAATTCCAAAAGTTTTAGTAAATCCTACAAGATCAGGAATTGTTACAGTTCTAAAAAAGATGGGCGTAAAGATTGAAATGACAAATAAAAAAGATGTTTCAGGAGAACCAATTGCTGATTTGTTTATTACTGCTACTAGTGAGCTTAATGCTGTAGAAGTAAAAGGAAGTACTATTCCTTTGTTAATTGATGAAATCCCTATTCTATGCATTGCTATGGCTCAGGCAAAAGGAAAATCGGTTATAAAAGATGCTAAGGAATTACGATTTAAAGAATCAGATCGTATAAAAACAATGGTTACTGTTCTTCAAAAATTAGGCGTTGAGGTAAATGAATTAGATGATGGATTGGAAATTAATGGTTTAAATGGTGAACCATTTAAAGTAAATCCAGATATTGAGTGGCCTAAACATTTTGATCATAGAATTGCTATGTCAGTGGCTATTGCTGGGTTGAAATCAAATGAACCTATTCTAATCCCAGGCTCTGAATGGATTTCTACTTCATTCCCTACATTTGAAAAAACTATTAATAAGTTACAGGTAGCTATAGTTTAAAATTTTAATTAAATTCACCCATTCTTTTTTGATGAGAAGCCCATATACAGTTTTCTCTAAGAATAGTATTTTCACCTGGTCTTATAAATGCAACCCCTACAGTATAATCAGGCTTTGTAACTTCAACTATATCTGCAAAAATTAAATCTCCTTCAGGTGTGATTTCAAAACCAACTCTTATTTTTTCAGAATTATCAATATCTTTTTCTTTAATTGTAAATGTAGGTAAAAATGAAGCATTTGTATTATTAGTAAAAACCATATCAAAACCATCTATTCTCATCTCATAAATTTTATTATTGAAAGTAATATCTAAATTACGCAGACTGTTATTTGTTATTTCTATTCTGACAGTTTTACCTGGAGTTATATTTTGTTCTAATTCAATAGCTTGAGTATAAACTCTATTTACTAGCTCTTGATACTGATTAAAATTTACAGGGTCAGTTAAATAAAATTTTACATTTTCAAACAGGGGAGTATTTGCCAAGAGTACTTTTGCCAATTTATTCAACTCTTCGAAAATCTTAGAAACATTATCTCTGTTAGTATCCCTGAACATTCTTCCATATCGTGTTGCTTGAAGTTGTAGTGCTTCATTGCTTAGATCTATATCAGGAATGCTTAGCTCTTCTTTGATGTTAGAGCTAGAGTTAATTCTTCTTCCCGGAGCAAATAAGAAGTTTGGAATACTTGATTCAATTTTCATGCTTTAAACCTTGACCCTTGTTTAGTACCTCTTCTGATTAATTCTGTTTCAATCATCTTTAAAATTTGTTGTTTATTCCTCCTGCCATCATCTTGTTCAGCCCATTTTGGAGCTATTAATTCCCCTGGTTTTGCTTCTGCAAACAATCTGTGAATCACAACATTTTTTGGTAACATTTCTATAAAGTCACAAGCTAAATCTATATACTCTTCAAGCTCTAAAGCTTTAAAAAGTCCTTCTTCATATTGTTTTGCTATTTTTGTTTTTTCAAGTACTAACAGCTGGTGAATTTTAATAGCATCAATGGGTGAGTCAGCAAGTCTTCTCATTGTTTCATAAAACATTTCTTTTGTTTCTCCAGGAAGTCCAAAAATAGTGTGAGTACAGACGATGAGTCCTCTTTTTTTAGCTCTATGTAATGCTGAAAAAAAATCCTCACTATTATGAGCTCTGTTAATAAAGTCTAAAGTTTTATTATGAACAGTTTGAATCCCAATATCTAGCCAGATTTCTACTTTATCTTTATAAGTCTCTATTAAATCTAGAACCTCTTCAGATAAGCAATCAGGTCTTGTCCCTATAGCTAAAACTACTACATCAGGATGTGAAATAGCTTCATCATATATCTCTTTTAATTTATTAATAGAAGCATACGTGTTTGTAAATGATTGTAGATAAGCTATGAATTTTTTAGCACCAAATCTTTTTGAAAAGAGCTTGACGCCTTGTTCTAGCTGTTTAGAAATCGGATCCGTAACTAAAAAAGCTCCAGCGCTACTTCCATCAGCAGTACAAAATGTACATCCTCCAAAAGCTTTAGACCCATCTCTGTTAGGACAGTCTAGATTTGCTTCTAAAGTAATGCGCTGTACCTTTGTATTGAAACGGTTTTTTAGATAAGAGCTGAGAGAGTTGTACAGAGGTGGAGTAATTGTTTTGTCATTGCGAGCCAAAGGCGAAGCAATCTTATTTTGCGGTATTGAATTATGAGATTGCTTCGTCGATTCTTCGAATCTCCTTGCAACGACACTAGCGACTTCATTCTTGTCCATTTAACGATATAATAATGTATCTAGAGGAAAATGTAAAATATGAGCTCAGTCTATAACTATATACAATTAAAGGATTTGTGTGATTTATTCACCAAATCCGGTAGAGTGATAGGATATGTAAAAGGAGGTTTCAGCTTGTCTGAAGCCCCATAAAAACTACTATGGTTAAGTACAAAGATTACTATGAAATTTTAGGTGTATCTCGCAGTTCAACTGAGAAAGAGATAAAAAGTGCTTTTAGAAAGCTTGCTCGTAAATACCACCCTGATACTAATAAAGGAAACAAGGGAGCAGAAGAAAAATTTAAAGAGATTAATGAAGCCTATGAAGTTTTAGGTGATGCTGAAAAAAGGAAAAAATATGATTTGTTAGGATCTGGATTTAGCTCTGGTAGTGATTTTAGACCACCACCTGGATTTGAGCAGTATTTTAATGAAGGGTTTGGACCAGAGGCGGGGTTTTCTAAAAAGACTTATAATGGCGGAGCTACTGAGGCTCCTTTTAGTGATTTCTTTGAAATGCTTTTTGGAGAAGCACTTAAAGGTGCTAGACCTGGTTCTTTCCAGGATGTTTTTAATCAAGGTGGTACACAGCGCACTCCACCAAAAAGAAAAGGTGATGATCAGTCCATAGATTTGGATTTATCTTTAGAGGATGCTTATCATGGGACATCTAGAAAAATTGATATTAGTGTTCCAGGGCGAGATTATAAAAGACTAGAAGTGAAAATTCCTGCAGGTGTTAAAGAAAATTCAAAAATCAGAATGAGTGGAGAGGGGCTCCCTGGTAAGGGTGGAGCTCCTTCTGGAGATTTATATTTAATTGTGAGATTAAAACCACATTCTGTTTTTAGGCTTGAGGGAAGTGACATACATTCAGATCTTAAAATTCTCCCTTCCCAAGCTGTTCTTGGTGGTGAGATAGAGGTTCTTACTCTGGATGGTCCTGTGAAAATGGTTATTCCACCTGGAACTCAGAATGATAAAAATTTAAGACTTCGTGGAAAGGGCTTCCCTAAGCCAAAAGGAGAAGAGGGTAGGGGAGATCATTTCGTAAAAATAAAAATTAATATTCCTACCGTAGTTTCTGAAGAAGAAAAGAAATTATATCAAGAACTTTTAAAACTTCAGGGTAAGAAAAAATAGTGATAGTCATCACATTCAGGGTTTTCTCTTAGAAAATATTATCTATAGTACTAATACTGATAGTGTTTTATTAGGTATTTAAATACCATGAGAGATACTTATACATGCCCAAAAGTCTATGTTGCGCCTGATTTAAATATAGGGACACTAGTATTCTTCTATTTTTGTATTTTAGTATCGTTTGCTATTACTTTTGGTTTTTTATATCCTGATTTAGTCAGGTCTTTGGTTTACGGATAAGCAGTATGGAAGAAAAGGATGTTTTATTTGATCCCTCTAAATTTGATTTAAAAGATTTGCTTTTTTTCTATGTGTGCCTTTTATTCTCTTTTTTAATAACTTTTTGTATCTTATATCCTGGCTTGATTAGCTCACTTTTTCATAGGGAGGCTTATGCGAGATAAAGGAATCCAAACACCTTTTAGTTCTTCCAATGGAGATTGGAAGAGTATAGTCTTTTTTTATATTAGTTTAATAATTGCTTTTGTTATAGTTTTTAAAAAAGTTTATCCTGAATTAAGTCATATTTTCCTTCCAAATATGGGATTTTAAGCTAAATCAAGTCCTAAATTCTGCTAAAACAACTAAAGTCTTTAGATAATATAAATCAAATAAGATAAAGTTGACTAATATAGTCAAGAATTGAACAAATTTGCTCTAGACAGTAGCGCTTTAAATAAGTATTATAGTTAAAAGTAAGTTATAAAGTTGAGTAAATAAGTCGGATATGTCACCTGTAAGATTAGAGCCAGCATTAGGAAAATCAGTAGCGAGTCATGAGCAAAGTCATGGCCAAGCTCCTGTTTCACCACAAAAAAAATCTCACGTATCGGTAGACAAGCAATTTTCAAAAATTAAATCTCAGGTTGAATATACAGGTGCTGGAGTTGCAGGCGCTTTTGGATTAATTTCTGTAATTGGTGGATTGAAAAAAGACTGGGGATTTCCTGCAAAACTATTAGAAGGATTTGGAGATCTTTGTGCAACACTTTCCACCTTATCTTTCCCAGTTACAGCTATATGGAATGAAGTTAGCAATTTTTCTCTTGGAAAAAATAAAGAAAAAGTTGGAGATGTTGGCGAATATTTAGATCTTGACTATAGACTTTCCAGCCATGGTTTATTCCCATTTATTTTTGAGAGATTGATTAAGCCAGAAAACATTACTAAGTCTATCTTTCATAAAATAGCTACAGCGATAAATATTCCATTTACGCTTCTTACAGGGTACTCATGGGGCTTTGGAAATACTCAAGCACTTATTGCATGGGGATTAAGAAAGAAAGAAAGAGATGGGGCTGAGGTCTCTACGAATGGTGTTAGAGAGGGACATTTGGTTAGAGAGAAAGCCGCGGGTAATATATATAAGAGTGCATTAAGAATGGCAAAGATAGGAAGTACAGCAAATCCAGTTATGCCTTGTATTCAATATTCTGCCGATGCACTTCACTCCATAACAGAATTCTTTAAAGGTGGAGTTTCTATTAAAGAGTTCTTTTCTAACCCTATTTTAAATCTTAGTAAAACACTTAGTTTAGGTGTTGGCGGACTTGAAGCATATTCTAAAGGGATTGATGCATTTATGAGACTAGTCGTGACTGAAAGAGGACACTTAAAGACTGTTTTACCTAAATCAGCCTATAGTCTAATTGAAAAAGTTGGAAATACAATTGATGCACAAATTTCTGATCCAAATAAAGACTCAGCTCTTAAGAGAATAAAAAATAATGCAGAAATGTTATTCCATGCAGTTAGTCCATTTGCAATGATTGGTCTTTTTGCTCCGATGTTAGGAAGAAGCTTTGTAAGTGAAGAAGCTAGATCAAAAGGTGGAATTGCTGGGCTTGCAGACAAAGTGCTTGGAAGATGGGCTCAAGGATTAACTTATGTTTTTACAGGCTGTTATGTAGTTTTAGGAAGACTTCCACAAGGTATCTTCCAAAGCATATATTTTGGTAGAAAGTTATATGGAAAGCATATTTTAAAAGAAGATGAAAAAGTTACACAAGACAAACTTGTGAAACTAAGAGGAGAGATCTTTAATAATCGTTTTGTAGAAGGTGTATCTAACTTTGCAAGAAAAGCTATTGAAGCTTGTGTCCCTAATTTCTACAGCGAAAATGTAGACAATGAATATAGGACATTGTCATACAAAGAAGAATTGGCTAAGTTTGGATTAGATCAAACAAGTGTTAATGATAAGATTTTATTTGATATTTTAGAATTATATTCATTAAAAGAAAACGAAAGTCTAGAAATAAAAAGAAGTCAAATTGAAGATAGTGAAGCCTATAGATTTGCTAAGGATACTTATGGCGTAAATCTTGAGGATGTTTTAAATGGTGCATTTATCAAAGATCAAAATACTAAAGAACAGTTAATTAAATTGTTGGTTGATAAATGTATAGAATCTGCTCGTAAGGAATGTGTACAAGGTTATTATAATCTTAGCGAAGCCGATGTTGATGAGATTTCTAAATTTGCCAGAAAGAAACTAGTTCTAAATGCTACTCCAAACGATGAGATACCAGATCGCAAGCTGAAACAAAATATACCATTTGGTCTTTTATTAGCTAGAACATTTTTAACTGTTTTAGATGTTAGATCACATTTAGTAGATTGGTCACACGATAAATTAAACAAATTGGAATACTATGGTGGTAAAGAAATGGGTTATGCTTTCCATAATGAATATGAAGTGGTAAAAGCAGAGAATGCATTCTCTGCTAGACGTGGAATACTTAAACTTTGTGGAGTAAATGTAGAATAAAAGAGATGCTCTACACGTACTATTTACGATAACCCTAGAGCTGAGATAATTTTCTCAAAGTGATCGATTGGGTATGCTCCGAGAATCTTAACTCCATTTAGTGTAAAGCCAGGAGTACCATTGAAACCAAGAGAGCTTGCTTGAGCGGCATCTGCTTTAACTTGATCTTCAATTTCTTTTGAGTTTCTATCAGCATTAAATCTATTCATATTTAAGCCAAGTTGCTGTGCGATTTGAGGATAAAGTGCTTCACCAAGCTTATCTTGATTTTCAAACAACTTATCATGGTATTCATAGTATTTTCCTTGTTTTCCTGCAGCAAGAGCGGCTTTAGCTGCTGGCATTGCTTCATTATGGAATCCAAGAGGAAGATTCTTATAAACGTACATTATGTTATTGCCATATTTCTTTATGAGAGCAGTAGTTGTGTCAGCCCCACGTTTTGAGAATGGACATTGATAGTCACTAAAAACGATGACTTTAATTTTTGCATTTCTATTCCCTAATACAGGAGTATTTCCGATATCGACATTTACTTTATCTGCTAGTGTCTTTTTAAATTCATCCTCTGGATTTGGCGGAGCTTGTTGAGGTTGAGGTACTACTTGTGGAACTACTTGTGGTGGTTGACCTGGGTTACCATTTCCACCTTGAAATTCCTTATCAAGCATATTTAATCCAACGATTGCTATTGCTGCTACTATAACTATTTTTTTTGTTTGCTCTGACATTTGCATTTGCATAGTTTGTTATCCTCTAATAAAAATACTTTCTAATTTTAAATTACCACTCAAAAAAATAGACTAAACTAATATAAAAATGTTCTTCATTTGTTTTAACAAAGTTAAAGTATTAGTATAGACTATTCAAATTAGGAATTTATTACTTCATTCTTGCAAAAAAGAAGGTTTTCAACCTTAGAAACCAGGTCTGGAAACCCTGTTTTATTATGTGCAGAAACGAAAACAGGTGAAAATCCTGAAAAATGGTCTTTTAGCTCTTCAATGTTTATATCTTTAACATTATCAAGTTTATTAAAAACATATATCTTTGGTTTATCAATTACACCAAGATCTGAAAGTATTTCTTCAACAATGAGAATCTTGGATTCGTATAAAGGATCGCTTATATCAATTACGTGTAATAAAAGATCAGCGGTGATAATTTCACTTAATGTGGATTTAAATGCATTAATTAGGTCTGGAGGTAAATCCTGAATAAAACCAATGGTGTCTGAAAGTAATGCAATTTTATCCAGGTTCGGTAAGAAGAGCTGACCTACTGTACTTTCTAAGGTAGCAAAAAGTTTATCTGCAATGTAGACATCTTTTTTTGTAAGTGCTTTTAATAGTGTACTTTTTCCAGCATTTGTATACCCTACAAATGAAATAGTTTTTAAATCTTTTTTTCTTCTTTGTTGTCTATGATTTTCTTGTACAAGATCATAATGCTCTAACTTTTCTTTTATTTTTTGCTCTCTTTTTCTTAAGTGACGTTTCATGATTTGAAGGTTTGTTTCTCCAAGACCTCTTGTACCGATACCACCACCTTGTCTGGTTAATTCAAGACCCATACCATAAATCCTAGGCCCCATATGTTTTATTGCGGCTAATTCAATCTGTAATTTTGCCTCAACACTTTTAGCATGCTTGTCAAATATTTTTAAAATTAAATCTATCCTGTCCCAGACTTCGATTTCGTCTTTCTTGCATATTTCACCAAGGTTATATATTTGCTGGGGTTTTAAAATATTATTTAATATTAAAAGAGTGGCTCTTTTATTCTTTTCTAAGGTTCTATTTTGTTCTAGAATCTCGTTTAACTTCCCTGAACCTAAATAAGTCTTGTAGTCAGGTAATCCTTTTTTCTGGATGACTTTAGTGATAGCTATTCCACCATAGGTTTTTACTAAACTTTCAAGTTCGTTTAAACGTAATCCACTTATTTCCTTCGACATATCTGGTGGAATTACATCAACTAAAATTGTTTTATTCGTACCCAATATTAATAAATAAACTTTATATCCTGCTCAATGTCTGAACGTAGTGACTGATGAACTGGGCAAGTATGTGCCGCTCTTTCTAATTTTTTCTTTTGTTCTTCTGTTAAACCAGAAGGCATTTTAATTTCAAGAATAATTTTTCCTATTCTTCTAGGATTTTCTGCCATATGTTTTTCAGCATGGAAAGATACATTATTAAAATCTAAACCATCTCTTTTAGCAATAATGCCCATAATAGTAATCATACATGCACCTAATGCTGAGACTACTAAATCAGTAGGAGAAAAGCTTTCACCTTTGCCGTTATTGTCCACGGGCGCATCTGTTTTTATTTCACATTTAGATGGTCCATGGGTAAGCTTTACCCTTAGATCACCTTCATATTTACCATTAACTTCGACTGCCATATTTTAATTATATCGCAAAAGGATATATGCTAAATAACACACCTGTACAGACTATTGCTCTATCTGTACGAATGTATTGAGATAAAATATAATGTTCATCTGAGAAAATAATGACAAATATAAAAACATCTTATATTCAGGGTAAATCACAGGGAAATATTCAAAAAAATATTGAATATTATTCTTCAAAAATTGAACAGGCTTCAAAATTTGGAAGTAAATTAATTGTACTTCCAGAGCTTTTTTTATGGGATTACTTTCCTATTACAGAAAATATTAAACATTTAGATACTGCAGTTGAAATTGATTCAAAAGAAGTCAAACATTTTCAGGATTTGGCAAAAAAATTAAAAGTAGTTCTAGTTCTTCCTATTTATGAAAAAAGAGCAGAGGGTATTTATCATAATAGTTGTTTAATAGTAGAAAACAATGGAGAAATTATAGGACATTATAGAAAGATGCACATTCCTGATGATCCTGGATTTTATGAAAAATATTATTTTATTCCGGGAGATAATGGGTTTTTAGTAACTAAAACTTCTGTTGGGAATATAGGTGTTTTAATTTGTTGGGATCAATGGTTTCCCGAAGGCGCTAGAATTACTGCTTTAAAAGGAGCAGATATCTTAATTTATCCTACTGCAATAGGCTGGGATGATTATGAATCCAGAGAATTATACCCAGATCAGGTAGATGCATGGACTACCATTATGCGTTCTCATGCAATAGCAAATGGAATATTTGTTCTTGCTGTAAATCGTGTGGGACAAGAAGGACATCTTAATTTTTGGGGATATTCTTTTCTTGCAAATCCATATGGAAAAGTAGTACATCAGGATAAAACAGAAGAAGCTTTAACCAGCCTCGATATTGATTTAAGTGAAATTAAGTCTGCAAGAGCGGTGTGGCCTTTCTTTAGAGACAGAAGAATAGATAAATACGACACACTTTTAAAATCATGGGCAGAAAACTAACTCGTCGCTATCCCGCAGAGTGGGAAAAACAAAGGTGCACATGGTTATCATTCCCTCACAATTTAAACGAGTGGGGTAAAAAAAGAATAACTGGCATTAGAAAATTTTATATAGACCTCATTTCTAAAATTTTAGATTTTCAGGATGTAAATCTGATCTTTCCTGACGAGAAAACTTTATTAAGTACCAGATCAATGTTTCCTGAAAAAAAGAAAAAATATAATCTTAAAGGAATAATAATTCCAAATAACGATATCTGGATACGTGATTACGGACCGTTTTTTTTAGAAGACAAAACATTAAATTCTAAAAAAAGATTGTTGCTTGATTTTGAGTTTAATGCATGGGGTGGAAAATTTCCTCCATGGAATAAGGATAATAATGTGCCACTTAGAATCGCTGAATATTTAGGAGAAGAGACAGAATCTTACCCTATAGTTATGGAAGGTGGTTCATTAGAATTTAATGGTGAAGATCTAATAATGACAACTGAACAGTGCTTGCTAAATAAGAATAGAAATCCAAAGCTTAAAAAAAATCAAATTGAATATTTCTTAAAATCAGCTTTTAATATACATGAAGTCATTTGGTTGAAACGTGGTTTGGAAGGAGACCATACTGATGGACATATAGATGACTTCGCTCGTTTTATAGATAAAAGAAAAGTCCTGATTTGTAAGAGTGATGATAAAAATGATGCGAATTATAAACACTTAAAAGAAAGTAAAGAGTATTTGAAAAAATGGAGACACCCAAAGAAAAAATATAAGCTTGAGATCATTGATCTTCCAATGCCTGTAAAAATGAAAAATAAGAAAGAAAGATTGCCTAATTCATATGCAAACTTTATTTTTGTAAATGGTGGAGTTATTGTTCCTGTTTTTAATTGCCCTGCTGATAAAGAAGCCCTAAGGATTTTTAAAAAAATCTTCCCCTCTAGGAAAATAGTAGGAATATCTGCGACTCTTCTGATTCAAGAAGGTGGTGGAATCCATTGTATGACTAAGCAGGAGCCAGCTATTTAACACAAAGATTTTTTTTGTAATCCCATTTACCTTTTGAGTAAATGCATTTATTTATTTCTAAATATTGTTTGTCAAAGCCATAAGCAGTAAAAAGAATTAAATTATAAGTACCAAGACTAATTAATCCTACAAAAAGGGATACTGCAAGAAGGGAATTGAAAAATCTTACAGGATTAAAACCTTGTTCGTTTGATTTTTGTTTTTTAGTTTTTGATTTAGAAGAGGATTTTTTTTGTTTAACCAAAGATCTGGCTTTAGCTTCTGCTTTGATTCTTTCTCTAGTTGGGGTTGAAGCTGGCATGTCATAAGTCTATAGGCTCTTAAGATTAGAGGTCAATAAATAGTAAAGAAACAATAATACATTAAATGTTTTAAGATTCAAAAAAACAATTAACTAGCCCTGAGAATCACCTTTATAAGCAAATTCTATTACTAATTTTCTCATTTGTGTTTGTGCTGTGATAACTCTGGAAACTTCACTAGCAGGTATTAAATCTTTTGTGCTATTTAAATCCACTGCTACACGGCCTCCATAAGGAATATTAGATAATTGTTTACGCAAGTAATCTTTTGGATTACTTTGCCCTTTAGGTATTTTTACTAAAGGAATCATGTTTAGTGGTGTGCTTGCTTTTATTAGCATATATTAAGAATATGATTTGAAGCTATTAATGTCAAGTCTTAGTATTTAAGAAGTCTACAACATTAAAAAAATATAAATAGTACAGAGTTAATTATTCATTTATTTTTTGTTTAAAAGCAATAAGAACTTCATTTAATCTTAAAAAAAGCTCTTCAGAACATGATCTTATTTCTTCAAAGTGATTATCTGGATTTTCTGAGATAGCAAGTATTTCAATTTTTAATGCTAATTCACAGGCTTTATTAGCTGATTTATCTTCTTCTGCTTTTATAAAACTTAAAAGTGATCCTTTGATAGTATGTGCTTTGCGACCAACTTCCTTATAATCTCTAGCTTGAATAGATTCTTTTAAATTAGTGATTCTTGTTGGAATGTCTTGATATCCTATTCCTAAAATCTCTTTCAAAAGTGCAACATCTCCACCTACTAAGTTTAATGAATGTGTATAATTAAAAATATTAGTAATATCAATATCTGTAGTTTGTTCATTTCTTAGAGTGGAGGGAGGTTGTCCTTCTTCAGTATCTCTTAAAACAAATCCCATGGAGTGGTAATGTCTTGCTGTTTCTAATGTATTCTGAGATATTTCTTCTGGAGCCATAGTGTCTTGTATCAACACTCCACCTCTTACTGCTCTAATTAATGTAGCTAAGTGGTTTCTATTTTGCTCATCACTAATAGCTTCATGCCAGCTACCACCACAGGTTTCAAGAGCATGAATGAATCTTTGAGCTTCTTCACCTTTTGATGCATTCTTTAATAAGTGAAATAATATTTTTGTGTTATGGTCTACGTCTCTTTCTTTGGAAATAGATTCTAGGTCTATAGGGGAAACTTCTATATAGGGTTCGCTATTTTGAGGATCAGTTTTTAATTGACATAAAAATGAAGAGGTAGAGAATTGATTTACACCTGTTAAAAGTGGTATTTGAATTCCTAGTGCTCTTAACTCTGGAGATAGTCCTTTTGCAAGTTCAGTATTAAGATGACTGGAATTATCAATAAAATCTGTAACAAGTACTACATTGTTTCCATGCTCATAACCAATTGCTGGTGCAATAAATATTTTTTCAGCGTGAGGGCGTAGCTCCTGATCTTCTTTAGCTGTATGATGTACTAAGTTAGCGATAACTCTGCCGTCAAGCTCATGCATTACTGATCTTTGGTTATTGGGTGATAGTGCGTTATAAACTTTAACCGCATATTTTTTTCCATTTAGAATAACTGCCCATAAATTTTTAGCACTATCAGATTCAATTCTTATCCCATTGGTACCAGCTTCTATATGTGGAATAACTCCAAATCTTTCTTCTACTTCTCCAATTTGTTCTTTTGGGAAGTATGCTTTTGTTACTAATGGTAGTAGCCTATATAATGGTTGAACGCTCATTAAGAAATTAAACCTTTGTTTTTATAAATTCTGCTTTTATAGTAGCAAATCTAAGTACTGAAAAAAGGTGCTTTATAAACAATTAATCTTTTATTCATTTCTAAGGTTAAGTAAATATTGACTTTGGAGAGCCATATCTTTAATTATTAAGGCATGACACTTGCAATTGGTATAACTACAAAAACAAAAACTATTTTTGTTGCAGATAAAAGGCAGATTTTTTCTTCTCCGTTATTAGGCTATCTTGGACATAAAGATGATGCTAGAAAAATCTATAAAGTGGATAAACATATTGGACTAACACATGCAGGTGATGGAAGTATAGGGAGCTTAGGTATTGATTATTATTTGAGTGGATTTACTGAAAAGCTAAGGAAAGTTTCAATTAAAAATTTAGACGAAGTCTCAAATGAATTTACTAAAGAATTAAATAGATTGGCAAGAGGAATAGCATTTAGCGGAAGCTTTATCATTGGTGGTTATCATTTGACTGATGTTTTGGAACCAGAATTATACTCTTGTAAAATCCCAGGAGAAGCTAAAAAAGTACCAGGAGAAGTTAGCTCTGTAGGATGTAATGATATTCTGGAAATGATTGAATCAGGTAGAGAGGACGAACTCTTAAGTCTGGATTTAATTAAAGGTACTCCGCTTGAGGAAGATTTAAAATTGGTAATCGATTATATTAAGCAAAAAAAATTCTTGAGCTGTTCGGATGAAGAAGAAGTAATTAAAATACTTGCGAAAATAATTGAAATTACTCATGATGTTCAGGAGTCTTATATAAAAAAACATGGAGCTTCAAAAAATATAAGAGTTCCATTTGTAAGTAGAACTTATGATGTGTTAGTTCTGTGAAACTAATAGATATTATTAATAAATCTGTGATATCAAGAGTAGTTAATGAATTAGTAATGTTTCTCTAATCATAAAAACTAAGAGGATGTTCTCTCTTTTATTCTTTATTGTTGTATACTTATAACAACAATAAGGAGTAAAAATAATGATTAAACTATATGGTAATAAATTCTCGCCTCCAAGTAACAAAATAGAAATGTGCCTAAATAATTTAGGTATGGAATATGAGTTTATTCCTGTAGATCTACTTAAAGGCGAACAAAGAAAGCCTGAGTTTCTTTCTCTTACCCCATTCGGTAAAGTGCCAGTATTAGTAGATGGAAATTTTAAACTATCAGAAAGCAATGCAATTATTAAATACTTATGTAAAAAAGCTAAATCAGATTTATACCCAGCTGATTTAGAAAAACAGGCTGTTGTAGACATGTGGTGTGATTTCATAGGATTGCATCTTACAATGGGCGGATATCTCAAAGTAATTTTTAATAAGATGGTAGCTCCAAGAATAGGTGTAGATCCAGATCAAAGATCAATTAAAGAAGGATATGAATTCATTGGTAATTATCTTAGAGTAATTGAAGAACAATTAAACAAAACAAAATTTGTGGCAGGAGATAATATGACTATTGCTGATATTTGTTTATTAGCAATAATTGATCCATCGGAAGTAATTGAAATAGACTTGAAAATTTATCCGAAAATAACTGCACTTAGAGATAGTTTAAGATCCCAAAGTTTTTATCAAAAGGTTCACAAATACTATGGTGAATCAATGATGGCTAAAAATTGAGATTTGGAGTCCTAGTTAACCAGGTTTGCTACTCTAATGCTGTTTTAATAGCTATTTAGGAGAGTAGAGTTGGATTTGGTTTATTTGAAAAGACTATTTAAACTTGTAAGAGGTTGATCTTTTATCGCCCGATTTTTTAACCAAACTTTTATCTACGCAGAACTTTAAATCTCTACTAGCTGTAGCGGTCGAGATCTCTTTAAATAGATTAATATAATCTTTCCTGGTAAATATTTTATTTTTAAAGTGCTCCTTAGCTTTATTAATTCTTTGTTCTGTACTTGCTGGCTCTGGTTTAAATTCGGAGTAATATTTGTTAAGTGAGTTATAAATAATTCCTAGCATAAACTCTATGAATCTAGTTGATTCTCCTTGCTTATCTGACTGCTCTAAAGCTAAATAATATGCTTGTTGGTTTTCTTTTATAATTGACTCAATAGGAATGTATTGGAAGACAGAGTTATATTTAGATAGAATTAAAGTTTGCCAAAATCTTCCAAGTCTTCCATTTCCATCTACAAAGGGATGAATAAACTCAAACTCATAGTGAAAAACTGAACTTTTGATTAGTGGGTGGTCATTATCATTATTCTTTAGATAGTTAAAAAGATTTTTTAGAAGTTTTGGTAGCATTTTGGGTTGAGGAGCTATATGTGAAACTTTACTACCTCTTAGAATTCCTACATTAGTTGATCTGATCTTACCTGCATTACTTACCAGATCTTGCATAAATATATTGTGAGCTTTGCATAATGAGCCCAAAGAGTCTGGATTATATTTGGCTAAATCTTCATAGGCTTTAATTGCATTATTTACTTCTAAAATATCTCTTTTAGGACCTATGACTTTTTTATTTTCAACTATGGCTGTTATTTGTTCAATGGATAAAGTATTGCCTTCAATTGAGAGTGTTCCATAAATCGTTTTAATTTTATTTTGTTTTCTTAGTTTTGGAGTAGGAATAACTGAAATTAGACCTTCTAACTTGCCTAATAATTGTGAAATATCAGCTATTAGTGATATTGATTGTTTTGTTATTTTGTAAGGTGGGTACATATGGTGATAGTATCAAATGATAGTATCATTATACCCCAAATTAAGCTATCGTACCTTATTGTTAAATGACTGGAGTCCTAGTTAACCAGGTTCGCTACCTTGTAAAAGTACATTCTCAAACAAAAACAAGTTTAACTAGGTTAAGAAATTAAGAAACTATTGACTTTTGAATTAGAAATTAGGCTTAATTAAGTTAGCATCAGTTAAATTACTAGTACTTATTATTGTTTTATATGAAAGTCAACAGTTCTCAATTTAAACCAGTGAATCCTTTTTTTAATCCTTTGTTTACATATGGAAGAAATATTCCTGTTCTTGATTTGACTGCTGAAAACATTGCTTTACTTTACAAGTACAGTGATAAGAAACCCAAATTTTTAGCACAGAGGAATTTAATAGAAATAACGAGCTCTATATTTTTTACTGGGGGATTATTAACAGCTGTATTTGGCTTTGCAAAAGATTTTTCAAAAACTCTAAGGTTAGGAATTGTGGCAACATTAGCTGGAGGTATGTCTACAGCAATAGGCTGGTTTTGGAAATCCTCTACGCAAATTAGAGAAGCCATACGTAAAATGGACAAGAATGGAGAACAAAGCAAAACATTAGAGGACTTTATTAATAGTGCAATTAATGGTGCAAAAAAACAATTATCATTTTCATTTGGTACTCCACTTACCACTGGAAATGTCGTAGAAAATGACAAAGAATATCAAAAATGGGTACAGGCATTTAGAGAGAAAATGATATTTAACTCAACCTGTTTAATTGAAAAAACTAATCCTAACAGAAAAGATATAACAGTATATTATCCTGGATTTGGTCATGATCTGCCAAATATCCTTACAGGAACAGATGCGACAACAATCATTTGTTCTTCTTTAGAAAGAAGTCTAATGAACCACGACTCTCTAACGACTATAGTTGAAATTATTAAAGAAATGGGTGGAGAAATTAATGATAAAGAAACATTTATACCGGAAGATAAAAATGAAGGCAGAGCTAAAATTGTTTTCTCTCTTAAATCTATTGAAGGTAAAGTAAAAAATAGAACTTTAATTTATTATTATGGAAAAAGTGCTGATGCGATTAAATTTATTCCTGAAGAACTAAAAAGTGGATATGATGTATTGTGGTCAGAAGGAGCACCAATTTTTACAAGTAAAGAAAATACAAATATAGAAGCTGTGAAATTAATAAATGAAGATGGGATAGTTGTTAGAGGAGAATTACAGAGTGTTCAAATAAAATCAAGCGCTGAATTCTTAAAAGAACTCGAAAATGTATAAGTAAAACCTGGTGGAAAATACTAATCTTTTATTTCAGAATTAATTCATAGAGTTGCAAGGAGTGTTTAAGATATTGCCACGTTAATGCGGGTTTGAATGTGGCTTAGTTTTAGGCAAAAAGTTGGATTTGGTTAAGAGTCAGTAAAACATTGTCTGATTTAAAGTAGCTTAAATATGGTATAATCATGGTATATGTGAGGTATTTATGAGTTATCAATTAAAACTACAAGTTCCAATATCAGAAGAATTAAATAATAAACTAAAGAAAAAAGCTAAAGAGGTTGGATTTAGTTCGGTGAATGAAATAGTAAGACTTTTATTAACTAATTTTGTTAATAATAATTTAGTTATATCTTTTGTGAATAAATTGGATGATGAATATTCAGAGAAAGAGAAATTAAAGCAGATTATTGCAGAAGGTATACTAGAGTACAACGAAGGAAAAACAAAAAAGCTTGACTTCTCAAAATCTATACATAAACAGCTAATGGAAGATTAGTTTATGTATGAAATACAGTCTATAAGTGCTTTTAGAAAAAAATATAGAAAGTTTATAGAAAGAAATAAACAACTAGAAAAAGCAATTCTAAAAACGATTAACCTATTAAAAGCTAATCCCAGGTATAAATCACTAAAAACTCACAAAATATTTTATTCAAATTATGGAGAAGTTTATAGTTCATTCGTAACTGGTGATGTGAGAATTATTTGGATGGAAATAGAAGGTAAATTAGTAATTTTACTTTTAGATATAGGTGGACACTCTGGTGGTAAAGGAGTTTATAAATAGTTAACCAGGTTCGCCATGCTAATACATTGTTAAAGGCTAGTTAATTTAGAATAGGAGATTAAAAGCTATTAATGATTAATTAACTTATTGTCAGGGAATAAATCTTATAAAGTAGGAGAACTTAAATGAAATTACTAATGTTCCTATTATTAACTATACTAATATCGTATATGCCAGTTCAAGCTGAAGGGCAAAGACAAAAGATAAATAAAGAAATAAATGTAGAGGAAAATGACAAAAAATATGATTTGAAAAAGGATGATACTTCTAATGAAGAAGAACCTCATGAAGGAATAAGAGTTAAAAATACAAAAGAACTTGATAATTCAGAAAAAAATTAATTCAAAAATAATAGTTAAGTAGCAGACACAGCACTAGCTTCTGCAATAGCCTCTGCTGAACCTTCTGCTGGACAACATGAAAGAATCATGACGTTACTAGCTCTTGTGGATAAATAACCAATATTTTCAGTTAATTTAAGTTTTTCAAAGGCATAATCTATTCCTTTCCCTCCAAGTACAAATCCACTACTGAGTCCTAAAATTTCTAACGTAAAAATCCCAACTTTTGCAAAAATACGATTAATTGGATTACGGTTCCCCCACATTTCATCTAAATACTTTGAATAAAACTTTGTAATTTTAGGTATGGAGTTTACTAAAGCTTCAAGTCTTACTAACCTTAAAAAATCATCTTTTCTAATAATATGTTCTGGTTTGATTTTAATTTTTTTTAGTTTTTCTTCATTACCTTCAGCCTTGAGTTTTATAAGTGCTTTTAGCAAAGGCCATTTCGTTTCTACAAAAAGTACACAAAAAGCCATGATTGGTCTGACAAAAGCTCTCGGTAAATTAAAAAATTGATTTGCTGATAAAATCCCCAGTGCACTAGCTGAATTTAAAAGTAGTCTATCTTTTTTTTCATTACCTTGATTTAAAAAGTGCATTGAGCTTAATGCTGTAGGAGTAACAAGAAAAGGTGAAATATGGAAAGAAGCTAGTATCTTAGAAAGTCCAATGGCAGGCACAAAATTAGTAAATGCCATAAGTAACTCTTTTAAGGTTCTGCTTGTACTATCGCTTATTCCAAACCATTTTTTTAAATTTACTTTGTCTCTGATCGCTTTTTCTAAAGGTAAGTACTCAGCTATAGAATATTTTGTAGTTGAAGGTTTCTCAGTATGAGTTTCTTTAATTGAACAGCATGATTTATTATCAGATTCTTCATTGCTATTTGCTTCTGGCAGTGTAAGGCTGTCATTGGTACTTTTACAACAGCAAGGTTTACCAATAAGTGTTTGACATGGTTGAGCATTAACCCCAGGAATTACTGGAAGTGATAGTTGGATAAGTTTAACTTCTGACATTTATTTAGCCTTTAAGTTGTTTAAAGCTGATATTATTTCTTTTTGTCCCTGGAATGCTTCTGATTGATCGTCACTCATGCTCCCAATTTTATATACATAAGGGTTTTTACAAGGGCAAAGACTTCCATTTTCACATACGACTACACAAGCATCTCCTTGGTTAGTTTCTATAAACGCTAATTTTATTTTTGCTTCTGGCTTTTCCTTTTGCTTAGCTTGCACTATTTCTTCTATGCCTGGTTGTTTTTCTTTCAATAACCTTTCTACTAAGAGTGATTCAGGAATATCTTTAAAATCTTTTGGTATATTTTCAAGTCTTTCTAGGCTAAAGTTGTTTTTCGGCTCAACATGATTCGAATGAGTGCAAAAAAAATTCCAAGCTGCTACTCCACTACTACTTACTATGCCAGTTGCTACAAGAATACAAACTATATGCGACGCTAAAAATACACCAACTACACTTAATGCTCCTTGTTTAACATATTTAGTGGTATTCCCCGCTTCTGATTTAGAAGTTGTTGAATGAGGTAAAGGACATTTTAAAGCTGGTTTGCTTTTTGTTATACCCGAAAATATTTTAAGTATTCTCATTTTATATATACCTTATAGTCCATCTATAGGGCTTGCTATTTAAATATAAATCTAAACTCTATAGTAATAGTATAGAGTTTATTATTTTGTTACATAAATTAAAAATATAATTAAATATATGTAAATAAATCAAGAATGCAACGCGCTTAAAATAGGACAACAGGAACTTTTCATTTTGCCGGAACAAGAATTATTAAGCTCATTAAGATATTTTTTTGTTTCTGTTAGTTCTTCTACTTTATTTTCAATTTCTTCAATCTTTTTTTTAATAATTTGCTTTACATCTTTTCCTAATGCTTTTGGGTTATATCTAACTGAAACAAGCTCTTTTATTTCTTCAAGTTTAAAGCCTAAACTCTGAGCATTTTTTACAAACTCAATATGCTTAGAATATTCTTCATCATAAAGTCTGTATCCAGATTTGCTTCTTTTAGGTTCAGGCAATAAATCTAATTTTTCATAGTAACGAATAGTTTGTAAGTTGACTCCGGCTTTTTCAGCAAGAGTACCAATAGTAATATTATTTTGCTTACAATTCTTATTTTTTTGTGGCATAACAAATAGGATTATAAACTATATAAATGTTTCTTGCGTATTATGATGCTAGATTGTTTTTAGAAAAGTGACGAACCTTCAAAATGGTGGTAACGTAAAACGAAGAATTACTAACTAATTATGATTAAAGGATTTGTGTGATTCATTCACCAAATCCGATCCTGTGAGATGGATCGATATATCGAAAGTTCAGCTTGCCTGAACTTATAAAAATGAAATTGGTGGAGGCGAGGGAGAACTGCCCTCCCTGTCCAAAAACGAAACATCCTAAACATCTACAAGCTTATCTTTATATTTCCCCAGAACCTCTGGTGAGTGGGTAAAGAGCCCTCCGGTTTTTTGGTTTTGATCTTAAGTCAGTTACTTAGCCAAGAAACTCACTGACAGCAACTACCATGTTTGTTCAGAACCTGGGCGGGTAGCCAAGCTTGCGTTCTGTTCTGTGCGCTTATTACTAAGCTGCTACTGCGTAAGCAGAAGCGGTTCTAGCAAGTTTATTTGCTTTGAACTCTTTCATAGAAATGACGTTATTTTTTGCGTCTATTTTTTGCTTTGATTATTTAAGTGGTGACTAAGCTTCCACTGCTTGCAATTCAGAATACTTCAGGTTTGTCAAATCTAGTACGCCCCCGCTAATATTCTACCCGTATATAGTTAAAGATCCTTAAATAAGTAATTTTATGTTTTTTTAACAATTTATGTCATTCCCATGAAAACATGTCCCCATGAAAATGGGGATGGGAATCCAGGGCTAGAGTTATTTCTGGATTCCCGCTTTCGCGGGAATGACAATGAGGCTATAATTATTACTTATGAAAGCATTAATTCTATCTGCAGGAGTTGGTAAAAGATTAGGAGATTTAACTAAGGATATTCCTAAATGTCTTTTACTGATTGATTCTCAGACAGTCTTACTTGACTATTCTTTACAGGCAATTAAAGATAATGGTTTTACTGAAGTGATTTTTGTAACTGGTCATGCAGAAGAACAGTTGAAATCACATATTGACAGAAACTGGAAAAACAAGTTTTCTTTTAAATTTATTTTTAATGATAAATATGCAGACTATAACAATATTTATTCAGCTTATTTGGCAAGAGATCTTTGGGATGATGAAACTATACTTTTTAATTCTGACATTATTTTTCACCCTGATATTTTAAAGAATCTATTAAAGAAAATTACGCCTAACGTCATTGCGAGGAGCGAAAGCGACGAAGCAATCTCCTTTCGTAATAAGATTGCTTCGTCACCCCTAGAAGGGGCTCCTCGCAATGACGAAGATTTGAAATCCTATCTTGTTATTCATGATAAAAAAATTCTCACGGCCGAAGATATGAAAGTAAAAATAAATGAAAATGGTGAGATTAAGGAAATTAATAAAGCTTTAGACCTTAAGTCTTCTTATGGAGAATATATAGGGATTACTTATTTAAGAGATAAAGAAAGGCTTGAATTCTTAGAATCTCTCGAGAGAAATGTTAAGGACAAAAAGCTTGATATATACTATGAAGATGCTCTGGCAGATGTATTAAAAGATATTTCAGTTCATGTAAGTTCTACAGAAGGATTGATATGGACAGAGGTGGATACTAAAGAAGATTATGAACTTGCAAAAAAAATTTCAGGTGAAATTAAAAATATTAACTTTGTTAAATCATGAACCAAATAAACATACCGTATAAATTAAAAATTCTAAATTCAAATAATGAAGTAGCTAATGAGCTTATAAAATTTATTAATGAAGAGGAATACAGAAATGTCGCTTTTATAACCTCAAAGACTCCAAATCATCTGATTACAAATGCTTTGGAGCTTGCACTGTTTGATCATGTGGATAAATTAAAAACTTTTCAGGTAGTAAATCCTTCAGTAAGCTTTATAAATCAACTCCCGCTAAAAGAGTTTGATCTTGTTGTTGGTATTGGTGGTGGAAAGGTAATTGATACTGCAAAATATTCAGCTTTTATAAATGAGATTCCATGTATAAGTATTCCTACTACTATAACTAATGATGGTATTTGTTCTCCTATTTCTGTTTTGAAAGGGAAAGAAAATAAATATCAAAGTCTAGGCGCTGAGATTCCTTTAGCTCTTATCGTTCCTATGCATCTTATAGAAAAGTCTTCTGAAGAAAGTATTATTAGTGGAATTGGTGATTTACTTTCTAACCTTTCTGCTGTTGAAGACTGGGAGTTGTCATCTCAGGAGACTGATGAGTTTTTAGATGATTATTCTGTAATGATTTCAAAAAACTCAGCTTTAACTATTTTTCTCGAAATTAAAAACTCTATTTTACTTAGAAAAAATAAAGACTACTTTTTACAAAATAATTTAAAAGTATTGATTGAGTCTCTTGCTTTATCTGGGATAGCTATGGAAATAGCTGGCACTAGTCGTCCCGCTAGTGGTGCAGAACATTTAATTAGTCATTCTATTGATGAGCTTTTTGGTGGAGTAAAGCCACACGGTATTCAGGTGGCTTTTGGAATGTACATAGCTACTTTTTTAAGAGTGGAATTAGGTTATGTTAGTCATGAGTTCTTTGAAGAATTAAGAGCAGTTCTTAGGTTTATAGGAATACCTACCACTCTCTCTGGAATAGGACTTTCTAAAGAACAACTTATATCGGCTATTATTAATGCTCCTAAATCCAGACCTGGAAGATTTACTATTTTAGATAAAATTGATTTAAATGAAAAATATTTAGATGAGATTTTAACTAAGCTGTTCTCTGATCAAATCCTTGTAAAAAGCTTAATTTAAACGTAACCAAGATCTTCAAGTCTTTTTCTAATCTCTTCTTCTTCATCTTCTGAATATACGCTCTGGCAATCTTCAGAAATTAAGTTTTCTTTTATTAATGCGTCGATTACTTTTTTAACATTTGATTTGATATCACCAGAATCTTCGTTAAACTCTAGAAGATTTCCATAAACTTCCTTTACTTTTTTTCTATCTTCAGTGGATCCTATGTTTGAAACTACAATTGCAAAAATATTATTTCTATTTAAAAGATTTCCTAAAAATCCTAATCTATCAGCAAATGTAGCATTATCTTCTGGTGAATCTTTTAAACCTCTACCCAAGATTTCCTGGATTTCGCTCTGAACTATTAACTCTACATTTTGATCTCTGTTAATAAGCTCTTCACCTATAACTTCACCTATTGAAATAAGCTTTTCTTCATCTTTTCCTGTCAACCAAATAGTTTTCATAGCTTTAACTCCTTGAAGCTGTTAATTGTTTTGTGCCTAAAATAGATTTCCCTTGCATATCATCAGGGATTTTTACACCCAACAGATCTAGTATGGTTGGAGCGATATCCATTAAATGATGATTATCATCTCTATCCCCTTTTAAGTTCTCTGGGAGAGATAATAGGTACATTCCTTCCTGTGCATGGTTAGCATCATCAGGACCGGTATCATTTTCATAGCAGTAAGTGGAACCTGTTCCTATGCTACCTATCGAACGCCATCTTAGCTCATCAAAAATTACTATTAAATCAGGAGGAATTCTATTTACTTTTTTATATGTTTCTTCTGGAATATATGCAACTGTAGCTAGTTTATTTCCGTTTTCATCTTTTATGTTTTCAATTTTCTCTTTTAATTCTCTTCTGAATTTTTCGTATTCTTCTTTTAGAATTTGTCCATTTGGTTCTCTACTTTTAACGTTTAAAAATATTCTTGCATAATAACCACCAGATCCCCAAACCTTTGTTTTGTCCCAGTCAATTTGAAGTTTCTCTATAGGAGTATTTGTTTTTGGATATTCTTTTAAAGTAAGAAGACCTTCTTTTATTAACCACTCATTTATACAGATACCACCTAACATTGATCTGGCACCATGGTCTGAAACTACCATTACGGCAGTTTCTTCAGGGTTGATAAGCTTTAAAGTCTCTGATAATTCTTTATCAAGATATTTATAGTATTCAGGAATAACAGTTTCGTATTTATTTCCTTTTTCATATTTTGGGTGAGTAGGGTCTAAAAATTTCCAAAAACTGTGGTGGATTCTGTCTGTTCCCATCTCTACGATCATTGTAAAATCCCATTCTTTATTTTGCATTAAATATCTGAGAGATTTAAATCTGGTTTCTGTTGCTTCGTAAATTTGTTTTAATATGAAATCTCTATCTTCAGTTCTGAACTGCTTTACATCAGGAATATATTCACCGATATTTTTTTCAATTTCACTTCTTAACTCATTTGGATATGTATACTGAGAAGTTTTTACGCTAGGTGTTAGAAAGCATGTAAGCATTGAACCATTAATTTCTTTAGGTGGGTATGTCTGAGGAACTCCTACAAGAATTGATTTTTTCCCTGCTTTTCCTAAAATATCCCATACTGTAGGTTCTAATATATCTGCTGAGTTTGAGAAATATTGAGCATCATAACTATAATCTTTTCTATTTCTAAAACCATATACTCCAAGTTGTCCTGGATCTTTACTGGTTAGCATAGATTGCCATGCTGGGACTGTAATTGGAGGAATACAACTTGTTAGATTTCCATAAACTCCCTTTTTTAGAAGTGACTTTAAAGTAGGTAAATCATTTATCCATTTGTCGAAAACCCAGTCAGGTGGGGCACAATCCCAACCAATGACTAAAACTTTCTTAATCTTACTCATAGCATCAATGATAGCAGATTATAGAGTGTGTAAAGTAGAACGGGACACATCATTTGGCTCGCAATGACATTACTGTGGGATATTAATATATTTCAAATTCTAAATCACAAGAAATCGTCTAGATTAATACAGATAGTTCGGGTTATCTATATAGTGGGGAATCACTACTTTTGTAGAGTGAACTTCCAATTAAAACACCATTTGCATAATAGTTTCCGGTTAGAGAATTCGGGAGTATATCGTAAGTGTATTTTTCCTTATATTCTACAAGCATTGTTGAAACTACTTCTCTCTTATCAAGCTTAAATCCTGGTTTTAATGCTCCAAAAGTGATAGATCTAGGACCAATAGGATGTCCAGGACTAATTTCTAAAACTGTTCCATCGTTTAGTTTTACCTCAACAATTTTATGGTTATAAACTCTAAGCTTAGATGTTTTTATAACGTATGAAGGCTCACCATTATCTGAAATAACATACTCACCAACTTTGATGTTTTCTATATCTTTATATCCTTTTGAAGTAAGGATCATTGTATGTGGTGAACAGCATATAGGAACTGGACATCCTGGTGGATAACATCCATACGCAGGAAGCCCACTACATTCTGTTCCACTAGGGCAGGTTAGCTCTTCTCCACTGTTTCCTCTACAAGATCCTTTTGAGCCACAGTCACTAATAAAACCGCTTGAGCTACAAACTAAATTCCCACATGGAAATTTAGGACATCCGTTTTCATCCTTCTCATCTGAAAATTCATAGGTGCATCCTTCTGGGGGTGCAATACATGAAGGGATAGGACATTCAGATTTCACACACTTTTTCCCAGACTTAACTTTTCTAGCTTCGATTGAATTATAGAAATCAAGCTCAATGTCTCCTGATAAAGATCTTTGGCTATTGAGTACGAGTGAAACAGTTACTGATTTGTTTTGTTTATCCTGTGCAGTTATAGAAATCTGTTCTGGACTTTGGATGGAAGTTGAAATAATCATTCCATTAGTTATTATTCCTTGAATATCAAGAAGTCCTTCTAAAGAGTTTCCTTTTACACAAGTTCTTAAAAAGAAGCTTTTTTTATCTCTACATTTCTCGCAGTGTGCACATTGGTTACATGTTTGGGGGACTCTTATAGTACCCTTTATACAAAGTATTTCTATCTGTGGACAAATAATGCAATTACTGTTTGTAAGTGGATCTGCAACAGGCTCTTCACTTGTAGAATTTTTACAAACAGTTACTTTGCCTCTCCATGTACCTGCAAAATTTTTATTAATTTCAGAAATACTCCCAGAGCTACTATTTGATAAGCATTCTCCCTCTGAATATTGTTTGATTCCATTTGCTAATGCACTACATACATTTCCATATGTAGTACCATTACATCCGCATACAGGATTAAATTCTAAGGTACATGCAATGTCTGTTCCTTTAATACAACTAGTGCCATCATAATGTTCACCATCTGCACACTTACACTCTGAAGGTGAAGATGATCCTGACGAAGATGATAAATCTAAACATGGATCAACAAAGTATAAAATAGGATTACATATGCCATTGCCACAGCTATATTGGGGAAATTCTTTTCCATTCTGGCAAATACCAATAGGACAATCACTATCAGAATTACAAGCTAAGTTCTCAGAAGTCTGACTGTTAACTCTTGAAATTGAAAACATTATTAAAGAAAAAATAATTATGCTTGTTAAGTATAAAACAACAATATTTCTTTTCATTTCTAAGATCCTATCTTTATAGTTAATATATGAACAATTTTATACTTTTTCAAGTATTTTGAGTGAAGATTCCTATAGGAACTCTCCTGAAAATTAATTACACTTAACTTCAGGGCAATCACCACACCCATCTTCTAATAAATTGTTAACTTTGATACATCCAGTTGTTAAGGTGGCTGTAGGACTACATGTTAGATTCTTGCAAACGGGATAAAAGCACCCATTGCTATTCTTTTTTTTAAGATTAATAGTTCTTCCGTCCGAAGTACTAACGACTAATTTTCTGGATTTAAGCTTAATATTTAATTTGTCGTTCTTGTCATTGTTTAAGCTAAGAATAATATTTTTTGGAGAGGTAATTTTTAAAAGATTTAAAACCCCGTTTTTAATAGTGCTACCTAGATTAAATAATCCTTGAATACTCCCGTCTTTAATGCAGATTCTAAGATTTATATTTTCAATTTCTTCACAATGAGCACATTCAGAGCAAGTGTTTGGTATTAGTACGTCTCCATTACATATGGGGAGTTCTTTTGAGCAGGTAATGCATGATCCGGAACTGGAGGAAGTATTGCTAGGTAATTGTGGGACAATCTGAGTAGTCCAAGTCCCATTAAAACCTGAATCAATATCTAAGTTTGTATTTCCACTACCAGAGCTGGATGATGATGTACTTAAAGATACGCAAGAACCGCAACCATTGATTGTTTTACAGGTCTTTCCTGCTTCACATAGTATAAATGCACATGATGGACAGAGAGAAGAGGGGCTTTGTGCATAAATATTACTTGTAAAAAATAAACTTGAAATCAAAAAAGTAAAAGATATAAATCGTTTCATACTAATATGATACAAAAAAGAGCTGTCAATTTGACAGCTCTTAATGTGTTGAGTAAAAAAGTTTAACTTAAACTACTGATTAGCGGGTGGATTGGAGTTAGGTAGTGCTCCTAGTCCAATACACGCTCTACCTGGGTTTTTTGTTAAACGATTTATAGCAGAGAAGACTACATCATTAGAAAACTTACCAGTTAGTTCTGAACCGTTTAATGTTAACTGAACTGAACCAGTTCTTCCTTTGATGTCTGTAAAGTTTGCCGTGACTTCATTTTCAGATATTACATCAAATGATGTAATTACTCCTCTGGTAATAAAGCTAGGATGTGTAATGATGCCAGTTAGGCTCCCATTACTTACGCAAAGTCTAAGGGTTATTTTTCTTGAAGATTGCTTAATGGTGACACCATTAACCTGTACTTCTCTGTCTAGCTTTGCTTCCCAAATACCATTAAAGTTTGTGCTAACTGTACCAGCTGGTGTTCCACCAGTGGATGAGGTGCTTGAAGAATTTCCTGATGAAGATGTAGGTAAAATACCCAGATCGATACAAACTCTCTTTGGATTAATAGTATTCTGCTTTATTGCTGAAAAAACAATTCCATTTGAGAAAGTACCATTTAATTTTCCATCAGCTAAGGTGAAGTGGATTGAACTTGTTTTACCACTAATATCTTGAAGTTGTAATTCAACTTCATTTGCAGAGATTACATTCTGTGAAGTTATAACTCCTCTTGTTAGAACTCCAGGTTGTTGAACAAATCCTTTTAATATACCGTTATCAAGACAAAGTTTAGTTGTTATAATTCTTGATCCTTTGCTTATAGTAGTACCATTTACAGTAACTGTTCTTTCTACCTCTGCTCTCCATATCCCAGTAAATTCTTCACTTAATGTGACAGGTCCTCCAGTACTGGATGTAGATGAAGATGATATTCCTGAACCTGATGATGATTCTGTTTCACCTGAAGAAGAATTACCTTCAGAACCACTAGAGCTTTCAGTTGAACCGCTTGAACTTTCAATTACACCACTAGAAGTAGATGTAGAGCTACTAGAACTTTCAACTATTCCGCTAGAGCTAGAAGTAGTAGATCCGCCAGAGCTTGACGTGGAGCTACTAGAGCTTTCAACTATTCCGCTAGAGCTAGAAGTAGTAGATCCACCAGAACTTGATGTAGTGGAACTGCTAGAACTAGATGTTGTGGAACCGCTGGAGCTTGATGTTTGACCAAAAACTTCACTATTTGATGTTATTGAAAATGTATAACTTACAATTATTAAAAATAATATTGCTGTAATAAAATCAATCTTTTTCATTAAAGTCCTCCTGTTGACAATACCGAAAAACATATTATCACCGTTGATTGTTTCTACAATCAATTATTTCCCAAATTAAACTATAATTATTGTTTCCTAAAACAGAATTAGCAAAAGACCTAAATGTATTTATCAAATCTTTCAACTTTAACTGTTTATCTTGGTAGAATATAAATGTTCTAAACAAGCTGAAACCTGGAAATAACTAAATTTAATATAAAAAAAGACTTTCATCATTTGTAGAAGCTTTATTAAAGCGTTTAATTGTAAGATATGAAGATGAAGGTAGATTTGATTTTTTAATGGAGTGGTGGCCGAGCTGGTCGAAGGCGGCATCCTGCTAAGATGTTGTATGGCCAAAAGCTATACCGTGGGTTCGAATCCCACCCACTCCGATTCTTTATTTACAACCTAATCAGAAATAAACTTTATAGACTGCTCGTCAAAAGCAGGTTTATCTTGTCCAATCCTTACAAAAATAAATTTTCTTTTGCTTTCCTCTGGATGGTGTTCAAAGTATCTTACTGTGCCACTTCCTGAGACCCCATATCCCTCACAAGCATCTTCCGGGATACTGTTAGAAGGAGTTTCACTTTTTATCTTTTCCTCCAGCTCTATATCAGGCTCCACTTCAAGACAAATCTTCTTTGCATCTAAGAGTTTAAAATATGATGGTCTTAATTCGCAGTGCTTTCTTTTATATCTGCTTTTGATTTTTGAAATAAATCCTTCCTTGATAACCTCTTCGATGTTTTCATTTTCCTTCTTTGAATAAACTTCAATAATTTTAAATCCATCTTTACTTGGGTTAATAAATTTTTCAGGCATTTGAACAATGGAATCTTTTAATTCGTAAAATCTTGGAGACATTTCTCCAAGATTACACTTCTGGACCATAAGTTCTATTCCAAGTTTTTCAGAGGTAAAGGTTTCCCACTTACAGCTTTTATCTATCAATTTAGGATTTGCATGTTCTTTTGGTTTTTCAGTGTATTCTTTTCCTTTAACAAAGGGAGAAATTAGGACATCACTTATTTTAGAAAAAGGAATTTTTACTCTCTGAATTCCATCTGCATAAGAAGCTACCTGATATTGTCCAAAGTGAAAAATAATTGAGTTTGGTGTGAGCGTGAAATTTTGATAATTTTCTTTCTTAGGACCAGCACCTTCTTCGATCCAGTCACGAATTAGCTTTTTAGAATCAGGTGGTATTTCTATTTGTATAAGCTTTTTTTCTAAATCCCCCATTACAATTTCAGAAATTACTTCTAGGTAGTCAGAATTTTCATCAAAGACATCATCTAATTTTACTTCTTCTACCTTTTTTAAATCGTAATTTTTGGTGACAATGTTTGTATTTCCATGTGCTCCACCTGTAAATGTATAAAAGAATATAAGAAAGCTTTCATGATTGTTAGAAAATCCTGATTTTTCATATGAGATGTTTAACTCATTCTTCCAGTTTGGAGATTGCTTTGAACCGAATTCTTTTTTAAAATTTGAGATTTCTTCATTGATAAACTTTCTTAATATTTTTTCAACCTTCCTACTGCTTGATTTAGGGTAACTGGCATGAATAGCATAATTATTGTTTTCTTCACTAAGAGTATAATAGTTAAGTCTTAATCCAATTAATATAGTAATTATTATTCCGGCAGAAATAGAAATAACAATAATAACTTTATTTCTCATAGTCATATTGTAACTTTAAGTTTAATGCTGGAAAATGCTTGTTCGAAATCTTCGATTAAATCATCGATATCTTCAATTCCTACTGAAACTCTAACTAACTTATCACTGATACCAACTTCTTCTCTTTCAGATTTTGTCATTCCTTTATGTGACACTTCGGCAGGAAAACAAATCAAGGATTCTACTCCACCAAGGCTGGCTCCTTGAAAAAACAATTTCAACTTGCTAATTGCATCTTTACTCTCATTGCTATTACATTTAAGTTCGAAAGAAAGCACTCCACCAAATCCTGACATTTGTTTTTTTGCTATATCATGATAGTGATTGTTTAATAATCCAGGATAATAAACCTTTTCTACTAAACTGTTTTCATTTAAGTATGAAGCAAGTTTCAATGTATTTTTATTTTGTTCTTTGACTCGGATACCAAGGGTTTTTAATCCTCTTTCAAGCATGTAACATGCTATAGAATCTAAATTCCCTCCATAAACTCTGGCAGATTTAATAATTTTTCTCATGATTTCTTTAGATGTTAAGATTACGCCACAGGTTAAGTCACTATGACCATTTAAGTATTTAGTTCCACTATGAAGAACTATATCAAGACCAAAATCAATCGGATTTTGGTTTATCGGAGATGCAAAAGTGTTGTCAATAATTGAAAGTAAGTTATTCTCTTTAGCTAATTTACCAATGGCATTTAAATCAATAATTTGTAAAAGTGGATTTGATGGAGATTCTACATAAATCAGCTTAGTGTTTTTCTTTATTTCTTTTTTATAGTCTTCTACCTTCCCTGAATTAATTTGACTTATTTCTATCCCGAACTGTTTTAAATCATTTTCGATCAGCTTTAATGTACCACCATATAAAACCTTTTGAAAAATTGCGTGGTCACCCGGTCTTAAAAATGTTAATAAAGTGGTGGATATCGCAGACATTCCTGAGCTTAAAATCAAACCTTCTTCTGCATTCTCTAATCTTGCAATTTTTTGTGCTACTACTTCCTGGTTCAAAGTATTAAAATGCCTTGGATAAACTATTAAATCCTCACTATTTGGGTATTTATAAGGGGTACTTGTATAAATAGGAGTAATGGCACCCTCAATATTATGATTTAACTCTTTATTGTAAAAAATACACAATGTATTCTTTTTTAAGATTTTTTTATCCATTTTACTCTCCAGTCTGTGTTTATTATATACATTTTAGGTAGGAATTCCTATCTGAACCTTTAAATATTAAATAAAACTCTTTTTCATTTTCAGCGAATAAATCTATAATGGTAGAGAATATATCAAAGCTGTTTTGGAGGAAGTTATTAATCATGAGAAGTCTATCTGTTTTACTTTTAATAGTGAGTTGTTTTTTTTATATTTTAAATGTTTCTGCTAATCCAAGTAAATATGATAAAGCCGGGGTTCTAGAGAAGAAGCATGAAGAAGTAAGAAGCCTAATTGAAAAATTAGAAAATAGAGCTGGTCGTGTGGAAAAGAAACTTGATTCGGCTGAACAGAAAATAATAAAAAAAGAAGAAGAACCTAAGGTTATTGTTCCAATTGAAAATAATGATGTTAAATTTGGACAACCTATTATTCAAATTAAAAGAGATCCTATTAACTATACTGGTGAATTAACGTTTCGTGCAAAGAAATCCTCACTATGGATTATGGATTCAAAATTAGCTGAAGGAAAGAAATTAAATGATTTTATAGAAGTAAATATTCCTGGTGAACTTTATGCTCCTTATAGGGAAATAAAAGATATTTCAAAAAGTGAAGTTGACAGAAAAACTATAGAAAGTGCTATAAGTTCAATCTTCTCAGCAAATAAAAATGGGGATTTGGATTGGATCGTTGGTAACTTTATTGAGGAAGAACAAAAAAAAGCCAGATTCTTTTTTCAGGATAAAAATGTTTTAAAAGATAGTCAGGATGATGCTAAGAATATAATTGCTAAACATATTGTTGGAAGGGTTGATTATAATAATCACGTAATTATTTTTGTTGAACAGAATTATGGAAATAATAAAAAAATTACAGAAGCAATTACATTAAAAAACGTAAAAGGTGAGTATAAGCTTACTAATGCATTGGCTGAAGATGAGACTTATGATTTAATATTTGCTGCGATTTCAAATGGAGAAGTCTTCCCCAAAAAAGAAGTTTCTTTGAAAGGCTAGCTTATCTTCCCGAGGAAATATTTCTTTCCCGACTTTATAATTTTCAATTTCTTTGATAGGATATCCTTGTTTTTCTTGACTATCTTCTTATTCATTTCAATGTCTGAAAGGTATCCAATCAAATAAACACTTTCACCTTTAGAAAGTCTTTCTCTTATTTCTTGTATTTGTTTCCCTTTATCTTCAAAGTTAACTGGAATCCTGCCATAGTATACAAGTATTGGTTTGTATCCACCTAAAGAAAATATTTCTTTTGCTCCTTGTTCTTTTGCTAGTGCAGAAAATGTACTTAAATCAGCAAAAGTAATTTTATGATATGCAGTTATGCATGGTACTAGTGTAATTATAAATGAAGTGGAAAAAATTACACCAAATAAAGCTACCCTATTAAATGTATTTTGAACTCTTGAAAATATAACTATTGCAAAGATACTTAAAATAAAAAAAGAGACTAATGAAGAAGCTTGAATTAGATTTATATATCGATGACAGGTTTTTATATTGGGGACCTGAAAATAAATAATAGTTAGAAGAACTAAACAAAATACAGATATGAAAATAAGTGATTTCTCTAAAGCTTTTTGATTTTTCCTGATAATAATATTTAAGGAATATCCAGTAATGATTGATAGAGCAGGAAATAAAAGTAAAATATAAGTAAAAAGTTTAGTCTTGCATACTGAGAAAAACAAAAATATTAGTCCTGCCCAGATAAGATTAAATGCTATGAACTTATTAAAGAATTTACTTTTTATATGTTTTAGTAAAAAAGATAAGGAGGGTATTAAAAACAATATCCAGGGCATAAATCCTATAGCTAAAATTGGTATATAAAACCAGAACGGTCCAGGATGTTCTCCTACTACAGAAGTAAATCTTTCAAAGTTATGAGTAAAGAAGAAAACTTTTGTAAAATTGCCTAATGTAGCTTTATGAACTGCTATGTACCATGGAAGACTTACAGCAAGTGCAATGACTGAAATTATTGCATACACCTTAATATGTTTAATGTTGAAATGCTTTCTATAGATTAAAAAGAGAGAAAGAATAGCCAGTTGAAGTAAAAGCCCTACAGGTCCTTTCGTTAGCAAAGCAAAGCCAGCAAACATACCGGATAAAATTACCCAGAAGATTTTCACTCTCCAGTCTTTATAAAAATAACTTAAATACATTGAGAACAGAGCGCTACTAAAAAATAAGCAGAGCGTAATGTCTGTAGCCGCTCTTCTTCCAAGAAAAATATATTCAACTGACGTGGCTAAAACAATGGCAGAAAGAAGCCCTGACCGTTTTCCAAGTACTTTTGAGGTAGTATACCAAGTAAATAAAACTAATAGTATGGCACATATTGCAGAGGGTACTCTGCTTGAAAATGAACTTACACCTAGGATTTTATATGAAGTTGCTATAAGCCAGTAATAAAGAGCAGGTTTATCAAATCTATCTTCAAAATTAAATTTAGGTACAGTGAAATTATTGTTTTCAATCATTTCAAGTGCACAGCCAGCATATCTAGGCTCATCTTTAGCCAGAAGCCCATAATTTCCAATTCCATAAAAGAAAATAAAAAATAATGCAATTAAAAAAATTAAGCTAACTAATTTGTAAATATTTTTATTTGACATAGAGAATTAAATATATCAAAGTTTAAATTTTCTGTAGTTCTTTGGAGATAATAAAGCAAATATAAAATGCTGTTACTAATACAGCTTCAGCATATAGTTTTAAAGCTTCTTCCCCAATCTTAAAAAGTTCATAAATATTTTTAGCCATGTCTTGATTTGATATAAGAGATGGTAAGAGGTCATATCTGTTAGCTATAAGCTCTGTAATCACCATAAGAAATATTAAAATAAAACCTACTGCAAATAAAGGAATAGACTTAAGGTAGTTCTTTAATTCACTTCTGAACCTATATAGGACACCCATACCTACTAAAGCATATATTCCTATTATTAAGTCATCAAGCCTGTCAGTTAAAGCGGTCTCTTTGATGTGAAAAATCTTCTTATGAATAATACTATCCATGTTTTCATGTATTCTGGCTACTTCATCTATTGATAAAAAAAGAAATCCAACTGCAACAATTAACCAAAGCAACCCTTCTTTTCCTCTATTTTTAGAAATCTTATAAGATATGACAGATACTCCTAAAAGCTGTGCAAAAGAAACCCATGTAATAAAGCTAGCTTCTTTTCCAAAAACTTCTTCAGGTGGGGCTCCACATAAAAGCCCAGCAATAATGAAAGCTGTATTTAGCAATAAGAGCATAAAAAAGACTTTTTTATATGGGAGAGGCCCTTTATTTATATCAGTACTTTTATTCAAATTAATTTTGGTTTCTTTTTTTTGTATTTCTAATGCTTTCATATGGTGTAGTTATCGTAATATTTTTTACTTCTCAGGTCAAACAATTAATCTTAATTTGCGTAAATAATGAGAAATATTTAATTTCTAATTGATATCACATGAATATTTATGTAAAATGTAAATATGAAAAAAACCTATACTTCTGGTGGTGTTGTATTAAATGAAAAAGGACTTATTTTAGTCGTAAATCAGAATAATAATTCATGGTCTCTTCCAAAAGGTCATATTGATCCTGGAGAAACAGCATTAGAAGCGGCTAAAAGAGAAATCTATGAAGAGTCAGGGATTGAAGAAAAGTACTTAATGTTGATAAAAGAATTAGGGACCTATGAAAGATATAAAATTGCATTAAATGGTGGAGATGATAAGTCAGAATTAAAAGTAATCTCAATGTTTTTATTTAAATCCTCAAAGAATGAATTAAAACCTATTGATCCAGGAAATCCAGAGGCAGTATGGGTAGAAAAAAATAAAGTTGCAGAAATGCTAACGCATGAAAAAGATAGAGATTTTTTTCTTAAAATAAACCTGGAATAAACCTATATTTAACTTGTTTGCAATATTCTCTATAGTCAGGGTCTTTCATTAAATGTCTTTCTTCTGTAATAGCACGAAGTGCATAAATTACGTTCCAGCATAAAAGAGGAAGAATATTATATCCACCCTTCATAAATTGTAAATGTTCAAACCACCAGGCTATATTTTTAGATGCATAAGCAGGGTGCCTAATATACTTATATGGACCTTTAGCAACAATACCTTTATTACTTAAATTACTAAATTTCACTCCTAAAGCAACTGTAGCCCATACGAAAATACAATAGAGTAAAACTATTATTATTCTGACAAAAATTCTTTGTTCTTCTGTTAGAGGAATAAACCATTCTTGTCTATCTTGTAGAGGGAAATATCTTCCACTGATTTCATTATATGGTGGATAACACATAAGTGCTACTGCCCATCCAAACATTGTAGGTTCAACAGATTTAGTTTTATTTCCAAGCCATTTTAATTCAAGACCATATCCTACAAGAGCAATTGAAGTATCAACAATAAATAGAGAATTATAAACTAAGTCTAAAAACCAGTTTGCAAGTTGTGTCCCTTCCATTGGGGTAGAAATCCTAAATAGTAATTGTTGAACAGTGCTGGAATGATGAAACATAAACATTGCCATGAGTGGGAGATAAAATCCTTTAACTAGACAGGTCAAACAAAAATTATTAAATCTTTTAACTTTAAACAGTCCTGATAGCTGACTGAAATCTCTCGTAGCAGTCATTAAGCCAATTCTTTTTAGAAGTACAAAAAATATAATGGTAGGATCTCTAAAGTCATCTTTACGCCTATAGTTAAACTTTAAAGTGAACCAAGTATATGGGAAAAATAAAAGACAAAAAACTATATAAGCGGCTTTAATTAGATTCCTTGCATTATCAAATTCAGCAGTAGTATAGATCGGATGGACATTGTATAAAAAATAAAACATGCTTACTAAAAGCCATAAGCTTCCTGCTCTCCAGAAAGCTGATTGACCAAAACTCTTAATAGGTTTGTATATGTCAATTACCTCTGCAGTTTTTCTTATAGTTTTATTTTTTGCCATAATTTTTAAAAATCAAATATTTTTTCAGATGGATTTAATAGTACAGGATTTCCTTTAAAAGTTCTCCAAACTAAAACAGCGGCTCTACCAACTATTCTTTTCTGGTCTAAGAATCCCCAGACGTGACTATCCTGACTTCTGTTTCTGTTATCACCCATTAGAAATAAATGTCCTTTAGGAACAATGATTTTCCCTGATTTTCCTTGCATTCTATAAAGAGGTATATCTTTTAGATCTGTACAGGTGTATTCCGGTGTTTCATTAACATAAGACTCTACTAAAAACCTTCCATTTATATAAACACCCTCATTTTTCTTAATTTCTATAACATCACCAGGAAGCCCAATAACCCTTTTTATATAGGCATCATCTTGGGGTAGAAAAGGGAGTCCTGTCCATCTGGCAAATAAACTAAGCGGATCATAATGTAGATCTTTTCCTCTATTTCCTTCTGCTGGTGGATAAAAAACTAGGATATCTCCTCTTTTTACAGGGAAGCTTAATCCAATCAGTCTTAAATTCTTTGTTACTTTTTCTACTATAAGTCTGTCGTTAATTTGTAGAGTTGGTACCATAGATTCACTAGGAATATATCTGGCTTCAATAAATCCTTGTCTAATAATTATTAGAAGAAATAAGGTTACTACAATGAGTTCTACAGCCTCTTTTAAAAATATATTAAATTTAGAAGTTAAATTTTGGCTTTCTTTCATTTCAATTTTTTCTTTAGATTCACTTTTTTCTAATTGGGTTTGCATAAGATAATAAACTTATTATATTTCAGATCTTAAATTTCTATTAATTTAAAACATATAAACTTTTAAATAGACATAAATACCAGTAATTGGTTGCATAAAAAATGAGAATATTTATAATTTAAGGGTAAGATTAGTAGTGTAAATATAATCTTGTAAGGTATTTAAGTAAGAGGTTCAATGAGTCAAATGTCTAAAAATTTTAAATTTCTATTATTAATATCACTTTTGTCAATTCTTGTGTTTGATAACCCTTCATATGCAATATTTAAGAAAAAAACTGGTTCTGAAAATACTAAACAGGCAGAAAAACTGAAGGAAGTTAAATCTGGGAAGAAAGAAAATAAGTTCAATGAAAAAATACTAGTTGCTGAAATCTATGCAAGCTGGTGTCCAGGATGTAAAAACATTCAACCAACCTTAGATCAACTATTGAAAGAAGTTTCAGGGATTGAATATATACAACTTGATGTTTCAACACCTTCTAAGGCAAAGAGTTCAGAAAAGCTAGCTAGAGAATTAGATATTCTGGGGTTTTATGAATCAAATAAAAGTAAAACCGCTACAGTTGCAGTAATAATCCCTTTTAAAAGAGATATTGTCTCTATATTTCAAAACAATAATAATGTGGATGATTATAAAACTGCTATTCAGTCAGCTAAAACAAAGCAAAAAAGTCTAGAGCCTGAAAGTCAGGGCTAAGCAACATAAAACCTAAGCCTGACGTCATAAATAGTGTTTATGATAAAAAACATTTTAATTTTAATACTAGTAATTTTTTGTGGTGTGACTTTTTATATATTTAAAAATTCAGAAAAAACTTTTGAAGCAGTATTTAAGCATGTAGATGGACTTCCTAAAGGTGCTCCAGTAACTGCTCTTGGTGTGAAAGTCGGAGAGGTTGTAAGATCTAAACCCATAAAAAACGGTATTTTAGTAAAAATCAGAATTACCAGAAAAGATTTTTCTTTACCACATCCTGGATCACAGCTATCAATTACTTCATTTAGACCTGGTCAGGGAAGAGTTATAGAAGTAATTCCGCCAAAAAACAGGGAGGAAGAGACTAGGGCATGGATTATTAATGAGCCTATTACTGCTGAAACCTGGCTATATGCATCTATTGAGATTCTTGATGGTCTAAAAAGTGCATCACAGTCAATATTAAAACATGTTACTCCTGAGAATTTTGACAAAGCAAGAATTGTATTAAAAAACACCTCAGAAACTTTAGATGTTACTAAAGATCATTTAACCGTTTATCAGGATAGATTAGTTTCGCTGGAAAACAATTTGTCTAAAAAGGCAGAAGAAGGAAATCTCTTATTTCAGGATTTAAAAAGCAAAACAAATTCTTTAAAAAGAAATCTAGATATTAAAACTGCAAGTGGTGAAGTTAATAATGATTTCTCTACATTCTCAAATAAAGTTCAGTTAATATCTGAGAATATATTAAAAACTGATTTTCTCTCTAAGTTTAATGACTTTAAAATTAATGTTATCAATAGTCTAGATGAGGTGAACGATTCTCTTGTAGAAGATGGACAAAAAGTAACTAATAAAGAGTTTAAAGATAAATTTAAAAGTATTAATCAAAGGCTTGTAAGTGCAAATTCGCATCTGGAAAAAATTGATAAGTCTAAAATCCAAGGCTTAAAAGTCAATGCTTCTAAGACTAGGGAAACTTTAACTAAAATAGAAAGCTCTACACGAAACTAATTCTTTTCTTTAGTTCTTTATTTGATATTTTTATGGTTGATTTTGAATTTATGTTTTGTTTTTTTATGAGCTCATAAAAAAGTTCTCTATCTGATCTGGTGATTACTGCTTGATTATGTGCTTCACTGAGAGCTGAAGGGTATCCATAGCCTACTTTGCACTGAAGATTTATTGCATTATGGACTAGCTTTAATAAGTCTTTGTTTCTTGCTACATATGCAGGTAGTTCTATCCTGGCAACTTCAGTCCCAGTGTTTAGATAAAAGAAAAGAATTTTAAGATCATTTTCATAGTGGTTTAAAATATTACTGTTTGATCTGAATAGTGATGTTCTTGATCCTATAAGAGCATTGTTTTCTTTAAAGAATTTTTCTATGATTCGCCTGTCAAAAACTGGTCTGTAATCAGTAGTGGGATTACATGGTAGGTTCTTAGAACCGATATTAGCACAGTGTTTTTTACAGTCTACCTCGTCATATATACATTTGGAAATTTTGAGCATGTTAATTAAGTCATTTGATCTGGAATTACTTAAAAAACTGACGACAGGAATGTTTAGTGACTTTAGTTCATTTAATGCATTTGAAAATCTTTCAATAAATTTTTCAATATAAATAGAGTTAAGCTTTTCTATATGCCAGTGAATAAGAGTTCCGTCGAGAATTGCTACTATTGGAAGATTAAATTTTAAATATGACTTAGTGAGCTTTACTAATTCTTCTACTTCTTTAAGAGTTCTTTCATATGAAATTAAATCTTCATCATTTATGGATTCAGAAGTAAATGCAGAAATCTCTTCTGTAGAACTATAAGCTATGGGTTCAGAAGCTAAGGTAACAGGAACGTCTTTTTTAAAATAGGGAAAAGCAATAAGTCCCGTATTTATTAAACAGGCACTTGTAAATTCGTGTGCAGAGGGGTTAATTTGTGATCCATCTGTTGCTGTTATTATGTGTGAACTCTTAAAGTCTTTGTCTGGCTCGACTATTTCATTAATATTTTGATCACTGTCTGGTATAGCAAAATAAAAGTTTGCTTTTCCATTACTTTGTGTCTCATATATTTTTTTTAAAAGTTTGTTCTGATCTTTTAGGGCAGATTTAAATAAATTAAAAGTTTTAATTAGTCTTTCCAGGAAAGAACTTGAAGAATTTTGATTCTCAAGGTTTTTAATTTGACTTAAGACTTTTTTTAAATCTAATGACATTTACCTTTAATTCCTCAACTCCTCTATCTTAACCACTATGATATATTATTTATGGACAAATAAATGATCAATACACTAGAAGACACCATTGATAAATTAAAAAAAGAACTTGAACAAGAGTTTAGTGCTGTTAATGACTCAAAAACTCTTGAATCTTTTCGTATAAAATATCTTGGCGATAAAAGCTTTCTTTCAAGCGAACAGAAAAATATTAAAAATGTTTCAGCTGAAGAAAGACCAAGATATGGAAAAGTTTTAAATGAGTTAAAGATATTTATTACTGGAAAATTTGATGAAATAAAATCAAAAATTGAAATTCTTGAACTTGAAAGTAAATTAAAAGAAAATCCAGTTGATGCTACACTGCCAGGTGTTAATTTTGAAATTGGTCATGAGCATCCTATTAGTATTGTAACTAGGGAAATTGTAGAAATATTTCATGGTATGGGATTTACTGTAGTTCAGGGTCCTGAAGTAGAAACTGACTTTTATAACTTTACAGCATTAAATACCCCTGCTGATCATCCTGCCAGAGATGAGCAGGACACTTTTTATACAAATATAGGACCTCAGGTTTTACTTAGAAGCCATACGTCTACGGTACAGATCAGAGCTATGGAAAAATCTAAACCTCCACTTAGAGTATTGGCACATGGAAGAGTTTATAGAAATGAAGAAGTCAATGCAAGAAAAATGCCATTTTTCCATCAGCTTGAAATCCTTGCTGTAGAAAAGGATCTTACTTTTGGAAATATGAAGTGGGTTTTAAATGAGTTTATTAAAAAGTTCTTTGGAAAAGAAATTAAAACCAGATTTAGACCTGACTTTTTTCCATTTACAGAACCAAGTGCAGAATTAGATGCAGAATGTCCATTCTGTGATGGTAAAGGCTGTGGTACCTGTGGTCATAGAGGTTGGCTTGAGCTTCTTGGATGTGGAATGGTTGATCCAAATGTTTTAAGATCAGCAAATGTTAATCCAGATGAATGGATTGGATTTGCGGCTGGTATGGGGCTTGAAAGATTTACTATGCTAAAGTATAAAATCCCTGATATAAGATATTTCTTTACCGGAGACTTGAGATTTTTAAAACAATTTTAAAAAGAAAAGTTAGCTTTATTGTTAGTAATTTGTTTTAGAGTTAAAATCTCTAGAGATGCAAAAAATTGACCCTCATATTAAAAAGAAATTGGAAATTTTAAAGCCAGAAATTCAAAAATGGCTTAAAGTAAATGTTACTCCAAAAAGATATGCACATATAGTAAGGGTAGCAAAGACAGCTAAGAAGTATGCAAAGAAATTAAATCTTGATCCATATAAATCTGAGCTTTCCGGATGGCTTCATGATATGGCAAAAGAAATCCCTGGAAAAACCTTACTTCGAATTGCAAAAAAGAAAAAAATAAAATTAGATGAAATAGATTATATTAATCCACATGTTTTACATGCCAGAGTCGGGGAAAAGTTAGCCAGAGAAAAATTTAAAATTACAAATAAAGATGTTCTTTCTGGTATTAGGTGTCATACTTTGGCAGAACCAAAAATGAGTAAAATTGCTATGCTTGTTTATCTCGCTGATGCTACAGAGCCAGGGCGTAATAAAAAAATCACTTATGGTATTAAAAGAACCCTAAAAGAAAAAGGGTTGGAAAGAGCAGTTTTGCAGACTATTAACAGTAAGCTAATTGATGTAATTAAAAAAGGGAAAAGAGTTCATCCTTTAACTGTTCAGGCAAGAAACTGGTTAATAGCGCATCTGACTAAATCCTAATTATTCTGAAGAGATATTAAACCCACCAAGTAAAATATCAGGGGTGTGCATGTTTGACCAGTAAAACCTAGGACTGCTTGATATTTCCAGAACATTGTTTAAAGCAGTATAAATATTTCCACTAAACATCGTGTCTTTTACTCTACCGACTATTTCTCCATTCTCAATTAAAAATCCAATATCTATATTTGCAGAAATATCTCCTGAAATATTTCCAGAAAGTGTACCCATTGACTGGTCTATTAATACTCCATATTTAATATCTTTAATAATTTCGTCTAAAGACTTTTTCCCTGGAGAAATAATCATGTTTAAAAGAGATGGGTCTGGCTGGGAAGAAATCGAGCCTCTAAATCCATTTCCTGTAGAAGATGCTTTTGATGGTGATTTGCTGGCTGAAGAAAGATCATAATAAAAATTTTCAAGTACTCCTTTATTTATAAGCGGTAACTTTTTAATTTCAACACCTTCATCATCAAGAGTCCTTTTCATATGTCCGAAAGAAGGATCCTGAATTATAGATATATCTTTGCTTAAAACGCTCTGCCCTAGCTTATCTGACCATGGGGAAGATCTTTCATTAACGATCTTTCCATTTAATGCGCTTTCAACAACATCAAAGAGATCTTTAACTGCTTTACTCGTAAATAAGATAGGCAAGCTACCATTCTTTACTTTTGCATGTTTTCTGGAATGCTTGTAAAATCTAATCAAATTTTCTACATCAGCTTCATAGTCTGGGAATCTATCATCAACATCTGCACTAAAGATTTCAAAAAAATCATTTTCATTGGTTTCTCTTAGACTGATTGAGAATGAAAAAGCTCTACTTTGATGATTAAAATCTAAATCATTGCTATTTTGAATACTCTCATTGAAAACACTTTTGTCAAATACTAAATCTATGAGTAAATCTGATGCTGACTTTGAAATACGGTCAACAATTTTATATCCAACATTTTGAAATTCCTTTAATATATTATTTTCTTTATCTTCTGAAATCTCTTGAACTGTAACCTTATTAGGGAATTTGAAAACCACCTCGTTAGAATATTTTGATGAATATAAAGCTTTTTTTACTAGACTTTCAATGTCGGCTTTTCCATACTGAGAAGCAAAGCCTAATTTCTTATCCTTTATAAGTCTGATAGCAAGACCATTTCTTTGAGTTAAGTCTGCTTGTTTTAGTTTGTTCGCAGTAAAGGAGGTTTTGTGTGAAACAGTATCCAGAGAATATAACTCTAAATCGTCCAGTTCATATTTCTTCTTTAATGATTTTAAATCCATGGGCTATGAAATGATAGCATATTTAAATAGAGATGCATTTAAAAGAACAAAACATGATGCGTCATTTTATTTACACAGCATTTTCTAAAACATCATCAAAGCTTACAGGAACATATTGTTTAAATTCTTTTGGTAAAATTACAATAAAAACGGATCCTTTATTTGGTTTGCTATCAACAGATATTTGCCCTCCTAAAAGTGTGGTGAGTTTTTTTGCTAAAGTGAGACCAAGTCCCAGCCCACCATATGATCTGGTTATAGAGTCATCTCCTTGCCAAAATTTGTCAAAAATATAAGCAATATTTGATTTTGAAATTCCAATTCCTTCATCTTGAATCTTAAATTCAATATTTTGATTATCTATATCTCGTGCAGAAATAATTATCTTAGTGTTTTCAGTGGAGAATTTTATAGAGTTTGAAACAAGGTTTAATAAAATTCTTTGTACATAAGTTCTGTTAGACTCCAGCTGAATATTTCTATCTTCTAAAACAAAATTTAACTTAATCTTTTTTTTCATAGCAACAGGATTTACTACGTTTGAAATATAATTAAACATTCCTTCCAGCGTGAAAACTTCTGTGTTTGGTAAAGAAGAAGCTTCTTTTTCAATGTTTTCAAAATCAAGAATCTGACTTATAAGATTAAGTAGCTGTTCTCCTGCTTCATTTACCTGTTTGACCATTAGTTTTTGTGAGTAGTTTAAGTCTCCTTGTAATCCTTCAGTAAGAATATCTGTATAACCCAGTATTGCTTGAAGAGGTGTTCTTAACTCATGTGAAACTTTAGAGATGAAGTTACTTTTTATCTTATCAAGCTCTTGAAGTTTTTTATTTTCAATGCTCATTAGCGAGCATTCACAGATAGCTTTTTTTAATCTAAGCATTGCTTTTATTCTGGATTTCAGCTCTGTTGGCATTATAGGCATCACAATAAATTCATCAGCACCTTGTTCTAGAGCTATAACATTTGCTTCAGGAGCATGTGAACTCATCATAATAATAGGTATGAAAGGAAGTGTTTTATTTGTTCTGATTTTTTGACATACTTCAATTCCATCCATTCCAGGGAGGTTGTAATCCAGAAGAATAATGTCTGGGATAAAAGCCTGAACTAATTTAAGAGCACTTAAACCGTCTGCGGCATGTAGTATTTCATAGTCTTCATCAGCAAGCCAGTAATTAATCGCTGATCTGTTACTGCTGGAGTCATCAACTATAAGAAGTTTAGTCTTTGTAGCTTTTTTAGTGTTCATATTTTTACCCTCATTGGTTAATGAAACTCTACCTGTGACATAAAGAACATAGCTTTCTGAAAACTAAATCTTGAATCTTGATCAGTGAATATTACCTTGAGTATATATCTTCTTATTATCTTGTTCAAGGCCCCCATGTCAACTTTTTGAATTAAGTTTTTTGGCTTAGACCAAGTTTTCTCTATTTAAACAAGCATTTTAAAAATCTTTAACAATAATATTTTTTTTATTACATTGTTAAGCATTTTAAATTTGTAAAAATTACTTTTAACTTTTTCAGAGATTTTACCCGTGGTTAAATTAAGGAAGTTTAATGAAGAATTCTTGCGAATATTAAATCTTTAACTAAATGAATTTATTTTAATTTTGAAGGACTTCTAAATTTGACAAATGCGAGCTAACATAATTAACAATAAGTCAATTGCAAAATTAAATAAGGATTGTTATGAAAAATATGCTTTCAAAAGAAGCTCTACTGCATATCCCCTCAATGCTTACTATCCCTAAGATGGGCCGACTTGAAATAGGAATGTCCAGAATGTGTGTAATGGATATTGCTGGTGGCTTTTTAACCCTAAAAGAAAGTTTGAGAAATGAAATAGGAAGCAGAGGAAAAGAAGTTCTTTATTCTGCAGGGTTTGAAGGTGGTAAAACTTTCTTAGAAAAACTTTTAGCGGCAAAAAGACTTAAAGCAGATGAGTCTGCATTAAAGGAAGCTCTTCTTCAGTATTCTTCAGCGGGGTTTGGTAATTATTTATTAGAGAGCTTTAATTTGGAAGATGGAACTACAATTATTAAAGGACACGATTGTTTTGAAGCATGGGCACATAAAGAAAAAGAGATTATGCATGACGATCAGGTCTGTGATTATTCTAGAGGAGTAATGTCAGGATTTGTAAGTGCCATTTTGAAATATAGAGATTCTGATTTTTCTGATGATATTTATTGTTTTGAGGCAGAATGTTCTGTTAAAGATTTCTCCACTTGTAAATTTATAGTAGGACTTTCTGAAAAATTGGAAGAAATGGGACTTAAAAAGCACAAATATACTCAACCCTTAAAAAATGAATTAAAAATCAAATCAAAAACACTGGAAAAAACAATTAAAAGACTAAAGGCAATTGAGGACATTTCATTTGCATGTTCGAGTTTGTTCACATCAGATCTTAGTACAGTTTATGGAAAGGTTCTTAAACCATTTTGTGAACTTACTGGTGCAGATTACGGAGTAGTATTGCTTGTGAAAAATCCAGAGAAGCAAATCTGTATAAATGCTGTGTATGGACTTTCAGATGATTTCATGGATGTTTATAACAATAAACTTAAATATACGATTGATTCCCAGTCAGTTAATGAAAACTGGCCTTCAGTAAAATCTGTTTTAAAAAAAGAGATTTCATTGGTTACTGATACTGAAGAGCTAAATGTGGGATTCTCTAGCTTTTTTAAAGAATCTATTAGCCCAAACCAGATTAGATCAGTGGCTTCAGTGCCGATTGTAATAAAAGATGTAGCGATCGGGACGATTACAAAATATTATACAAACCCACATGAGTTTGATGATGAAGAAATCTCCTTTATGAAAACTACAGCAAACATTATTACTAGTACCATTGAAAGAAATCAGCTTTTGGACATTGCTAAAAAATCACAGATTGAGCTTGCTGAGATAAATGATGAGTTGAAGAAGAAGAATCAGGAGCTGGATTCATTTGTTTATATTGCATCTCATGATTTAAGAGAGCCGCTCAGGACGATAGAAAGCTTTGCGGAAATAGTTCAGCATGAGATGGATGGGAAGTTAACTGTTGAACAGGATGATTATTTTCAGAGAATAGTCAAGGCTACTCATAGAATGAGAAAATTGATAGAAGATCTTGCTAATCTTTCCAGAGCTAGTAGAAATGTAAAAGGTAAAGAAAGTGAAGAGGTTGATCTCAGTATTCTTATAAACGAGGTTCAGTTTGAGCTTACTGCATTTATGGAAAAGAAATCCGCTGTGGTTGAAATTCTTGGTAGCCTTCCTTTGGTATGTGCAAATAAAGAAAAAATCACCTCAGTATTAAAAAATCTAATTTTAAATGGAATTAAATTTAATAAATCAAAAAAACCTATAATTAAAATTTATGTGGATAAATCATTGAATCTTGATAGTGGAAAGGTTTGTATATGTGTGGAAGATAATGGAATTGGAATTGGTAAAGAATATCATGAAAAAATATTTGGTCTTTTTCAGAGACTGCATAGCCAGGACGAATATGAAGGAACTGGAGCAGGGCTCGCTATCGTGAAAAAGGTTTTAGAAAAGTATGACTGCAAAATATGGATAGATTCAGAAGAAGGAAAAGGAAGTAAGTTTTATTTAACACTTCCAAAATGGGAGAATTTAAATCATAATGTTCAGTAAAGTAAAAGAGAAAGAGTATAAGATCTTACTTATAGAAGATAATAAAGATGATATTCTTTTAACCCAGCTAGGGCTAAAGAAAGCAGAAATAAAGAATACGCTTGAAATCTTAAATAATGGAAAAGCCGGGATTGATTATCTTTTGGGGATTCTAGAATCTAAAGGGGTTCTTCCCGATTTGATTTTAATGGATATAAATCTTCCTCTTATGAATGGTTTTGAAGTTTTAGAACAAATTAAATCAAATCAAGATTTATGCGAGTTGCCGATAGTTATTTTTACCAGCTCAGATTCTCAGGGAGATATGAGACAGGCTTATGAAGCAGGAGCAGATCTTTTTATCCGCAAACCGAACAATCTGAGTGGTTTTCGTAGAGCTATGCTACAGTCTGTGCAGTTAGTAAAAGAGTATGTGGTGTAAGTGGATTATGTCATTCTGAGGAGCATAGCGACGAAGATTTTCCCTTATGAATGAAAAATTATTTAAGGATAGATATAGGATCGATTCAATCCGATTGAAGGATTGGGATTACAGATCAGAAGGCGCATATTTTATTACAATCTGTACAAAAAATCGTGAATGTTTATTTGGAGAAATAAAAAATCAAAAAACATTTCTATCAAATACAGGAAAAATTGCAGAAAAATATTGGATTGATATTCCGAAACATTTTGGGCATGTTGAATTGGACGCATTTGTCATCATGCCAAACCATATACATGGAATAATAATTATTAATGAAATATATGATGATAGAGACGTTGTGAATAATGGCGGTAGAGACGTTGCATGCAACGTCTCTACGGAGGCGGATAACGAATTCATGTCAACAATTTCGCCAAAATCAAAATCATTGTCGGTTGTTATCCGATCATACAAATCGGCGGTCAAACAATGGTGTAATAAAAATAACCATTGCAATTTTTCCTGGCAGGAACGATTCTATGAACATATTATTAAAGATGAAGAGGGTTTAAATAGAATAAGACGATATATTTTAAATAACCCAAGAAATTGGGATTTTGATAGGAATAATAATTATAGGTGATATTTAATGCTTGCTATAATGCCACCCCTAGTGCCATCTAAGTCCTCTAGATGATATTTATCTTAAATCCATTTAATGATTTACATTTCATGGGTAAAAAGTAATTAATGAATTTTTTTAAGCATTATTATAGGAACTTAATCCTTTGTTAATGATAATGGTTTAAGAATTAATAGTGTGAGAGAAATGCAGGGGGATGAAATCGGCTTAGGGGGCCACTTCTAGATAAAATAATGGGTGTAGATTTTACAGCTTTTCAAACATTTGTAACTGGTGCAGGTAAGACAGTGTCCTCTCCAGAAGCAAAGAAATTTGTTGAAGACAATAAACCCACAGTAGAAGAACTTGATAAATTTGAAGCAGAAATTAAAAAAGAAACAGATAATGAAAAAAGAGAAAAGCTTATAAAAGCTCTAAATGCATTAAAGTTAGCAAATCAAAAACCACCAAAACCACCAGAATCTCTTTCTTTCGATGGAGATGGAGGAACAAAGTTTGATGTATCTAAAGATAAAGACAATCTAATAAATGAACCATTTAAACTCTCTGATGATAAGGAAGATAAATTATGGAGAGCTGAAAGACTAAAACTAAAAGGTGCCACAGTTGTAATAGATAAAAGTGCAGGATTGGAAACTGTAAAGAAAGCACTAAACGGAAAAGATATAAAAACCGATACTGATTCTGCTGTGACAGAGCTGGTTAAAAATCTCTGGGAAAATGATGATGGTATTAAAGATGAATCCGGTACATTCCATAAAAGAAGAATCATTCGAATGGAAGAAGTTCAAGGTGTCCTTACCTTTATAGAGGATCTTAAAAAGTCAGATCCTGCACTGGCTGATAAAGTAAAAAAACAATTTTTTGAAAAAATGGGGAAATATATTACTGATAACTTTAAAAAAGATGGTCAGTTCACAGTAGATTCTTTCTTAGCACTTTTTCAAAGTACAGATTGGGAAAAGGGTGGACATACTAAAGAGTTAAAAGAATTCTTTAAAGAAATGACTCTGGAAATAGTTAAAAACACTGGATTTGGAAAAGATAAGTTAGATAAGTTAACGAAGAAAGGTGATTCTGCAGTTTTAGCTAACTATGATGGAACTGAGGATGGAAATCCTTTTGGGAGTAGAGCACTGGTAGCATATCATGATGGTACAGGAATAAAGTTTAAAGAAATAGAGCATAATACTGCATCAGATGATAATAAAGTTAAAGCTTTAGATCCGCAAAAAATAAAAGATGATTTAAAAGCTAAGCTTGATGAAGTTAAAGACGAGAGTAAATTCGATGATAAACAAAAGAAAGCACTGGCAGATTTAAAAGCCACAGATATTCCTAAAATTTTATCTTCTGGAAATCTTACGGATCTAGAAGCTCTAAAAAACAATTTAAAAGCTCTTTCATCTGCTACTGGTATTCCACCTGCAGTTAAAGCTCATCTTGAGTCACTGTTAGGACAGGTAGAAGCGCTGATTAAAACTCTTTCGGCAAAACCACCGGCAGATCCGAAACCAGCAGTACCACCGGCAGATCCGAAACCAGCAGTACCACCGGCAGATCCGAAACCAGCAGTA
>CAZRTB010000001.1:24169-44734 GCA_964602915.1 uncultured Gammaproteobacteria bacterium | reverse complement strand
CCACCAGCAGATCCAAAGCCAGTAATTCCTCCTCCGGAGGATAAAAAAAAAGCTGATATGACCTCTGTTGTTAGAGATGTAAATGATCTTGTAAGAGTTTTAACCCCACTTATAAATGACTTAGGAAATGATGAATTGCATAAATTTATGGCAAGTATTAATCGTGATGTAGGAGACGGTTCATTTGATGATCCTAATAAACTAATAAAATTAGCGCTAAGACTAGAGCAAGTAAAACCTGATTTAGATAAAAATGCGATAAATGCTATGTTAGCTGTAGCACTACAAGCAAAGCAAGTGAAAGATTCAGGAAATAACATTTTGTTTGGTATTAAGAAGGATATTCACACTGGTCCTGATTACATGTATGAAATGAAAGTGGATAAAGACAACAATATTTCAGTAGGAGTTAGAGCTGGTTCTTTTGATGGAAATAAGCCTAAACAGTGGGGCGAATGGTTTTCAGCTAACGATAAAGATATAAATTTCGCTACTGAGCTTAGAAATGTAAAGAACATAGATGAGTTAAGAGTGTTTTTACAAAGAGCTTCAGCAGATGGTTCTATTTCATTAACCTGGGATTATACAGAGTATGAACCGCCAAGTTTTGATGGTCCTTATATTTCCATATGATTTAAGATAACCATCTGTATAAACTACACTAAAAAACCTACATTTCTTAAATATATTTAATTGTCAAGGGTTTCTGGGTAAAAAAAAATTAAGCTCTTAAGTTTAAGTAATACATATAAGCTTAACGGTGGGATAACTTACATAGGTAATATTAATAAATGTAAGACTTTGTGCCTATATTTTATAGGCCGAGAAAAAGGGGGATTTGAATATAACTTATTCAAATAAATAACATGGCAGATCCAGTAGCACCAGGAAGTTCATTAACTAATCCAGCAATAATAAAAAAACCATTAACTGCAGATCAGACGAAAGTTTTAACAAAACTTAAAGACGAAGCACTAAAAGCTGATAAAACTTTAGATGTTGATAAAGCAAAAGCAATTTTAAAAACTAATGTAACCGGGCTTACTGCTGGTAAAGATGATGCTTTTATAGATAGTGAACAAGAAAACGAATTCTTAAGTGCATTATTAAATGCAGATGTTGGTGATGAGTTTAAACCTTTACAAGAACAATTAACCTCAGCACTTAAAGGTGATAAATTAGATTTATTTAAAAAACCTCTTGGTCCAGCGGCAGATAAAGATAAAAAAGTAGATGATGGTTCTGTAGAATATGAAAAAAAGATTGCTGGTAGTGAACCACTTGAGGATAAAGATCCAGCAAGACCAACTCCTGCTGTAAAAGCACCTGTAATTGAAAGTATTCAATCAGCAAGAAAAGTCTGGAGAACAGAAAATGTTAAAAACACTTTTGCTGTAAATAGTAAAGATCTTAAAGCTCAAGCCGCAGAAATAGCAAATGCTATTGGCGGTGCTGATAAAGCTAAGCAAATTAGAGGGATTCTAAATAAATTTTGGAATAATGATGGTGCTAATGTAAAGTTTATTAGTATTCATGAATTAGAAGCTATTCGTGCTTGGGGTGAAGAAGCTTATGTCGCTGCCGGGAAAACAAAAGAAGATTTTTATAAAGACTTTAAAGAACAATTTTTAAAGAGCGTAAAAGAAGATACTCCTTTTAGCGTAGACCTTATGGCAAGACAATGGACTGAACTAATGGGAAGTAGTAAGTTCGTTGGTGGTCAGTCTACAGAATTTAAAACTTTTTTTACAGAGTTTGGAAAAGGAATAGCACAAGGAGTTGTTGATTCTAAACCAGCAGGAACATTTAAAGCTGGAGATACTATTGCCGCATTTAATGGTAAGGCTGAGCATCCAGGTTTTGATAATGTTTCATTTACTGTAGGAGCCGCTGGTATAGAATTAAATATTTCAAAATCATCTATGGGAGATGTATTTAAAATAGCATATGACTTTGATGGGGCTGGGGCTGCAGGCGGTGCTGGAGGTCTTGGTGGACCTGGGGCTGGTAAGCCACTACCTAACGATAAAGTGGATAAAGTAAATGAAGAGATAAAAGCATTAAAAGCTGAGAAAGACAAATTCCCTGACGCTAATAAAAAAGCAGTAGGAGATTTACCTGATGTTACTGCTGACATGAGCTTAGATAATCTAAAAGCTTTAGCTGGAACTTTAGCTGATCTTTTAAAGGTGGCACCTGATGGTGTAAAAGCTAAGGTCACTTCTCTAATTGGTTTGGTCAATGAATTAGTTAAATTAAAGTCAGCTGTTCCTCCTCCAAAACCTGATGATGCAAAACCTTTAGCAGGTGATGCAGATGTAGAAAAAATCACAAAGGGAAATGGTGGTATAGATGGTATTACTAAGGATATAAATGCTCTTCCAGGTGGAGATCCTAAAAAGGCTGCGGCAAAGCTAATTCTTGAGTTCCCAATGATTACTAGGGATTCGACTGTAAAGGATCTAAAAACCCTAAAAGGGGTGTTAGATAAATTTAACACTATTGCTGGGCTTGATGACAAAATTAAAGAAAAAATTAAAGCTTTAATAGCTCAAATAGATAAATTGATTACTCCCTAAGTATCGTAGCAGGTAATCATTATGTCACCCTGCGCTGAACCTTTCAGTGAAATGTCATTCCTCCTTAGCTTGAACGAAGAGTTTAGATTTGTCATTGTGAAGGCTTTGCCTGAAGCAATCTCTGTTGGTTGATAGTGGTATTTGAGATTGCTTCGTCGCTAACGCTTCTCGCAATGACAAAGCATTGAAAAGAGTATTATTGTTCTTGACTGTCCTCCCTGTGGGTGATACTACTATGGAATGAACTCCGAATTAGTTAAATATGAAAGAATATTAAAAATTGATCTTCCTAGAAGGCAATCTGCTTTTTTATGGGGAGCAAGAAAAACAGGGAAGTCAACTTTTCTAAAAGAAAGATTTAAGAATTCTATTTATTATGATTTATTAAAACCAGAGATTATGTTGTTAGTCTTGATAAAAGGAAGAGAAAAATGATTTTAAAAAATGATCTAGAAATAATGATTCTTCCATGGGAAGAATTCTTAAGCTTACTCTGGGCTGGGAAGATTGTTTAGCTAAAGGGCGGAGTTATCCCTAATTCCTCTCCTCTAAAAACCTCAAATTTTCTTAACCAGATGAATACCATTTTCTTATAGGGTAAGTAATGTATACATGATAAATAATTTACCACTAGGGAATAATCCTTTTCTTTCTATGGGCTATATGAATAATGTTTCATTTGGCCTAATACATAATGCTTTTAATTCTGGACTTTCTGGCTTTAATCAAAATCTTGGTTTAACTGGAATTTCTCTTTTTAATAATTCTCCTGGAAGAGTTTTTAACCTGGGAAACATTATGGGGCTTGGAAGTAATGGAAGTGGTTATTATTATAACTCTGGAAATGATAGTAATGGTTTCTATGTGCCTCCATTCAGCGTAGGTGCTAATGGTTCTATAAACATAGAAGGACTTAGAGATATCAGTCAGGCAGTAAGACCGAAAACACCAGAACAAGCAGAAGATCATTTTAATAGATCAGTAAAACAATTAGATCTGATACCAAATGGAGATGGGACATTTAGAAGAGATGGTTTTAATGGAGTATATTCAAGAACTCAAGATGGGGGGATAGAATTCTCTGGTGGTTCTCATGCTAGAAGCAGAGGAGTGTCTTTTGAGCGTCAGGTTTATTATAATGGTTATTGGCATAGATTAGGAAACACTTCCAGTTCTCTACCCAGCAGTGGGGCTGATAATTTTGTACCTAGAAAAAGCAATAATGGTTTAGGGTCTGATTTTAATTCCAGTAGTTCTGTTGATAAGTTTGAGAGGAGTGAAAGTTCTCAACCCTTTCCTGTTAAGCTTTCTGTTATTCAAAATCCCAAACTATCTAGGAGCAAGATAAACATTAAAACTCTTAGCCATGAGGAGAAAATATCACTAGCAAAGGGAAAAGAAACTCCACCGGAGACTTTAGAAGAACTTGCTCATGACAAAGATGAATCAATAAGAATGTCTGTAGCAAGCAATGAAGGAGCCCCTCCAAAGGTGTTAGAAATGCTTTCCAAAGATGAATCCAGAGTTGTAAGGTGGGATTTGGCAAGAAATAAAAAAATACCGTTTAATGTACTAGAACAGTTATTGAATGATACGGTGTCATTAGTTAGATCTTCTGCTATTGCTAATTTAAAAAATAGAGGAGTCGATGAAAGAAAAAAAATTGCAACAAGTGAAACTACACGTATCTCTGTTTTAAGAGAACTATTAAATGATCCGGATCCCACTGTAAGAGCTTCTGCCCAGAAAAATCTGAATAGCAGAAGATAAATATTTCCCCGTGCTATCTCCTCCTCTAAAGATACTATTTTTTAAAAATTGAAATAAAAGTTTTTTATAAAAGGGTAGATAAAATCTAGATGATAAACATATTTAACTACCAGGCTACTTCTTTTCCATTCGGTGGACTTATGGATTTCCGTTCATTTGGCCCTATTAGGAATGCTTTTAATACTAATGTTCGTAACTATAATCAAAATCTTAGCCAAAGAGGAGTTCCACTTTTTAATAATTTTCCTGGAAGAGTTTTTAATCTGGGAAGTAATCAAAGCGGTCAAGGAACTCAAGGACTTGGAAGTGAAAATAAAAGTAAGCCAAGCAATTATTACTACAATTCTGGTACAGCTAAAGATGGTTCTTATGTGCCGCCTTATACTGTAGGTCAGGATGGGAGAATAACCAGAGTAGGAATTAAAAATTTAAATGAAGCGCAAATACCAAAATCATCAGAAGCAGATGCACATTTTAAAAGATCGATAGAGCAATTAGATTTAAAAGATACAGGAAAAAAAGATGCTAAAGGTAGGAATATTTTTGAAAGAACTGGTTTTGTTGGTCAGTATGTAAGAGGTGAAAACGGAGGAATAGAATTCTCTGGTGGACATCATAAATCAAATCACAATATAAAATTTGAACATCAGATTTATTATAACGGTTACTGGTATAGATTAGGAGATGGAGCTACCGTTGACTTTGGTACAAAAAAAGAAGATAGTTTTACACCAAGTGAGAACCCTCCAAAACCTACACCTCAGAAACCTAATGTACAAAGTTCTGGAGTTGGTTCATTAGAACAGGCTAAACCAAAAGTTCCTCTGCCTACAAAGCCTAAATTAGAAAATGGTCCTGTCATTGCAGGGAAACCTTCAGTTCCACCACCAACACAAAGTCAAAACCTCCCTAAGAATTTGAAAGATGCTATCAGTGATCTTAGAGAAGATAAAACTTTTGGTAGCTATAATTCTACTAAAAGCCCACATTCTGATTTTTATGGTCTGGTAAGTCATGCTTTAAGCTATCCTTATCAGGATGAAAGTGGATCTTATAATTTAGACAGTCTTAAGCTGACACTTAAAAGATTTGAAGGACTTAATACTAAAGACATAGATCCTTCTGTGAGACAAAAAATAGAGAATATTAAGCGCTTGATTTCAGATGAATTAAGTAAAAAACAATAATCAAACTTTAAACTAGTATAGTTGGTTTTCATGGTGTAAAATCATCTCAAAACGCCTGTTTATAAAGCTTTTAACCAGTGCATAATGTAAATAAGTTATGAATTTGATGGGGTGATTTTTACCTTATGGTTAGAGTAGATTTAAGTTTTGAAGGTGTAAATGGGCCTAACGATCCCAAAATAGCTCAGGCATTAAAAAATATTTTGCCTAGAGTCTTGGAGATGTCATCTACTGTCCCTGTCGGACAGGGAAATCTTCTTTTTCCGGGACAGCCAGGGAAATTATTTAATGCTGGAAATGGAACCTTTGTTTATAATAGTGGACTTAACTCGAATGGAAATTTTCTCCCTTCATTTTTTATGAATAATGGAAATATAGGGCAGATACCAGTAGGTCAGTTTAATGGAAATCTAAATTTTAATACTAACGATATTTTTAATACTTCTGTAAATGAATTAGGACTTATTCGAAATGGAAATACTTTTGTAAGAAGTGGATTTCCTAATGCAAATTTTGTTCAGGGTCCTTTTGGGTTTTTTCAGTTTGGTCCAGGAAGCTTTTTTAACAATGGTGGAAATAGAATAAACTTTTCTGCAGGAACCACTTACTTCCCACATGCATTTTGGGGAGGCGGCGGTGGCGGTGGAGGCGGCTACTGGGGTGGCGGCGGTGGAGGAGGCTGGGGTGCTTGGGGCGGCGGTGGAGGCGGCTCTTGGGGAGGTGGCGGAGGCGGTGGAGGCTTCTGGTTTAATCCATTTAACTACGGTACAAGATCATACTCTAGCTCTACTGATAGTTTTTCACGAAGACCTATATATGATACTGGAGAAAGGATACGGATAGATGGAACAGGTGTGCCAAGAAAAGTTTATTCTGGTGATCCTGTCATTAGACCAGCTTCAGGAAGAATAAATAATTCAAGTAGTTTAATCTCATCTCACCATCCTGCAGATCTTCATCCATTAATCGGTGCTATAAGAGGATATTATTCTGCTGTAAATCATACTGGTCCAGTTGACCCTACAAGACCGAACAATGCTTATCATGCTAAATCTGCACTTCCTGTAGGATTTTCATCTCTTTTATCTCGAAGTGGAACTATTTATCATTCTCAGTTTCCAAGCTATGCTTTTATAAATAGTGGAGGAAAAATTTATTATAAGCACAGAGATAGTAGCCCATATTACTGGAAGTCTACTGCTAGTGGTGATGATGATAAAGTTTTTAAGTTAGAAGGTGGGAATGGATCTGCTGGCAATCCTGGATATATGACACAGGTTTCAGGCTCTAGTACTTATACTGCAGGTGTAAGCAGTAGTCCTTATGCTAGTTCTTTAGTAGACTCAAGACCAAATTCTTCAGGGGCAATTATAAATGATGTTCCTTCAAGACTAGGTAATCCGTTAGGATTTAAACCATCTACTGAAAAACCTTTAAAATCAATGGACTTTGATACTGATTTTTCTGGAATGAGTTTTACTACTGAAATTAATGGGAAGAAAAAAGAATTTAAATTTAATTTTAAACCTTCAACTGGAACAAGTAAAGATTTCCTTGAAGGAGATAGAGGTGCGATCGATAGGAAATTAAGAGAAGCAGGAGTTAAAATTACTCCTATATTTGATAAGCAGGAAAATCCTAGATCAACAGGTGGAACATGGAGTTCTTATAAAATCTCTGGATATAGAGTAGAGTTTTATAAACCAGGAAATTTTAATACAAAAACAATTCCAAATTTCTATTCCTGGTATAGTACTGATGGTGGGCGTAGAAAATCGAGAAGTGATATAGAAGAAGGATTAAATACTACTTTGCCTTAAATGAAGTATATCCCTGATCAAGATAATAATTGAAATATTAATTAATATTCCTTTGCACAAGTTAACCCTGATGGAACAGTTTCCCTCTGTACAGGCTTCTTAAGTTAAGGGTATAAACTCAGTGAAAGTTCTTTATGAAATTTTAATCTACTTATTAAGTAGCTGGTAAAAAAGGAAGGTAAAAAAATGTTTGACTGGAATGGTTGGTATACATCTCTATATGATGCATGGTTTATTTTTGTAGATAGGATGATTTCCGTGGCACCTCTTCTAATTGGTGCAGGTTTAATCCTAGTCTTAGGATCATTGTTAGCAATGGGGCTAGGAGAAGCAGTTGGAGCTTTTGCAAAAAATCTAAAACTTGATTCATTAATAGAAAAAACACCATTGCACCATTTGTTTGCTGTTCTTGGAGTAAAATCTAGTGCTTTGATTGAAGAAATCGTTAAGTGGGTTATATTAATCGTAGTATTTATAGCCGCTGCTGATGTTGCTCATTTAGATCAATTAAATCAATTCTTAAACGATGTCTTACACTATCTGCCAAATGTATTTGTTGCAGTTTTAATACTAGTGGTAGCATCTATTGTTGCAACTTTTGTTGGTAACCTTATCCAAAAAACAGTTAGCGATGATTTAGGTTACTATTCTGGGCTTTCAAAAGGTGCTATTTACACATTTGCAGTACTTGCTGCATTACACGAACTTCAAATCTCAAAACCACTAATTGAGATTTTATTTACTGGTATAGTTGCCGCTTTTGTTCTTTCATTTGGTCTTGGTGGAAGAGAAGTTGCTGGTGAAATTATACGTAAGTTCTACAATGATTTTCAGTCCAAAAATGGTAAAAGAAAATAACTTAATTTAGTTATTTTAGATTTTAAAAAGAGGGGCTGATAAAGCCTCTTTTTTTTGCCATTGAAACCTCTTACCAATTTATTCCTATGTTCATAAGTTCTTCTTTTTAAATTGTTTGTTACCCCTGTATATAGAACAGAGTTATTTTTGTTTGTCATAATATAAGTAAAGTAAATATTTGACATGAGATTGCTTCGTCACTAACGCTCCTCGCAATGACAGAGCATTGAAAGGGAGGTTTCGTCGGCTTCGATGAACTCAGCTTCCTCGCAATGACAGAGCATTGAAAGGAGTGCTTCTTCGTCATTGCGAACCATGAAATGGTGAAGCAATCTCAAGGGGAATCCAAACTAATTTATATACTTTCATACAAGTCTTCAAATAAGACATTAAATTCTTTAATAAGACTTATCTTTTTATTCCTTGATCCAGCTTTAATTTGTTTTTCTCTTTTAATTGCTTGATTTATGCTGTGAAACATCTCATAGTAAATTAATTTATTAACATTGTATTTGCTAGTGAAACCTCTTATCAATTTATTCCTATGTTCATAAGTTCTTCTTTTTAAATTGTTTGTTACCCCTGTATATAGAACAGAGTTATTTTTGTTTGTCATAATATAAGTAAAGTAAATATTTGACATGAGATTGCTTCGTCACTAACGCTCCTCGCAATGACAGAGCATTGAAAGGGAGGTTTCGTCGGCTTCGATGAACTCAGCTTCCTCGCAATGACAGAGCATTGAAAGGAGTGTTTTGTCGGCTTTGATGAACTCAGCCTCCTCGCAATGACAGAATATTTTTACCATTTTTGAGATAGAAATATTATCAGGTAAAATCTCTGACAAAATTAAGAAGTAAAATTAATCCTATGTTAAATACCGTTCGATTTACAAATACGAAATTAAGACTTTATAAAATTTAGCTAAATAATCTTACTTAAGCCTTACAATCTTAAATCCGTGCAATGATGCATGTTTTAGGAGTTATTTATGCAAGCACTTACATCAGTTGTACCAGCTATCCCTCATATCGGTGCACCACACCACCATAATCATCAAAGACCAAAATTTGAAACTAATTTAGAAAAAATAGTTAAAGAGTCTACATTTGGAAGAGTGAAGAATCTAGCAGTTGTCGGAGAAGAAAAAGAAGGCATAATTATTACTGGTACTTCACGTACATGGTATACAAAACAACTAGCTCAAGAAGCAGTAAAAAAGGCTTACCCTGGCTTACCAATTGAAAATAAAATTACAGTATTAAGCGTAGTGTAAATGAAAATGATTTTGCTTATTTACTTGAGTACTATCACTTTTTCTTAATATAATTTATAATACTCTTGGTAAAAATCAATAGTATGCCAGAAATATGCAGATTTTTAGGAATTGTCATTGCTATCTTTTATAAAGATCATGCCCCACCACATTTTCATGCAAGATATGGTGATAAATTGGGAATATTCTCTATTGAGGAAATAAAATTTGTTGAGGGAGATTTACCACCTAGGGTAGTATCTTTAGTTATAGAATGGGCTCTTATTCATAAAGATGAACTTCAAAAAGATTGGGAGCTGGCTTTACAGGCGAAACCATTAAATAAGATTGAGCCACTTACATAAAGGAGTAACAATGTTAGAAGTAAGATCAGCTGAATATGTTGATGAGTATAAAATCAAAATTTTATTTAGTACTGGAGAGTCAAAAATTGTAGATTTGTCAAATGACTTAAATGGAGAGATTTTTGAACCCTTAAAAAAGAAAGAATATTTTAAAACCTTCTGTTTTAATAGTGAGATCGGAACTATTTGTTGGGATAACGGAGCAGATATTGCGCCAGAGTATTTATATAAACTAGGAAGTACTTAGTAATAAGTAAAAACAAATAAGTGGACCCAAGGAGACTCGAACTCCTGACCCCTTCCATGCCATGGAAGTGCTCTACCAACTGAGCTATGGGCCCCTTCCTCTTTCTAATTATAACTTACAACTTCTAAGAATTTGTTTTTAATGCAGTTTGTAATTTCAGTAATTTCAAGATTATTTTTGATAATAGAATCTGAACTCTTAAATCCCAGATTATTTGTTAAGAATTGATCTGTTAAATGCTCTCTTAGCCATGTACCTTCTTTAGTGAACATGTATTTTTGTATGAATGGAATTAAAGATTTAATTACATTAAATCCTGGATCTAGAGAATGTCCTAAGCCTTCTAGAGTAAGTAGTGCTCTGATTATTAAAGCAAGTTCTACAGGAAGTTTAAACTTATATTTATAAACTACTTCAGCCATATCTTCTAAAATTTGCTTAAAGCTAGTGGTCACTTCTGTACTTTGACCAAACCTGGTATCGTAAATAGGCTTGAAATCTTTTGCTACATTATCAAGATCTTTAGAGTCTTTATCTAAAAGTCCCATTGACACAAAATCATCTACTACGCCTCTGTAATCTCTATTTATTAAATGTAAAATGGTATTCACCAGCTTCATCTGCATTTCTTTTGAGACATATCCAACCATTCCAAAATCAAAAAATGCCAGTCTTCCATCTCTCATTATTCTAAGATTTCCTGGGTGTGGGTCAGCGTGAAAAAATCCATCAGTTAAAAGCTGTTTTAGGTAAATGTTACAACCTTCTCTTGTAATTTCTTTTAGGTTCATTCCCATTGAAAGCATCTTTTCACTTTCAGTTACTTTATATCCATCTATATATTCTAGGGTGATAACTTTTCTAGTGGTGTATTGCCAGTAGACTTTGGGTACATAAACTCTAAAATATCCCTTAAAGTTTTTTCTAAACAAGTCACAATTTTTACCTTCTTTTAAATAATCAATCTCTTCATAGATTACTCTAAGAAACTCATCTAACAATGCTAAGTAATCAGTGCCTCTGACAAGTTCTGGGTATTTAGAAATTTCTTTAGCAATGATTTTTAATATTGATACATCATCTTTAATAGATTCTTGTAAATTCGGTCTTTGTACTTTTACTATCACATCTTTGTTTATATCTAGTAATCTTCCTTTGTAGACTTGACCAAGACTTGCAGAGGCAATAGGAATACGACTTAAATCGCTAAAAATTCCTGATATAGGTTTTTTTAGCTCACTTTGAATGGTTTCAAAAGCTAAATCGTTATCGAAAGGTGGAACTTCATCCTGAAGTTTTGCTAACTCTTTCATATAAGTGAGAGGGATTAGGTCTGCTCTTGTAGACATAATTTGTCCAAGCTTTATAAAAGTAGTCCCAAGATTTAGAATCTGTTCTAATACCCATTTGGCTCTTAAAACATCCCTTTCTACTTTTTGAAGTTTTAAAAGAGGATCAAATTTTGCACATATTGAAAAAAGGGTATTATTTGTTCTGATGAATTCTTTATTTTCAAACCAGACATAAAGGCTTAGTTTAAAAGCAAAAGATAAAAATGCATATAATCTTTTTACTCCGCTTATACCAAGCTCTGAAAAAACCTCTTTGAATACTTTAACTAGACTCTTAATATAGCTTGTAACCATGATTAGTATTATACTCTAAGTTTTAAGGCATTATCTGCTACAAAATCCCATATCCGCTGGAAGGATTAGTGTATTGTATAGCTTCATAAGGGCAACCGCTTTTACAAGCCCCACACTCTAAACAGTTTTCATAAGTAACTATTATTTTCTCATCATGATCGGACCAGGTGAATACATTTGATGGGCAAAACTTGGTACATTCTTTATTTTCACAAACAAGGCATGTGTCATTGTTTAACTTTATATGAGATTCTGTATCGGGTTTAAACCTATTTATTAAAAGCTTTTCATAAATAGGAGTTATTTTTATTGTGGCTTCTTTTTTTGCTCTTGGCATTATGACTTTATTTCCTCTTTAGGCTTAATAATCTCAATCTTACTTTCAATTAGTTTTTGATATAAAGAAAGAGCTTTCATGCTGTAATCATTTAATTCTTTAGATTTAATAATAGTTTCACAAGCAATTTTACTGGAGATAAATGATAGATTTGTAATGTCAGGGCTCTTTATATCTATAAGATTTCCACATCCCCCAACAATTAAATATCCATTTCCATATAACTTTTTCAGTCCAGAATCTTTTGACCAGACTTTTTTAGGAAGGATATAAGAATTATATTTTATAGTTTCGCCACCTTTAATAAAAGGATTAATTCCAGGGTGAATCTTTATACCTTCAATACAATAATTTACATTAACGTTGTTTTTAATTAAATCTGAAAATAAGACCCCAACTCCAACAGAAATAGATTTTTTGTTTGTGTTGATAAAGCCGGTACTTTCCATTTTAAAGAATTCATATGGATTTAAAATTATTGAAACTCCTTGTCCTTGGTCTATCTCAAATCTTTGTTCTATAGATTTTGATGGTAATTCTATAACCTCTTCAACAAAAAGATAAAGCTCATCAGGAGTATAATCCCCTTTTCTGAGCCCACATTTTTTACTTAAAATACCTTTTGAGCCTTCAGCCATTACGACAGTGTTTGAGTGATATGAATCATTTTCTGTTATAACACCTTTTACTATGCCATTCTCTATAATTAAATCTTTAACCAGTTCATCATATAGGATTGTTGCCCCGGCTTTTTCTATTTGTTTAGCCATCCATGCTGAAAATGCACTTCTGAGAACAATAAAATTATTTTCGTTATTTGTATTTAGATCTATACAACTAAAATTTTCTCTATCTAATAAAAACGATTTTTGTTTTGAAAGAAATCTTTCAATTGGTGCTTGATCTTTTCCTTCTGAAACCCCACCAAATATACCTTTTAAAGACTGTTCAAAAACAAGACTACTGTAAAAAGATTTGCTTATTTCTTTATTTGATCTTGTGATTAATAAAGTATCAATATTATTATCAGCTAATAACTTTGCTGTAGCCAGCCCGGAAGGACCCCCTCCAACTATTATTACTTCTTTTTTCTTTATATCAGCCATCATTAATAATATACATTAAACGAGTTACCAATTTACTAAGTTTTTATGCATGGTTACATGTAATTAATCATGTAAATCTTGTTTTAAGAAGATAAAATATATTTGAATGACAAATGAAGCTGTAAATAAAAAAGAAAAAAAGACCTCGAGATTATTTATTGGGGTATTAGTGTTTGGGATTTCATTTATTTGCTTATATTTTGGTGGTATTTTGTTAGCCCTTTTGTCGCTTTTTATTTCATGGCAGGTCAATTCAGAGTATATAAATATTGTTAGAACAAAAGGTATTAATCCATCAAAATGGTGGATTCGGTTTGTAAGCATACTATTTTGGATTACATCAGCATTGCCGATTTTTGGTTTTAATAAGGATTTGCCTATAAAGCTGTATGTGTTTGTTTTTATTTTTGGGGTGATTGGTTGTTTTTTTAGGCTTGTTTTTAGAGGAAATAAAGATGAGCCTATTGCAAGTATTTCAGATATAGGAGCATCTGTTTTAGGCTTTGTATATGTGGGACTTTTACCAACCTTTTTCTTACTTATTAGAGATATTGGTTTTATTTATGTAATTATTTCTATCGTATCAATTGCAATGTGTGATATCGGAGCATATTATGGCGGGAAAGCTTTTGGGAAGACAGCTTTAAAGCCTGAAATCAGTCCTAAAAAAACGCTGGAAGGATCTATAAGTGGATTCTTGTTTAGTTTAATTGCTTCAATTTTACTCATCTATTTTAACCAGGCTTATTTTAATTTTAATTTATTTCATGGAGTTATGCTTGGAATCTTTTCAGGAATCTTTGGTCAGTTTGGTGATCTTTTTGAATCACTCTTAAAGAGAGATGCTGGGGTTAAGGATTCTGGTAATTTACTCCAATCTCATGGAGGGCTTTTAGATAGGTTAGACAGTTATTTCTTTGTATTATGGGCTATTTACTTTTATCTTATATGGGTAGTTTTGGGTCAGTTTCCACTCCATTAAAAAAAATTAATCTTAGATTTAAGATTTGCTTTATCTTTTCTATTTACGCAGTTAGGTAGATTTAATATACTTTACTAATCATGCATATTATAGTTAAAAATGAAGCCCCACTTCTGAAATGCTTTGAAATACTGTCTTCTGTGGAAAGAAGGAAAATTCTAACTGATACTTTAAAAGCTTCAGTAAATCCAGATTTTGATTCAAGCAATTCTAATCTCTCTGATCTTTTTGGAGTTTGTGCAAACTTGGCTTCAAGAGTAAGAATAGAAAGAGGAGATATCTCTGATACTCAGTTCTTAAAAAATAAGCTTGCTGAAATTGTTCGTACTTCTTCCCTGGACTACATTATAAATTTTCATTCTGCGACTAATAGTCCTATCCATAATGCTTCTCAGGTTTTACGAGCTCCAGAGTATATAGTTTATAAGAGAGCCTCTATGCTGGTAGACAGGTTAAATCTTTTAGACATATCTCTTGGAAAGGATTCCTCTGAAAGACCTTTACATGTCGAGCGTGTTGACGATTTTTATAATCAGCTAAAATATATTAAAGATGACTATCCTCGGAAAAAGTCTTTGGTTGATTTATATAATCGCTATAAGCAGGGTAATTTAGAAACAGATTTTGCTGAATGTTTAAAATCAGAGCTTAATACCTTTGAATATTTACTAAGACGAATGACTTTTAATGAATTCGAAAAACTACTGAAACCAGAAGCTTTAGAGTCAGATTTTATTGATAGCTTTTGGGGTCCTTAAGATAGATAAAGAGTTATTCCTACGCTTTTAGTTTTCCAGCGGCGCTAGCTTCTACAAATGAGCCTAGGCTTTCTCCAAAGGTTTTAAGTGCTGGTGAAATATCATATTCATCTAAATGTACATCTAAGAGTATGAATGTATCGCTTGTCTCTTTTGCTGTTTGAAGTCCTTTTTTAAATTCCTCAACAGTTTTTATGGATATTCCTTTTCCACCTAAATCTTCTGCAATTTTTGCATAGTTAAGCTTCGGTAGATGATGTTTTTGAGCTGTAGCTGGTGGTTCACAATATCTCAAAGTAGCATAAATAGTATTATTAAAAAGAATTATAATAGGATTCAAATTTAACTTAGCCATGGTAATTACTTCAAACCCTGTCATTTGAAATGCACCATCTCCTACCATGACTATAGGTCTTCTTCCCGGATCAGCAATCTGTGCGCCGATAGCACCTGGTATAGCAAACCCCATACTTAAGTAATAGGCAGGTGATAAAAATGTTGACCCGCCTTTCGTTTGAAGTTCTTGTCCTCCGAAAAGGCAGTCTCCTACATCACAGATGACTCTATAACCTTTATCTATAAAATCATTTATCATTGTGAGCATCCCTTTTACAGTAATAGGATCAGTATCTTTTCCTGTGGGATAGTTTGGGATTTGAATTCTTGGAAAATCAATATTATGTTTTTTAATATCTTTTCTTTCTAGCAGTCCTTTCATAAATAAATCTAAGCCTATTTGAGGATAGAAATGCTTATTTACTTTTAATCCATCTATGTTTGCGACTATTGCATCATCTGGAGAGAACTTAGCAGTGAACATTCCCAGATTAATATCGCTTAGTATTACTCCAAGCATTAAACGAAAATCAGAATTGTGAATAAACTCTGCTACTTTTGGATTACTTAGCTGACCAAAATAAACACCCATTGCAAGTGGATGCTCTTCGGGGAAAATTGATTTTCCTAAAATAGTAGATGCTACAGGAATATTTACTCTTTCAGCAAATGTCATTAGTTCTTTCTGAAGCCCAATTCTGGCAAGCTCAGCATCTGCGATAATAACTGGATTTTTTGCATTGTTTAACATGCCTATAATTTCATCTAAGGCTTCATTCAATGCTCCCCTATCTTCAGTTATTTTTGGAAGCTGGAATGGTTCTTCTACTATCTCTATTTCGCCCATATCTCTAGGAATCTCAATGTAGACAGGTTTTTTATACATTACTGCCATGCTAAGTGCACGATCAATTTCTTTTCCTGCGGTGAGTGGGTTGTCTACGATAATACTAAGAGCTGTGATTTCACTCATTACTCTTTGGTGTGTTTCATATGTTCTAATTTTATGGTGAAGATGAGCATATTTTCTTCTTTCACTAACACCTGGTCCACCACTAATAACTACCATCGGTGAACATTCTGCATAAGCCTGACCCACTGCATTTACTAGATTTAATGAACCCACACCATAACTAACTAAAGCCGCACCTAATCCGCGGATTCTAGAGTATGCGTCAACAGCGTATCCTACAGAAGGCTCATGTGTCATGTTTATTGTTTTAAGTGGACTTTTTTCTAAATAATGGAAGTGTACATGAACAGATTCTCCTGGTATTCCAAATACATGATCTACTCCATATGATTTTAATCTTTTATACAAAAATTCAAGTAATTTCATTTTTGTCCCTTTTTGTTATTTCGAAAAACTTATAATTATATTATAGTATTTTTTTTGTGATTATATAAGGTGCTATCTCTTATTGCTTGCTACTTCAAATTCTACTTCATCAAAATGTTCAGTCCTATGCCATTTACCTTTTGTTCTACTAAAAAGAACTTTTCTATATGCCATAAGAACAACTACAGGCCACAATGTAAGAAAATATAAATTGGTTTCAATAGCACGCTTTAAGCTGGTTCTCCATGAACACTTTCTATATATTCTCAGTCCAAAGACTTGATTTATTAATGTGGTTACCCAGACAGCAAGCGACATTAACATAAGTGAAGTTACATGGGTTTCTTGATCTTTTAAATATCTAACTATTTCTGAAATTACATCTAGAAAAATCCATATGGGTACAACGAATTGACTTAAAAAAACAAATGAATCAAATTGTTTAGCAAGCTTAGGCTCTTTGTTTGGACCAAACATTTTAAAAAGATTAGAAAGGTATCTTCTTAAGCTACCCTCTGCCCATCTAAGTCTTTGGCGGAGCAAGGCTCTGAGATCGATAGGCGCCTGTTCCTGAACGATAGCTTCAGGACAGAATCTAATATGCCACCCATTAACAGCAAGTCTTGTAGAAAGTTCTAAATCATCAGTAAGCGTATGCTCATCCCAGAGCCCTACTTTAGTAAGAACGTCTCTTTTTATTATTAGTCCATTACCTCTAAGTTCTACGTTTCCGTTTATGGTATCTCTTCCACACTGGAGATAGCTGTCTAAGCAGTATTCATTTTCTTGTAGCTTTGTAAGATAGTTAAATGAAGAGTTTATAATTCTTTTTTGAGCTTGAACTGCTGATACTGTTTTATCTTCAAGATACGGGACCATCTTTAAAAGGAAGTTTGAGTCTACCCTGGCATCAGCATCAAAGACTGCTATAAGTTCACTGTTTGAATGTCTAATAGCATAGTTTAAACCTGCAGCTTTTCCATGACCTTCATCATCATTCTTCCTATGAAAAGCTTTAACTTTGTTTGGAAACTTTGTGTGGTAGTTATCAAGAATTTCTTGAGTTAAGTCATTGGACCTGTCATTAATAATATAAATTTTAAAATCAGGATAATTTAAACCTAAAAGATTTTCAATAGTACTTCCAATCACTTTCTCTTCATTATGAACTGCTACTAAAATATCAATACTTGGGTAATTGTTTATTTTAGGTATTTGAGAGGAGAGGTCTGTATTTTCAAACTTTGTTTTAAAGTAGCCTTTTCTTCTTTGAGCTAGAGCAAGCCAAGTGGAATAAACTATCATGGATAGGATAAAAATTATTACTGCATACAATGCAAGTGGTTTTGGTAAGTAGTTTAGGGCTTTATCAGGCAATAACTCTTCAAAAAGTTTTATAAATGCCCAGGTCCCTATAATTAAACTGGCTAAAAATAATCTATCAAAAAGCATTTATTTATTCGTTTTCTTTAACTAAGCTAACTAAATCATCTCCAGCTAAAATAGTAACATCTGTATCTGGTGGACCTAAATTCCCAACAATTATTTCACCTTTGTTGTTAAGATCCTTTTTAATTCTTAAAGCAGATTCATAATTTGCTTTTTGAGCATATATCTTACTCGTATTTACTGGTCCTTTGTAATCTTGTATGTACAAGATGGAGTATCCATATTCTCTTAATCTTTTAGAGAGTTTTCCAGCTAAATGATCATCTTTACTTGACCCATTTAAAATAGAAATTTTTATTTTTCTAGGATTAATTCTGTCAATTTTATTAAGTTGAATTTCTTCTCCATAAAACAGTCTTTTTACAATTTTTCTTGTCTCATATTGATCTGCTACCCAGTAGCTAACTCCATCTTCACTACCAAATTCTCCAGGAAGCATTGCAATTTTTTGTTTTGATTTAGGAACGTTTCGAATAAAGTTTGCAAGTCTGATTATATCTTTAGTTTTCATATCAGTTAGAACAGACTTTTTATAAATAGTTGATAGCTGAGGGATCTTTGTAAATGTTACTGGATCCCAAAGTTTTTTAATGGCTGATCTAATAAAAAGTTGTTGTCTTTGTATTCTTCCTATGTCTCCAAGCACATCATGTCTAAATCTTACAAAGCCAATTGCTTGATCTCCGTTTAAAATTTGTTTTCCAGGTTTTAAATCAATATAAAGCATTGCAGAATAATCTGTGTATTGCATCTTCTGAGGGACATCTATGGTAATTCCACCGATTTCATCAATTATTTCGTTTAGTCCTTTTACATTTACGACAATAGTATTATCAATGGAGATCTTTAACATCTTTTCTAAAGCTCTTTTTGTAAAAATTGGACCTGCAATTGAGTTTAAAAAATTCATTTTTTGCAAACCAAAATGAGGAACTCTTATCTTGGTGTCTCTTGGAATACTTAAAATATTTAATGAGTTTTTAAGAGGATCACAACAGACTACTAAGATTGTGTCTGAGCGACCTTTCCACACGGGATGACCTTTGTATTCTGTCTTTTGCAAAATCTCATCACAACCAAGAACTAAAACAGTTTTTTTCTTATTTAAACTCATCACTCTTAATTCATTTGGAACGATTGATGGATTATAAATATTTAAAGAAACTATTATTAAAAATACTCCAAATAAAAAAAGAAAAATCCGAAACAAAGGAGATGATGGATTTTCTTTAGATTTATGTCTTATTCTTTGGTAGCGGGAGTGTTGCATTAATTACTTTTCATGTCAATTTAATAAAAAGGATTTATAATAGAAGGAACTAAATAATTTACCATAGCATCAAAGTTAAGACGTAATGTGATAAATTAATTTTAGTCTCGTTTGCTTAGACTAATTACAGATTTAATTTGTAACTTATTTTTTAAGCAATTTTACTAATTGATATAAATGAAATACAACATAGCATTTTCATCATCAGGGGTAAGATTATCAGCACACATAGGTGTGTTGGCATATATTCAAGATAATGACATAGATATTGAAAACTATTCTGGAACATCAGGTGGTGCTATTGTTGCGACCTGGGGAGCAAATAAGCTACCTGCCAGAGAGCTAATGGACTTAACTCTACAGTTTGGATATGCAAAATATTTTGTTAAACCTTCTTTTACACCAGGAGGATTTTTAGATCATACTACCTTTGGAAAAACGATTGCATCATATTGTCATCCGAAAGAAAATCTATGGGTAGTAACGTTTAATGTTTTAAAAATGCAGAAAGAAATATGGAATGGTGCCAGGTATAATTTGTCGAAAGTTTTAAATGCGACGACCTGTATTCCAGGGCTTTTCAAGCCTATAATGTATTCAAATGGACTTCATATAGATGGAATCTTTGCTAGATTTTGTCCTGATGATTTATGGGAAACAGGGAAAACTCTTTCAGTCCAATTAAAATGCAAGCATAAATCTACATCCAGATATCCACTTGATGATTTCATTCATAAGATAGAAAAATCAACAATTGATTTTTTACATGGAAGTCAGAATAAAGAAAAAACAAATAATAATATTATTTGTATAAACCCTGACGTAAGCTCTATCGCACAGCTTGATTTATTTGTGGTTAACCCTGAAGATCATATTGAACTGTTTAAAAAGGGGTATGAGTCTGCTCAGAATGTTTTTGAAAATGAACTAAGTTCAAGTTGTCATTCTTTGGTTTAATTAGGGAATCTAGATTCTTTGTCATTGCAAACCCTGGAAGGGTGAAGTAGCCTCTGTTGGTTGGGTGTGAGATTGTTTCAGGCTAAAGCCTTCGCAATGACGGGGCTGAAAAGCATATAATGAAGGAAGAAGACTCAGCTTGTCTGAGCCCAGATGATAAACAGGAAATCACACGTACTTGTTGTTAAAAAGATTTGTCTGGTTCATCCAGCAAATCTGGTCGAGTGGAAAGAAGTTAGATATAGAAGGCTCAGCTTGTCTGAGCCCAGATGATAAACAGGAAATCACACGTACTTGTTGTTAA
>CAZRTB010000001.1:0-24069 GCA_964602915.1 uncultured Gammaproteobacteria bacterium | reverse complement strand
CAAATCTGGTCGAGTGGAAAGAAGTTAGATATAGAAGGCTCAGCTTGTCTGAGCCTATATGAAAAAACAAAACCCAGCTGGTAAGGCTGGGTAGGGTAAGGTAACTTTGGATAAGTATTATAGTATCTGAAAAGTGTTAAAACAAAGTTATAAAGATGCCCTAGGAAAAATGAAATGTTTTTTATTTTCCTACTTCTTTAAGTAACTTTCTTAAGTTTTGACATGTAAATGATTGATTGAGTATTTTATTTACGAAAACTTCTTTATTCATTAAATCTTGTCTGCCTACTTCTTTTAAAACTTTTGTTAGAACTAGTTTTTTGATTTCATCACTCATGGAGTTCTGTAATTCGGTAACCATTTTAGAATATGTGGTTGCCCCTTTTTCTTTGAAGTACTTTAAGAACTGTTCTTCTTTCTCTGGACTTAAATGACTACAGAAAACATTTTCATATGCTTCATTTACTGCTTGTTTGAAAGCATACTCATCATCTTTAATATTTAATTCATAGATTGCTTTAATGCCTTTTGCTACAGTTCCATACTGTTCTCTTAAGCCTATGAAATACTCCCTAAGATCTGTAAAAGTTTTTGCTGGTAATGGTGCTGAAACTACTTTTTCAATTTCATCTTCTTCACCAATTGCTGAAAGTGCTCTTACTGCTACAAGCTTTGTTTCTTTGAATAAGATTTGATTTTTAATTCCTTCTTCGTCTAAATTCCCGTAGTTCTTTTCTTCGGTATCAGTTAGACTTCTCCCTAAAACTCTATATGCAGGAGTGTCTTCATTCTCTTTTTGGTTGCTTGCATTATTATCTGATTCGTTGCCAGCATTTACTTCTTGTGCGGAATCTTCTTTGTTATCTTGTGCAAAGCAAGTAACATTTAATCCGTTGGATAAAAGTGAAAATGAAATTAATAATATAATTAAAAGTCTGCTTAAAATGCTCATCGTTTGCTTATTTCCAATGTTTCCTTACACTTTATATGTGTGAAAATAAGCGGGAAATGTCTAATAGGTTTCCCTATCACTTTCTAAGAATCGTTTAATAAAGTGATGAGGTGCCCCAGAAAATGAGTGTTCTATCCCCCAAAAAGGGTAGGAGGAAACCCTTGCTAAAAAGTACTATTTAACAGTGTCTTAACTGGCTTGAATATTGGGTTCTAGGCAAAAAAGAAGTCAAATCTCTTTAGCTGAGTATCAATGAAAAAGGATTTGTCCCAGTTACTGAGACAAATCCAATCTTGTAGAGAAAATTAAATATAGAAGCCCAAGCTTGTCTTGGGCTATATAAATTATGCTGCGAAGTATTCTTTAAGATTGTCACATGCACCTGGTTGACGAAGTTTTTTCAGTGCACGAAACTCTAATTGTCTGACTCTTTCTCTGGTTACGCCAAGGATTTTTCCTACTTCTTCAAGAGTTCTTTCCTGACCGCAATCCAGCCCAAATCTTAGTCTAATAACAGAAGCCTCTTTTAATGTTAAACATTTCAGAGCTTTATTTATATTCATCCCAAGTAGCATTCCATTTGCTTTACACTCCGGACTAATACCCTCGTTATCGGTAATTAAATCTTCTAAGTTTCCTTCATCTTCTGAATTCACTTTAGAATTTAATGAAACAGGGAGTTCCATTAACTGTACAATTTCTTTGACTTTTTCTACTTCTAATCCAATTTCTTTTGCTATTTGTTCATTCGTAGGAGCATGACCAAACTTATCACCTAATTTTTTAGATGCTTTCTTCACTTTACTAATTAGTTCAACCATGTGAACTGGAAGTCTAATTGTTCTTGACTTGTCAGAAAGGGCTCTTGTGATGCCTTGTCTGACCCACCAGGTCGCATAAGTAGAAAACTTATAACCACGTTCTGCATCGAATTTATCGACTGCTTTCATTAATCCCAGATTTCCTTCTTGAATTAAATCAAGAAATGACATACCTCTATTTAAATATTTTTTAGCTATAGAAACTACTAGTCTTAAGTTGTGTCTGACTAGTTTTTGTTTGGCTTTAATATCACCAATTTTAACTTTTCTTGCTAAGTCTATTTCAGTTTTATGATCTAAAACTGACATTTTACCAATCTCTCTTAAATACACTCTTACTAAGTCATCTGTAAGGGGGGTAGCTTCTGATATTTCTTCCTTTTCTTCTTCAAAAACATCAAAATCTGAGTTCTCAATATCATTGAGCTCAATAATACTTTTCTTATTAACATTTATAGTAGCCATTCTCTATCTCCTTATGTCAAAAACTTCTTTCTCGTCCTTTTGTGACTGCTCGATATATAAAAAGAGGTTAAGGGGGAAAATTTGACACCCTTGACTAAATATATTTTTTTATCTCTAATTTCGATTAAAAATTGGTTAAAAAAGGTTAAATTGTTAAGAAGTAATAGGTTCTAGAAGTTAAAAAATCCAAAATTTCTTTTTTGGCTTCTTATCTTCATAGTAAATTTCTTCCTGGGAAGATAATCTTTCATTCATTGATTGTTTGATGAATTGGTTTAAGAGAGCATCTTTATATTCAATCTCTTTAATCTTAAGATCCAATTGGTCTTGCTGGTCTCTTATTAAGAGTTCAAATTCTTCTACTTGTTTCTTTAAGCTATCCTTCTGAATGATAAGTTCTTGTTCAATTTTTTTTGATTCATAACTATGATCTAAAAGTTCTTGGCGAAGCCCTTCCTGGACATCAATTAGCTCTTCAATTTTTTCTTCTAGGACTTTCTTCGTTTCATCTTTTTCTTTTTGTAAGATGTTGATTTTATCTTCATATTCAATATTTGATTTTTTTAAGACTTTGATTTTATCCTTATAGTCTTCTTCTGTTCTTGAAGAAAGGTATTTTAAGTTATTTAATTCATCTTCAATGTTTTTTAGAATCTCTCTAGAATTTTGAAGTTCACTTACAAGGTTTCTGTTTGTATCTCTTAGCTGAGAAAGGTCATTTTTAAATTCTTCTGATTTAAGTTTAATATTCTCTAGAGTTATTTTTAATTCTTCAGATTCATTTGCTTTTTTAATGTAGCTTTCCATTAAAGCTTTAAACTCAGGACTTACATCATTTTCTAATTTATTAATTAAAGAACTTAATTGGGTTTGTACTTCACTAACGACGCCTCCAAGATCAGAAATAGATGTTATTGGAATAACATTTTTTCTTGGAAGTTTAGCTAAAGGAGAACCTGTGGATTCATCAGACATATTTATAAAGACAATGTTATCAAATTTATGGCCCAAAGAAAATACAGCTCTTAACTTAGAGTTACGAGAACTAGGCAGTACATTCTATTAAATTAAATGATAAAATTTTCTATATATGAAGTATAAGCAAGTTTATGAGTTTAAATGGTTGTTAGTAGCTTTTTTGCTATTTCTTATTTATTTATCAAACCTAATTTTTATTGAGCTTCCTTTTATAAGGGTATTTTTTAGATATGAGGATATAAATGATGGGTTGACAAAATATTTCTTAAGTATATTTCCCAGATTCTCCTTTGAAATGCATGCTTATAATATTCAAACTTTAGTGGTTTGGAGTACAGGAGTAATTTTGGGGTCAAGACTAGGATTAATAACTTTAGCTATTTACCTATTCCTTGGATTATTGGGACTTCCAGTATTTGCTGGTGGTGGTGGCATTGACTATTTTAAAGAACCTACTTTTGGATATTTACTATCTCTACCGTTGAATGCATATTTGTCAGGTCTATTCTTTGAAAATAAGAAAAACTACTTAGCGATTTTAGTACCAATGTTTTGTACTCACTTAATAGGAATAATTTATCTAATATTTTTTAACCCAAATCTTTTGGACTTTACCTGGCATTTATCATTTAGTATGGTTGGCTATGATTTAATTTTCTCTTTTATTTTAATTCCAATTCTCCCAATAATTTCTTTTCTTTTACATGAAATCATTATGCAAGAAGTACCAGTTCATGAAAGCTTTTCTATAGAAAAGAAGGTACCCAGGTTTTCAAGAGAAAAGATATGAATTTAACTGGAAAAATTACAACAATTTTAGCCAATTTCTATTATGTACAGGATTTAAATGACAAAGTTTGGGAATGTTTTGCCAGAGGAAGATTAATTAAAGAAGGTAAGCATCTTTTTGTAGGGGACAATGTTGATATTGAAATATCTTCAGATACACAAGGTGTAATAGTTGATTTACATGATAGAAAAAACAAGATCGATAAACCTCCTGTAGCAAATATTGATCAGGTCTTAGTGGTTTTTTCTACATTAAATCCTGAATTTGATTTGTATAACTTAGACAGGTACTTGTCTTTTATTTCTTATGAGCTTCCAAGCGAAGAGATTACTATTTGTTTGAATAAAATTGATTTAAAGGAAATTGACTTAACCAAGATTTATAAAAGAAGTGGATATGATGTTATAAATGTCTCTGCTTTAACAAATCTTGGTTTGGATGATCTTTCAAAGAAGCTAGCAAATAAAACCACTGTTTTGACTGGACCATCTGGGGTTGGAAAGTCTAGTCTGATAAAAGCATTAAAGCCCGAATTAAAAATAAAAATAGGGGATATAAGTTCTATAAACAGAGGAAAACAAACAACTAGAAATGTTCAGTTGATTCCTGTTCACTTTAATGATCAAGTAGGTTATTTAGTCGACACTCCAGGTTTTAGCCAGTTTGATTTTAGTGGTTTAAATTCACAAAAGATATTAAACACATTTAAAGAACTGTCAAATATCAACTGTTCATATGATAACTGTCTCCATATAAATGAAGAAGGCTGTTTGTTCATTGATGAAAATATTTATGATTCTGTCCCAAGATCAAGACATGAAAACTATATGAAGATTGTTGAGGAATGCTCATCAGAAGTGGTTTATGGCTCTAAGCAAGAGTCAAAGTCAAAAGTTGTTGGTGGGAAAGGGGAAAATAAATTCAGACCAAAAATTGAATTAGAAAAAAGATCTAAGTCTCGCAAAAAAGAAAAACAAGAACTTTTGAAATTTGAAAAAGAAAAAAATGATGAGTATTAATATCCCTAAAAAATATCTTTTGAATTGTCAAGGTATGTAATAACATCTATTTTAGATATAAAGAATAACTAATCATTAAGCACTTTGGGAACAATTTTTTTGCTTGAGTTAAATAAGAAAATTGCATTATTAGGCCTCTATATAGCTTATAGGGCCAAATTTTATTTCTTTGATTTGAATATCTATATCTTGTTTAAGAAAAAAGTTCCCGAACCCACTTGAATTTTTTTTGTAACGGTCATAGCATATCAAGGATAGGTAGTTGAAAAAAAGAAGAGGTTATAAAAACAATATGCAACAAGAAAAAGAAATTTTTGATTCAAAAAATTTAAATCTTTCACTTGCAAATATAAAAGTGTTTGGTGTTGGTGGAGCTGGTACCAATGCAGTAAATAGAATGATTGAAGGACAACTCAGTAATGTTGAGTTTTGGGCTGTTAACACTGACTCACAGGCCTTAAAAACATGCCAAGCACCAAATAAAATTCAAATCGGAACAAAACTTACAAAAGGTTTAGGTGCTGGTGGTAATCCAAGCGTCGGTTTAAAAGCGGCTGAAGAAAGCAGAGATGAAATTGCAAGCGCTATTGAAGGTGCTGACATGGTATTTATAACCTGCGGTATGGGTGGCGGAACTGGTACTGGTGCGGCTTCAGTAGTTGCTGAGATTGCTAAAGACCTTGGTTCGTTAACAGTAGGAGTTTGTACAAGACCATTTACCTTTGAAGGTAGAAGAAGAATTACACAAGCTGAACAAGGAATTGAAGCATTGAAACAAAAAGTAGATGCTCTAATTACTATTCCTAACGATAAGCTTCTACAAGTTATTGAAAGAAGAACGTCAGTTCATGATGCTTTTAGACAAGCTGATGATGTCTTATTACAAGGTGTACAAGGTATTTCAGATATCATTACTATTCCAGGACTAATTAATGTTGACTTTGCTGATGTTAAAAACATTATGAGCAATGCTGGTTCAGCATTAATGGGAATTGGTAGAGCATCTGGTGAGGGCAGATCTCTTGAAGCCGCTAGAAAAGCGATTGAAAGCCAGCTTCTTGAAACTACTATTAATGGAGCATCAGGAATTATATTTAACGTTACTGGTGGTTCAGATCTTACATTACATGAAGTACATGAAGCCGCCGGACTTATTTATGAACTTGCTCAGGATGAAGCAAACATTATTATTGGTGCAGTTATCGATCCAAACTTCGGAAGTGAAGTTCAGATTACTGTAATTGCTACTGGTTTTAGTATGCAGACACAAAGCTTTGATAAGCAAAAATCACAAACCAAAGAATTTACAAAAGAGTTCTTTGGTTCTGTAAGTCCTGAAAAGAAAGAAGAGAAAGTACTTGAATCTGCTCCTACAAAACCTACTAAGGTTGTTGTAGATGATAAAGTAAAGAGAATGGCTTCAGACATTCTGGATATTCCAGAGTTCTTAAGAGGTAGAAAATAGTAAAGTCTACAATTATTTTTAAGAGGGTATTGTTAGCAGTACCCTCTTTTTTTTGTAGAATATAGACATGTTTCCACAAAACAATAAACTTTTTATTACTGCTGTTGATACAGGTGTTGGTAAAAGTATTTTAACTTCACTTTTAGGATTATATTATTTAAATAAGGGTAAAAAAGTTGTTATTTGTAAGCCTATTCAAACTGGAGAAGAAAAAGATACAGATTTATTAAAGAATCTGACGGGTAATAAAATCCCAATTTTTAATTCTTACAGCTTTTTACTCCCATCAGCACCTTCAGTAGCATCTAAATATGAAAATAGAGAAATAAGTACTGAAAAAATTATTTCCGATATAAAAGTATTAGAAAAAAAATTTGATGTAGTGATTGTAGAAGGAATTGGTGGAATTGCTGTACCGATAACGTCTTTTGTCATTGCGAGAAGTGGTAATGACGAAGCAATCTCATCTCGCAAACAGATTGCCACGTCGGCTCTTTCAGAGCCTCCTCGCAATGACGTGTATTTAGTCGCAGATTTAATAAAAGACTTAAACTATCCTTTAATAGTGGTATGTCGTTCAACTTTAGGTACTATAAACCACTCTGTATTGACTTTGGAGTTTGCAAAGAAAAAAGAGCTTGATGTCTTGGGGTTTGTGATTTCTGGATATGATGAAGATACTGATGATTATGTGGTAAAAACTGCACCTGAAGAAATATGTAGAATTACCGAGCAAAAATGTCTTTTAAAAATCCCTTTTATGAAGGACCTATCACATGAAAAACTTAAGGACCAATCTTATTTAATTTAATACCACTTAAAATTTCTTTCTTTTTAAGCTCTTCTTTTTCGTCAAGAACTCCTAATTGTCTTGCAAATGTATAGCCAATAGTTTTATAAATTAGCTTTGCAGATAAGTAATCAGGAGCATGTAATCCAGAGATGGGTGAAAACTCTACAAAATCAATACCAACAATTTCTTTAAATGCACAAACATTTTTAATAATGTTTAAGACTTCTTCCCAGTCTAACCCTCCTGGCTCAGGTTTCCCTGTAGAAGGCATAATGCTCATATCAAAAACACTAAAGTCAAAGCTTATATAAACATTTTTTGTGAGCGTAGTTAAGATATCAGTTAGATTCCATTTGCTTTTTTCTTTACCAAAAAAGATTTCAATGTTTGGACTTTCTTTTTCAATCCATTCTTTTTCTTCTTTAGAATAATTTCTTATTCCAAGCTGGACAATTTTAACTTCAGGCATTGATTCTATAACTCTTCTCATAGTGCAAAGATGATTATATTTATTACTTCTGAACGAGTCTTTTAAGTCTGGATGTGCAGAAAAATGAAGAATAGATAATTCTGGATATAAGTCATTTACTGCTTTTATTGCACCATAAGAAATTGATTGTTCTCCTCCAAGAATAATAGGAAGTGATCCTGAGATATGGGATGTTCTAACCGCTTGTGAGAGTTCGATAAAAGGTTTGGATGTTTTATCACTAACAAAATCACAATTTATAAAAGTGTTTGTGTTGATTCCAATTTTTGATATGTCTAACCAGAGCTCATCATCAAAAAGTTCTAGTTTAGAGCTAGCATTTAAAATAGCCTGAGGTCCGAATTTTGTCCCTTTACCGTATGATGTAGTATATTCATATGGAACAGGTATAACAGTAACTTTTGGCTCTTCAACCTGATTAAAATTACCAAATGCACATGTTTCTGCAATTATTGCCATAGTAAAAATTTTAACATAAATAAGGGTCTTATAATAATTACAAATGACAAGCCCGTTATATCAAAAATTAAAGACTATTCAAGATGCTATTAATTATGAGATTGATCAGCATTATGTAAATTCAAAAGGTAAAAAAAACACCTTTTCCAATTTCATTATTCAAACCACTAAGCAATTATCAGTTGATATAGATGACAGAGAAAGACTTAAATCTATAATAAATCTTTTCTATGCATATCCTTCTCAAGATCTTAATACGAGAATAAACACTGTGCATAGAGCGCAGGAAATCCTTAAGGAGATTTTTGAAGATTTTCAGAAATCCTTAAAAGTAAATGAAGAAATTAAAAAGAATATAAAACCAAATTTTATTCCTGACGATTTGAGAAAAACAGATGTAAAGTATGTGAAAGGTGTTGGACCTAAAGTTTCACTAGTATTAAACAGGCTTGGCATTTTTTCGGTAAGTGATTTATTCTCATATTTTCCCAGAGCATATATTGATTATCAAAAAAAACTTTCTATTAGGGATTTGAAAATGGGTGAAGAAGTAACTATCTGTGGTGTGATTAAATCTGTGAAAAGTTTTAATCCTCCCAGAAGAAGAGATCTAACTGTTATTACTCTTGCTGTCCATGATGAAACAGGAAAAATATCTATTACAAAATTTATTGGGGGGAAGCTCGGAAGGATAATGAAAGAGCAGTATAAAAAACAATATCCAATAGGATCAAGAGTTATTTGCTCTGGCATGGTATCTTTCGACAAATTTTCAAAATCTTTCTCTCTTTCTAGCCCATCTATTGAAGTTATTCATGAAGAGTCTAATGGTACATCGAGCGAATCATCTTTAAATACAGCGAGGATTGTTCCTGTTTATCCACTTACAGAAGGTCTTTCTGTCGAGTTTATGAGGAAAGTTATTTCAAATGCTTTTAATGTTTATGGAGAATACATTAAAGAAACTCTACCTGAAAAGATTTTAAAAGAGGAGAAGCTACTTGATTTAAAAAGCAGTTTAAATCAAATTCATTTTCCAAGCACATCACAGCTATGTGAGCTGGCAAGAAGTAGGATCGTATTTGAAGAATTTTTTCTTATGCAATTACAACTTGCTTATAGAAGGTTTCATAGTGATAAAAATAGGCATGGATTAGCATTGAAAGATTATTCTGAAGGAATGGTACATAGCCTTTTAAAGGCTTTGCCTTTTAAGCTTACTGGCGCTCAGAAAAGAGTTTATGAAGAAATAAAAAAAGATTTAATGTCAGACAAGCCAATGCATCGTCTGCTTCAGGGTGATGTTGGAAGTGGGAAAACTATAGTAGCGTTGTTGGCTTTGTTACTGGCTATAGAAAATGGATATCAGACTGCTCTTATGGCTCCTACAGAAATCCTTGTAACCCAACATGCAAGAAAATTTCAAGAATATTTAAATCCATTAGGTATTCAAGTTGGTTTGTTGACAGGGAGTACATCTGCAAAGATAAGAAGAGAACTATTAAAACAGACTGTAAATGGGCAGTTAAAAATCCTTGTAGGGACTCATGCTCTTATTCAGGATGATGTTGAATTTAACAATCTTGGATTAGCAATTATTGATGAGCAACATAGATTTGGTGTTAAACAGAGAGATGCACTTCTGAAAAAAGGGAAAGATGTTGAACGTTTGTTTATGACAGCGACTCCGATCCCAAGGTCTTTAGCTCTGGCACTTCATGGGGATTTAGAGCTGTCAGAAATTGATGAGATGCCAGAAGGAAGAATTCCTATTAAAACCTCTATAGTTCAACCGTGGCAGAGAAGTAAAGTCTATGATTTGATACAGGGAGAAGTAGCTAAAGGAAGGCAGGCTTACATTGTTTTTCCATTAATTGATGAGTCAGAAAAGCTGTCTGCTAAAGCGGCGACGATAGAGTTCGAAGAGTTGTCTAAAAATATTTTTAAAGATCTTCGAGTTGGATTAATGCATGGTGAGCTTACCTCAGGTGATAAAGATAAAGTGATGGAGGATTTTAAAAATGGAAAAATTGATATTCTTGTAACCACCACTGTTATTGAAGTTGGAGTTGATGTATCGAATGCAACTGTAATGATGATAGAGAATGCTGAGAGATTTGGCCTGTCACAGTTGCACCAGTTGAGAGGTAGAGTTGGGAGAGGTGGGGATCAGGCTTATTGTCTTTTAGCTCCTCAGAACTATTCAGATGATGCAATGAGAAGGCTTGGTATTTTAACTAAAACAAACAATGGTTTTATAATTTCTCAGGAAGATTTAAAAATAAGAGGACCTGGGGATTTCTTAGGTACAAAACAAAGTGGCCTGCCTGATTTGAAATTATCTGACTTATTAAGGGATAGTGCAGTTCTAGAAGTGGCAAGGAATAAAGCAAATAAAATTATTAAAGAAGATCCGTACTTAAAGGATTATCCTGAGCTGAAAAAAATCCTTTCAGAAAAGGAAACTGATTATATCTCTGCTGGTTAGATATATGTTCTCTGTACAAATTGGTATTAGATGGGTTATAAGTGGTATAAAATTATAGTTAAATTGTTTATCTGGTTTGCCCAGTAAAATCAGTTTAAGTTGAAGGAAATGATTAATCAAGATTCAGCTTGTCTGAATCTAAAGTAGATAAAATGCCAGAGACTCAAGAAACATTTGATTTGTTGAAAAAATATGTAGGTGAATTACCTGTAGGCCTTTTATTGTTTGATGAGAATAGAAAACTGGTTTCCTGGAATAAGCAGATAAATAAAATTTTAGAAGTTACAGATGAAGAGTTGAAAAAAGAAGATTTAGGTTTTGTGAATTCGCAGATTAGAGAAATCGTTGAATCTGGCTTTATGCCAGAGAGAGAATTGGTAGGTTTGATAAAACCACAAAAAATAAAAAAGCTTATTACGTCAGATAAGAAAACTATATTGATATTCTTTGAAACTTTTCAGGAGTCTATCGGTGAGATGAGTCATGAATTAAAAAGACCGATCACAAATATAAAAACTTTGACAGAGAGTTTGCTCTTAGGTGCGAAAGATGATCCTGATATTCGGGATAAGTTTTTAAAAAATATAAATGATGAAATTGATAGATTGTCTAAGCTTGTAAATGAGCTTTTAAATATAAGTAAAATTAAGTCTGGAAGATCTAGCCAGCAAAAAAAGAAATTAGATTTAAAGTTGAGAGCAGATGATGCTATAAAACTTCTTCAAAGTATTGCTGATAAAAATAAAACAAGTCTTGTAAATGAATTACCTGCTGGTTATGAAGTGTTTGGTGATCAGGAACAGATCGATCATGTGGTTCAAAATCTTTTAGAGAATGCAATTAAATATAGTCCTGAGGGTTCTAAAGTTATTGTAAAAGCTGGCCCAGTTAAAGGTAGTTTTCAGATTGAAGACAATGGAATTGGTATAGCGGAATCTGAGGTGTCAAAGATTTTTGATAGGTTTTATAGGATAGATAGAACAAAAAACAAGGGAAGCTCAGGTTTAGGGTTATCCATTGTTAAGAATGTTATAGATCTCCATGGTGGCAAAATAGAGGTTAAATCTAAGTTAGGAAGCGGTTCTAGCTTCATTGTTTTCCTCCCAGAAAATTAGTTTTATCAAAAATAGAGTTAAGACAGGTTTATCTTAACCTAGATTATGGTACGTTAATTATATAAAGACCGGTACATTGGTTTTTAAAATCAAATTAATTCTAAGTTAAAAAGGTTTAAAAATTAAAATCCGAAAGGTAAAAAAATGGCAAACAAAATCTTACTGATAGATGACGAAGTTAATCTTATAGATCCAGTAGCATATAACCTTAAGCAAAAAGGATATGACACAGTTACTGCTTATGATGGTAAAGGTGGTCTTGAAGCCTTTAGAAGAGAACAACCTGATTTAATTTTGCTTGACTGGACACTGCCTGATACTCAGGGAGTAGAGATTTTAAAACAAGTTCGTGCAGAGCAAGATTTTACTCCAGTAATAATGTTGACTGGTAGAACAGCAAAGGAAGATATTGTAGAAGGGTTAACAGCAGGTGCTGATGACTATGTAACTAAGCCTTTCACTTGGGAAGAGCTCTTAGCAAGAATCTCAACAGTTTTAAGACGTGCACAGCAGGTCGCTCAGGCGCCAGGAAAGAGATTACGTTTTGGCGATATTATTATGGATACTGCATCACACCGTGTATGGTTAGCAGATAAAGAACTTTCTCTTTCACCTAGAGAGTATGCACTGTTAGAAATTTTTATGAATAATCCAAGGCGTGTTTATTCTCGTGATGATTTAATTGAACGTGTTTGGGGATTAGATTATGATGGTGACACAAAAACAGTGGATGTGCACATTTGCTGGCTCCGTCAAAAACTCGAAGAAGATCCAGCAAGACCAAAGATACTTCAAACGGTTAGAGGATTTGGATATCGTTTAGGTGGTTAAAGTTAGATCTGAGAGTTTTATTACTAAACTTGTATGAGAGGATTTGTCTCATTCATTGAGCAAATCCGGTATTGTGAAAGGAATCAATAGAAGGAAGGTTCAGCTTGTCTGAACCTCCATAAATGAAATGATCCAGCAAGACCAAAGATACTACAAACGGTTAGAGGATTTGGATATCACTTAGGTGGTTAAATCTCTAGTAGAAATCCCTGTTTAACTTTAGATAAATTAACCAATATTATTTATATATGAGAAAAAACTTCAAAAATCTAATTTTTGTTTTTTTTATATTTAATATATTTTTCAATCAAAATTTACTAGCATTTTCATGTGAAACTTCTTCAGGCACAAATAAAATAATATCTAACCAATTAAGTGAAGATGATACTCAGGCTTTAATAGCAAGCCTAGAGTCAGTTATTAACTCTTTAGAATCAGATGATATTAATGGAGCAGTTGCTATCTTAAAAGTGATAAAACCAACAATTTCAAAGATAAATAAAGTGTTTGGAATCTCTGGATCTGACTTTGCAAAAAGACTAATAAAACTAGTTAAAAATGGCAAGATTGTGAGTGCTGAGGCAAGAATTAATGAGTTAATAACAAAGCTAACTTTAAATGACAATTCTTTAGGTAATTCAGATTCTGAAGATAATGCAATTGAATAATAAGTTATTTCTTGTAGGTCTATATAGATTTTAGATGGATATTAGATTTTAAAGTTTGCTATATAATATTTAGGAATCTATTTAGGAGGTTCTATGAAAATATTATTAAATCTAACTTCACTACTTCTAGTTCTTTCTTTATTTTTAGCGAATAGTGTTTCTGCATGTAATAGTACAAACACTAGTACTCAAAGCAATTTATCATCTCAGGAAGAATTTGGTCCATTACAGATAGTAATTGCTGATTTGACTGACTCAATTAATTTAATAAATGAGGGAAATAAAAAAACTGCAATAACAATTTTAAAAAGTGCAAAAAACGAATTAAGAAACGTTTCTGAAATTACATCGAGAATGAAAAAAGGGATGGGTCAAAGACTTCAAAAAGCAATAAATGCAGTAAAAAAAGGTGATAACACTACTGCTTTAGATGAAATAAATCATGTTCTTTCAGAGTTACAAGCACTTTAATTTAATTTGAATTAAATCAGTTCATAAAAACTGTTAAAATATCTTTATCATGATTGGATATTTAGGACCTGAAGGATCATTTACACATTTAGCAGTTCTTGAGTATTTTAAAAAGAATACTAATAGTGAGATCTGCTCATTACAAACAATTACACAAGTTGTGGAGTCAGTTAATTCTGGAAAAATAAAGTCTGGTATTGTTCCTATAGAAAATTCTATAGAGGGTTCTGTCGGTGAAACTTTAGATCAGCTTATGAGGGTATCTCAGAAAGTTACTATTAATGCAGAAATTATTATTCCTATTGAGCATTGTTTAATTACTAGAAATAAGAACCTAGGTGAAATAAAAAAGGTAATGGCACATACTCAGGCACTTAATCAGTGTCAGTCATATATTAAAAGATTTATTCCACATGCAGAAATTGAACCAATGGCAAGCAATTCTCTTGCAGTAAAGACTGTTAGCGAGTCAGAGAATGGAAGCCTTTCAGCAATTGGTCCTAAAGTATCTGCTGAAATCTATAAGCTTCCAGTTTATGAAGTGGGAATTAATGATGAAAAAGAAAATTTTACCAGGTTTGTTTTAGTAGGGACTGAGACTCCATCAAAGACAGGAAAAGATAAAACTACAATTGCATTTGGTGTGCCATATGATAAACCAGGTACATTGGTTAGTGTTCTTCAGGCATTTGCAAATGAAAAAATTAATTTGACTAGAATTGAATCTCGCCCATCTAGAAAAATGCTTGGGGAGTATATTTTCTTTATTGATTTACAGGGACATAAAGAAGATGATGCATTTAAAAAAGCTCTCAGTCACGTCGCTTCAGACTTTTCTTTCTATCGCTGGTTAGGCAGTTATCCGGGCTGGTAGTAAAAATGTATCCAAGTCTATCCTCGTAAGTGTTTTCCCACTGATCTGATTTTCTCATCTCTTCAATTAGTCCAGATTGTTCTTCTTTTCCAATAGCCACAGTATCTGTATCGTATTTGCTTAAAATCTTTTCCCAACCTTTTTCTCCGTTAGACACAAGGAAATAATCCTCAATTATTTCCTTAGGATAAATAAAGTCTTTTGGATCAAAGAATAGTTTTTGATCTTCTCTCAGTGACCAGATGAAATAAGATCCCCATGAAAAATTATTAAAGATTCTTTTCGACTCTTTTAGAGCGCTTAATCTCTTTGCTAGTTCTATAGGAGTTTCGGCAGATGTTAATGATCTCTTTATTGCTGGTACAAGAGGGTTGTTTTCTTTAAACCAGGGAAGATAGCTTATAAATAATGTAGATATCAAGCATCCAAAAATAAGATTTATTTTGTAATCATTTGGTGAGGCTTTTTGTGGTTGATTTGGTACTAATAAGCTTATATATCTTGAAAATATAGGGACAGTTACTATTCCCCACCAGATAACGGCTCTTTGATACTTAAAAGCAAGTAGGGTAAAAATAAAAAAACTTAGAATCTCTGTTTTAGTCCAGCGAAGCCTTTTCCATAACTGAATTACTACCAATAAAATTAAAAATATAAAAAACATTCTTCCGGTTTCATCGTTAAAGGAAGAAGGCATCCATTCTGATATTTTAGTTATTTTGGATGATGCTGGGGCTACTTTAAAAAGTGTAGAGTAGAGCTCTACTCCGTAAGGGTTAATAAGTGTAAATAATATAGAAATAAGAAGTGTAGAGAAAATTTCATGGTTAAAGAAAATCTTTTCTTTGAAATTTATTTCTTCAAGAAGATGTGCACATATCAATAAGAATCCTGCTAAAAAACCACCATGGAAATTAGCCCAAAAGAAAAATATAAATGGGATTAAGTATAATTTTTTACTCTGCAATAAATAAAACAGGATTGAAAAAAATAGAATTGAAAATTCTTGAGGGCGAAGTGCAAAGTTTGACATGGAAATAACTAAGGATATTAGAGTCGCTATAGAAGAAGTTTTTAGACTATTTGTTTTTATGTAAGAAGTTCTAAAAACAAAAACATATGCAAGTGTAAGTAATAGTGCATGGCTGAAGATTAAAAGTTTAAGTCCGCCAAAAACATAAAGTATGTAGTAATAAACCTGAGCTCCCCAATGCATATCAATATATGGCTTCCTTGGAATTGTAAAAGTGAAAATATCATTGCTCAAAATATGCTTTGAGTTGAAAATTATTTCTCCGACTTTTAAATGTTGCCAGAAATCATACTGATCAATTGGCATTATGCAAATATATGAAAAGCAAATTCCAAAAACAACTAGTACCCAAATGGGTTCTATAGATAAAGTTTTTAAATTGAAATTGTTGTTAGCCAAGAATTGCTGTACCAAGTCTAAATGCCGCATGCCTATTAAATCTTGCTTTTATTCTTCCACGTTTAATCATGGCATAAGGAATATTTCCTGCAAACTCTAATGTAGATGCATCAAGCTTCTCAAGAGTTTCGTCATTTAAAACTAACTTTATTTCATTACCTTCTTTAACAACATCTTTTACTATAAACAATGTATCTTCAGGAACTATAGATATCCTTTGGGTAATATTATTGTGTTGCCACTTTAACTGGTAGGAGTCATCATCCATTTTTTCATAATCCAGCTTTTTAAAAAATTCAACAACTTTATCGTGGGTTAATTTTTCCCCTTCAAAATATAGGTCTCCCTCAACGTCAATTTTTATATGGGGACTTTCCATAGTTGTTAATATATTATAACAAGATTTGAACTTAAAAATGCTTATTTTAATACTTCGAGTACGTTATAAATAGTATCTCTTTCTACAGGGATGAATCCGGCTTCTTTAATAAGATTTTGAATAAAATTGTTTTCTAAACCTCTTTTTTTAGCTCCAGCGGCATAAGTAATACTTTCTTCTTGTACAGTTCCATCTAAATCATCAGCTCCAAATTTAAGCCCCATTTGAGCAGTACCTACTCCTAACTGAATCCAGTAAGCTTTTATGTGATCAAAATTATCAAGCATGATTCTGGATATTGCTATATTTTTTAATTCATCAAACGCAGTGATAGGATTTACTTTTCCTGCAATGTCAGTGTCTTCATAGTGACAACTCAGTGGAATAAATGTTTGGAATCCACCAGATTTATCTTGCTGGTTTCTAAGCTGGACCATATGGTCAATTCTGTCTTCTACAGATTCACCAATTCCAGCAAGCATTGTGGCATTAGATTTTAGTCCAAGTTTATGAGCAGTACCATGAATCTCAAGCCAGTTTTCAGCAGGGATTTTATCAGGACAGGTATCGTCTCTTACTGATTTTGAAAATACTTCTGCACCACCACCAGGCATACTATCTAAACCTGCTGTAACTAAGTGTTTTAATGTTTCTTCAATTGATAATTTAGAAAGCTTGCTAAAAAATTCTATTTCTACTGCTGTAAATCCTTTTATGTGGAGATTTGGATATTCTTTTTTTATAGCTTTTAATAAATCTGAATAATATGGTAATGCCGCTTTAGGATTTAATCCACCAACAATATGGACTTCTTTTGCTCCACCCTTTACACCAGTAGCAACTTTTTCAAGTGCTTCAGCAGTAGTATATGTCCATCCACCTTCTTCTCCAGGGAGTTTTGCAAATGCACAAAAATTACAGCGACCTATACAAACATTCGTAGGATTTAAGTGTAAGTTTTTATTCCAATAAACCCAATTTGATTTTTCTGGTCCTGCTTTAATTTCTCTAGCTAACCTTCCAAGCTCACCGATCTCTAAAAGATTAGGATGTTTATATAAATAAACCCCTTCTTCAAAAGTTACTCTTTCTTTTTTTAGAATTTTTTCTTTTATTTTATTTAGCATATAGATATATTTTAAGCTAAAAAGCTTATATAAAGAGTGTTTGTGAATATAGTTAAATCTGTATTATTAGAAGGATTTAACCTGAAATTCCTTGAATTAATTGTCTTGTAAGTATAATCTTTGATTATGTTTCTGCTTAGTTTTACAGTAAATTTTGCTTTTCAAAGATGGGGGATGTTTTGTCTGACTCCACCTGTTTTGCCTGTTTCAAAAGAAAAAGTAGAAGTAGAAGTAGAAGTAGAAAATAATTTAAGTAATAGATTTCAAAATTATGCTTTAGATAATCAAGGAAATAGTAATTATGGAAGAGTGATTTTTCTTAGACAGTTTCATGCTGCTGTAGTTGGTCAGAACGAAGAAAGGGCTAAAAAAATAGCTCTTTATCAAAATGAAATTTTAAAAGAGTTAATTAAGCTAAATAAAAAGCATGTTTTTGTTGAAGGCTTGACTTCAAATGTTTTTCCTGAAAGTTATTTAGAACCGTTAATTAGAGTTGTACCTGAATTTGAAAGATATACAAATAAACAGCTATGGGAAGGTTTTTTTAATCTTGCAAATGGAGATAAGGCTTATGAACATATCTCAAAGGCTTATAAAAGCGGTATAACAGAGTCCGTTACAGAAGAGCAACTAAAAGTTTTATATACTTATCATGCTAGTGCTATTTATGCATTTCTACATAGAGAAGCTTTTTTACACAAAACTACAGATGAAAAGGATGCAAGAGCATTAGGAATGCTAGCTCTTATGTCATCTATGAATCAGTCTGAGAATTTAGCTAAGCAAATGAATGACTTTCATGAAAAGCTTATAAGAAAAGAGCTTAGAAGCTTTTTTAAAGATTATAGAGGAGAAGAAGTCGTTTTGGTTTTAGGAGCCATGCATAATATAGATGATTTAGTTTATAGGTCATTTAATCCTCAAATCGTTAGCAAATTATTTCTTAATAGCAGTGCTCCAGTTTTTTTACATACAGGACCTTATGAAGGTTCTTATAACTTTTTTAATCCTGGGTTTAAAGATGAAAAGTAAAAACTATTGAAAAGCTATTTTCTGAAGCTACTTTAGAGTTATTCCTCTGCTATTTATTAATTCTATGGTTAATCCTTTTTAGCTAATTCTTCGACATTTAATCCTAAGCCTTCCAAATCTTTTTCAGTAATTTGTACAGTACCAGTTAATTTTGGTTTAGACTTACTGGCTCACTTCTAAGTGCAAATAGTTCTGGTAGTGCACTTTGCTCATCAGGATTAAATCCAGTAGCTGTGCATATTTCTTCATTTATCTCTCCTAATGAATTGAAAAAAGCATCGGGTAATTCATCTATCCCATCATCAAGGTCTAAAGCTTCTCCTTGTTTTTTTATGCTTACTACATCTAGTAGTCTTAAATTGTTTGGTGCTACTACTTCTCTTAGATTAAGTACATCTGCACATAAGCCTACTTGGTAAAAAGGAGTTTTTGGTGGCTTTGCTGGGACCGCTCCTTTTGCAGAAACAGGAATAGTTATATGTAATTTTTTGTCGCTGACTCTACTTGTATATGGCGTATCTGCTGTGCCAAAAAACACTGCTCTTATAACTGAGACTGAAGTTATTATATTCTCCTAAAATTAGAATAAATATAATCCATTTAATTTAAATAAAAGAAGAATCTTTATAATTTTTTAATTCAAAATAAAAAAGAGATGTAATGACAAGGAAGTGTCTATCTATTTATGTCTATAGGAAAGCTGGCCTTAATTGCCATACTTTGACCTACCTTTTTACAAGCCACCCTTACTGTAACGGTGGTGGGGTAGGTAACTCGCCTGACTTTATTTACTTGGATATCTACTAATTCAATGTCGCTAGGATCATGAATAGTAAAATCTTCATTGGTAAAAGCTATTACTCTTTTCTTTGAAGTAATAAGAGTACAATTCATTGGTTCGGTAAATCCTGAAGCTGTAACAGTTAGGGTTTCAGTGGTTGATGATGCCCCATTTAAATTAACGATTGAATTTCCTGTAATACTTAGCGAAGGGGAACCTGATGTAGAAGAACTGGAGCTAGTAGAAGAACCCGATGTAGAAGAACCTGATGTAGAAGAACCTGATGTAGAAGAACCACTACTTGATGATGATGTTTGATTTCCAGATGAACTGGAAGAAGATTTCCCTCCTGATGAACTTCCAATGCTTAAGGTTCTATCAAACTCTAAGAATCCTGGACTTGCTATATCAAATGAATTTCCCAGCCCTATACTTGTTCCAGAAATTACAGTAGCAAAGTTCGAATCTGTTAGCTGGTTATTAAAGTCAGAATGTGTTGCTCTTCTTACAGAAAGATTTTGACCAAGCATTCCTGTATGTGTATAAGTCCAATATTGGTTGGTATTTGAATCAAAGTGTCCAGCAGGGACCCCACCAACATTATCAACAAGAATCCCACTGGAAGATAATGGTAGAGAAGTATATGTCCCATGTAAAGTGCTTGAGAAGAGAACTTGAGTACTATTTCCACGAGAAATATATAAGTAATAACCAGAAGAAGAACCTGCGAATATGTCTGGATCACTAGCAGCATCAGTAGCTGTGCCAGATATTTCTATGGCGGCTCTATCATTTATGTTCGATTGAAATCTAGTGCCATCTGAACCAGAAATTTCTGTAGCACTTCTAAAAACTTTTGTACATAGAGCTTCGCTACTACGACACATGGCAGGATCAACCCCCAGAGAAGTTCCACTATATAGATAAAATAAAACAATATTCCCATTTGAATCTAATATAGGAGAGGGGTCTACAAAATCTTCACGGTTTCCAGTTTGATCAAGGATGGTAACTGCAGAAGTACTTTCTATCATGTTAGTAGATATGTTGTATTTATTTACTACGCCAGGAGTATAAATATAGAGATAGTTTCCTTTTTGGATTACATCGGGTACGCTACCTTGAAAAGGAAATCCACCAGAAGATATTAGACTCCAGTTCTCTCCATCATTGGATTGTGCTAAATAAGTATAATGATTTGTTGGAGGACCACAATCGATTGTCCCACTAGTAGTATTGCAGGCATGAAAAGCTAATAAATAATTACTTGTAATAGTAGCGGCTTGATTTTTATAATTTTTAGAAATCTCATTAGCATCAGTTCCTAATATAATAAAAAAGACAGAGATTATTAAAGTTAAAATGGCATATGTTTTTTTAAAGTTAATCATATTTTATTTTTACTTAGTAAAAAAACCTATAAACCTTTTTATAGGCTCATAGGTTTATTACGAACAGAGATCAATTTACGATGCTTTCTTTTCTTCGCATTTTTTATTTAATGCGGCAAAGTGCTCATCAACTTTTTTACCTAACCAATAAAAACCTGCAACAGTTGCTACTAACTGTGTAATGTTTGAATTTAAAAGTGTACTTAAATCTCCCATGACTACCTCCTTATTTTCTTGAATTTAAGACAGTTTAATTAGTTAATAGTTTCAAATATGAGTAAATACTTGTTACGAGAGGTATAATTATTGTTAGTCTTATTAGTATAAGGAGTTTATTTATGCAAAGAGTTAATATGGCTTCTAGCAATCCGATACTAAGATATTTAGGTCCTACAGCAAAAGAACAATATTCAGATGGTACTGATGCTGGTGATATGTATCTTGCTGATGTAATTAACCAGGATAACCAAACATCAACTACTAATAATGGCTAATCATAGATAAGAATAGCCTTGATTATTCGAATTTATAAGGATCTCTTTGATAGATTCTAAGTTTATTAACAACAACTCTTTTAAAATTAAGTACAGTAAATGAAAATGCATAATTGCTTTCATCATCTAGAACACCTTCTGCCTCTTTTGTATAACTTCCTGGGTTTAACTGGTTGATGTTTTCATATAGCCATTGCCCAAAAGCTCTTTGAATGTTTTGTCTGATTATATTTGCATCTTTTTCATTTTCAAAGTCTTCTTCTATAGATTTTAATTGTTGTGTAGTTTTTTCATCTAAAGAAAAAGTGATTATTATGGGTAGAGTATCATCTCTAGTGCACACTTTTAATGGGTTTGATTGTAGTTCTTTTAGAATCAGACTTTCTTTAGGAATTTCTCTCTTTGTAACTCTTACTTTGGTAACTATTAAATGATTTCTCTCTTGTCCTCTCTTTAGCGCAAATGAAAATATTCGTCCTTTATTTGTAGGGTCGATAACCATTCTCAGGGCTTCTGAAATGGATTCTTTCTCAAGCTCTTTATATGACATTGTAAAAACCAGATGTCTAGTAGCATTTTCAATTTCATCTTTTAACTTTACTTCTTCATCAGTACCAGTACAAATGCCTCCTAGAAGATATTTTGATTCATTATCAAGTTCAAAATCAATATGATACTGACCTTGTGGATGAAAAACTCTATAAATCCATTGATGACTTAGTGAAATCTTATCTAAAAGTGACATTCCTAAAATTATATTATGCTTGTTATAACATCTGCAATAATTTCAGCTAACAATCTCAAAATATACAAGTTGTTATAAGCTATAATAATAATAATTTTTAATATAATAAGGAATAAATACTATGAAACCAATAAGACCATTGTCTCTTTGTGAATTAGAAAGAAGAATTAGAAATTCGTATGAAAATGCTGGTGATTCTGGTATTCCTCTAATGATGAAAAGATTCGGCGTGAAAAAAACTCCGAGAGAAGAAGTATCTCGTAGGCTAGAAACCATACCTCAAGAACCACCTTTGCATGGCTTTAGAGGATAACAGAAAGTTATTATTAGAACGCTTAAAACTGCATATCAATAAATCACAAAACATTTTCTAGATCACTTTGTAGTCCAGAAGAAGTTATAAAAAAACCCTCGATCTATTAGTATTGCTCAGCTGAATGTATTACTACACTTACACTTGCAACCTATCAACGCCATAGTCTTTGGCAGATCTTACTACCTTATGGTATGAGATATCTCATCTTGAGGTGGGCTTCATACTTATATGCTTTCAGCATTTATCCACTCCAGACATGGCTACCCAGCGTATGCCACTGGCGTGACAACTGGTAAACCAGAGGTCTGTACTTCCCGGTCCTCTCGTACTAAGGAAGTCTCCTCTCAAATATCTTACGGGTATGCCGGATATGGACCGAACTGTCTCACGACGTTCTGAACCCAGCTCACGTGCCGCTTTAATGGGCGAACAGCCCAACCCTTGGGACGTACTACCGCCCCAGGATGCGACGAGCCGACATCGAGGTGCCAAACCTCCCCGTCGATGTGGACTCTTGGGGGAGATCAGCCTGTTATCCCTATGGTAACTTTTATCCGATGAGCGATGGCCCTTCCATGCGGAACCACCGGATCACTAAAGCCTACTTTCGTACCAGCTCGACATGTCTGTCTTGCTGTCAAGCTCCCTTATGCTTTTGCACTCGAAGGTTGATTTCCGACCAACCTGAGGGAACCATTGCGCACCTCCGTTACTTTTTAGGAGGTGACCGCCCCAGTCAAACTGCCCAACAGGAACTTTCCCAATACCGGATAACGGTATGTGGTTAGAGCGCAGGTGTAAGAAAATTGGTATTTCACTGACGACTCCTTTTCACCCGGAAGTGAAATCTCAAAGTCTCCCAACTATACTACGTATCCAACGCCCGCGACCAATTCCAGCCTACAGTAAAGCTCAATAGGGTCTTTCTGTCCTGGCACACCAAATCCGCTTCTTCACAGATAAATCTATTTCGCCGAGTCCCTCTCCGAGACAGCACCCAAATCATTACGCCATTCGTGCGGGTCGGAACTTACCCGACAAGGAATTTCGCTACCTTAGGACCGTTATAGTTACGGCCGCCGTTCACTGGGGCTTTGGTCGCTAGCTTTGGATTGCTCCTAACCAACTTCCTTGACCTTCCAGCACTGGGCAGGCGTCAGCCCCTATACATCCACTTACGTGTTAGCAGAGACCTGTGTTTTTGGTAAACAGTTGCTTGGGTCTGCCTTGTGTCACTGTACTATGCTTACGAAAGTTAACTTCTTCACAATGTACAGTCTCTCTTCTTGCGAACTTACGAGAGCATTTTGCCGAGTTCCTTAGAGAGAGTTATCTCGCGCACCTTGGTATTCTCTACCAGCCTACCTGTGTCGGTTTATGGTACGGGTACCAAATAATCTTGAAGCACAGATTTTCTTGTTAGTGTGGTGTCAACTACTTCTTGTCCGTAGACAATTACCATCGCGTCTCAGGTTATAACGCTACTGCGGATTTTCCTACAGTAACTACCTACACGCTTGGAGCGGAATCCAATAACCGCCGTAATTTAACCTCCTAAGTCCTTGTACTTCTATAACGATTACTTAGTAGTGCAGGAATATCAACCTGCTATCCATCGCCTACGCATTCTTGCCTCGGCTTAGGCCCCGACTAACCCCACGCGGACGAACCTTCCGTGGGAATCCTTAGGCTT